>DBRJ01000020.1 GCA_002305915.1 Pelotomaculum sp. UBA1371 | reverse complement strand
CTTTTAAAGGTTTTCAAAAAAAAGAAACTTTCAAAACTAAACTTCTTGATAATTTTCAAAATAATAAAGCAGCCCTTAAAACATATAAAGAATTAAAAGATAAGGCAAAAACAATTTTTGGAAGAGTGCCAGAAACAATGCCTTTTATTACTTCAATTGACTTTGCACGGTTAACTGAAATCGAAACAGAAGAAATATGGCAGAAGAAAATCATCGGTAAAGCTGATGTTAAAATTGCAGCACTGATTCAAAAACTAAATCTGAGTGACTGGGTAAATGAAGGTAGAAACCACTTACGGGCAAATAATAATACCTGTCCTTTTTGCCAGCAACCAACTATTACAGACGATTTTAGAAAGCAGCTGGATGATTATTTTGACGAAACTTTCGCTACTGACTCAGCCCTTGTAAAATCTAGTGCAGAAGAATATAACCGGCTGGCCTCAAACTTGATAAATGTTTTACAACAGATTGAAGCAACTGAAAAGGCAAACAGTGAAACTAAAATCAATCTCGAAACATTCTCCGCCTATCTAAAAACTTTAACCAGCCAATTTATTTCCAATAGAGAATTACTAAATAATAAAATCAAAGAGCCAAGCCGTAGCATTAATTTAATATCGGTAAAAGAACAATTGGAGAATATTAGACAGTTGATAATAAGTGCCAATGATGAGATTACTTCTCATAATGCCATTGTTAAAAATTACGCTTCTGAAAGAGCCAATCTAATTAAGGAAATTTGGAAATATATTATTGAAGAGAACAAAACTAAAATTGAAAATTTTAATAATAAATCAAAGGGATTACAAAAAGGTATAATTGCTCTAGAAAGGCAATATAAAGAATTACAGACAAAGTATAAACAACTAAATAGCAAAATAAAAGAAGCCAATAAAAATGTAACAAGTGTTCAACCATCTGTTGACGAAATAAACCGAATATTAAAATCATATGGATTTTTAAATTTTGAAATCGTTCCTTCTAAAACTGAAAAGAACCAGTATCAAATTCAAAGAGAAGATGGGTCAATAGCTGAATCAACTTTAAGTGAGGGAGAAATTACCTTTATAACTTTTCTTTATTTCTTGCAACTAGCTAAAGGAAGTAAATCAGAAGATTCGATTTCGGAGGATAGAATTTTAGTAGTTGACGATCCAATTTCAAGTCTGGATAGCAATATTTTGTTTGTTGTCAGTTCATTGCTTAAAGAGATAGTTAAGTCGATTAAAAGAGGTGAAGGAAACATAAAGCAGTTAATACTCTTAACGCATAATGTTTATTTTCATAAGGAAGTTTCATTTCTTGACGGTCGTAAAAAAGAATCTAATGATACATACTATTGGATTCTACGAAAAAATAATAATGTATCTTCTATTCAGTGTTTTGAAAAGAATAATCCTATTCAAAGTTCCTATGAACTTCTTTGGAAGGAATTGAAAAACAGGGAAAACAGTTCTGGAATAACTATTCAGAATACCATGAGAAGAATTATTGAAAATTACTTTAAAATTCTTGGCAAATATGGCGATGATGATTTAATAAAGAAATTTTCAACCCCCCAGGAACAAGAAATATGCAGGTCTTTGATATGTTGGATTAATGACGGTTCTCACGGCATTCCTGACGATTTATTTATAGAGCACTCTGACGATATAATTGATAAATACTTCGAGGTTTTCAAAAACATTTTCGGGCACACCAACCACATTGAACATTATAAAATGATGATGGAAGAATGGACTGTATAGGATTCAAATTATTTATCTATTTCAACACGACAATAAGGAGAAGCAAGAAAAATAAATATTATTTATACATGGTGGGTGTTGAAAGTGATAGATCCGGCTATCCATTATTCATATTGTGTCAAGTTAATAATATAGCGAGATAATTAAAATTGTCCTGGTATGGTATACAGATAGAAGTGTTTTAAATTATTTGTCAGCAATCTGTTCCCCTGATACCTTAGAAGCTATGAAACCTGGAGGTTGTATTATGCAGTTAAACCTTGAACAGAAAAAACTGATTTTGATGGAACCTTCCGGACATATTTTGATTAAAGGAGTTGCCGGTGGTGGTAAGACTACGGTTGCTGTGCACCGGATGTCTTATCTTATGAAGCGTTATTGTCTTGAGAAGGACGACAAAGTTCTGCTGGTCACCTTTAACAAAACCTTGCGGAACTATATCAAGTACCTTTATAACAAAGTTGAAAACCTGGAAGATCAGACAAACATAAATGAATTGCTGCACACTGAAGGAAAGGGAGACATTAAAACAATCGATAGCATTGTTTATGCATATTATCGAAAATGTTGCTCAGATACTAATATCAAATTGACCACAAAAAGTGATAAATTTAATTTGATGTCGAAAGCGATTCATTTATTTATGGAGAAATATCCGGCAACTAAGATAATCAACCATAAGAATGCAGTCTTCCTCATCGATGAAATAGAGTGGATTGACGCCTGTTTAATTGAAACGCTGGAAGAGTACCAGCATGTGGACCGGATCGGTAGGGCTACCAATGTTATGAAGAAAACACCACAAAAGCTTTTTAAAAACTCAGAGATCCGGTCCTCTAT
Source organism: Pelotomaculum sp. UBA1371 (assembly GCA_002305915.1). Lineage (GTDB taxonomy): Bacteria > Bacillota > Desulfotomaculia > Desulfotomaculales > Pelotomaculaceae > DTU098. The sequence continues at coordinate 104,144 of DBRJ01000020.1, read as the reverse complement.
TTTCAAACTAAAAGAGATTTATCAAGAAATGATAATGAAGGAAAAGCTTACGGAATTCCGGATGATGAATAAAATCGCCTTGACAGCTCCGGTAAAAGAAACTGAGACCTATACACACATTATTATTGACGAGAGCCAGGATTTGACGAAGGCACAGCTGGAGATGGTTAAACGCCTCTATAAGCCAAAGCCTTATTCCAGCATAACCTTTATTGCCGATAACGCACAAAGCATTTATACTCATTCCTGGTTGGGCAAGGGCAGAAGTTACACTAGCCTGGGTTACGATATGAGCGGAAGAAGCAGGACTCTTTCAAAAAACTATCGGACAACCACTCAGATTTCCGAGGCGGCTTATTCGTTGCTGGAAAAGGATGAAAATCTAAAGAATGATGCCGATTTTGTTAAGCCGTCGCTTGTGGACCGTTGGGGCCATTATCCTATTTACCGTTTTTTTGGAACTTCAAAAGAAGAATTGGATTATATAAAAACAACCATCTACGAACTATCAAATGAATATAAGCTTTCGGAAATATGCATAATTGCCAGGGAGTGGCGGATAGCCCAGGAAGCACAGCATTATCTTGCGCAGCAGGAGGTACCGTGTGAGGTTTTGGACCGTGATAACCCGAATTTTGAAAGTGAAACGGTGAAGCTATGCACCATGCACTCAATTAAGGGATTGGAATTCAAAGTAGTACTGATTATCTACATAAATGAAGGAGTAATCCCGTTTACCGGTGGCCTGAGTGAAGACGATGACAAACTGCTGGAATCTGATGAACGGAAGCTTTTATATGTTGGTATGACCCGGGCTAATGACCTGCTCTACCTGAGCAGCCACCAAAAACCCTCACGCTTCATCCATGAGATCGACACTATTTATCTGCGTTTTCGGAGAAACATCTGCCTCAAACCCCTATACACGATCAGTATAACTGATTATCTAAAGAAGGATAAGATCCTGGACGTTTATGCAAAAGAAGAGATAATACGGCAGTGGATTCTGAGAGGGTTAATAGATTCATACGGTTATAAAGAAGAAATGTTGGAAGTGGAATATCCGGTGATGGATTTTTCCCGGAAAGGATTTGTCGATATTGTTGTCAAAATTTATTTCCAGGGAAAGTGGGTTCCTTACATACTGGTAGAAACGAAAAAATACCGGGCGGGTATTGTTGACGCAGAAAAACAGGCTGCCTCCTATATGCGGTTATTAGAAACGGTGCGTTACTGCTTAATTACGGATGGCTACAACCTGAAGATTATGGACAGTGATTTAGATGAGATAGAGGATCTGCCACGGTTTAATAATTCAATGTTGCCGGATACATTACAAAGGTACTGTTATAAAAGCTACCGCAACCAGCCGGATATGATTTACGAACGTGACAGTAAAGATCCTGGAGTGATATCGTTAAAACGTTTGGATTCAGAACTGGCTATTCCAGATGTTGAAGTTATGGACATTCCTGTTTTGGGAGATGTGGTAGCTGGCAGCCCTTTAACAGTGAATGAAGAAATCAAGGAATACTTTGCGCTGCCGCTGTCCTGGATGATTCAGCCCAAAAATACATTTATGCTGGAAGTGGTTGGTGATAGCATGAAGGATGCCGGCATTGATGTGGGTGATTATGTTATTGTCAACAAACAATCTACGGCAGACAACGGGCAGATTGTGATTGCCCTGCTGAATGATGAAGCTACACTGAAGCGGTACATGCAGATGGGTGACAGTGTACTGCTAATACCTGAAAACTCAAGGTAAGAACCAATCAATTTAGATCCTGATCAGGTTCGGATTAATGGAATTGTGATTGGTCTGCTGAAGAAGTTATAGAAAAGTGTAACCGATAAAATAAAATCAACAGATTTCAACAAATAAGAATGAACACAATATACCAGTAACCTCCAGATAAGCTATGATGGAACTGGAAATAATAAATTCGAGCAAGAATTACAAAGGATCCCGGGGCTTCTGCCGGGAGATAAGGGATAATGTTTCACGTGAAACATTTTCTAGCCGGGCCAGACAGGGCCTGCAAAATCACTGTTAAAACAGTTTTTAGCAAGGCTCAAAACCGCTCAAGGGGCAGTCATGAGCCGGTTGTTGAATGAATATAACGGAGTTTGTTAAAGGCGCCATCCCTTGTTGTAGATAATGCAGAGGTTATGGTTGACCTATTGCCTTAGTATCAACGCTCCCTATTTTCCTGCTCCTTTATCTTTTCAAAAGCGCTGCGCTGCGCCGCAGCATAAACCTCCTTAAGAGGGGTTCCGGTTCCGGAGGCAATCCGTTTGCAATCTTCAAATTCCGGGGCCAGCTGCAGGACTGTTTCAGGACCGGCGTACCCTGCCTTCACGGTTACTTCCCCGTACGGAGTGGAGACCTGGAAGAATTTGCGCTGGAGAACTCTTCTTGTTTCCTCGTGTATGCGAACGCCAAGAGTAGTTGATTCCTTGAAAATGATCTGGAGAATTTGCTCCAGCTTGTCCCCCTTGCAGAGCACTTTCAGCAGGTTGGCCGGCCGTCCTTTTTTCATATAGATAGGGATTAAAAAAGCATCCAGGGCGCCTGCCGCAAGGAGTCGCTCAATCAGGTAGGGAAAAAACTCCGGGTTCATGTCGTCTATGCCCGTTTCTATGACCAGGACCGTCTCACGCCTGCCGATAGAAGGCTCAGCTAAGGGAACGGAACCGTAAAGGACGCGGACTACACCTCCCCTGCCGTAGTCGCCAAGAGCGCCGTAACCTGTTTCTTCCAGTTCCATTTCAGGCAGCTCACCGTATTCGTCCGCAATCCGGGTAAGGATGGCAACTCCTGCGGGTGAAACATAAACAGACGGACTGCTTGTAGGCCTGACCGCAGCCCCCTTCGCCAGTTCCAGGACCAGGTGGCCGGCCCCGTCCTTCGCGCCTTCCAAAGGGGGCGGACCAATGGGAACCGGCGAGGCTACAATCCGGGGAAAGCCCAGTTGCTTCAAAGATGTGAAGACGCCGGCAGCCAGGATCGCAGTTTTTATGGCCTCTGCGGGCGTAACGGTGACCTCTTCCGGGGGGAGCCCCTCCAGCCTGGAGCGGGCAGCAAGATCCTCCTGGAATATTTTTTTAATCATGGGAAAGGGAGAGCTTTGAGCGCTTTCTTCTCGGAAGAAGGTTTTGATAAATTCCCCGGCGGCTGTCGCCAGACAGTCTTGCGATAGATCCAGGACGGTCCTCAGGGCTGCCCGGCGGGGCTCCTTTTGAAAGGAAAGGTTAAATGAAACATTAAAGGCGCCTGCAATCTCCTGCTGCAGTTCCTCAAATAGCTGCTCCCGGTCGAGGCCGAGATCTGCCAGCGCTCCCAGAAGCGCTCCTCCACTTAGGCCGGCTGTGCAGTCAATATAGATAATCCTCAATCCAGACTCCTCCACTGAGATGATTTCCTTAATCACTTTAGTATAACTTATTTATTGTTTCTGATCATTATCCGGGGCTCCTTGGCCGGGATCTTTTTTTCTTATGGAATTCAGGTATAAGAGGCTATGTCGGCTGGGCATGAATGTACATAAACAAGCCGGTGGAGCCTTTTTAATACTTAGTGTAAGGGGTGGGAACGTGTTTAAAGACCGCGTTGATGCCGGGAGACGGCTGGCCGGGAAACTGGTCCCCTATAGTGAAGGAGAAGGGATTGTGCTGGCGATTCCCAGGGGTGGTGTGGTGGTTGGCTATGAGATTGCCCGGAGACTGGGTTATCTGATGGACCTGATCATCCCCCGCAAAATAGGCTCCCCTCATAATTCGGAGGTAGCCATCGGCGCTGTGACCCAGGATGGGACTTGCATCGTTGACCACCGCCTGGTCAACCTCCTTGGTGTAACCCGGACGGAACTGGAGGAAAAAAAGAATGATGAAGTGCGTGAAATCAAGCGCCGGATGAATTTAAACGGGGCAGGGAGGATGCTCCGCCGTTTTCAGGGGGGACAGCTCATTTTGGTGGATGACGGTGTGGCAACCGGGCACACAATGCTCGCTGCACTTCGTACTGCCCGCAATTACCAGCCGGAAGAGTTGATTGTGGCTGTTCCTGTGGCGCCCAGGGATACATTGGAAACCCTAAAAAAAGAGGCGGACCGCGTGGTTTGTCTCCTCGTTCCGGAATGTTTTTACGCAGTGGGCCAGTATTATGAAGAATTCGATCAGGTCGAAGACTTTGAAGTTGGGGAAATCCTCAGGGAATTGCAGGAACAAGGGGTTTAAAAGGCAGGTATAATAAGTGTTTTTTGCCGGGTTTCGTCTGAATGAACGGGTGGAAATAAGGAAATTTAAAACCTTTCCTCAGGGAAAGATAAATTAAAAAAGGGTGGAGGTGATTTTAGCTTTATGAAAAAGGTTATAGCTGTTGAAGAGGGTCTTTCCCAGATCAAAAGCGTCCTGGAAGAAGAAGGGTACGCTGTGATCAAGCCTGGAACGTCTGACAGGGTAGACGCTACTGTAATCACGGGAATGAGTGAAAATATAATGGGTATGCAGGATATCTCGAATAAGTCTGTGGTTATTGACGCTTCCGGAAAAACAGCCGCCCAGGTTCTGAATGACTTGAAGCAGCGCCTTTAATCAGTTTCTTTAGAATAGTATTAGCAACAGGAAAGGAAATGCCCGGGATTTAGATTTCCCGGGCATTCTGTTTGCGGAACTCAGAAATGGTTTTGCTCAGACCGCTGACGATTACGTCAGCAAGACGCATCACCAGATTCAGACGGGTGTTCTGCAGGACCATGTATTCCATAAAACCTCCGACATTGACGATCCCTGTTATGTGAACCTGGCCCACCGGAGGAAGTTCTTTGTTTACTCCCGCTCCGGGCTGCAGGGAACCGTTCCCCAGTTGAATGCTGCCTACGTTTTCCATGCGCCCCAGGCAGGCATCTACGGCAATAATGAAGGGGTTATTGAAAAACGTGTTTATTTCGTGCAATGTTTCCCTGAGGTTGCTGGCATGTACAGGTTTGTCCAGGGTGCCGTAAACTGTAAAAAAGTCTTGTTGCAGCAGGTCTATCTTGGAACCCACCAGGGGTCCCAGACAGTCTCCCGTAGAGCGGTCAGTGCCGATACAAAGCAGGATTCTGGGGCTTTCCGGCTCAAGACCGAACCGCTGCAGCCGGTCGACCAAATCCCAGGCAAGTTTACTGGCTGCCATCGGATCTTCTATGTTAATCCGGGTTTTTCCCGGGCCCGGGTCAATATGGGCTGTATTCAATGCAGTCATGTTATAACTCACCCCTTGAAAAAACACAACTAATATATTTATTACCACCCCGGGGAGGAGTTATTCCTAAAGGGCAAAATTTTTTTGGTCAGCCCGCCGGGGCAAGTGCATAGTATTGCATCAGGGTGAAATTGAGGTTGGCCCGGGGGGTTGCGCGCATGAACTGCTTGAAGGGAGATTTCTGGCTTTTGGCCAAAATCTCAACAGCATACATCGGCGCCGTTATAGGGGCGGGATTTGCTTCAGGGCAAGAAATCATGCAGTTTTTTATTTTGCACGACGGCAAAGGGCTGACGGGCGCAGTTCTGGCGACACTGCTCTTCTCCTATCTGGGCGGTTTGGTGATGTTTCTTAGTATTACAATCAAAACCGCAAACTATAAAGAGTTTCTGAACTTTTTGCTGGGGCCGCGGATAGGCAAGTTGATGGACGGCCTTAGCCTTTTCATGCTGCTGGGAGGTTTGAGCGTGATGATGGCCGGAAGTGCAGCTGTTTTTGGGGAGCAGTTCGGATTGCCGGTAAAGGCGGGTGTGTGGGTGGTGGCTATTCTGACCTCGCTGGTGATTCTGGGAGGCCTGGAGGGAGTAATGACTGCCAATGTTTTTCTGGTTCCCCTGAAACTGCTGGCAGTTTTTTTGATTTCCCTGGCGGCTCTTGGGATTGGCGGGTTGCCTGATGTTCTGCAGTCTTCAACAGGGCCTGCCCGGGGAGTGGCGGGGAACTGGATTGCAGCGGGTTTTTTATATGTGTCCTACAATATGGTGGTTCCCGTAGCGGTTCTTTCCTCTCTGGGGCGGTCTGTTTCCTTGAAATTGGGAATTGCCGGGGGGGCCCTGGGGGGGTTCCTGATTGGCCTGGCGGTCTTTCTTGTCACTCTGGCCGGTCTGGCACACATGCCGGAGGCGGCCTCTTATCAAATCCCCCTTTTTTATTTGACCGGGCTTCTGGGACCCTTTTTCAGCTGGGGTCTTGGTATTTTAATCTGGCTGGCCATTCTCACCACGGCCATTGCCGACGCCCACGGCTTCGCCAGCAGGTTGGCTCCCGGAGGAGGCAGTTTGTACCGCTTTTGGGGAACCGGCGCCTGTTTGCTGGCGCTGCCCCTTTCCGGATTTAGCTTCTCCGGTCTTGTCCGCGTGCTCTATCCTTTGTTCGGTTGCGCCGGTCTCGTTCTGCTGGTGGGACTGTTAGTGCTTCCTCTTACCATTTACTTCCGGAAAATTAAAAAAAGCTTCACATCCTAAAGGGTTTTCATATATATTATAGGAAATAATTGATTGAAAGGAACGTGAAACCGTGAACTGGCTGGACTGGGTGATTATTATAATTCTTGTCCTCTCTGCCCTGCGGGGCCTGCGCAGCGGCCTTTTAAAAAGCCTCTCGGGGCTTGCCGGTATGATCATCGGTCTGGTTGTTGCTTTTACCTATCATCGCGCTTTTGCTGCCTACCTCTCCACCCGGTGGAACATGCAGGAAAAACTACAGCCTATGCTGGAGAATTTCCTCAAGAACTGGCTCCCTGCAAACGAGACCCTGACCCATGTGCAATTCCCGGGCAAAACGATTGCTGCTTTGCCTGCCGCGTCAAACCCGCTGAATCCCCTTGGTGATTATTTAACGGGAGTTTTTGCGTCCGGGATTTTGGAGGTCCTCTGCTTTTTGGTTCTGCTTTTTGCTACGGTCTGGGCCGCCAGCCTGGCCGGGAGCATCTTAACCAAAATTGCCGACGTCAGCTTTTTGGGGCTGCCCAATCATCTTGGAGGCCTTTTGTTCGGCCTGGTGCGGGGGATCATTGTTGTCTTGATCGTCCTGACGCTGATGTCGCCCTTCCAGCGGGGCTATGCCGTTCCCGGCAGCGAATCCGGATCTCCCGGGACATCCCTGCCCCCCGGAAAGGCCTTCCAGGATTCAATTTTACTGCCTTATTTCGACCCTATCTTTGATGCCATCAAATATCCCCTGCCGGACAGGTCTGAAAGGGTACAGGACGGATTGTGGCAGATACCGGTGACGGAGGCCAGTAAGACTTAAAACAGCATCCTGCTGCCCTGGGAAAGAGCATAACATTTCCGGGCATTTTAGGGTAGACTAAATTTATACTAACAATAATAAACTATAATTAGACACCGTAACATCACAGCTGTTGATTAATTATCACTTATTAAAAAGATGGGGGATATACAATGAATACAGCTATAGAACAACACCCGGCCGCCCGGTTGGCCTACAACAGGCGTAATGTCTGGGATCTTCTGAGTGCAGAAGAAAAAACTCAAACCATGGCTTTTGCCGAAGATTATAAACAGTTTCTTGATGCCGGCAAGACAGAGCGGGAAGTTGTTACTGTATCTGAAAATCTGCTCAGAGGGGCAGGTTTTCGGGACCTGTCAGAATATTCTAGTCTTAAGCCGGGGGACAAGGTCTATACAAACATCCGCCGCAAGGCGCTGGTTGCAGCTGTTCTTGGCAGAATTCCCCTGGTGAAGGGGCTGCATCTTGTGGGCGCCCACATCGACAGCCCCCGCCTGGATTTGAAGCCCCAGCCCCTCTACGAGGAAGAGGATCTTGTCTTCTTGAAAACCCACTACTACGGTGGAATAAAAAAATACCAGTGGCTCTCGGTTCCCCTTGCCCTGCATGGCCTGGTTGTTAAAAATGACGGTTCCAGTATTCCGGTAATCATCGGTGAGAACCCCCTGGAACCCGTCTTTACTGTCAGCGATTTGCTGCCCCACCTGGCCAAGGACCAGATGGACAAAAAAATGTTGGAAGCAGTGTCTGGCGAAAGTTTGAATATCCTGGCCGGGAGCATCCCTCTCGGGAGTACGGAATTAAATGAACGGTTCAAGCTGGCCGTGCTGGAGTTGCTTTACCGCAATTATGGCCTTGTTGAGGAGGATCTGATCAGTGCGGAACTTGAACTGGTTCCGGCCTGGCCTGCCAGGGATGTCGGGCTGGACCGGAGTTTTGTCGGAGGTTATGGTCAGGACGACCGTGTCTGTGCCTATACGGCGCTGAGGGCCTGCCTGGAGACATCCGCTCCGGAACGGACGGCCGTGCTTGTGCTGGCCGATAAAGAGGAAACAGGAAGTACCGGAAATACGGGGATGACGGCAGCGTTTTTGGCAAACGCCGTAGCTGAAATCGGGTTCCGCTGCAGCCCTGACTTCAATGAACTGCATTTGCGCAGGACTCTGGCTAACTCACGGGCCTTGTCAGCTGATGTAAACGTTGCTCTGGACCCCAATTACGGAGATGTTGTGGAAAAACGGAACACGGCCAGACTTGGCGGCGGGTTGATTTTAACCAAATATACCGGTACCAGGGGTAAATCCGGCACTAATGACGCCCATGCCGAAATGGTTGCCTGGATCCGTCAAATCTTCAACCGCTCCGGGATCATCTGGCAAACGGGTGAACTGGGCAAGGTGGACCAGGGCGGGGGCGGTACCGTCGCCCATTTTATGGCGGCCCACGGGATGGACGTGCTGGATTGCGGCGTCGGTTTGCTTGGCATGCATTCTCCCTTTGAAATAGCCAGTAAGGCTGATATCTTCATGGCTTACAGGGGATACGGGGCTTTTTTAGCCAGTCATTAAAGTCCAGCGGCTCAGGTTTCTGGCGTCTGAGCCGCTGGAAAGGATCTCTAGGAGGAGTTTTAAGTTGCCTAAATATTTTGTTGGAGACGTTATCAAGACCAGGAAGATTCACCCCTGCGGCGGTGACCTGTGGGAAGTCATCCGTACCGGTGTGGATTTCCGGATCAAATGTTTGAAATGCGGCAGGGTTCTCTTGCTTCCCCGGCCCAAATTTGAAAAATCCGTCAAGGCTGTGGTCTATACTGCTGCGCCGGGTCAAACCGGCAATAATCCTTGACCTTCCGGGAAAAGTGCGGTACGTATACTACAAGGTCTGTTTAAAATTTAAAATCAATTTGAAATCCGGTAGGTCCAATTGACCCCGTCATTATTATCCCAGTTTTCCATGCTGTCCTTAAAACAAAAGTTCAGCTGAGCTCCCTCCTGCAGAGAAATCATTTTTTCCCAGCCCGCCTGGGTCCGCTCCATTGGCTGGTCGCTGGTGTAACTCCAGTTTTGTTGGTTGCCGTATCCGCAATGTAGATAAATACGTTCCGCTCCTTTTTCCGATAACAGGCCTTTATAAAGGATACTTATTTTTTTGCCGTCTTCCGTCAGGGGTTTTACCTGTACCCCCCGGATGGGTTCTGAGTACCTGAAAGGCTTTATTGAATTCAAAGGCTCACCTCCGTTGTTAATTTGAATCTATTTGTTTTATTGTGCTCGAATATCAGGGGATTATGAGTAAAGGTTGATCTTAACCGGTCAATTTTAGATCGTCCTTGCTATTTACATGGCGCTGTGCTATAATCTATTAGTCAATTTTTACATTTTGACGTTTCCACCCTGCTCTATCCCGGGGGATAGGGCCACAGTCCAAAGGGAGGAGGTGAATGGTTTGCGCAAGTACGAAGTAATCTTTATTCTCCGTCCGGACCTGGACGAAGAAAAAAACACGGAGATTATTGAGAAGTTCAAGGCTCTGATCGAAAGCCACGGTGGAGAAGTTTTAAAACTAGACAAGTGGGGCAAGCGCAGGCTGGCTTACGAGGTGAAGGATTACAGAGAAGGCCTTTACATCCTTGTTCAGATGAAAGCTGAGTCCAAAGTGGCCACAGAGTTGGACCGTGTTTTTAAGATTACGGATGAAGTGCTGCGGCATATGATCATCCGGGAAGACGAATAAATATTTTTAACAAATTCAGATATTCCTTAAAGGAAAAGAGAATCCGGTTAAACCGGTTTGAAAAACCAAGGCGGTGGGAAATATGCTCAATAGGATCATCCTGATCGGTCGTCTTACCAGAGACCCGGAGTTGCGTTATACTCCAAACGGAGTTGCCGTTGCCAAGTTTACTTTGGCGGTTGACCGCCGCCAGGTAAAGGACAGGGAAAAGGAAACCGACTTTATTGACATCGTTGTTTTTCAGAAGCAGGCCGAAACCTGTGCCAACTATATCGGCAAGGGCAGGCTTGTGGCGATAGAGGGCAGGCTGCAGATCCGCTCTTACGACGATAGTCAGGGCATCCGCAGAAAGGCCGCCGAAGTTATTGCCGATAGTGTGCGTTTCCTTGATTGGCCCAAAGAGGGCGGGTCTGCTTACAATACAGGCCAGACCAGGGGTGTCCCTGGGCAGGGCAGCGAGATCAGCTTTAATGAGGAAGAGGATATACCGTTTTAGAAGGATGGCCTCCTTTTAGCAGGGGGCCTGGATAAGGAGGTAGGTTGTTTGAAACGCGAAAGGGGCCGCAGAGGAAAAAAGCGGATCTGTAGTTTTTGTGTGGATAAAATGACGACTATTGATTATAAAGATGTGCCGCGCCTGAAAAAATATATCACCGAACGGGGGAAAATCCTGCCCCGCCGGATTTCGGGGAACTGTGCCAGGCATCAGCGGATGCTGACCACGGCTATAAAAAGGTCGCGCAACATTGCGCTCCTGCCCTTTACAGCAGAATAAACAGGAGGGGGAGAACCAGAAGTCTCCCCCTCTTGTTTATTTACCCAAAGCCAGGCTACGTGCGACAGGTCTTTAGTGGAATCACAAAGGATGTCTGGTTTATTTTCAAGGGTATACCCATTCGGGTTATAAATAACAGACAAATCATCCGCCGAAGGTGCAGGAAAAAAAACTGCTTCCGAAGAATAGCTTAACGTCTAGGTCTAGTTCAATTAGGAGGTTTCCCAATGTTACCTGGCAAGCTGGAAGGCGGCATCGCAAAAAATATTAAAGTTATCGACTGGTTGAAAGCCGATCTGATCACTTCTGTGTCAGCGCTGTTTAAGTCAATGCTTAAGGGCAGCGAAGACCTTCTTCTAGATGCTCTGGCCAGCCTGATGATTACCTGCTACGTTCTGGGCAGGAGGCTGGGTATCAATTTCCCCCGCCTGGATTTGAAGGTGGAAGCTAAACTACGCCAGGGTATTGAGGAAGATCACGAGCTGGAAAGGTGGTACGGTGACCTTTCAGCTCTCTTGGACTATATGGCTGACAAAAAGAGGTGATCCTTTGACGAACAGCAATAGAGCCGGCGCCCTGTCAGAGTGGGGGTTTTTTACTCTTTTAATTGTTCTGGCCGGGTTGGCCGGTCTGTACCTGCCTTTTCTTGCAACCCTGGCTACGATTTGTCTTCCCCTGCCGCTGATCCTGCTTGTGATCAGGACGGATATCCGCTATGGGTTGGCCGGACTGGCGGCGGCGGGGCTGATTTTGACGGTTTTGTCTTCGGAACCGGTAATGACCCTGGTCTTGATTGTTTCCTACGGCGTACTGGGAATTTTATACGGCCTGCTATTTAAAAACAGGATGTCTTCCTGGAAGGTTTTTGTGACCGGTATAATCGGCTCCGTTGTCCTGGCCCTGATGTCAGCGGCAGTAATATATCTTGTCAACGGGGAAAATATTTTTGTCCTGAACGAGGAAGCCAGGCAGGCGGCTCTGCAGTGGCTGGCAGCCAATCAGGGTTCCATGACGCTTAATGATCTTCCGGCAGGATGGCAAGAGGAGTTTACCAATAAAATCCTGGATGTGCTGGAACTGTTGATCCCGGGACAGTACATCATTACCACGGCCGCCTCGGCGGCGGTAACCTATTTTTTGGCCAGGGTGGCTTTAAAACGCTTTGATTTTCCGCTGCCGCCGGCCTTTGAATTGACCCGGATCTACCTCCCCTGGTATAGTGTCTGGGGTCTGATCGCGGGGTTGGGACTGACCCTGGCGGGGGATTACTTTGGGATGCCCCTGGCGGCTAAAATAGGCAAGAATATCCTGTTTATCCTTTTTTATGTATATCTGACTCTCGGTTTATCAGTGGGTGCTTACTTTTTCCGGAAGTTGAAAGTGGCCATGCTGATTAAATTAACATTTTTGTTTCTGGCAATTCTATATATCCCCTTCAGCCTGCTGGTGTTTTTGCTCCTGGGGGTGGTGGACACCCTGGTTAATCTCCGGCGTCTGCCGGAAGCACACAAGCCTGAGTAAGGCCCTGGAGTCTGAATGCAGGTGTTTAAGGGGATAGATAATCATAACAGTAGTGTTCCGGGAGGTGTCAAGGATGAGAGTTATCTTGCTGAAGGATGTGCCCGGCCAGGGAAAACGCGGGGATATTCTAAACGTAGCAGAGGGCTATGCCAGGAATTATCTGTTTCCCCGCGGGCTTGCCAGCGAGGCGTCTAAAGGTAAAATAAAAGAACTGGCCGAGCGCCGGCAGGCAAGCGCCATGAGGGAGGAGAAAATGCGGCAGGAGGCCGCTGAGCTGGCGGTCCGTCTGGAGAGCCTCACTGTTGTCGTCAGGACAAAGGCGGGGGAAGGCGGCAGGCTTTTCGGTTCAGTCAATAATAAGGACATTGCCGATGCCCTGGCGGACCAGCACAAGATCACGCTGGATAAAAAGAAGCTCGTTGTTAAGGAACCAATCAAGCAGGTGGGCAGTCATACCGTGCTGGCCAAACTGTACCCCGCGATCCAGGCCGGGATTAAGGTCGAGGTAGTTGGGGAGTAGCCGGATCGACGGATCGCTCTGAAATATTTAAATATTTTTAGCTGAAATCCATGGGAAGGTGAGCCACATAATGGTCTCATGGATAGATGAAAGGAGCACAAAATGAAAGTTTTCCTCGAAAAGTTTATTGGAGGGGTAAAGGGCGATACTCCCGGTAAACTGAAGGGCCATGATCCGGTAAAACGCCAGGTTACCGCACTTTACAGCCTCTTAGCCGAGCTGTACGGTTCCGATAAACTGGTCTTAAAGGCCGGCAAACTGGATGCACTGAAGTTTATGCGCTCCGACATCCTGGAGGAAAGGGTTTTAGCCCTTCAAAGGCTGGTTTTCGAGGATCCCACCTATGACAAATTGCCCGAGCCGGAGGTGATCCCGGCTATTCTTGAGGAAATCGAGGAGGAAATAGCCGACAACATCGCCCGGCGCACGGTGGAAGATCAGCTGGAAAAAAAGATCAGTGAAAAGCTTCAGCAGCGCCACGAGGAGTATGTTAAAGAAATCAAAATGCAGGTACTCAAGGAAAATACGGGGCCGGAAAACGCCAGCACCTTGAAAAAGCTGGCTCTTCTGGAAAAGATGGAACAGAAAAGCCTTTCCAAGTCGGCCATGGAGTTTCTAAGGCCGGCTACCTTCGAAGAAATTGTCGGCCAGGAAAGGGCTGTAAAGGCGCTTCTGGCCAGACTGGCCTCGCCTTACCCGCAGCATATCCTGCTCTACGGTCCACCCGGTGTGGGCAAGACTACCGCAGCCAGGCTGGCCCTGGAGGTGGCGAAGAAAGCTAAGGGTACACCCTTTACCAAGGATTCAGCCTTTATTGAGGTTAACGGCGCCACCCTGCGCTGGGATCCCAGGGAGGTAACCAACCCGCTTCTTGGTTCAGTACACGACCCCATTTACCAGGGTGCCAAGCGGGACCTGGCCGAAACCGGCGTGCCGGAGCCCAAACTGGGACTGGTCAGCGATGCTCACGGTGGCGTGCTGTTTATTGATGAAATAGGCGAAATGGATTATATTCTGCAGAACAAACTTTTGAAAGTGCTGGAGGATAAAAGGGTTTACTATGAATCCTCATACTACGATCCCCACGAGCCCAATATTCCCCAGTATATCAAAAAAATTTTTGAAGAGGGGGCGCCGGCGGACTTTATTTTAATTGGCGCCACCACCAGGGATCAGGAAGAAATTAATCCTGCCATCCGTTCCCGCTGCGCGGAAGTGTTTTTTGAACCCCTGACCCCAGGGGCCATTCAGGAAATTTTAAAACAGGCAGCTGTCAAGCTGGGAGTGGAACTGGATCAGCAGGTGCCCGGGGTCATCAGTGAGTATACCATTGAAGGGCGCAAGGCCATCAGTATTTTAGCAGATGCTTACGGTCTGGCCTGCTACCGCAGTAAGACGGTGGAAAGCTGCCGGATCACCCTGGAGGATGTTCTGGAGGTAGTCCAGGTTAGCAGGTTGAGCCCTTATGTCAACTGCAAGGTTTCTTCCCAGGGCGAGGTGGGCAAGATTTTCGCCCTGGGCGTGATGGGATTTTTGGGCTCTGTTTTGGAGATTGAGGCGGTGGCGTTTCCCGCCCGCAACCAGGGTCAGGGGACCATTCGCTTTAACGATACCGCCGGCAGCATGGCCAAAGACTCTGTGTTTAACGCCGCCTCGGTAATCCGAAAACTGACCGGAGAAGATTTGGCCAACTACGACCTCCATGTTAACGTGGTAGGGGGCGGCCGCATCGACGGTCCCTCCGCGGGTGTGGCTATTTTCCTGAGTATCCTGAGCGCCATCCAGGGCCGTCCGATACCCCAGGATGTGGCTGTTACCGGTGAAGTTTCCATCCAGGGCAAGGTGCGGGCCGTGGGCGGTATCTGTGAGAAAATATACGGGGCCAGGCAGGCCGGAATTAAAGCTATTCTGCTGCCCGGCGAAAATCAGAAAGATGTGCCGCCCGATCTCAAAGGAATCCAGGTGATCCCGGTCAGTACAGTGGAAGAAATTATCCGTTATGTATTTCCACATGCCGGTATTGAAGATTTAGTCAGTTAAAAAAGGTGGTGCCCTTGTTAGAACGAATTCCCCCCCAGAACATTGACGCCGAACAGTCTGTGCTCGGCGCTGTACTTATTGACCGGGAAGCCATCTACAGGGTGATGAAAACCTTGCGACCGGAAGATTTTTACCGGGAAGGCCACCGGCATATTTATGAAGCCATGCTTCTTTTAAACGAAAACGGCAGCCCTGTGGATTTAATTACCGTAAGCGAACAGCTCAGGCAGCAGGGTACTTTGGAAAAAGCCGGTGGTGTGGCTTATCTCGCCTCCCTTGCGGAGATGGTCCCCACCAGCGCCAACGTTGAGTTTTATACGCGGATTGTGGAAGAAAAAGCGCTCCTGCGCACCCTGATCAACCTGTCCACACGTATTGCAGGTATGGGCTACGATGAGGGAGAAGAACCGGAGAAGCTTATCGCCGAAGCCGAGCGAATGCTCATGGAGTTGGGTAGCCGCCGGGTAGCCAACGCTTTTTTTTCCATCAAGGACATTCTTCTGAATACCTTTTCCCACCTGGAGTATCTTTACAATAACCGCGGCAGCATTACAGGTGTTCCCACTTCCTTCGGCGATCTGGACCGGCTCTGCAGCGGGCTGCAGCCCAGTGACTTCATTATCCTGGCGGGGCGTCCCAGTATGGGCAAAACCAGCCTGGGCCTGTGTATAGCCTATAATGCTGCCCTGAAACACGACATTCCGGTGGCCATCTTCAGCCTGGAGATGTCCAAAGAGCAGCTGGCTCAGCGCGTTCTCTGCGCCGAGGCCAGGGTCGATCAACACCGGATCCGTTCCGGGGACCTGGATGAGGAGGACTGGCGGAAACTGCACGAGACAGCAGGGCAGTTGGCCAAAGCGCCCATTTATATTGATGATACTGCGGCCATCTCCATCCGTCAGGTCCGGGCCAAGGCAAGGCAGCTCAAGGCCGAGAAAGGGCTGGGTCTGATTGTCATCGATTACCTGCAAATGATGTCGGGCAGCCGTCGGGCCGAAAACCGCCAGCAGGAAATCTCAGAGATATCCCGCTCTTTAAAAGGGCTGGCCAAGGAGTTGAACATACCTGTTCTGGCTCTGGCTCAGTTAAGCCGGTCCGTGGAGCAACGACCGAACAAGCGTCCGGTGATGTCCGACTTGCGCGAATCCGGCTCCCTGGAGCAGGACGCCGACCTGATCATGTTTATCTACCGGGATGAATATTATAATCCTGAGTCCGAGAAAAAAGGCATTGCCGAGATCATTATCTCCAAGCACCGAAATGGTCCCGTGGGAAGCGTTGAACTGGTTTTCCTGAAAGAGCTGACCAAGTTTGTACCCTATCTGAAAGATGCCGGAGGAGTATAAAATAATTGCCAGGGGCCGTACATCCCATTTTTTATCATATAATAACTTGACATTGTTTGTGAAGTTATGTAGTATGTATGTGTTGCCCTGATGGGCATTCCCTACAACTACATTCCGGGATTAGTAGCAAATGGCTCAAATAGCAGCTGACACAGTTTTGTTGTTTGGGTTATTTTTATGCCATTGCGGAAAAAATATTGTAAACTTTGGATAAGGGCGAAGGGGAGGTGTCCCTTTGAGTAAACTCTATGACGTGATTATTGTCGGAGCCGGGCCGGCCGGGATATTTACGGCCCTTGAGTTGACCAGGAACCGGCCGGATTTGAAGATTCTCATAATCGAGAAGGGCCGTGAGCTCGGGAAACGCGTTTGCGAGGCCAGGGAACGCAACGCTCCCTGTTTTAACTGTTCTCCCTGTTCCACCATCTGCGGTTGGGGCGGGGCCGGGGCTTTCAGCGACGGGAAGTTGACCCTGTCCACGGAGGTGGGCGGCAGCCTGGAGCAGTACATCAGCGAGAAACACCTGGCCGAATTAATTGATTATATTGACCGGATATACACTGATTTCGGCGCCCCGGGGCAGGTTTACGGTCTGGAAAACGAAGAGGAAATCGAGGACATGAAGCGGCGGGCCGTCCTGGCTGAACTTAAACTGGTACCAGTCCGGATCAGGCACATGGGCACAGGCAGGTGCAAAGATGTCCTGCAGCAAATGCATGATCATCTGAAATCACTGGGAGTTGAGGTGCGCACATCCTGCCAGGTTGAAGAAATTATTGTGAAGGAAAATATAGCCAGGGGCTTAACCTGCCGGGACGGAAAAACAGTTGAAGCCAGGTTTGTGGTCCTGGCGCCCGGCCGGGAAGGAGCGGAATGGCTTAACCGGGAGGCCCGGCGTATAGGTCTGGAGAACACGATCAACCCGGTGGACATCGGGGTGCGGGTGGAACTGCCGTCTGCTGTGATGGAACCCCTGACCAGGATTTTTTATGAGGCTAAACTGATTTACTATTCCAGGAGCTTTAACGACAAGGTCCGCACTTTCTGCATGAACCCCAACGGGGAGGTGGTCCTGGAGAATAACGACGGTCTTGTAACGGTTAACGGTCACAGCCACGCCTTCAACAAGACCGAAAACACAAATTTTGCCGTACTTGTCAGCAAGACTTTTACAGAGCCTTTCAAGGAACCCATCGCCTACGGCAGGTACATCGCCAGCCTTGCTAACGTGCTGGGCGGGGGCGTTATAATTCAGAGTCTGGGGGACCTGCTGTCGGGTCACCGGTCCACTGTGGAAAGGCTGTCCAAATGTATGACGATTCCGACCTTGCATAAGGCAACGCCCGGCGATTTGAGCCTGGTCTTTCCGTACCGCCACTTGATGGGAATCGTGGAAATGCTCAAAGCGCTGAACCAGATTGCGCCGGGGGTTTATTCCCGGTATACCCTGCTTTACGGGGTCGAAGTAAAATTCTATTCCTCCCGGCTGGCTTTGTCAAATTCCCTGGAAACACAGGTTAAAAACCTTTTTGCAGCCGGGGACGGGGCCGGTATTACCAGGGGCCTGGCCCAGGCTTCTGTGGCCGGTGTACTGGCAGCCAGGGAGATTATCAAGCGGGTCTAGGACTTCCGGGTTCCCTTCCGGGATTGTCCGGGCAAGGCGGCCAGGGAAGAATATCAATTGATTGCAGGGGGTATCCAGATGTCAACAGTGGTATTAATTGGCGCCCAGTGGGGTGACGAGGGCAAGGGGAAGGTAACCGATTTTCTGGCGGAGAAAGCCGATCTGGTGGTTCGCTACCAGGGGGGCAACAACGCCGGCCATACGGTTGTAGTGGGTGACCGCGAGTTTAAGCTGCATTTGATTCCTTCCGGCATTCTCTATCCGGGAAAAATTTGTATTATCGGCAGCGGCGTGGTGATCGACCCGGAGGTGCTCATAAAAGAACTGGAGTCCCTGCAAAGACGGGGAATCAACACCGAGAACCTGAGAATCAGCCAGCGGGCCCACGTGATCTTTCCCTACCACCGGCTGTTGGACCAGGTGGAAGAAGGTCGCAAGGGCGAAAACAAAATCGGCACCACCTGCCGGGGCATCGGCCCGGCCTACATGGATAAATCAGCCCGGGTGGGGATCCGCATGGTTGATCTGGTGGACCGTGAGGTGTTTGCGGGGTTATTGGAACGCAATATGGAAGGGAAAAACCATCTCCTGACAAAGGTCTACGACAGTGACGCCCTTGATTTAAACAGTGTTTTAGGAGCCTACGCGTCTTACGCCGAAACCCTGAAAAAATACCTGGCAGACGTATCCATCATTATTAACGACGCCACGAAGCAGGGCAAAAATGTGCTTTTTGAAGGGGCCCAGGGGACTCTCCTGGACCTGGATCACGGCACTTACCCCTATGTCACTTCTTCTCACCCCACAGCGGGCGCAGCCTGCCTCGGCGCGGGCATCGGCCCGACCCGGATCGACCGGGTCATAGGCGTGGCCAAAGCCTATACCACCCGGGTGGGGGAAGGTCCCTTCCCCACGGAGCTCAATGACGACGTGGGCACTTTCATCCAGAACCGGGGCGGCGAATTCGGTACAACCACAGGACGCCCGCGCCGCTGCGGCTGGTTTGACGGAGTGGTGGGACGTTATGCCGTCAGGATTAACGGTTTGGACTACCTGGCCATCACCAAGCTGGATGTCTTAAGCGGCCTGGAGAAGGTCAAAATCTGTACCAGTTACCGCTACCGTGGAGAATTGATGGAAGAGTTTCCGGCCAGCTTGAGGGTTTTGAAAGAATGTGTACCTGTTTACGAGGAACTCCCTGGTTGGCAGGAGGACGTCAGCGGGGCCAGGAGCCTGGAGGACCTTCCTTCCGCTGCCAGAAAATACCTGGAACGGATTGAGGAGATTTCAGGAGCGCCCATTGCCCTGGTAGGTGTAGGAAGCAGGCGTTCTCAGACTATCCTGACCGCTTCCCTCTATGCTTAAGAAGTTCAAACCGACAATTGTTGAGCGGACTCTTAAACGGGTCCGCTTTTAATATTATTTTTCTCTTTTTTAGTAGTTGACACCTCTTAACCTATTATAGTAATATATCTAACTGTAAGGCATTTTGGGCCATTAGCTCAGTCGGTAGAGCACCTGACTTTTAATCAGGGTGTCGGTGGTTCGAGTCCACCATGGCTCACCAATTAATTATTGTTCATTAGTCGTAATCTTTTGGGAAGGCAGGAGTTATCCCGGCAGGGTGTATTCTATGGAGACCCCCACCACCACCGAACTACTGCCGGACGCCAATACGGCCCCATGGTCAAGCGGCCTAAGACACCGCCCTTTCACGGCGGTAACCCGGGTTCGAATCCCGGTGGGGTCACCACTAATTTTCTTTTCAGGCAGCCGCCGGGCTGCCTGGATTATTTTAGCGCGGGTTCGACTATGTGCGGGCTAATTTTTAATATGTGTGTTCTCAAAAAAATAGGTGAATGGGCCTGAGTGTAAAATCTTTTGGTTTCTCAGTTCCGATCTTTATTTAATCAGAGCCTCAGGATCCACAACCGGAAAAGTAATTAAAGCCTGGAGCAACAATAGGCCGGGCAGAAAATGGGCCGGATAGTGAAAGATTGTTTAACGGGAGTAAAACGGTTTCCCCGGCTTGCAATTTTTTTTTGAAAAGTCTATAATAATATAGCCGGGCGGGTGTAGCTCAATGGTAGAGCATCAGCTTCCCAAGCTGAGGGTTGCGAGTTCGATCCTCGTCACCCGCTCCAGGAATGTCAAGCCCTCAGAGGATTTACTTAATCCTCTGAGGGCTTTATGCCACCCATTTGGTGCTGGAGGGCTTCGTTTTTTAATTTCGCTGCCCAGGATCTAGTCATGCTAAAATCCCTTTGAGTGGTATCTGACTGTTGTTGGGGTATTGTCAAATTTTTATTTGTTGCAGAAAAAACAAAACACCCGGCTGAATGCGGATGTCATTTACCTGCCGCTGTAGCGCAGGTCTGTTTGTTTTTCTATAAACGGGGCCCCAAAGGAATGAAGTTGACCGGCTAAAATACGGTAAGGATAAAAAAGGAATAATTGCATTAATGTTGAAGTTAATGCTGTGTCCTTTCCCGCCGGGCGAAGAGTTCTTCATAAGTAGACATGTGTCTAATTATAATTTTACGGGTTTCGCGGTTATCCAGTTCCACGATCCGGTCCAGTTTCCAGCTGCCGCCGTTGGCAAAACCGGAAACTATAAAACTATAATAGAATTTTAAGCTGTTAAAGAATTTTAAGCTTGTTAATTGCTTAAAAAATGTCATTTTTTATCGCCCTATATTATATTATCAAAAATTTACGGAGCAAACAATACATATTGTAGAAATCAGACGACTTATCTCCAGGTTTGGTAAGGATAGCTATATCCGGATGGGAAGAAGGTCAGACTTATGTTCAAACTCTGTTCCAGAGTCGCTGCTTCAAAGGGGAAATGCGGTGTTTTTTAGGTGAAAAGGACGGTTATTTACTCCTTGATTTGGTTGCCTCCACTCCCTTGATCATTTATAATAATTTGGAGGAGGGATGAATTTCTATGGGAAAACACATTAAAACAGTAAATAAAAGTCAGCTTTCTAATGAAAAAAATCGTGGCTGCGGCGAGTGTCAGACTTCCTGCCAGTCTGCCTGCAAGACTTCCTGCACGGTAAGCAATCAGCTTTGCGTCAAGGAGCAATCGAATTAAAGAAGGGCCTTGTCCCGTTGGGATGAGGCTCTTCTTTACGTGAAAGGAGTAAAAAAAATAATTGTTGCACAAATTTATTTTTGATGGAACAAGAATCGTTTTAGATGTACATAGCGGAGCGGTCCACGAGGTGGATGAACTGGCCTGGGAAATATTAGAAAAATATGAACAGGTGACTGAGGCTGAATTAATTGAAGGAACCCGCGGCCGCTACGACCCCGTAGAGGTTGGGGAGACGCTGGAAGAAATAAAAGAACTGGAACAGTCCGGCCTGCTTTTCAGTCCGGACCCCTACCGGGGGCAGTATAGTCCCCGGAAAGAAATCGTAACCAAAGCGCTTTGCCTTCACCTGGCTCATTCCTGCAACCTGGGTTGCCGTTACTGCTTTGCCGGGCAGGGGCGCTTCGGCGGAGACGAACAATTGATGCTGTTGGAAACAGGCCGCGCGGCTATAGACTTCCTGATTGAGCGTTCAGCGGGCAGGAAGCATCTGGAGATTGATTTTTTCGGAGGAGAACCCCTTTTAAATTTTGAGGTGCTGAAAGAACTGGTGTATTATGGAGCACAAAGGGCCGGGGAAAGGGATAAGGTGTTTAAGTTTACGGTAACAACCAATGCCCTTATATTGAACAGGAAAATTTCACAGTTTCTCAATGAGCATGATATCAGTGTGGTCCTGAGCCTTGACGGAAGACAAGAGGTGCACGATAGAATGCGTCCTTTCCCGGGGGGAGCCGGTTCTTATGAAATAGTTTCAGACAGAATAAAAAGTTTTGTGGACTCCCGGCAAAATGAGGATTACATTATCCGCGGCACTTATACCCGTCATAATTTGGACTTTTGCAATGATGTTCTGCACATGGCCGACTTGGGTTTTAAGCATTTATCAGTGGAGCCGGTGGTTGCGCCGGAGGAAGCCCCCTACGCCATCCGCCGGGAGGATTTACCCATGATTTTTTCCCAGTATGAAGAATTGACCCGGGAACTGTTGCGGCGCAGAGAGGCCGGGGAGCCGCTAGATTTTTATCACTTTAATATCGATCTTGAAGGAGGTCCCTGCCTGCAGAAACGGCTTACAGGGTGCGGAGCGGGGCACGAATATCTGGCCGTTGCGCCCAATGGAGATTTGTATCCCTGCCATCAGTTTGTAGGTAGAAGCGAGTACTTGATGGGCAATGTATTTAACGGCAGGGTCAGGCCGGATCTGGTGGACGCTTTCCGCCGGGCTCATATTTACAATAAGGAGGGCTGTGCCGGCTGCTGGGCCAAGTTTTACTGCAGCGGCGGCTGTCACGCCAACGCCGAGGCGGCAAACGGGTCAATTTACAAGCCCCACGAACTGGGCTGCAGCCTGGCCCGGAAAAGGCTTGAGTGTGCCCTTTACCTTAAATTGCAGGAAAGCCGGCAGAATTATAAGTAACAGTTTCCTGCCGGAGGGTTGTACATTTGTCAAACAAGTGAAATATTTCCCTAATACGGCTTTTACAGGCTGTTTTGGACGATTTTCTAAGAAACGGGCTGTTTTACCCTCTCTGGCCTGCCGTGTTATAATAGGCAAGTGTTTTTCTTTTTCCCATAAGTTCACTTTTTTTAACAGGTTTCAACAGCAAGAGCCTGTTTTCCGAGAGGAGTTGACGATTTTGCCGCCAGAATTTGAAGGATTGCGGCGCCTTCCCGGGCTTGATAGATTTGTCTTTATATCTGTTGTGCGACAGTGGTTGTCCAGACAACCTGTATGCCGGCGGGTGGGGCTGGGAGTGGCGCTTTATTTAATTTTTGCCCTTTCAGCTTACGCTGTATTCGGTGGAAATGCCTGTGCCGTTTATGTGGACGGTAAAATGGTCGCCGTTACAGATGACGAGAAAAGCGCTAAACAGGCCCTGGGTGAGCTGACCAAGTCCAAATCGGACCAGGCCGGCTGCCCCGTAGTTGTAGCAGGAGAAATCTCCTACGGGGGAATCCGTGTAGATCAGGAGGAAATGCTGGACCAGGAAGCTTTAACAAAAAGACTCGACGAGTCCCTTACTTTTAAGGCGTCCTGTACATCCATATTGATAAATGGAGAAGCCAAAGTTTTTTTGAAGCATAAGGAAGACGCCGAACGCTTACTGGCCTGGTTAAAAGGGCTCTACCCGCTGGAACCGGATGAAGAGCCGTTGTTCAAAGAAAAAATCGAGCTGGCTGAGGAAACCACCGAAGTAAACAGCATCATGGATTTGGAGTCTGCCCAAAAGTACGTCCTTCTGGGGACCAATAAGGTAACAGAATATAAGGTTAAAGATGGCGATACGCTTTGGGATATAGCCCGGGCTGCCAGGATGGACATGGAACAAATTGTGTTGTCGAACCCCGGTCTGGATCCGGAGCGCTTGAGCATTGATCAAGTGTTGTGCCTGAGCAAGGAATCCCCGTTAATTAACGTTGTGACAAAGCGTCAGGTAACTGTGGATGAAGAAATACCATACTCTGTCGAGGTTCAAAAAGATGACAGCCTCTTGTTCGGGGAGCAGAGGATTATCTGCAAGGGGGAACCGGGCAAAAGAACCGTTACATACAGGATAGTCCGGGAGAATGGGCTGGAAACGGAAAGAGAAGTCTTGACAGAAGAGCTCATCAGTGAGCCCAGAACAGAAATTGTGGCCAAAGGGTCCTTAACCATGCTAGCGTCCCGGGGCGGTACGGCGCGTTTGAGCTGGCCCTGTTCCGGCGGAATTGTATCCCCCTTCGGCATGCGCAACGGACGGATGCATCAAGGTGTGGATATCGGTGCAGGCTACGGCAGTACAGTTAAGGCAGTTGCCGGCGGGACTGTTATCTTTACCGGCTGGCAGGGAGGTTACGGCAATACTGTGGAGATATCCCACGGGTCAGGTCTCGTTACCCAGTATGCCCATCTCTCATCCATTAGTGTTAGTAATGGTAAAAAGGTGGAGCGCGGCGAAAAAATCGGACTGGTTGGAGCAACAGGGCGTGCCGACGGTCCCCACCTCCACTTTGAAGTCAGAATCGGAGGAACCCCGCGTAATCCGGCAAACTACTTGCCATAAATCAATGGACCAGATAAATTTAATATACTTAATCCGGCAGTTCCCAATTGATTAGCTACATACAGCCGCCCGGTTGCTCTCCGGGCGGCTTTTTCCAGGAAATATCAGGGATTGCCATGTCCCCCTTTTATGTAAAAAAGCTTGCCAACAGGTTTGGCGGTGCTATAATATCTTTGAGGTGATAGGTTTGTTTATACGAAAATCCGTCAAGAGGAATAAATTTCGCAGGTTTATTTTCATAACAGTTACTGTCCTGATTGCCATTGGCCTGGTGATTCCGCTGGCCGGCCTTTTCCAGAGGCAGCCGGGTAACAGCGGCGTTACCGGAGATGATTACGCAACCCAAACGCTCCAGGAACAGCTTGCCAGCCTGGAGGAAAGGGCTCTAACAAATCCCGGCGATAAAAATGTTTTGCTGGAATTGGCTGAAACTTATATTTATACAGCTCAACAGGAGCAGGCCATAAAAACCTACGAGCAGGTCCTGGCCCTTGACCCGGGTGATGCGGAGGCCCGGATTAATCTTGCCACGCTCTATTATTACAGCAGCCAGTATGACCCGGCCATAGGGCACCTGCAGGATTTAATCCAAAGGGACCCCGGCAATAAAAGCGCCCATTACTTGTATGGTATTATCCTGGGCACAGGCAAGCAGGATTACGCTGGGGCCATTCAGGAGATGGAAACATTTATTTCCCTTGCCGGGGAAGGGATGGAGGTTGAAAAGGCCAGACAGGCCATTGAAGAATGGAAGAAGGCTTCAGATCAGTGACAGTTAGCACCATGAACTAAAAAAGACCCGGAACTTGGCGGCGGAAATCCCCCGGCCCGTCCGGGTCTTTTTTTAATGAATTATTTTCCGCTAGGAAGGGTTCACCTCCCGCTTTATAATTAGACTGATTAATTAACTGGCGGGAGGTAACTCATGCAAACCGGAGTACAAAGAAACTTAGAGAATGTTTCTAGCAATAAAAGTTTAATCCGGAAGCGTCTAGCCAGGATTATAGCCGCAATTATTGTGCTGCTTTTGTCTATTCTGTGGAGAATTCCTGCCAGCGCCAAATTTTACGGCTACGGGGCCATCCGTGAACTAGTAAAAATCTATGTTGTAATTGGTTCCTGGAATATGTCCAAACTGACATCCGAGCATTTTTTTGTTAAGTATATGCCGGAGGACCGGGGCGAGGCGGAGTTGGTCCTGGAAACGGCAGAGAAATTTTACCAGCCTATTACGGAAGATTTCGGTTATACACCCCGGGGCAGAATCCCCATTATTCTCTATTCCACAAAACAAGAGCTCAATCAAAGTTTCGGCTGGGATGCCAGTGAGAGCGCCATGGGCGTTTACTGGGCCGGGGTTATCCGGGTGCTTTCGCCCGGGGCCTGGGTGGCTGAGACGGAGGCGGACCGGGTCAGGGAAGTCTTTGTATCTTCCGGGCCGGTGGCCCACGAGCTGACCCACTTGATGGTGGATTATCTGACGGGGGGCAATTACCCCCGCTGGTTTACCGAGGGCGTGGCGCAGTATGAGGAATATAAGTTGACGGGCTTTACCTTGAGCAAGCCGGAGGACTCGCTGAAGCCACCCCTTTATTCCATGCAGGAACTTAGCCGGGATTTCGACAACCTTGCAGACCAGACCCGCGCCTACAGCCAGTCACTTGCTGCGGTGCAGTATATCGTCAGTCAATATGGCGATGATGCCCTGGCCGGTTTGATAAAAGAACTTGGTCTCGGCTGCAGCTTCAGCCAGGCTGCGGAGAAGGTGCTGCAACTGGACGACACCCAGTTTGAGGCGCGCTGGCAATCTTGGGTTTTGAATCAAACAGAGGAATGCAGCGGCAAGGTTTTGTTTTAATACGTCCCGGGCCAAAGGGATATAAAAGGTCCCTGATAAAAAAGAAATCGATTCATGGGTCACAATCCTGGGCGTTGGGGCAGGAATAGAAGCATTTAGGACGAATAGTCTTTATAGGTTTTCAATATATTGCCACGAATAGTCTTTTAGGAGGACTTTATGGACAAGATCGTTATCGCAGGAGGTAAACCCCTCCGTGGCAGGATAAGAATTAGCGGCGCCAAGAACGCCTCGCTGGCTGTCTTGTGCGCCACGTTTCTTTCCAGGAACGAGATCGTGCTGGAAAATATTCCCGAAATCAGCGATGTGCGCGTAATGATTGAGATTATCAACAGTCTCGGAGCAACTGCCAATTGGGAAAATTCTGAAACCCTGAGGGTTAAACCCCCCCAAAAAGTAAGTACCGGGGCTCCTTATCAGCTAGTTAAACAACTGCGGGCCTCCAATCTTCTCCTGGGGCCAATTCTGGCCAGGTTCGGACGGGTCCGGGTGGCTCTGCCGGGCGGCTGCAACATCGGAATCCGGCCCATGGATTTGCACTTTAAGGGTCTCGCCGGACTGGGAGCGGAGCTGTCCCTGGAGCACGGCTGTATTCGCGGTAGAGTCAAGGGCCGCTTGAAGGGAGCCAGAATCTACCTGGACTTTCCCAGCGTGGGCGCCACTGAGAATATCATGATGGCGGCCTGCCTGGCTGAAGGCCAAACGCTAATTGAAAACGCGGCCAAGGAACCGGAGATTGTAGATCTGGCAAATTTCCTGAATACCCTGGGCGCCAAAGTACGGGGCGCCGGCACCGATGTGATTAAAATTGACGGTGCCCCCATCCTTGAAGGGGGTGTTCGCTACCCAATCATACCCGACCGGATTGAAGCAGGTACCTTTATGGTGGCCTCCGCAGCTACCGGGGGAGATGTAACCCTGGAGAACCTGATTCCGATCCACCTGCAGCCGTTGAGCGCCAAGCTGCGCGAGGCCAACGTCGAGGTGCTGGAGGGAGAGGATACCTTGAGGGTGCGCGCGGATAAACCCCTGCGGCCCATTGACATCAAAACGATGCCTTACCCCGGCTTTCCCACAGATATGCAGTCTCAGCTGATGGCTATGCTCTCGGTTGTTCCGGGTACCAGCATGATTGTGGAAAACATATTTGAAAACCGTTTTATGGTTGCTGACGAACTCAAGCGTATGGGCGCCAAGATCAAAGTAGAGGGCCGGATGGCTGTAATTGAGGGAGTTCCCTCCCTGCAGGGTACTCAGGTTAAAGCCACCGACCTGCGTGCCGGCGCCGCCTTGATTGTGGCAGGTTTGATGGCTTCCGGGGAAACTGAAATATGCAACGCCATATACATAGACAGGGGTTACCATAAACTGGAGGAAAAACTAATGTCTCTTGGAGCGTCTATCTGGAGAAAATAAGCGTGGCAACACGCTTTTTTTATTGGAGGGAAGAAATGTTTCATATAACAGTGCTGGCTGTGGGCCGCCTCAAGGAAAGGTACCTGGTGAAAGGAACAGCTGAATATTTGAAGAGACTTGCCCCTTACGCCAGGGTTGACGTGGTTGAGGTGGATGAAGCGGGCTTTGGGGAGAGTCCGGCGCCCTCCGGCCGGGAAAAAATCAAAGAGAAAGAGGGGGAGCGCCTGCTTAAAAGGATACGTCCGGACACTTTCCTGATTGCTTTGGACATAAAAGGGGAAGCACGTTCCTCGGAACAAATGGCGGATGTACTTGGCAGGCTGGCCCTGGAGGGCCAGGGAGATATTACCTTTGTCATCGGCGGCTCCCTGGGACTTTCCCGGAATATCCTCAACCGCGCCAACCTGAGGCTCTCCTTTTCCAAATTCACTTTCCCGCACCAGTTAATGCGCCTGATTTTACTGGAGCAGCTCTACCGCTGGTTTAAGATTATGAAGGGTGAACCATACCACAAGTAAGCATTGTTTTTTATACAGAACAGAAGAGCAACCTGGTTAAAGGCCGCTCTCCTCCACTTTGTTTTTTCATTAAAAAACACAAAATCCTCTTTCTGTAAGAAACCAACTCGCATCTGTATATTAGTAATAACGGGTCTAAGAAACGGGATGAGTTTGGCACGCCCCAAATTAATTTACAGAGTTAATATAATAAACAGAAGTAAAAGGAATAATAGCTAAAAAACCTTAAAAGTGTCATAGAGAGGGAAAATTTTTGAATATCCGAAGAGGCCGGCTGACGGCCGTCATGACGCTGGTCGTGTCGCTCCTGGGTTTAGCTGCGGCATTTGCAGGGGTGTGGAACGAAAACCTTTACAAAGAAGTGTATTTGGCAGGCACGATCTCAGAATTTTTGATTGCCGGTTCCATAGCCCAGGACCTTGTCTCGATCCCGCTGGGTCTTTTACTTGCTGTGCTGTCGGTTGCCTTTTTGAAACGGCCGGGCTATAAAACCTTTATAGCAATTCTCGGGCTGACCGGGTATTTCTTTTATGGTTACGGGCTCTATACCATGCAGGGGCAGTACACGGCCATTTATCTGGTTTACCTGGCTATTTTCGGCCTGTCCCTTTACAGCCTGATCTGGGGGATTACCAGTTTTGATGCGGATGCGGTGAAAAATTACTTCCTGCCCCGTTCATTACGCCTGGCCACCGGTGTCTTTCTGGCCGCAATTGTTCTGGTCCTGACTCCCATCTGGTTCAACCTTATTACGGCTGATATTGAAAAGCGTGCACCAGGGGACACCTATGCTGTTTTTATACTGGATTTGGCCGTGGTTTTTCCCGCCCTGGGAATTATTGCTGCCCTGCTCTGGCAAAATAACAGGTTCGGCAATATACTGGCCGGAGTGGCGCTTTTTAAGGCAATGACAGTTTGCCTGTCGGTGGCCTTCGGCGAGTGGTTCAACCCGTATTACAGCGGTCATGAGCCGGATTTAGCCGGCATTGCTATTTTTGCCGGGCTGACAGTGGTTAGTCTTGTGTTCATAGTTTTATACCTGTTAAAACTGGAGAAGGCGGGGAGTCGCTAAGATGCCTAAAGTTGCCCTGGTAGTGCTTGGGATTCTGGCAATCATTTTTATTTTGCTGGCTGTTGTACTCATTGCAAATTACCGGTTCAAGCAAAGTGTAAAAAGAGAAGTTGAGGAGCTTTTCAAAGATAATTTGGCAGATAAGGCTGAAATCGTCCGGGAATCTGATCTAAGCGGTCTGCCCACGGTTGTTCGCAAATGGCTGGAACAGTCCGGGGTGGTTGGCCGGGAAAGAATCAGGGCTGTCCGTTTAAGGCAAAATGCGCAGCTTAGGCTGAAAGAGGAAGGATTCTGGATGCCTGCCCGGGTGGAACAATATTTTACGGTGGATAAACCGGGCTTTATCTGGAAAGCCAGGGTCAAAATGGTGCCGCTGATCTATTTCGCAGGCAGGGACAAGTACGCAGAAGGCAGAGGCCACATGCTGATCAAGCTTTTCTCACTGATTAAAGTAGCGGATGTCGGAGGCAAAGAAGTCGACCAGGGCACGCTGCTGCGGTATCTGGCCGAGACGGTCTGGTTTCCGGCTGCGGCTTTGAGCCCTTATCTCCATTGGGAGGAAGCAGGTGCCAATTCGGCAAAGGTTACCATGGACAACGGGGGGATAAGCGCTTCGGGAGTGTTTACGTTTAATGAGAAGGGAGAGGTTGTCAGCTTTGTTGCGGACAGGTACGGGGAGTTCAACGGCCGGTATCTGCTGAAACCCTGGTCGGTACTTATTAAGGAGCACAGGGAATTTAACGGCGTCCGCATACCTTCCAGGGGGGATGTTATCTGGAAACTGGATCAGGGAGATTTTCACTGGTACCAATTTGAAATTACTGAAATTGAATACAACAGGCCGGAAGCATACTAGTAAAATGCTCAGTTCACTTTTAGCAGGATTTCTGGAGCAATAAAGCGGCAGATCTGCAGTTTTTAAAAGACAAGGAAAATGATTTAAAGAGAATATTCTGCCCGGGCCCGGGGCATATAACTTAGAACCGGCGCGTTGACTGAACAGACCGGAAGTGATATTATTTTTAAATGTAGGGGCGCAGTATCACCAAAAAACCCCTCATTTTAGAGCAAATATCCTCCAGGATATATTATAAGTTTTATCTTGCATGGTGGAGGTGCACAATAAATATGAATTATCTGCATGTCAATGGCCGGGAGATTGAGCTGGATGAGGACGGGTTTATAATCGATCCCGAAGAATGGACGGAAGAGGTTGCCCGCGTCTTTGCGGCGAATGAAGGAATTTCTGATTTAACCGATGAACACTGGAAAATAATCAACTACCTACACGAATATTATGCCGAGAACCAAATAGCTCCGATGATCCGCAAACTCTGCAAAGATACCGGTTTCAGTTTGAAGCGGATTTATGAGCTGTTCCCATCTGGTCCGGCCAAAGGCGCCTGTAGAATAGCCGGTTTGCCCAAACCCACCGGCTGCGTTTAATTTACCGGAATAGGCCTGTTTTACAGGGGAATGCAGGGTTCTTTAAGAGAAGTAAAGTATTTTAAAGAGAACAGGAAAATATAAGTGTCAAGACCTGTGAGAAAGCAACCTGAACTAAAAACATTCAGGAATAAGAATTACGGGTTGGACCTGTCCCCGCAGCGGGGGCGGGTTTTTTATTTTTTTCAAAGATTGCACTTATACATAAAAATTGGAACAGGAGAAAAAATATATCTAGATTGCCGGGAGGTGACGAAATATTAGCAAACCAAAAGAGTTTTCTTCCAAGAGGCTAATTTTTTACGCAGTCTGCCTGCTGACCCTGCTCATCGCCGGCGCATCCCTGGAATGGCGGCAGGCGGCGGCCCAAAGCCCCACACTGTACTGGGGGAGCAGAGGCGATGATGTTTTACGCCTACAGCAAAAGCTCAGCCAGTGGGGGTATTACAACGGACCCCAGGACGGATACTACGGAGCTGAAACATATCGCGCCGTGCAAAAATTTCAGCGCAACAACGGCATTAATCCGGACGGCGCGGCAGGTTCGCAGACACTGGCAGCAATGGGCTTGAGCGCACCGGCGGCGGTTCCCGCTGTTTCCAGGGGCGTAACCTCAGGCAGGGACGAGTTGATCCTGCTGGCCCGGGTGATTGAAGGAGAAGCTGCGGACGAGCCCTTCACTGGAAAGGTGGCGGTGGGAGCTGTCATTGCCAACCGGACCAAAAGCGCTGATTTCCCGCGCACGATCAGCGGCGTCGTTTACCAGGACTATGCCTTTGAATCCATCAGCAACGGGCAGGCTTACAGGCCCCTCACCCAGGATTCCATCCGGGCTGCGGAGATGGCCCTGAGTGGTTACGACCCTACGGGCGGCGCGCTTTTTTTCTGGAACCCGGCCAAGCCGGTTAACCCGTGGGTGTGGTCGCGGAGCATTATTACAACAATAGGGAACCATGTCTTTGCACGCTAAAGGAGGAGGTCGCTTGTGAGAAAATGGATTATTCCCTTGGTCCTCGGGATTCTGGCCATAGGGGCGGTAGCCCTCTGGGGCAATACCCAGCGCCTGGCCAATCGCAATACCGAGATATTTCTGGACAACAAATATCAGCGGGCCTTTTTTGATTTGACCAACCAGGTTCAGAACCTGGAGGTGCTCCTGTCCAAGAGCATGGTGGTCGCAGACCCGCGCCTTGACCTTTCGCTTCTCATGGATCTCCGTCAGCAGGCAGCCTTCGCCCAGTCCAACCTGAGCCAGCTGCCCCTGGGCGATGCCCTGGCCAGCCGGACCTCCAAATTCCTGACCCAGGTGGGGGACTACGGGGACAGCCTGGCCAGGCAGGTCAGCCGCGGCGAGGCAATTAATAAAGATCAGTGGGATAGCCTGAATAATCTCTACCGGCAGTCCGTTGACCTGAACCGGGAGTTGCAGGGTATGAGTTACAAAGTGGCCCAGAACAACTTTTATTTCAGCGAACTGGTGCGGCAGGTCCGCAAAAACCTGCAGGATACCTCCGGCAACGCAGCCAGGTCGGACCTCCAGACTCTGGACCAGCGGATGCAGAGCTATCCCTCCTTGATTTACGACGGCCCCTTTTCGGAGCATCTCGAGAAAACCGAACCCAGAGCATTGAGCGGGCAGGCTGAAATAGACCGGAACGAGGCCGTGAACCGGGCCCTTGCCTTTGTGGACAAGAACCCAAACCTGGAATACAAGGCGGTTGTAACCGGGGATACCAACGGCCGCATTCCGGCCTACCGGGTGGAGGTTACCGCTGGTGAGGGGGACGCCGGGCCCCGGACACAGCTGGATGTAACCAGGCAGGGCGGCAGGGTTATCTGGATGATCCAGCCGCGCTTCCCTGGAGAGCAGGCAATCAGTATTGATGAAGCCCGGCAAAAGGCGATCCGTTTCTTAAAGGATCGGGATTTCGGAGAGATGAGGTCCACTTATTACATGCAGCAGCAAAACACGGTTACTTTTAACTTCGCTGCGGTCCAGGACGGCGTAACCCTCTACCCGGACCTGGTAAAAGTCACAGTAGCCCTGGATAACGGAGAGGTGATCGGAGCTGAGACCACCGGTTACCTGATGTCGCACCGGCAGAGGGAACTGCCGGAGAACATAATTTCACAGGAGCAGGCCAGGGCGACAATCAACCCTCGCCTGGAAGTGACTGGGGGGGGACTGACCCTGATTCCAGTGGGGGCATCGGATGAAAAGCTGACCTATGAGTTCCGGGGAAAGCTGGGAGAGGAAACTTATCTGATTTACATCAACGCTGAGAATGGCCGGGAAGAAAACGTATTAAAGCTTATTGAAACTGAAAACGGTACACTGACCATGTAGCAAATCTCCCGAGGTCAATTCCGTCTATGGCCATAAAAAACAAAATTAATTTGCCGGGGACAGGTTAAAAACCTGTCCCCGGGCTTTTTGAGGGACTGTCCCCTTAAAAGGTAATATCTGTTAAAAAACTTAATAAGATAATATAAGACTTAAAAACACTCTGCTTAAAGTCAGCCGGAACGCAGGCGGCTCTTCCTGCAGGGATTAAATCCTTTTATTTTGCGTGAATCCGAGAGGCGTCCGCCGGCAGGGCATTCCCGGGGGGGGAGGGGGAAAGGTGCCCTTTGAAAAAAAGTTTGTGATTATCTTTTTCACGGCCATGGGAGTCATGCTTGGTGCCGCCCTGATCGGCTCCCTGGCCGCCGTGATGGTCCGGGAACCCCCCCTGGCCACAATGCTCAGGCTGGCCAGGGAAATCCGGATTTGGGCGGTGGTGGCTGCCCTGGGCGGTACCTTTTCCACCATTGAAATTCTGGAATCTGGACTCTTAAGGGGAGAGATTACTGCTGTCATTAAACAGATTTTTTACATTGCCGGCGCTATGGCCGGCACTCATCTGGGGCACTTAATGATCCTGGCAGTGGCCGGGGGTGAAAAATGAATGAAAAAGGGGTCCGCCTGGCGGTGTTTTTTGTCCTGGGCATGATCATGGGAAGCGTATTTGTCAGTATTTACATCGGCCGTCAGATCGACCATCTCACCCAGGAAAACGAAGTTCTGCTCCGGCAACAGGAACAACTGCAGGACGAGCTGAATCATTTAAAAGAAAGCATGGGCGAAAGGGAAAAAGAGGTGGTTTCCAGCATTGAAACACATATTGCCATCACCGGGGGGAGCCTTACCCGGCTTGAAGAAAACGCTGTTATCCTGGCCATCGATAAGCAGGTGCAGCAGTGGCTGGAGCCGTTAAAGGGACAGGAGGTTAAAAAGCTCAACCATCTTCTGATTCCGCAGATCATTGACAACAGGACTGTTGAAGTTGCAGGAACCAGCTACCGCCTCAGCGTGAAACTGGTGGTTTCCGGCCCGGAACTGGTTTTTTACCTGGAGGCGAAAATGGAAAAGGGGGCCAGGCCGGTGGACGCCCGGGGACAGGCTTGAATTGCAGGTCCGCGGTAAGCTCCGGGGGCAGCCCTGGATGCTGGCTCCGGGTCATTTTAAGTCTTTTGCTGGAACGCCAGTTCAGCCTGATTTCGCCATGGCGATGACGTTTTCAAAGGGTACGGTTCAAGTGTTGGAATTGCAGAGGACAAACCTGTTGCACCACATTGTCTTGACACTATCCCACCACACTTTACCTGTTGACACCCTCATGCTACCGTGCTATAATTTCCTCAATTTATCGCGAAAAGGCAATGATGGGGAAGAATGGCGTTGTTTGTTCAGCAGCGAGCCGGGAGCAGGTGTAAGCCCGGTGAATAAGACGCCCGGGCCGCCCCGGATGCCGCACGCCGAAATCTTTACAACCAGAGAGTAAGCGACAGCCGGTCTGCCCCCGTTAAAGGGCTTAAGAGGGCCTTGAGGCACTGCCTCTTGGGCCAATTAGGGTGGTACCGCGAGTTAAATTCCCGTCCCTTGTTCAGGGCGGGTTTTTTTATTCAACTCTGCCAGCATAAAGGAGGATGACAGTTGAAGGAGATCCTGGAACTTCTCCAGACCGACGCCAGGCTTACACCAGGGCAGATTGCCGTGCTGTTGGACCGGGATGAAGAAGAAGTGGCCTGTAAGATCAAGGAGATGGAAGAAAATAAAATTATCCTGGGCTACTTTACCCTGATTAACTGGGATAAGGTTGGGGAAGAGATGGTTTCGGCTATTATCGAAGTTAAGCTCAGTCCCCAGCGTGAAGTGGGTTTTGACTCGGTTGCCGAGCGTATTTACCGCTTCCCCGAAGTGGGCAGTGTCCGCCTGATGTCGGGGGCCTACGACCTGGCCGTAATGATTAACGGCCGCACCATGAAAGAAGTGGCCCACTTTGTCTCCCACAAGCTTGCGACCATTGAGAATGTTATCAGCACATGTACGCATTTTGTGCTCAAAACATACAAATATCACGGAACTATTCTTGAAGATAATGAATCGGATAGAAGGCTGGTGGTGACCCCGTGACGGCAACAGTAAACTGGCAGGACCGGATTAACCCGGTGGTGCGGGACATTCCACCCTCGGGGATCAGGCGTTTCTTTGACCTGGCCACCGAGATGAAAGGAGTGGTTTCCCTGGGTGTGGGCGAGCCCGATTTTGTGACGCCCTGGCATATCCGGGAAGCATGTGTCTACTCCCTGGAGAAGGGCTACACCATGTACACATCCAACAACGGGCTGCTGGAATTGAGAGAGGCGATAGCCCGGGATCTGGCGGAGACCTACCGGGTGGTTTATAATCCCGGTAATGAGATTTTAATCACCGTGGGGGTCAGCGAAGGGCTGGACCTGGCCCTGCGCACCCTTTTGTCCCCGGGAGACGAGGTCTTAATCCCCGAACCTTCCTACGTGTCTTACGCCCCCTGTATCACCCTGGCCGGGGGCAGGCCGGTGTATTTAAAAACCTCGGTGGACAACGGTTTTCAGGTGACCGCGGAAATGGTGGAAAAAGCTGTTACACCAGCTACAAAGGTTCTGCTCCTGTGTTATCCGAACAACCCCACCGGGGCGACGATTTCCCGGAAAAATTTACTGGAAATAGCTGAAGTAGCCATAGCCCGTGACCTGGTAGTGATCTCCGATGAGATTTATGAAAAGCTGACCTACATTGGAGAGCATACCTGTGTGCCTTCCCTGCCCGGGATGCGCGATCGCACCATCTTGTTGAACGGTTTTTCTAAATCCCATGCTATGACCGGCTGGCGCGTCGGTTATGCGGCAGGTAATCCCGACTTCATTGCAGCGATGAGGAAAATCCACCAGTATACCATGCTCTGCGCTCCCATAACGGCCCAGATGGCCGCCCTGGAAGCCCTGAAAAACGGCAAGAGCCAGATGAAAAAGATGGTTGAGCAGTACAGCCGGCGCAGGCGTCTTGTCCTTCATGCCTTCCGGGAGATGGGCTTGCCCTGCTTTGAGCCCGGCGGCGCTTTTTACGCTTTTCCGGAGATCAGGCAGACCGGGCTTTCCTCGGAAGAGTTTGCCGAACAGCTTCTAAAAGAAGTCAAAGTAGCGGTGGTTCCCGGCAGCGCCTTCGGCCAGCAGGGAGAGGGCCATATTCGCTGTTCCTATGCCGCATCGATTGATGACCTGAACGAGGCTTTTAAGCGGATGAAATTATTTTTGAAACGCAGAATGGGGCGAGGTATTGTTTTAAAGGGCTCTTTTGTGAAAACCGGGCCTGTTCCGGAGGGTAAGTTACAGTCCCTCTAGTTTGTTAGGCCGGGTCTGCCAGGGTGCCGGTCCGGATCCCCGGACCGGGGCGGGGCAAAAAGCCATGATGCTCTGTGTGCTGTACTTTACTGTTCTTTACCATCCGTATTATTTAGTGATTTGCAGGTTAGAAAACCGGTTAAAAAAGGTTTCCTAACCTGCCGGCATCTTTTGCGTTGCTCTTTAGCCCCCACTTTGTTAAACTGATAGTAGTTCCTTTTTAAAAAGGCAATACGCCAGGATTTTTAATGCTGGTCCGGTGGCCGTAACTGCCGCGCCGGCTTTTTCTGTGAGTATAACGAGATTTTTGGAGGTGAATAGTTTTGAAGGAACTTCTATCCGGCAACGAAGCCATCGCCAGGGCTGCCTATGAGTGTGGTGTCAAGGTGGCCGCGGCCTATCCGGGCACACCCAGCACGGAAATTTTAGAGCAGTTTTCTCGTTATCCAGGCGTTTACGCCGAGTGGGCGCCAAATGAAAAGGTAGCCCTGGAAGTGGGTATCGGGGCCTCCCTGGCTGGAGTCCGCACCCTGGTGGCCATGAAGCATGTGGGTGTGAATGTTGCTGCTGACCCCCTGCTTACTTTTGCCTATACAGGTGTCAACGGGGGGTTTGTTTTGGTTTCCGCCGATGACCCGGGAAGTCACAGCTCGCAAAACGAGCAGGATAACCGGCAGTACGCCCGTTTTGCCAAAATTCCCCTCTTAGAACCCAGCGACAGCCGGGAGGCGGGCGATATGGTGGGCCTGGCCCTGCTGCTCAGCGAACAGTATGATACACCGGTAATGCTGAGGATTACAACCCGGGTGGCCCACTCCCAGAGCTTTGTTGAAAAAAGAGAGCCGCAGCCGCAGGAATTGCGGCCGTATTGCAGGAATCCGAAAAAATATTTGATGCTGCCTGCCTTTGCCAGGGAGCGCCGGGCCTTTATCGAAGAACGTCTGGCAGGACTGAAGGAGTACTCGGAAACCACCCCCGTCAACAGGATTGAGTGGCGGGACCGCTCCGCCGGCATCATCACCAGCGGGATCAGCTACCAGTATGTGCGGGAGGCTCTGCCGGACGTTTCGGTGCTGAAGCTGGGCCTGACCTGGCCGCTGCCCGAAAAATTGATCCGCTCCTTCGCAGAGGGCGTCAAGAGGCTCCTGGTTGTGGAAGAGCTGGAACCTTTTCTTGAGGAGCAGGTCAAGGCCATGGGCCTGGCGGTTTCCGGCAAAGAATATATTCCTTCTACCGGCGAGTTGAGTCCGGGTATTGTGGCCGGAAAAATGATTGAAGCCGGTCTCCTGGAGCAGCAGGGCGGGCCTGCTGCCGGAACCGTTCCGGAGGATGCCCCGGCTGTTCCAGGAAGACCGCCGGTGATGTGCCCGGGCTGCCCCCACCGGGGTGTATTCTACACCCTGCGTCGCTTGAAGCTGAACGTTACGGGAGACATCGGCTGCTACACCCTGGGCGGTCTGCCTCCCCTGGAGGCCATGGATTGCTGTATTTGCATGGGCGCCAGCATCGGGACCGCCCACGGGGCTGAAAAGGCCGACCCGGCCTGGGCCGGGCATGCTGTAGCGGTCATTGGCGACTCCACATTCCTGCACTCAGGCCTTACCGGACTGTTGAATGTGGTTTATAACAGGGGCAGCAGCACGGTGCTCATCCTTGACAACTCAACAACAGCTATGACCGGGCACCAGCAGCATCCCGGCACAGGCTACACCCTGATGGGAAAATCGGCGCCGGCCGTAGATCTGGAAGCCCTGGTGCGGGCATTGGGTGTCAAGCGGGTCCGGCTTGTCAATCCCCGGGATCTCGCAGAGGTTGCGGAAGCGGTAAAGGAAGAAGTGGCGGTCCGGGAACCTTCGGTAATAATTTGCCGCCAGCCGTGCGCTTTGCTGGACAGGCAGTCTGCCCCCGCTCCCCGGGTTCTGATGGAAAAATGTACGGGGTGCAAGACCTGCCTGGGGCTTGGTTGTCCGGCCATTGCCATTATTGATAAGAAGGTTTCCATAGATTCCGGCTCCTGTACGGGATGCGGCCTGTGTGTTCAGGTTTGTAAAACAGGAGCGCTGGCGAAAGGGGGGGCAGACCATGCTTAAGCCCCTGGATATTATCATCGGAGGTGTAGGGGGTCAGGGCACGATCCTGGCCGGCAGGGTCTTGACCCGGGCAGCTCAGGAAGCCGGTTACGATATCAAGGTTTCAGAAATTCACGGAATGGCCCAGCGGGGCGGCAGCGTTGTGACCCAGGTGCGCCTCGGGGAAAAGGTCTGTGCGCCCATGATTAGCGAGGGCGGGGCCGACTTTATCCTGGCCTTTGAAAAACTGGAGGGTTTGCGCCTTTTACCGTACCTCAAGGCGGGCGGGGCCATGATCATCAACGACCAGGCCATTCCCCCTGTACCTGTCCTGGTGGGAGCGGCGCAGTACCCGGAAAAGATCATCGACTACATTAGATCCAAAGTGCCTGCTACCCTGGTGCTGGATGCCCTGGGAATCGCAACAAAGTGCGGCAATCCTAGGGCCGTCAATATGGTACTCCTGGGCGCCCTGGCCGGAAACCTTCCCCTGGAACGGGAAATATGGGAGAAGGCTCTGGCGGACCGTGTGCCGGAAAAGTTTCTTGATGCTAATAGAGCGGCCTTTGCCGCCGGCTACGGGCAACAGAAGTGACTAGCCTTTTAGGCGCTTTATAATACTCATTTTGGGAAAGCAGGCCCCCCGGGTCCTGCTTTCCTGCGTCTGCCCGGTCAGCTTGACAGGTCAGGTTCCAGGGTTTAATCTAGAGTATGGATTTACAACGGACTGCTGCAGCCAGGTAAGGCCAAAATCGTCCGTTTTAGGGAGGTTTACATAGATGAGCGACATTGTTGAGGAGATCCGGGTGGGCCTTGCCCATTCCCTGGTAGGAGCCCTGAAGGCAGCCGGCGAAAAAGATTTAATCAAGGTGGACCATGTACCGGACTTTACGGTTGAGGCGCCCCGGGAGAAAGAACACGGGGACTTTGCCACCAACCTGGCCATGCTCCTGGCCAAACCGGCCAGGCTGGCGCCCCGCAAGGTGGCTGAAATTTTGGTGCGGAACCTGGCCCGGAACCCGGCCTGGGTGGAAAAAATTGAGATAGCAGGGCCCGGATTTATTAATTTCTACCTGCAAAGGGACTGGGTTTGCCAGGCCATTCCCCGGATCATTAAGGAGTCTGAAAACTATGGCCGGGTAAAGCTTGGCAAGGGCGAAAAGGTACAGGTGGAATTTGTCAGCGCCAACCCCACAGGCCTTTTACACATGGGCAATGCCCGGGGAGCGGCCCTGGGGGACAGCATAGCCGCCATTCTCGATTTTGCCGGCTATGCTGTGACCCGGGAGTTTTACATCAATGACGCCGGCAAGCAGATTGAGAACTTCGGCCTTTCCCTGGAAGCCCGTTATCTGCAGCTTCTCGGCAAGGAGGCGCAGGTTCCCGAGGACGGGTATCACGGCGGGGACATTCTTGAATCAGCCCGGGGTTTTCTGGCCCTGGAGGGGGATCGTTACCTGGCGTCCGGCCCCCTGGAGCGCCGCTGTGCCCTGGTTAAATATGCCCTGGCTGAAAAGATCAGCGCCATTAAAAAGGTGCTGGAAGATTTCGGTGTGCATTACGACGTTTGGTTTTCGGAACAGTCCCTGCACGACGGGGGGGAAGTCCAGGCTGCCCTGGATTACTTGAAAGAAAAGGGTTGGATCTACGAGGATGAGCAGGCCCTGTGGTTTAAAGCTACCAGTTTCGGTGTGGAAAAGGATGAAGTGGTGGTCCGGGCAAACGGAATCCCTACTTATTTCGCAGCGGACATTGCTTACCACCGGAATAAGTTTCAGCGGGGTTTTGAGCGTGTTATCAACGTCTGGGGCGCCGACCACCACGGCCACGTAGCCAGAATGAAGGGCGCGGTGGCCGCTCTCGGGTACGACCCGGCCGCCCTGGAAGTTGTAATTATGCAGCTGGTCCGCCTTTACAAGGGCGGTGAAATCGTGCGCATGTCCAAACGCACCGGCCAGTTTGTCACCCTGGAGGAACTGGTGGACGAAGTGGGCCGGGACGCCGCCCGCTACTTTTTCGTCATGCGCAGTCCCGACAGTCACCTGGATTTCGACCTGGACCTGGCCAAATCTGAAAGCAACGATAATCCAGTTTATTATATCCAGTACGCCCACGCCCGCATCTGCAGCATTCTCCGGCAGTACGGGGAACAGGGCGGGGTGATGCCGCAGCCCTCCAGTGTTGATTTTATAATCCTGCAGGAAGAATATGAGCTTGCCCTGGCCAGAAAGCTTGCCGACTTCCCCGGGGAAGTGGCCTCCGCGGCAGCAAACCTCGCCCCCCAGCGTATTGCCCGCTATCTGCACGAGCTGGCCGGTTTGCTGCACAGTTTTTACAACAGTCACCGGGTCATTACTTCCAACCGGGAGCTGACCATGGCCCGGCTGCTGCTGGTTGAAGCCACCCGGATAACTTTGAAAAACGGTCTGGGATTGCTTGGTCTGACAGCCCCTGAAAGAATGTAAAGAGTAAAAGACAAAATATGCAGGGGCTTTTGTGGTTGACAGGGCTGACGGGCATCGTTAAAATGGGAGTGTTAGTTTATTAACAACAATATTTGACAGGAAATAACAGGAGGCTGACATGGCCAAATTTATTTTTGTTACCGGCGGGGTGGTATCTTCACTGGGCAAAGGGATTACGGCCGCTTCCCTGGGGCGTCTTTTAAAGAGCCGCGGGCTGAAAGTGGCCATTCAGAAACTGGACCCTTACATTAACGTGGATCCCGGCACCATGAGTCCTTATCAGCACGGTGAAGTGTTCGTAACTGAAGACGGCGCGGAAACAGATCTCGACCTGGGACATTACGAGCGGTTTATCGATATCAACATTTCCCGCAGTTGTAATGTAACCACCGGCGGTATTTACAGTTCCGTGATCAACAAGGAGCGCAGGGGGGATTATCTGGGGGGCACCGTACAGGTTATTCCCCATATCACCAATGAAATTAAAGAGCAAATCCTGCGTGTGGCTACCGAGTCTGATGCTGATGTCATCATCACTGAAATCGGCGGCACCGTAGGTGATATTGAGTCACAGCCTTTCCTGGAAGCTATCCGCCAGATGAAAGGAGACGTCGGTAAAGGTAACGTGGTTTATATTCATGTAACCCTGGTTCCTTATCTTCAGGCTGCCAATGAGTTGAAAACAAAGCCAACCCAGCACAGTGTCAAGGAACTCAGGGGAATCGGCATCCAGCCCGACATCGTTGTTTGCCGCAGTGAACGGCCCCTATCTAAAGAGATGGAGGAAAAACTGGCTTTATTTTGCGACATCGAAAAAGAGGCGGTGATCCAGGCTCTGGATGCACCGTCTATTTACGAGATGCCCCTGATGCTGGAAGAAGAGGGGCTGGCCGATATCGTCCTGAAAAAACTGGGAATCAATACAGGCCCCCCGGATTTAACCGAATGGCGCCAAATGGTGGCCAATTTGAAAAACCTGCGCTACCTGACCACCATCGCCCTGGTTGGAAAGTACGTATCCCTGCAGGACGCCTATCTCAGCGTGGCCGAGTCGCTTCGTCACGCGGGTTACAGCCACGGCTCCGCCATAGAGATCAAATGGATTAATTCTGAAGAGGTCACCCGGGCTAACGTGAGGGAGTTTCTGGGAAATGTTGACGGTGTCCTGGTGCCCGGCGGCTTTGGTGACCGGGGTATAGAAGGTAAAATTGAGGCGATCCGGTTTGCCCGGGAACAAAGGATTCCCTATTTGGGTCTTTGCCTGGGAATGCAGTTGGCCGTTGTGGAATTTGCCCGCAACGTCATAGGCTGGCAGGATGCCAACAGCACCGAGTTTAACCCCGCTACAACCCACCCGGTAATTGACCTCCTGCCGGATCAGAAAGACCTTGCTAAAATGGGGGGCACCATGCGGCTGGGAGGGTACCTCTGTAAACTGGAGCCCGGTACGGCGGCTTTCAGGGCCTACCAGCAGGAAATAATCGTCGAAAGGCACCGTCACCGCTACGAGCTAAACAACCTTTACCGCGATGGTCTGGCCCGGGCAGGCCTGGTTTTCAGCGGCGTCTGGCCCGACGGCTTCCTGGTGGAAATTATCGAGAACCCGGCTCACCCCTGGTTTGTGGCAACTCAATTTCACCCGGAATTCAAGTCCCGTCCCAATCGTCCCCATCCCCTGTTCAGGGATTTTATCGGAGCGGCAAGGAAATATCAAAAGGATAAAAATAATAATTAGTGTTACAGATGATGTATTACAGATGATCACAGCTTTGGGGAAAACCAGGGCTGTTTTTTATTTAGGGAAGCCTTTTCCTTTAAAAGAAAAGCCCTGTTCCATGCCGGTATTATATCCTTGGGGGTTAGTAATTTAAAACACGGTGAATGATTTTGAAAAGGTTTTTAGCCCCTTAAAACAGGTTTCCCCCGGCAGGACCTTGAATAATGAAAAGTCTACATTTATTGACAGATTTAACCGCTCTTTGTTCAGGGTATCCTTTCAGGTAATTATGCATGCTATTAAAAAGTAGAGGGAGGAGGATTATTAGCTTGAGGAAAAAGATAATTGCAGCTTTGATTCTGGGTGCCGTCGCGATTTCCCTGGTTTATGCTGTTATCCGGCAGGAGGAGGTTAATTCTCCCGGCAGCGCAAGCAGTGATGGAGAGGTCGGTGTCATCTATATTGAAGGGGTTATTGCCGGGGGCTCGGGCAGCGGCGGGCTTTTTGGAAGTCTGGGAGGCGCTGAATCAATTGCTTCGCTGCTGAGAGAGGCTGCCCGGGACCCGGATTTAAAGGCCGTGGTAATCCGGCTGAACAGTCCCGGCGGGACACCGGCGGCTTCGCAGGAAATCGAGAAGGAAATCCAGAGATTAAAGGACTCCGGCAAAAAAGTGGTTGCCTCAATGGGGGATGTTGCGGCTTCCGGAGCTTACTGGGTTGCCGCCGGGGCCGACCAAATCGTGGCCAACCCCGGGACCATTACCGGCAGTATCGGCGTGATCATGGAGACAGCAAACCTGGCAGGCCTTTTCGATAAAATCGGCATCGACACGGAAACCTACAAAAGCGGCCCTTACAAGGATATGGGTTCTTCGTCACGCCCGGCAACGGACGGGGAGCGGGCTATTTTCCAGTCAATGGTCGACGATGTCTATGAACAGTTTGTTGCTACTGTAGCCCGGGGCAGGCACAGGGATGCTTCAGAAATCAGGCCCCTGGCCGACGGCAGGGTTTTTACCGGGCGGCAGGCCAAAGAGCTGGGGCTGGTGGACCGCCTGGGGGACTTTCATGACGCCGTTCTTTTAGCCGCTGAACTGGCAGGCATTGAAGGTGAACCGGCTGTCGTCAATCTAAGTCCTAAAAATTTTTGGTCGGAGTTTTTTAGAGGGGCGGGGGTCAATTCATTCCGGGGTTCCGGCTGGTTCACCCTGCCCGGGCAGTATGAAAAGGTGTACTCCCTAAATTTGCGTTAACGCCGGAAAGGAGAACAAAGTACATGAACGAAGAAATCCTGAGGGAGGGAGCAGAAAAGCGGACTGGTCCGGCCAGTACGGGAGTTTCGCCAGATTTCACCAGGCCGGACCAGGAGCAGGCGCAGTCTCTTGCTGCCGGCGGGCCTGAACACCTGCCGGCGGACCCCGGGCAGGAGGACGGGGAAGAGCGTTTCCCTGGTTTTTTGGAGCTTGTCTACGGAATTTTTTTTGAACCCCGCCCAACTATGCAAAAAGTCGCCCGAAAGCCGCCGCTGGGTCAGGCCGCGCTGCTTGTAACCATCTTGAACGCTCTGGGTACGGGCGCATGGTTTTTGACTTCCGCCAGGGTTTTGGGCCGGGAAACTGATACTTTGGGTTCCTTTGCTCCTGTATTGCAGGCGCTGATTCCATTAGGGGCCGTAACCGTTTTTCTCTGGGGTTATTTGAAGTGGTTTGTTTACAGTTCATTCCTGAGTCTCGCTGCCGAAATTTTAGGTGGACTGGGGAGGGCCAGGGGTGTTATGGCAGCCTCCGGCCTGGCGGGACTACCGGCTGTCCTGTTGGTTCCGGTGCAGCTTTTGACTTTCGGAGCCGGTTCTGATAGCCTGGCCGGAAACATGTTCCCAGGGTTGGCTGGTTTGGCTGTGGCAATCTGGAGCGCGGTTCTCAACGTCATAGGTGTCAGGGAGGTTCACAGCCTGTCTATAGGCCGCTCCCTGCTGGCTGTTCTAAGTCCTTATATGGCTCTGCTTGTTTTCTCTATACTACTGTTGGCGGCACTGGTAATGGCGGCGGCTGCCCTACCGTCCGGCGTTCCATTATGGAATTATTTTTAATCCAACATAGGTATAATTTTCATTTAGCGGGAGGGATTCCAAGCTAGCTGGCGAATACTTAGGCCCAGACTCTTCTTTTCATCGAGAGGTGAGAATAATGACTGGGGAAGCCTGCGATATTTTAATTGTTGATGATCAGCCCGGCGTACGCCGTCTCTTATTCGAGGCTTTTATTGATCAGGGTCTTCGTGTGGAAACAGCTTCAAGCGGTGCGGAGGCTATCCGGAAAACAATTGCAGCAACTCCCCTGCTTATTTTGCTTGATATTAAAATGCCTGGGATG
The DNA here is from genome assembly GCA_002305915.1 of Pelotomaculum sp. UBA1371. Classification (GTDB taxonomy): domain Bacteria; phylum Bacillota; class Desulfotomaculia; order Desulfotomaculales; family Pelotomaculaceae; genus DTU098. The sequence goes on along the minus strand of DBRJ01000020.1, from coordinate 59,523 downwards.
AGTGGACTGGAAACATTGGAAGAACTGCAACGGATCAATCCGGAAATACAGGTTGTAATGATGACTGCCTACGGAGAACTGGACATCTTGGTCGAGACCAGGAGCAGGGGTGTCCAACATTATATTAACAAGCCCTTTGATTTGGATGAAGTCCGTTATCTGGTCAAGGGCTTGCTGATGGTGGAAAAGGACAGGCGGAAGCGCGCGAGGGAGACCGGTTAACTGCTTAACCCTTCGATTTCACAGTTCATTGTCTGCGGTAAAAAGAGGATTTCAATCCCTGGCGGCGAAGTATTACAATAGTCGATTGGGGCAACATATTCTTAAATGGTAGAAGTTATCAAGGGTCATCTGGTTACCGGCAAATAAGCCCCGTTTATCGCTAGGAGGGTTTTAAGCAATGCGTATTGATACAAACGCTGTGCTGGCCATGCGTTGCCCGGAATGTGGAAAAATGGAGTATCATGATTTTTCCCGGTTTTCCTTTTCCAGGGGTAAAGCCTTCCATATTACTTGCTCCTGCGGTGCCACCAAGCTGATTGTAAACACAAAAAACCTGAACTGTTACTGGCTTCAGATTCCCTGTGTAGTTTGTGAGACAAAACATCTCCTGGAGGTTTCCGGCAAATCACTCTGGTCCGGAAAGGTCATCAGTCTTTCCTGCCAGGAAACAGACCTTGAGTTGGGTCATATCGGCCCGAAGTCCAGGGTAAGCGAGATGACTGCCAGCTACGAGGATGAACTGGAAGCCCTGGTAAAAGAGTTCGGCTGCGACAGCTACTTCCATAATTCAAAGATCATGTATGAGGTCTTGAACTGCCTGCATGGTATTGCCGAGCGCGGCGGGCTGTACTGCCAGTGCGGCAATTACAAAATTGAAGTGGACATCTTTCCTGATCGTCTTGAACTTCAGTGTAAGAAGTGTGACAGTATCAATATTATTTATGCTGAGACGGAGGACGACCTCAAAGTCATTCAGCAAGTCGATACCATCGAACTTGCGCGGCACGGTTTTAAATGTCTGGACAGCCTTTCCAACACTTGTCTGGACAGTATTTCCAACCCGGGCAAACCAAAAAAAGCACGCCGCAAAAGAAGTAAGACATAATTTGTTGCTCCTCCGGCTATAATTTGAATAATTAATAAAAAAAGGAGGAGGCCAATTGGCTCTAGTACCGGTAACCGATTTGTTGGAGCGGGCAGAAGCCGGCGGTTACGCCGTAGGCGCCTTTAACTGCAACAATATGGAGATTGTCCAGGCCATCATCGCGGCCGCCGAAGCGGAGAACGCTCCTGTCATTATGCAGGCCAGCCAGGGTGCCATTAAATACGCCGGAATCGATTATATTGTAGCCATGGCCAGGCTGGCGGCGGAAAACACCCATGTGCCGGTGGCGCTGCACCTGGACCACGGAACAAGTTTCGAACAGGTAATTCAATGCATTCGCGCCGGGTTTTCCTCGGTGATGATTGACGGCTCCAAGCTGCCTCTACGCGAGAACATTGCCTTGACCCGCCGGGTGCTGGACGCAGCCCGGGCTGTGGGTGTTTCTGTGGAAGCTGAATTGGGGAAAATTGGCGGTACTGAGGACGACATTACCGTAAGCGAACGGGATGCTTTTTTTACAGACCCCGAGGAAGCCGGCGTTTTCGTTAACGAGACAGGTGTGGACTCCCTGGCTGTGGCCATCGGCACTGCCCACGGTCAGTACAAAGGAACCCCCGAACTGGATTTTCCCCGCCTGGAAAAGATAAAGTCCATCGTAAAAATTCCCATTGTCCTGCACGGATCTTCCGGAGTTCCGGATGAAGCCATCATTGAGGCTATTCGTCTCGGGGTGCGCAAGGTAAATATTGATACCAACATCCGCGAGGCGTTTGTCGCCGCATCCCGGCAGGTATTGGACGCCAACCCCAGGGAAATTGATCCACGCAAGGTGCTCGGTCCCGCCAGGGAGGCGGCAACCGGGATTATCCGGGAAAAAATTAGAATTTTCGGCAGCTCCGGTAAAGCTTAATTTAGGGTTTCCGGGGCGATCAAAAGCATCGTTTTCTGCCGCTATATATTTTAACGTCTTTTGCCGGATAGTATTGTAGTTTCAATTCCACAGGCTTGTCCAAGAGGTGAATAAATTAAGTGAAGCTCTTTATTGATACCGCCAATGTGGAAGAAATTCGTCAGGCTAATGCTTTGGGCGTGATCAGCGGAGTAACCACCAATCCTTCTCTCATTGCCAGGGAAGGTCGCAGCTTTATTGAAACGGTACGGGAAATAGCGTCTATTGTAGACGGGCCTGTCAGCGCCGAGGCGGTTAGCCTGGATGCGCCCGGCATGATCAGGGAGGCCCGGGAACTGGCCGCTATTCACCCCAATATTGTGGTTAAGATCCCGATGACGGCGGAAGGCTTGAAGGCCACCAGCCGTTTGAAGCGGGAAGGCATCCGCACCAATGTGACTTTGATCTTTTCAGCCAACCAGGCGTTGCTCGCAGCCCTGGCCGGCGCCACCTATGTCAGCCCCTTTTTAGGCCGGCTGGACGACATTAGCCAGGATGGATTGACACTGGTTGCCGACATTGTAGAAATATTTGACCTTCATCAACTTAAGTCAGAAATCATTGCAGCCAGCATTCGCCACCCTGTTCACGTCACCTCTGCGGCAAGATTGGGGGCGCATATCGCCACGGTTCCGTACAAAGTCATCATGCAGATGATCCATCACCCCCTGACCGAAGCCGGTGTGCATAAATTCCTTGAGGATTGGGAAACCGTCAAAAACAAATAAACAAAATTGATGTTGGTTTCCGTAACAGGTAAACTTGTTGTGACCTAAAAGCATAGATAGCTTTGCCTCTTCCTCGAAATACAGCAAAGAATTTCTGGAAGAGTTTTTTGTACTTGAAATAAAGGCTTAAGTGAGACATTAGGGTTTCCTCAAGAATACCCTGTTCTTGAGGAAAGGAAACCTTAGTAACGAGGAGTTATGCTATGTTTGTCGAGGGAGTTCTATATTTGAAGAGAAAGATAACTTCCTGGTTGCCGGAAGGCATCTGCGATTATTACAAAAAAGTCATGGAGATGCCCGATTCACCGAAAAAAATAGCCAGGGGGGTTGCTCTGGGCCTGGCCTTTGACTTCCTGCCCATTCCTGTGATCAGCATTCCACTCTCCTACCTGGTTGCCCGCATTACCCACTGCAGCCCGGCGGCGGCGGTGGCTACCGTAGTTGTTTTTAAGCTGGCAGTTCCGATTTTTTATACCTTGAATTTTCTTTCCGGCAGGTTGCTTCTGGGAGATTTGCCCGGGCCGGATCTGGTTTTCAGTGGTGATTCCCTGCTTACCCCCTTTCTGAACAAAATCATGGAGCACGGCTATCCATTTTTGCTGGGCAGCCTGATCAACGCAACTCTGATCTGGTTTGCGGTCTACACGCTCTTGATGTTTTTACTAAAAAGAAGAAGCAGGCGCCGGAGCACATAAAATCATTTAGCAATGGACATAAAGTATTTTAACAGACCACTTCTTGGGGGGGCTGCCTTTGAATTATGCGGACCTGGAAAGTAAAACCATAGCAGAATTGTACAAGATTGCAAAGGAACTCGAGCTGCCCGGCTATTATAAGCTGCGCAAGAAGGAATTGATTTTTGAGATAAAAAAAGCTCAGACAGAAAAACACGGCCTCTTGTTCGCCAAAGGTGTTCTGGAAATCCTGCCCGATGGATATGGCTTTTTAAGGCCCTTTCAATTTCTTCCCAGTCATGATGATATCTATGTTTCCTCTTCCCAAATCAGGCGTTTTGATCTTCGTACGGGAGACCTCGTGGCCGGCCAGGTGCGTCGTCCCAAGGAAAGTGAGCGTTATTTTGCCCTGCTGCGTGTTGAACAGGTTAATGGTGTTGACCCGGAAAGTACAGATATCAGACTTCATTTTGACGGGCTTACCCCTCTTTATCCCCTGCAGCGGATCACCCTGGAAACCGATCCGGAAAAACTGTCAACCAGGATAATCGATCTCATTGCCCCCATCGGTAAGGGACAGCGCGGCTTGATTGTCGCTCCGCCCAAGGCCGGTAAAACAATTCTCCTTAAAGAAGTGGCCAACAGCATTACCAGGAATCACCCTGAAATGGTTCTTATGGTACTCCTCATAGATGAGCGTCCCGAGGAAGTTACCGATATAGAGCGTTCCGTGAAAGGCGAGGTGGTCAGTTCCACCTTTGATGAGCCTCCTGAAAACCACGTCAAAGTAGCGGATATGGTTCTGGAGCGGGCCAAGCGGCTGGTGGAGCATAAACATGATGTGGTGATCCTTTTGGACAGTATCACCCGTCTGGCCAGGGCCCATAACCTGGTGGTTCCCCCCAGCGGCCGCACCCTTTCCGGGGGTGTGGATCCGGCCGCCTTGCACAAGCCCAAGCGGTTTTTTGGAGCTGCCCGCAATCTGGAGGAAGGCGGCAGCCTGACGATTCTGGCCACTGCCCTGGTGGAAACGGGGAGTAGAATGGACGATGTGATCTTTGAAGAGTTTAAGGGCACCGGAAACATGGAGTTAATTCTGGACCGGCGCCTCGCTGAGCGAAGGCTTTTCCCGGCCATTGACGTTTTGCGTTCCGGGACGCGCAAAGAGGAACTGCTGCTGTCACAGGACGAGCTGGAAATGATCTGGCAGTTTCGCAGGGCTACCAACGGGGCCACCCCCTGGGACGCCATGGAAATGCTGATGGAGCAAATGAAACGTTCCAAAACCAACTACGACCTGCTGCATGCCTTTCGTCATCTGCGCCGGGCTGAGGCCAACGCCGGCGGGCGTTTCGATGCCGGACGTAAAGGGGGTAGCTGATCCTAAATTAATACCCAGGATCAGCTATCTTTAGAAGGCAGAAAGAATAAAGATGGCAGGGAGTGACATAAGAGCGGGAGTCCATAAAAGGCAAAAAGTGTATAAATTTCACCTTTTCCGGCAAAACTACCAAATGATTTGCATTGAAGAGGTGATTTTTTCATGCTGATGAAATTGAATAAAAAAGCTCCGATCAGGCTCAGGGCGGTGCTTGCCATAATAACCATTTTTGTCCTCCTGACCTGGGCCGGACCGGCTTCAGCCCGCCTGGATGAATTGATCAGGGTGAACGTTCCCTATATCACCCCACCTGCGGCGGAGTTGGCAGCAGCCCAGCGTTTCTACGAGGTGAAAAGCGGCGATACCCTGACCGCTATTGCCGTCAAAAACGGTATTTCCATTGAAGCGCTGGCTGCCGCAAACAGGTTGGTGGATTGCGATAGAATCAAGGTGGGGCAGCTTTTAACGGTCCCCTCTGAGTACTTCACCCACCTTGTTCAACCGGGTGAAACAATGTGGGAAATTTCCAGAATGTACCGTGTTGAGGTGGCTGATCTTGCAGCTAGAAACGGGCAAGCAAACGCAGACAGGATCCTGGCGGGCCAGCGTTTAATTGTTCCGTGCAGGGACACCGTCCAGGAGTCCCGGTGGACGGCCTCCAGGGGGCTTTCGGCAGGCCCGTTTTCATGGCCATTGGTGGGCGCCATCACTTCTACCTTCGGTATGAGAGATGGAAGGCCCCACGAAGGGATTGATATTGCCGCCGAAGAAGGTACCCCCATCAGGGCGGCTGCTTCCGGCCGGGTGGTTTTTGCCGGCCCCAGGGGGACTTACGGCCTGGCTGTGATTATTGAACACGGGGGTGGGCTAAGCACGCTCTACGCACACTGTTCCAGAATTATGGTTGAAGTGGGCGACTCTGTGGGCACAAGCACAGTTATTGCCCTGGCAGGGAATACCGGCAACTCCAGGGGTCCGCACCTTCATCTTGAGGTTCAAAAAAACGGGGTACCTTTAGATCCCCTGACGTTATTGGAACAAGAGCGTTATTATGGATAAACCGCAGGGACTAAATAGTTAAAAGCCGCTAAAAGGCCGCATCAGCGGCCTTTTAATGTTCGCCCGGCAAATTTGCCGGGCAGAGGGGTATATTAAGCTCGCACATAAGCAGCGGGGCGGTAACCAGTAAGCGGGGCCTTCACTGGTAACGGCGGGTCTTAAGGGATTCGGGTGGAAACGCCTTACCGCTAGCCGGAACTATTCAGGCAAGGGTAATCACTTTATCCCATCTATTAACCAGGGAATTTCTAATCCCCAGCTGATCAAATACCCGTCCTGTCGTCTGTTTAATAATGTCCTCTATATCCCTGGGGCGGTTGTAAAAGGATAGTACCGGGGGCATTATTACTACTCCGAGCCTCGAAAGCTTGAGCATGTTCTCCAGATGAATGGGACTCAACGGGGTTTCCCGCACCAGCAGGATTAACTTGCGCCTCTCCTTGATTGTTACATCGGCTGCCCGGTTGATTAAATTATCCGCGTACCCGTTGGCTATTGCAGAAAGTGTTTTCATACTACAGGGGGCTACCACCATTCCCTGATGCAAGTAGGAACCGCTGGCCGGCGGCGCCGCTATATCATTATTGGAGAACTCACGGCCGGCCAATTTTTGAATATCTTCCAGTTGATAATTCGTTTCCAATTGAATTGTCCTTTTTGCCGAATCACTAATAATTAACTGCGTTTCTATTCCAGCCTTTTTTGCTTCTTCCAGGAATTTGATGCCGTAAATTGCCCCGGTAGCACCTGATATTGCCACCACTATTCTAAACAAAAGACCGCCCCCTTTTTTTATGTAAAAATCTTTTGCTAACTGAACTGTTGAATATCTACCGGGTCAGGTACCCGGATGGAGCTGCATTCATCAAAAGACATCACTTAGTTAGTACTATTAAGCACTATTTATTAGAACCTTTTACTTTTCATAAAGTCTACCACGCAGGTAAAACCTTTTCTATATTCAAACAAGACAGGATCTGGGACAAGATACTGTCTAAAGCAGCAGTTGTTAACCGGGTGGATACAGTCCAATATGGCAGTTTCCAAAAACCTCTCCAGGCAAATAATGAAGAGATGCGGGTTAAAAGACTTTTACTGCATGACCTTATAAAACCGCACGGCCAGGATTTATGACTGTCGATATATGTCGAATTTATGCGCTATCTTTAGTCTCAAGTGTGTATGAGATAAGAACTCCTATTGGATAGTATAAAAGAATAGGATTCTAAGAAGTGTTCCAAAGTTGCCAAAGGGCAAACATTGAGCAAGCATATCTAAAATAGGACAATGTTCTACAAAATATACACTATGGCATATATTAATACCTTCAATATTAATATGTTATGTAATTTTTTCGCAAGCATTTAATGGAATTGATAGGTCAGAGCGCCCGATAAGGCGTTATAAGTACAATAAGATGATTATTTGCCTGGCTTAATGAAGTGGAAAATCGGGGGATACTGTTCGATGGGGTAGTACATCGCAAAATATTCTATCCTGTTTGACTATAGCAAAGGTTATTTTTGCGTGTTAAATTTTATGCAGTTAAGCAATTAGGAGGAGTTAGTGTCTGTAAATATATCGTCCCATTAGGATATTGACAACTCTTAAGTGTAATGTAATTTGTATCTGGTTAAGCATATGCAATAATTACTGCAATTTTTAACTGTCCTTTCAAAAGGCAAAAGATTTAGGGTTGGTAAGGCAAATAATGAGGTTAGTTAAGAATAAGTAGATTGAAGAGGTGGTGCTATGACGGTTTAAGCTGGGCAAGGGTTTAAGTCCAGCCAGTATAAAACATATGATATGGGAAAGAAAAAAGTTAACAATCTCGGGAAAGGCACAGGTGTTAAACCAAAGTGACCCCATGAAGCTCAGTCAAGGAATGTCTGTCAAGTATTTTGAAATTTGTATTGATACTGATGCGCGGGTCAGGATGACGGAACCGTACAAGCGTGGGCCAGTGGCGCCGCGGGTAAAAGTGATCCTGGCAACTTTGGGTACGGGGAAATCAAGCCCGGGCATATTCCTACGAGCACTGGATTATGCAGCAGTACTTGAGCCCTGGAGTAAAACCATTGAGTCTTAAATGAAAAATTTAACAAAGAGGTGGTTACGCAGTGTATCGTGATTTGCGTGATTTTTTAGCTAAATTAGAACAAGAAGGACAGCTTGTTCGTATTAAAGATGAAATTTTACCGGAACCGACTATCCGGGAAATTGGCCGTGCAGCCGTAGATTTACCCAACGGCCCGGCAGTCATTATTGAAAACATCAAAGGTCACCCCGGCAAGAAGGTGGCCTTAAACGTCCATGGTTCCTGGGCCAATATCGGTCTGATGATTGGTATGGACAAAGACACTTCAGTTAAGGATCAGTTCTTTAAGTTTCTCGAGTTATGGGACAAATATCCCGGCGAAGTCAAGTTTATAGATAAGGACAAGGCACCCTGTCACGAAGTCGTAATTAAAGACAACATCAACCTTGTTGAGATGCTGCCGATGTTCAGGATCAACAAATGGGATGCCGGCATGTTTTTCTCCAAAGCATCGGTAGTTACGAGAGATCCGGATGATGCCGGCAACTTCGATACCCAAAACGTCGGCACCTACAGGATGCAGGTGATGGGCAAGGACCTGGTGGGTATTCAGGCTCTGGGCTTCCACGACATTGCCAGACATATCACCCATGCGGAAGAGCAAAACAAGCCGCTGCCAATCGCAGTATGTCTGGGCGTCGACCCGGTGCTCACCTTTATGGCCAGCACACCGATTAATTACGATCAATCAGAATACAAGTTTGCCGCGGCGATTAACGGCATCCCCATGGAGCTCACCAAAGCTTTAACCTGCGATCTTGATGTACCGGCCCATGCCGAGTATGTCCTTGAAGGTGAAATTCTTCCCCGGGTACGGGTACCGGAAGGGCCATTCGGCGAATTCCCGGGCAGCTATTCGGGAACCCGCCTCCAGTCACAGTTCAGGGTGAAGTGCATTACCCACCGGAAAAACCCCATTTTCGAGAACCTCTTTATGGGCCGTCCCTGGACCGAAATTGACTACCTGATGGGTCTTAATACCTGCGTGCCGCTTTACAAGCAGATGAAAGAAACCATGCCTGAAATAGTAGCCGTCAATGCCATGTATCAACATGGTTTAACAGCCATTGTTTCCACCGGCAACCGTTTCGGCGGCTATGCCAAATCAGTTGCTTTCCGCATGGCTTCCACGCCGCACGGCATTTCCTACTGTAAGAACATTATCCTGGTTGGCCCTGATGTCGACCCCTTCAACCTGGAACAGGTCATGTGGTCCCTATCTTCCAGGGTGCGTCCCGCTAAAGACGTTATTGTTGTTCCCAACACGCCCGGCATGCCGCTTGATCCCACCTCGGAACCTGCCGGTATGGGAGCCAAGTTCATTATTGACGCCACCGAACCCACTGCTCCGGACGTGGTCCTGCGTGACACCAGGTTGATTGATAATCCTGATTCAAAAGGTTTTGAGAGGTTAATTGCCGATCTGCAAAAGGCAGCAAGTAATAAATAGTTGCCAAATATATTACGAGTTTTACTAAAAGGAGGATATATGCATGAAGTGTGTGCGTTGTTTAAATGATACCGCAGCTAAATTTGCTGAAGCTCCGGATAAGAGTGGGGCCTGGGAGATGTACATCTGCAGCAAGTGTAATTTTTCCTGGCGTAATACTGAAGAGGAAGATGTAATTACTCCGGAATTGCGTGAACCTAAATTCCAGCTAACCAATGAAGATATAGCAAATCTGCAAATTCTGGTGCCGGTTCCACCCCTGCGCAAATAAACTGTCCCTTTCATAGGATTATTCGAGTATTTAATGCGTTGGGTATTAATTTAAGATAAGATAAAATAAAACCTATTTGGTCTTTCAAACATTTAATTGTCGCAAGAATGTTTAAAGTGTCCCCGTGTAAACCAATTCCTCCTCTCAGGGAAATGGATGGGGATTGATGGGCCATCTGAAAAACTTAATAGATTTTCAGATGGCCCTTTTTTTTAAAATTTATCAGAAAATGAAGCTGGCTATCATGGAACAAGGCAAAATAATTATTCATAAGCAAATTTAGGCTTTCCATGGGTGATGACATACCGGTTTTTGTTCGCGAAAGACCGAATGCAATTCATCAAGGTGGTCTCTACGTAAGAGCGAAGATAGCATAAGTATTTATACAAACCACACCTGCGATCCGCGAAGAATTACTCTGGCTACAAGAACTGATACCGCTCTACCCCAACACAAGGTGTTTTTAGTAGGTTAGATAAACAAATAATGCCATAGAAACGCCAAAATTACTGAAGCAGCTCAGATTTGTACAACAAGAGTTTAGTTGTGTGCTTGTGATGACTCCTGTCAATATTAGCGATGATTTGACGCGGCATTATAAAGTTTTGGTCAGTCAGCTTTATATTCTGCATAAATATGATCTTGTCTCATTTATTCTCAAAAAATTCAGGAATTTACCGTGTTTAATGATATAATGATAGCAGATTCAGACAGCTCATAATAGGATGGGGGTGAGTCTAATCGGTATTAAAGAAATGCAGATGGAAACAATGCTTAGATTGCAGGCGGGATTGGGTAAGAATTACTTCAAGGATAAGCGTGTACTAATTCTTAATGCCAAAGCAATCGGAATTCTGCGCAAAGATCTGATTTATACCCTGGGTATAGAAAAAGCTAAGGGATTTTTAATCCGTTTCGGTTTTAACAACGGTTATCAGGATTTTGAAAACTCTGTAAAAAACCTCCCCCGAAACGCAAAAAATGACAGATATCAAATGGCTATAAATTTCCACAGGTTTATTGGAATGGCTAATGTCACCCCTCATTTGCACCATCGGGATGACGCCAATCATACCTGGACATGTGAAGGCACCTGGCATGATTCTTACGAAGCAGAGCACCACCTCAGGCATTTTGGTTCTGCAACAGAACCTGTATGCTGGACGCTGGTCGGCTACGCCAGCGGGATTATGTCGGCATTGTTTGGTGAAAGGGTAATTATTAAAGAAGTGTCCTGCGCTGCTATGGGTGACCAGTGTTGCCGTTATGTCGGCAAGAAGCTGTCTGACTGGGGTGAGGAAATTACCCCCGAGTTGCAATACTACCATGGAACCACTCTGGGCCATGGGACGGAGTGGCCGCATACCAGTATCCAGGAACAAAATGAGGCACTAAAACAATCACTGGCCATTCACGAGCAACTGACCCGAATGGTCTTAAATGGTGAAGAAATCTCAACAATTACAAGCATGGTAGGCAGGATTATGGGTGCGACACTGATTGTGGAAGACCATTCTTTTCAGCCGGTTGCCTATTATTCACCCACTATTTCAACTAAAAAAAATCCGACCACACAGGCGCCTTTTTCAACTAAAGATATTATCGGCGACTGGCGCTTGCGCCACCTGGCCAACACTTTAATCCAGGAGAAAAAGCCTGTCAGGCTCCCGGCGGAACTGACCAGGAAAACAGTATCTCAGTTTATTTATCCAATTGAAATGAAACAGGAAGTCCTTGGCTATGTCAGTGTTTTCAAACCCGTATATAATCTGACAGAGCATGAAAGAATGACTATGGAATACGTGAATTCCGTCTTTGCCCTAAAAATGATGCAGGACCGGACTGTGGCTAAAACGGAAACCCGCTTGATAGGTGACTACGTTGTCGAATTAATTGAAGGCAATTTCAAATCTGAAGCTTCTATTATTGAAAGAGCACGCTGTATCGGTTACAATCTTAAACTGCCCCATCATGTACTTGTAGTTGAACAGGACCGCAGGAAAGGTTCATCCGAACGGTACGGGCGGGGCAGAATACAGGATGCCGGTTTCAAAGAACAGATTTGTGAAGCAATTAACAGAGAGCTTAATATATATAATAAGTCCGGCACGGTGACAACCAATTTTCAAGAAATTATTATGCTCGTTGCTCTGGAAAAGAACGGAACATCCGCTGCAACCACCGAACTGGCGCGGAACATTCAGAAGCTGATTGCCAAACAGTTTTCAGTTACCGTTTCAATTGGTATCGGCCGGGTTTGTTATAAGCCCAGGGATTTTAGCCGGTCTTATCAGGAAGCCCAGTGGTCGCTTAAAGTAATCAGAGGGTTAAACCAGGAAAATATGGTCATTTCCTTTGAAAATTTGGGTACGTTTGGACTCCTGTTTAACGCTGCCAATCATGAAGACCTGCTGAATTTTATGCAGGGACAACTGGGCAAATTGCTGGAATACGACACTAAGTACAACAGCCAGCTTGTAGAGTCACTGCATCATTATTTTAACTGCAACGGCAATATTAAAGAGGCCGCCGAAGCTGCAGCCTTGACCATAAGCGGTTTTAAGTATCGCCTCAAAAAATTATGTGAAGTAGGCAGCTTTACCCTGAAAGATCCGAATAAAAGATTTGATTTACAGTTAGCTTTGAAAATATGGTGTTTAATTAAAGGGAATTGAACTCAATATGCCGGGTTATTGTAACGAGATACAAGAGAAGAAATAATCTCTGGATTGGCGCTATGCTCTATAATATCTGGAGGCGTTAATAGTGAAAGAATATGTAATTCTGGTAGATGAAAAGGATAATATGATTGGAACTGCTGAAAAAATAAATGCACATCTAGAACCAAAACTGCACAGGGCGTTTTCAATCTTTGTTGTCAACTCTTATGGTGAATTGTTAATCCAGCAGCGCGCCGGGAACAAGTATCATTGTCCGGGTTTGTGGGCGAACACCTGCTGCGGCCACCCGCGGCCGGGTGAATCCCTGGATTCAGCCGTGCACAGAAGGCTGCAGGAAGAGATGGGCTTTGATACGGATCTGGAGGAAATATTTTCATTTACCTATTATTGTGAGTTTGATAATGGTTTGGCGGAAATGGAATACGATCATGTTTTTATAGGGAAATGGGATGGAACGCCAATAGTTAATTTTGAGGAGGTTGCTGATTACAAGTGGGTCTCAAAGGATTTTTTAAAGAAAGATATTGAAAAAAACCCGGAAATCTATACCACGTGGTTCAAAATCGCCTGGGAAAATTTGCTGGATAAAATAGGGGACAAGTCCTGATGAATCCACTTGTAGCTTCATTTTTTTACTTCATCTACCCTGAAAAGTTTTATTCTGGCTATGTTTTTTGAAATTATTGAGATCTTTAGAAGAGACCTTTGAAATAAAATAACAAACTGTATCTGCCTGGAACCATATTGTTTGCCGGCGCTGAAAAATACACTATAACATATATTACTACCATTGGTACTATTATATGCTATAGTGTATTTTTGCTTTGAATATTTTTATTATCTTAAAAAGCAATTTACTATTAAACTAGTATATTATATAATAAAAGAGTCAGTAATATAAGAATATTACTAACCTTTTTGATCTAACCAATTCTCATTACTCACCTTGGGTTTCCGGCGAAAAGCAGGTAAATTTGATTTTGCCGCTTTAGTTGTCTGGATTTTTCTTGATTTGTTTTCGCCCCTGTAGAGATAGTTTCAAACATCGTGCTACCGGTACTCCACCCCAAGACATGTTCCAACCACTGATTCTAACTGAAATTTTCGGACAACATAAAGCGCACGCGTTATTAATAAAAGAACTGGTGCAGGTTTACTAAAAGAGAGCAGGAGGGGGATATTGATGGAAATGCATCAGTTGGAATATGTCCTGGCCGTGGCAAAATACCAAAATTTTACACGCGCTTCAGAAGTATTGAAGACATCCCAGTCTTCACTTTCCCAGCAAATTATTAAACTGGAAAATGAGCTGGGCATCAGTTTGTTCGTAAGAACAACCCGGTCTGTACAGCTTAGCCCGGCAGGAGAAGAGTTTGTCAAACATGCCAGACGAATAATGTCAGAAGTAATTGAGGCCCGGCGGTGCATCTACGAGTATACATCCTTCGAAAAAGGCAACCTGACGGTAGGAATCATACCTGTTGTGGGGCATTACCGTTTACCTAATCTGCTCTCATCATATAAAAAAAGCTTTCCCAGAGTAATTCTGAACCTTCTGGAAAACAGTGCAATGAACTCATACCCATGATAAATTCCCACGAAATTGACGCGGCTTTTGTTCATCGGACATGCGAGGATCCCAATTTGCAATTTACCCCGTTTGTAACCGATCAGATGGTTATTGTGACCAGTGAACGGCATCCCTTTGCCGACAGGAAATCAATAAACATAAAAGAATTAGAATATGAAAAATTCATTGTTCCACCACCAACTTCCGGCTACAACCAAGACTTTCAGAAAGCCTGCCGGTCTGCAGAATTTGAACCCGAGATTATTCTAACCTGCTCTTCGGTTAAAACAATCCTTGGTTTGGTCCGTGAGGACCTCGGCGTTGCAGCGCTGCCAGCCGGTGTTGCCTCAATGGACTGGGGGTTCGGCACAAAAAATTTAAATCTTATACCTGCAATAAACTCAACTATATTTTTGGCCACAAGAAATAAAGACTTGTTTCCAACACTCAAAGAGTTTATAAAATTTACCTCAAAGTGGAGTCAAAAACAGACAAACCCGGACCATTATAAATTCATACCATTCAAATTAACTATCTCGGGACAAAAGTTAAAATCAGGTTAAATTCCTGTCTTAGGAACAGGAAAGAACGGGCTTGAACTTCATTAAGATCCTGTCCGGTTGTAATTTGCACAGCACTCTAACGAAACAGACTACAACCAGGCTACCAGCATGTCCCAGGCAATTTTCAGCCATGCTGTGTAGGCATCCGGGCGCCTTTCCATGTCTTTTTTTAAGTGTTCCTTTGAGATCCACCGGTAATCAGCAACCTCTTTCTTATTCCTTTTCGGTGTGCCTTCCCATTTCCCCACGAAGACATGATCATATTCCATCTCTGACAATCCATTTTCAAACTCAGCTTTATAAGTGAAGGAGAAGAGCTCCTCCAGCTCTGTGTCAAAACCCATTTCTTCCTGCAGCCTTCTGTGTACGGCTTCCTCCAGGGATTCGCCCGGCCGCGGGTGGCCGCAGCAGGTATTCGCCCATAAACCCGGACAATGATACTTATTCGCGGCACGCTTCTGGATCAACAACTCACCCCTGGAGTTGAATACAAAAATGGAAAAGGCCCGGTGCAGTTTTGGATTTTTGTGGGCAGCGATCTTTTCAGCAGTGCCAATCATGTGATCATTTTCATCCACCAGAATTACATACTCATTATCTTTCCTGGTTTCTTTCACAGCCCCACCTCCAGATCCTTAGGAAGATATACCTGAATCGGAACAAGTTTTTGGCTTTGCCCGAACTATTTAACACCTTTTCTTAAAAAACACCACCAAAGCTATGGCGCCCGGGATGGGGAATTCCCCACCCCGGAACAACAGCGTGCCGGTCCTTGCCATAGCTTTGGCTATAGAGCCAAAAGCAACCACACTGGAGTCCTTATGACTTTAAACAATCCCGGTTATTTTTTGAGAGGAGGAACTGGTGAAAACACCGGGATGCTTTCAATTTCCACACCGGCCAACTGGAACCAGGGGTCCCTCTTTTCCGGGTCGATGACTTCGGGTTCCTCGGTTGAGCGCCAGACAAAATTGCACCGGTTGCAGGTATATACCTCCCAGGCCTTGCTTCCATCGGGCGCTTCCGCCACTTTAGCGGCGTTATCTGTTAAACAGCGGACACATTTCATGCTAAGAACCTCCTTTCGTGCTTTATCTGGCAGCAGCTTTCTGCAGGTCTACCAGGATTTTTTGATAGGGTTCCGCCTCGGGGATGCTGTCCACCATCCGTACCTCCCTGGAGATTTCAGGGGCGGCGGGGGTTGTTGCGTCGATGATTAGCTTGCCGCCGATTCCCGGAGGCTCGGAGCATGGATCCAGAGGCATGCCCGGCGTATTGGGGATTACAATAACATCTTTTTGAGGCCGTACCCGTGTAGATAAAGCCCACATGACCTGGACCAGGTTAAAGGGGTCCACATCCCCGTCTACAAGGATGATATTTTTGGCATAGCTGGTACCGTGGGGGGTGGAAGCCAGTCTCATGCCCACCGTCTTGGCATAGGCGCCGAAGCGGTTGTCTGTAGCGACGATGATGGTGAGGCCGTGTTGATAAATGGCATTGACGGCTTTTACTTCCGGCATGGTTTCTCTCAACTGGAAATAAAGGGTCGCGCTTGTATTGAGCCCAATCAGGGTATCATGCTCCGTCCAGGGACGGCCCACATACAGATTTTCAAAAATCGGGTTCTTGCGGGTGGTAACGGTATTCAGCTTAATCCGGAACTGGCGCCGGGAGCCTGAGTAACTTCCCGGAAACTCACCGAAGGGACCTTCAACGAAACGCTCCCTTGGCACGAATTCGCCCTCCAGCACAATTTCCGTATAGGCCGGGATGTCCAGATTAGCGGTAAGGGTCTTAGTTAAAATCTGGGGAGCCCCCATAAAAGCTGCCGCGTATTTGTATTCGGACTGGTCATACTGCAGGGGTGCGCTGGCCATCAGGCTGATTACCGGGTGGACGCCCAGGCATACTGCCACGGGCAGGGCCTTGCCCATTTCCTCCGCCTTGCGCAGGTGGATTCCGCCGTCGTGGAAAGGCAGCACCTGGATTCCCAGGGTGTCGGGGCCCTGGACCTGGATCCGGTACATCCCCACGTTTTGTTTATCCACATTATCAGGGTCTTCCGGGTCCCTGGTAACAACCGAAGCCTTGGAAAAATAAAAGCCGGCGTCGTATTTGTTGACCCTGAATAAAGGCAGGATTTCGTAAAGGTTAATATCCTTGGTGATTTTTACTTCCTGGCAGGGTGCGTCCTTAATCCATTTAAGCTCGCCGTCACTGCCGCCGGCCCAGCGCCTGGCAAATTCAAAGAACTGATCTTTGAGCGGAGTGTCCTTGTCCATTCCCAGCATCACGGCATTGTTTGCCCAGGTGCCCAGAACATTGATGGCAACCCTTTTGCCTTTGTAGCCCTTGATGTTTTCCAGCAGCACAGCCGGGCCTGTATTGCCTGCTGCTATATCCACGGCTGCCCGCCCGATCCGCCGGATATCCGGCTCAGGCATAACCTCATCAGTGTAATGAACCAGTTGTCCCGCCTGCTCCAGCTTCTCTAAAAATCCGCGAAGACTGTTTCCTTCCATTGTTGCCACTCCTTTTTGTAGTTTTTTATTAACTCCACCTTTTTTGAAAACAATCACATTCACTTTCTTTTTAATACATTCACCTGTCCAGTTCCTTTGTTTTTTGTTCTGATAGCCTCACTCCTTAAATGCTAGTATTTATGCAAATGTTTTTTAAAGTCTTTTTTTGGCAAAACCGCATTGCCAATAATTCCTCTCGTGGCACGGTTTTAACACAATTGAAACAGGGAAAATATCAATTAAACAAAAAATGCACTGAGATTGCTTTAAGTCTCTATTTTTATTATAATTTTAACATTAGTTTAAGAAGAAAATGAAATATGTGCTTGTGATAGCATTATCGTTACTGAATATTAATCGACGCCTTAGGACCAGGACAAAAGTTAAGGTATTGTCCTTGAAGCAGTTGAACTTTGCGCTTAATTACTACATCATATATTACTATTGAGTATATGAATATATGGAATAATATAAACTGTCCTATCATTATCCTGAATGCTAAGAAAGTAGTATCCTTGCATGCGTTTTAGCGGACACATAAAACCAAGTAGAATATTACTCAGTAAATGGTGACCATGTTCATAATAACGGCGGAAACTACAGGCTAAAATTCTCAAAGCGGAGCTTACAATTAATGGGTATTATTGATATTGGTAAAGAACCGGTGGGTTCACAAGGCCGTGCGTCCGGTTCTGTTAGAAGGATAATGCTGCGGAAAAAATAAGGCAGCATAACCTTTAGATGAAAACTTAATTTTCAGGCCAGGTTTTATCCGGGACTTTTTCCAGCCAATTAGGCCCTCTCTTAAAATCGGGAGGGTTTTTAATTTGCTGAAATAATCACTTTTGTCTCCCTTTGTACAGGTGCCGGATAACTGACAGTGAAATTTCAAAGCACAGGGGCAATTCATTTGTGTAATTGTATTAAGCCGTTATAAGAAGTTTAGATCTACCTCTGATACTGCTGATGAACCGGCCGGAAAGGGGCCTCCCGCCAGCCGCAAAACAAAAAAGAAACCGGTTTAGTGGACATGCAAAACAGCTATCTGCCAGGCAAACCGGTTTGCCTGACACACAAAACTGAAGTAAAATATTACTCAGCAGGCGGCGTCCCTGCCCATGGTAACAGCAGAAGGCTAAAAGTACCGGCATAGAAGGGGTGCCTTAAGTGGCGTCCACGTTCATGGTAACGGCTAATATAACAGCAGGCTTAAAAATCTTAAACTGGAGCTGATAATCAATGGGTATTATTGAAATTAATAAAGAATCCGGTGGGCTGCATGTGCTTTTACAGGCAGTAAATATGGGTAGGGATTGGAATGTAGTGATCACTGGCGGGGAAATTCCCCATCTGGGCTCCGTGGCTCTGGGCGTCCCGCGCCCCAGTTTGCAAGACCCTGAACGTACCAGTGCTACAGTTTCCGTATTGACCCTGACCGGACACAAGGAAGATGAGATTGCCCGTCCGGCAGCTCATTTTCTGGCCAGCAGGCTTAAGGTGCCTGTGGTCGTTTCCTGCGGAATCCACAACGACCAAATTAAACCCGGGGCAATCCGGCAGTTTGGTGAACTGGTGCAGGAAGGATTAAACGACCTTGTTGCTGTTTGCAGCCAGGGTAGTCAGTAGGCTTTAGGGGTTGTTCAAAGGTGATGGGAGAATGAGAGAACGGCAGGTTCGCCGGGAACCGGCGCGGTATTTCAGGAGCCGTTATCTTGAACTTGTCTCTTTATTGTTCAGGGAAGCCCGGCAAATCTAAAATGCTGTTTTTTAACAGCCCTTTTCCGGGGCATCCTGGATTAAAACGGGTTTTTGATTCTAAAAGGGGGAGGGTGTTATGTTTAGTCTGGTTTTTGCCGGGGATGACGGGAAAGTTTACGACCACCCCTCCCTGCTGGCCACAGGACGGACCGGGGACCGGTTTGTGGAGTTGACGGATGAGGATATGGTCAGGCTGCCCGGGGGGGCATCCCTGGTACTGGTGCCCGGGGGGGAGCCTGTGGGGCTAACCCGGACAGGGCGCTTCACGGTTCCCGGCGGAAATCCCTGGGCAGCTGGGCGGGCCTGGGCGGTGGGCGCGCTTCTGCCCCAGGGCTACACCCGTACCCTGTTGCCCGCCTACAGGCGGGGGAAGGAAGAGAAAGCCTTGCCGCTGCTGGGATACGCGGCCGTGGCCTGCCGGGACGGAGTCTTCTATACGGCCGCCCGTCCCACCGAGGACCCCTGCAGGTGGGACCCGGCACATTATAATACCGGGGATCTGCCGGCATTGGTCCGGAAGAAACGGGCAAAATATCCCCAAAACCGCATCCTCCGCCAGTTAGCCCGCTGCTCCCTGGAGTACCAGTGTTTTACCGCCCAAAATATATTCTACGGACGTTGGGAGGGAGGCATTCCTGTTTCCCCTTCCTGTAACGCCCGCTGCCTGGGCTGTATTTCCCTGCAGCCTGCTGAATGCTGCCCTTCACCCCAGGTGCGGATAAATTTTAAACCGTCGCTCCGGGAGATTGTCGAGGTGGCCCTGCCTCACCTCCTGCAGGGGGAGGGAAGCATGGTCAGTTTCGGGCAGGGTTGTGAAGGAGAACCGGCCCTGGCCTCGGTGACCATTGTCAAAGCCATCGGGGCAATCCGGAATAAAACCCATCTGGGTACCATCAATATGAACAGCAACGGCGGGCATAGCGCGGGGGTGGCGGATATTTGCAGGGCCGGTCTGGATTCTATCCGGATCAGCCTGATCAGCGCCCGGGAGGACACCTACAGGGCCTATTACCGTCCTGCAGGCTACAGCCTGGAAGATGTCCGCCGGTCCCTCCGGACTGCATCGTCCTGTGGAGTTTATACAGCCCTGAATCTTCTGGTTTTGCCCGGGCTCACCGACCGGAAGGAGGAAATTGAAGCCTTACTGAGCCTGCTGCGCGATACAGGTGTCAATCAGGTGCAATTGCGCAATCTGAATATTGACCCGGACCTGCTTTTCCGGCATTTGCCCGGCGGTGGTGAAATTATGGGCATCCCGGCGCTGCTTGAAAACCTGGAAGAAGTGCCGGGACTGGCTGTGGGAAGCTTCAGTCATCCGGTGCGCTGACGTGTTCGAAAACCCTGCTGCCTGCGGTTTTCCGCTCAGGTTGTGCTGATCTTGCCGGATGCGCCCGAACCCGAAAGGGGCTTTCAAAATTGCCTCTGGATAATTCCCTTGCGGGCTGGCCAAACCTGTGCTATAATTAAAAAGTGTGTCTTTGTCGTTGACCATGGAAAAGAGGTGAGTACTAATGAAAGAAAAAATCCACCCGAAATACGGTAAGGCAAAAGTATCCTGCGTTTGCGGTGAAACATTTGAAACAGGCTCAACCAAAAAAGAAATGCGCGTGGAGATTTGCTCCAAGTGCCATCCTTTTTACACAGGCTCGCAGCGGACCATAGAAACCGGCGGAAGGGCCGAGCGCTTCCGTAAAAAATACGGGTTAACCAAGTAGGGTAGGTTTTGGTAGCAGAGCATGCGCTCTGCTATTTCTACATTAGTCTACTGTAAAAATAACCGCGCCCGTTTTGATAATTGCCGGCGGGCCGGTCAAGGGGAGTGTTGTGAATTATGAGTTCCCCCTTCCAGTACGGAGGCCAGGCGGTTATTGAGGGTGTCATGATGCGGGGTCCGGACACCCGGGCTGTTGCCGTCCGCCGGCCGGACCAGACCATAGTTGTCGACGAAAAGATGGTCGGCTCCCTGACCAGGCGATTTCCGGTGCTCAAAGCACCCCTGGTGCGCGGGGTGGTGGTGCTGATCGAAGCCCTGGTGCTGGGGATCGAGGCGCTGACTTTTTCGGCCAGCCAGGCGACCGGTGAAGAAGAGGAGTTGACTCCATGGGAAATTATCATAACTGTAGGGATTGCCCTGGCTATGGCTGTACTGTTGTTCGCCTTTTTGCCCGTGGCGGCGGCTCACCTGCTGAACAGCGTTGCCCCGGGCGCGTTTATCCAGAACCTCATTGAGGGACTCTTCCGGATCGCCATCTTTCTGGCCTACGTTGTGGCCATCGGGCGGATGGCGGATATCCGGCGGGTTTTTCAGTACCACGGGGCCGAGCACAAGGTCATCAATGCCTTTGAGGCCGGGGACCGGCTTGAGGTGGAGCGGGTTCAGCGGTACTCCACCCTCCATCCCCGCTGTGGTACCAGTTTTCTTCTGATTGTTTTGGTCATCAGCATCCTGATCTTTTCCTTTCTGGGAGAGCAGGTGCTCTGGTGGCGGATTCTCTCCCGGGTCCTTCTTTTACCGGTGGTTGCGGGAATATCCTATGAATTGGTTAAAATATCAAGTAAGTATTATTCACTTCCGTTGTGTCGCGTGCTGATTGCGCCGGGGATGTGGCTACAGAAGCTGACCACCGGTCCGCCTGACGACGGGCAGGTGGAGGTTGCGCTGGCTGCTTTCGGGGCTGTAGCGAAGGAGAGTGAAAAGTAATGTTTCAAAAACTGGACAGCCTGGAGGAACGGTATGAGGAACTGGGCAATCTTATTGGAGATCCGGAAGTCATGGCCGAACTCAGCCGCTGGCAGCAATATGTCAAGTCACACTCCGAATTAACCGGGGTGGTTGAGACATACCGGGAATATAAAAGAGTTACAAAGGAAATTAAGGAAGCAAAAACCCTCTTGAATGAAGAATCGGACGGGGAGATGCGGGAACTGGCCCAGGCCGAGCTGGATGAACTGGTGCAGAGAAAGGCGGACCTGGAGCAGCGTCTCAAGGTGCTCCTTTTGCCCAGGGATCCCAACGACGAAAAAAACGTCATTATGGAAATCCGGGCCGGCACAGGCGGCGAAGAGGCGGCCCTGTTTGCTGCGGACCTGTTCCGGATGTATGCGCGCTATGCCGAGCGGCAGGGCTGGAAGACGGATATTTTGAACGCTAACCCTACCGATATCGGCGGCTTTAAAGAGGCAATCTTTCTACTGGAAGGCAAGGGCGCATACAGCCGGTTGAAATTCGAGAGCGGTGTGCACAGGGTCCAGCGCATCCCCACTACCGAGTCCGGGGGCCGGATCCATACCTCTGCGGCTACGGTGGCCGTGCTGCCGGAGGCCGAGGAGGTGGACGTAGAGATCGATCCCAATGATCTGCGTATCGATGTGTTTTGCGCCTCCGGTCACGGCGGGCAATCCGTCAATACGACCCAATCCGCTGTCCGGATTACCCATATCCCCTCGGGGATAGTGGTCTCCATGCAGGACGAAAAATCACAGCATAAAAACAAGGATAAAGCAATGAAAGTGCTGCGGGCGCGCCTCCTTGACCGGGCTCAGGAAGAACACCAGCAAAAAGTGTCCAGCACCCGCAGATCCATGGTGGGAACAGGGGACCGCAGCGAACGGATCCGCACCTACAACTTTCCCCAAAACCGTGTCTCCGACCACCGTGTAGGACTTACCCTGCACCGGCTGGACGCCGTTTTAGAAGGGGACCTGGACGAGATTATCGATACTTTGGTAACCACGGACCAGGCGGAAAGATTAAAGCAGGTGGACTAAAGCTTTTTAACCAGGGTCAGGCATTTGAATCTCCAGTTTGGGAGACAATTTGCCCGGCCCTTTTACGAGGTAGAAAGAATTTGCATCTAACCATAGGTCAGGCCCTGCTCCGGGCCGGACAACAGCTAAAAAAGGGAATAAACAGCGGATCCCCGGCGCTGGACGCCGAGGTTTTGCTCTCCAGCGTTACGGGACTGGACCGGGCCGGTCTGTACCGGGACTGGGAAAAGAGCCTGCCGAAGGAGATGGAGACCCATTTTTTTGAACTGGTGGGCAGGCGGCGCTTAGGTGAGCCGGTGGCCTATCTGACCGGGCACAGGGAATTCATGGGCCTGGACTTTGCCGTAAGTCCGGCCGTCCTGATCCCCCGGCCGGAGACCGAGCTCCTGGTTGAAACCGCCCTCAAAAGACTCCCTCCCTCTGCCACAGTTATTGATGTGGGCACGGGCAGCGGGGCCATTGCCGTCAGTCTGGCCTTCTTCCGGACAGATGCAGTGGTTTACGCCACCGACTGCTCACCGGAAGCCCTGAGCGTGGCCCGTTTGAATGCGGCCAGGCTGGGGGTGGGAGAGCGCTGTTTTTTTTACCAGGGCGATCTTTTGGAACCGCTTTCCGCCGGCGGGGCAGCGGACCGGGTGGATCTGATCGCGGCCAACCTTCCTTATATCGCCCGGGATGAGTATCCCGCTCTGCCCGCAGGGGTCCGCATCTTTGAGCCGGCGCTGGCCCTTGACGGGGGCGACGATGGACTGGCCTGCTACCGCCGTTTGATTCCAGCCGCACCCCCTTTTTTAAAAAAGGGCGGCTTGTTGCTGCTGGAAATCGGCTGCCGGCAGGGGCAGGCGTCGCTGGCCCTGTTTAATCCGCAGGCCTGGGAGGTAGCTGTGCTCAAAGACCTGGCCGGTCTGGACAGGCTGGTGGTCGCCCGGTATCAAGGAAGTGGTTGAAAAGCCTGGAAAACGGCATTATAATGAAAGGATTTGAAACATCCTGTTGCTATTGATTTGACTTGAAAGAGGTCAGGCATGGAAAATAATCTTGCAACCCGCTGCCTCAAGGTTGATCCCGTCCGCCCCGAGACGGGTGCTATCCTGGAAGCGGGGCGAATCCTGAACCGGGGCGGGCTGGTGGCCTTTCCCACGGAAACCGTCTACGGTCTTGGCGCCAACGCCCTTGACGGGCGGGCCGTGGCCAGGATTTTTGAAGCCAAAGGGCGTCCTGCGGACAATCCCCTGATTGTACATGTGGCCTGCCGGGAGGAGGTCAAACACCTGGCTAAAAACATCCCTCCTGCTGCGGAAATTTTGATGGATAATTTCTGGCCCGGCCCCCTCACGCTGGTTCTGCCGGCCGGAGCGGCGGTGCCTCCCGAAACGACGGCCGGGCTCAAAACGCTGGCGGTGCGCATGCCCCGCCACCCGGTGGCCCTGGCCCTGATTGGGGCAGCCGGAGTGCCCCTGGCGGCGCCCAGCGCCAATCTGTCGGGGCGGCCCAGCCCGACCACGGCGGAGCATGTATTGCAGGACCTTAACGGGCGTATTGAGGCCGTTCTGGACGGAGGCCCGGCCGGGATGGGTGTGGAATCCACGGTGCTGGATTTGACAGGTTTTGTCCCGGTAATCCTGAGGCCCGGAGGAGTCACTCCGGAGGAATTGAGAGAGTTGTTGGGTGAGGTTGAGGTTGAAGCGGCGTTCGGAGACAGACCCCGTTCACCCGGCATGAAATATGCCCATTACGCGCCGAAGGCGCCCCTCCTGCTTGTTGAGGGGGCGCCCGGAGCGGTTGCCGCGCGCTTGATGGAACTAGCCAGGGAACAAAAGGCTCTGGGCAGGCGGGTGGGGATTCTTTCCTGCTCCGGCAGTCGGGATTATGCCTCGGTGGGGGAAGTGGTCCTGGCCGGACGCAGGGAGAACCCCGAAACGGTGGCAGCCGGCTTGTATGCCGCCCTGCGCCGTTTTGATGAACTGGATGTCGATTTAATTCTGGCAGAGGGTTTAGAGGACAGCGGCGTCGGGCTTGCTGTCATGAACCGCCTGAGGAAGGCCGCTGACAGGCGGATCGTAGCGGGTAGTCCGGTCTCCTTCAATGGAAAACAGCCTTAGGCTTGAAAGCAGAAGGTATTAAATAACAAACAAACGGAATAACTAATTTTAATGGTTTAATTAAACCCGGCACTCAAAAAACAAGTCGAAATTTTCCGGACCGGAGTGTGCTATGAGCCTTTTAACCTTGATAGCCCTGGCGGCAGCTTTGGGAACAGACGCCTTTTCCCTTTGTGTGGGAGTGGGTCTTGCCGGTGTAAACCGGCGGCAGATTATCCTGATTAGCGTTGTTGTATTGTTGTTTCATATTTTTATGCCCCTGGCCGGCTGGTTTGTTGGGGAAATCGCAGGGAGCCTGATCGGTCGCGCGGCTGCAGTTCTAGGCTCGGCTCTTCTAATTTATCTGGGTATCGGGATGATCCGGGGTTCGTTGAAAAATGGCCGGAGTCTGGATTCTTCGCTAAACGGCTTTAGTCTTAAAAGCCTGGTTTTGCTGGGTGCAAGTGTCAGCATGGATGCCCTGAGTGTGGGTTTTACCCTGGGTACGCAGCAAGTCAATCTCCTCCTGGCAGCAGGTGTAATCGGGCTGGTGGCAGGTCTGATGACGGCCTGCGGTTTGGTTTTCGGAAGGTTCCTGGGCAACCGTGTGGGTGAGCGGGCCCAGTTGCTGGGAGGCCTAATCCTTATCGGTATAGGGATCAAGCTGTTGTTTTAAAAGGGGAAGGCCATATTTGCCGGGAATAATGGAAAAAGCATAACGAAACAACGGGAGGCTTTTTAATAGGACTACCATGCTGCTGAAGCCGCGCCAGCAGAAGGATGAAAATTCAACTTTCAGGGCAGTTTGCCTAAAGGGTCCATCAATAAAGTGCCCCTGGATGATGGTTCGGTGCAAATATATTTAGGTGTTATCGAGAATTGTTAGGATTGCAGTAAGCTTTGCGTGTTCTTTATTTCTTTCTCTTAAATTTTACTTATCGGCAGGTGAAAGCTCCCATGAAAATTCTTTTTGTGTGTACCGGCAACACTTGCCGCAGCAGCATGGCCGGCGCCCTGGCGCGAAAAATACTGGAGGAACGGGGTCAGCAGGAGTTCCAGGTATCTTCTGCCGGGATTGCGGCTTTTCCCGGAGAACAGGCTTCCCGGGAAGCCGTCGAGGCCATGGCGGAAATGGGAATATGTCTCCGTGACCACCGGGCAACCCGCCTGACCCCGGAAGATGTCCGGGAAGCCGACCTGGTGCTGACCATGACGACCGCTCACCGGGAGTACATCAAAATGCTGGTTCCCCAATGTTCAGAAAAAATATTTACCCTTGCCGGTTATGCCGGGACGGGCTCGGAAGATGTTCCGGACCCCCTTGGCCATCCCCTGGATGCTTACCGGAAGTGTGCCCGGAAGCTGGAAGAACTAATTGCCCGCTCTCTGACAAGGCTGGATGCAAGACGCCGGCGCCCAAATTAATCGGCAGGTTAAAAAGGAATAATGCGATTTGTTGTAGAACACTGTAAATTATATTTTACTTATATGTTTATCTCAAATGATTATTATTTGGAAAGGATGCCTTGCATGAAGATTGCCGTGGCCGGTGATCACGGAGGATTCAGGTTGAAACAAGAAGTGGTGGCCTTGCTGGAGAAATCCGGCATAGAGTATCAGGATTTCGGGACTTTTTCGGAAGACCCGGTGGATTACCCCGACCTGGCCCTGCTGGTGGCCGAAGCTGTGAAAAAAGGTGATTTTGACCGGGGTATTCTCTGCTGTGGTACAGGAATCGGCGTAGCTATTACTGCAAACAAGGTGCCCGGGATCAGGGCGGCCCAGTGTCATGATACCTTTTCCGCCAGGGCTGCGAGGGAGCATAATAATGCGAATGTTCTGACCATGGGCCAGCGGGTTATCGGTCCGGGTCTGGCCGGAGATATCGTTGCAGCCTGGCTGCAGGCGGAGTTTCAGGGGGGGCGGTACAACCGCCGGGTCGCCAAAATATGTGCAATCGAAAAAAAATACAATTGTTCAGGCCGGTAAGCGTAAGGACCGGCTGTGGGGAGGATTTTTTATGAGTTTAATGAGGCCTCTTGCAGATGTGGACCCGGAAATTTTCCGGGCGATTGAGCTGGAAACTGAGCGGCAGCGCCGCACCCTGGAGTTAATAGCATCGGAGAACGCGGCCAGCTGTGCGGTCATGGAGGCCCAGAGCTCCGTACTGACCAATAAATATGCTGAAGGGTACCCCGGGCGCCGTTATTACGGGGGCTGCGAATTTGTCGATATGGCGGAAAGCCTGGCTATTGAGAGGGCCAGGGAACTGTTTTCGGCGGACTACGCCAACGTTCAGCCACATTCGGGTTCCCAGGCCAATACGGCAACTTACTTTGCTCTCCTGCAGCCCGGCGACACCATTCTGGGCATGAACCTCGCCCACGGAGGACATCTGACCCACGGCAGTCCCATCAATATATCCGGCAAATACTTTAAATTTGCTTTTTACGGTGTTGAAAAGGAAACCGGACTAATTGATTATGAGAAGGTTTTCGGCAGCGCCTTCGAGCACAAGCCGAAAATGATTGTGGCAGGGGCCAGCGCTTACCCCCGGGCTATTGATTTTTACAAAATGAAGGAGATTGCTGAAGAAGTAGGGGCCTACCTGATGGTCGATATGGCTCACATTGCCGGACTGGTGGCGGCGGGCCTGCATCAGACTCCTGTGCCCCATGCCGATGTGGTAACTACAACCACCCACAAAACCCTGCGGGGCCCCAGGGGGGGGTTGATCCTGAGCCGGGACGGTGAAAAGTACGGGGCCAAACTGAACAGGGCTGTCTTTCCCGGGATCCAGGGGGGACCCCTGATGCACGTTATCGCCGCCAAGGCAGTTGCTTTGAAAGAAGCGCTGGAGCCTGATTTTAAGGAGTATCAGCAAAGGATTGTAAACAACGCCCGGGCGCTGGCTGCTGCGCTTAATGAAAAGGGCTTTGATCTTGTTTCCGGGGGAACCGATACCCATTTGATTCTGGTGGATCTAAGAAGCAAAAACATTACCGGCAGCGAAGCCCAGACGCTCCTGGATACTGTGGGCCTTACCGTTAACAAAAACGCCATTCCCTATGATCCGCAGCCGCCCAACACGGCCAGCGGCATCCGCATCGGCACCCCGGCGGTGACCACCCGCGGCTTGAACGAGGCGGATATGGCACAGATTGCGGAAGTCATCGACTATACCCTGGCCAACCGCGACAACCCGGACAAGCTGGAACGGGCCAGGGCCGAAGTAGCCGGTTTGTGCGACCGTTATCCCCTTTATTAAGAAGATTTCGGCTACCGTGGCAGGTGTGGAGATGTGAAGAGCAAAACTTATGGCGCCGGCGAAGCCCCAGAGAAACGCTTCGATTCCGGAAAAAGTGCGGACAGGTCCCCGAGGGGACCTGTCCGGCAACAGGTGCCCTCGGGGTCTCAAGAAACCTGTGCTGTTTCCCGCCGGCCTGATTGGGACCAGTACTTCATGGACATTGCCCGGGTCGTGGCCAGACGTTCCACCTGCCTGCGGCGAAATGTGGGTGCGCTTATTGTCAAAGACAGGCGGATCCTGGCCAGCGGCTATAACGGGGCCCCGGCCGGCCTGAGGCACTGCCTGGATATAGGCTGCCTGAGGGAGCAACGGGGGGTTCCGGCGGGTGAGCGCCACGAACTGTGCCGGGGTCTGCATGCAGAGCAAAACGCCCTGATTCAGGCTGCTGTTTACGGGATTGCCATCCAGGGTGCGGTTTATTATGTTACTCACCAGCCCTGTGTTTTGTGCGCCAAGATTATGATTAACGCAGGTATTCGGAAAGTTGTTTTCCAGGGTGTCTACCCGGACCCCCTTGCGCTGAAACTCTTTGAAGAGGCGGGGGTTGTCCTGGTCCATTTTGGGGGGAGCTCAAGTGCAAAAAAAGAACATCGTCTTGCCGAAACTGAACAACCTTAAGCCTACCATTGAATCCACCGCTCTTAAACTGATGGAAGAAGCCGGGGAACTGGCCCAGGCCATCGGTAAACTGCGGGGTCTTTCCGGGGAAACCCGGAGGTGCAGCGAACAGGAGGCCGTCTTAAGAATAACCCGTGAGTTGCTTGATGTGGCTCAAACCGCCGTGTCCATGATGTTTGTCCTGGAAGAAAAGTATGGTGTCGACCTGGAGATGGCGCGGCAGGAACACATTCAGAAACTCCTAAAAAAAGGGTATTTAAAAAAGATTTAGAGCATAGAATATTTCCAGTTGGCTGACAGACAGTGTTCCCCCTTCGGTATTCAAGAAATATGCTTTTGTAGTCAAGGGGATGAATTCTTGTTAAAGATAATAACTGTTTTCGGAACCAGGCCTGAAGCCATCAAGATGGCCCCCCTGGTTAAAAAGCTTCAAGCGTGCCGGGAGGAGATTGAATGCAAGGTGGCTGTAACGGCCCAGCACCGGGAAATGCTTGATCAAGTGCTGGATTTGTTTGAAATAACCCCTGCTTACGATTTGAATATTATGCGGCAGGGGCAGAATCTTTTTGATATCACAAGCCGGGCCCTGTCCGGCCTGCAGCAGGTCCTGCTCCAGGAAAAACCCGATCTGGTCCTGGTGCACGGTGACACTACAACTACCTTTGTTGCCGCCCTTGCCGCCTTTTATTTGCAAATAACCGTGGGTCATGTTGAGGCGGGACTCCGGACAAGGGATAAGTTTTCTCCCTTTCCGGAGGAAATGAACCGGCGCCTGACAGGGGCCCTGGTCGACCTGAACTTTGCGCCCACACCTACCGCCAGGCAAAACCTTCTGGATGAGGGGATTGATGCTTCGACAATCTTTGTTACCGGCAACACAGTGATTGATGCCTTACTGGCTACGGTAAGTCACGGTTACCATTTTGCCGATCCCGTCCTGAGGGGGATTGATTACGCCAACCGCAGGATCCTCCTGGTCACAACCCACCGCAGGGAGAACCTTGGTGAGCCGATGCGCGATATTTACCGGGCCTTGCGGGGTGTGGTCCTGGATTATCCTGATGTCGAAGTGATATTTCCAGTTCACAAAAACCCGGCCGTGCGCAGCGTGGTGGATGAGGAACTGGGCGGCCTGGAAAGGGTGCATCTGATTGAACCCATGGATTATGAACCCTTTGTCAATATGATCAACCGCAGCTATCTGGTGCTCAGCGACTCGGGCGGTATCCAGGAAGAGGCGCCGTCCCTGGGCAAGCCGGTGCTGGTGCTGCGCAACACCACAGAGCGCCCCGAGGCGGTGGAAGCCGGCACGGTTCGGCTGATTGGTACCGCCAGGGAAGCGGTAGCCTTTGAAACCCGCAGGCTGCTGGACGACAGGGCTTTTTATGATAAAATGGCAAATGCTGTAAATCCTTACGGAGACGGCCTGGCTTCGGCAAGAATCACCAGGGCGATTCGTTACAGATTTGGTTTCACCAGTGAAAAACCGGATGAATTCGCCCCGGGCGGCAATTACTAAACCGATTGTTCAAGTAAGTTCCTCAAACTAAGGGTTCTTTTTGGCTAAATAACCGGTTTATGTGTTTTGCCGGATAAAACTGGCATATTTTTTGCATGTCAAGAAAAAATTTTTTTAAAATAAGCCATTTGGTTGGAGGAATAACATTTTTTTTGTAGAAACCAGATAATGAAGGGTTAGGAAATAAGTTAATTGTAGCAAAAGGGGACATTTTACCGGAGCATTATTATCTTTACGGGACACGGTGGGGAATGACCGGAAAGAAGCAGAGATCAGAGAAAAAAAGTTCAGAACCAGGAAAAGAAAGGGCGAAGCCGGGGGGAGTCCTCCAAGCGCTTGCGCTCACTACCACAATTGGTATGGAATTAGCTGTTTCAGTGTCCCTGGGGTACTTTGGTGGACAGTACTTAGACCAGAAAATGGCCACCGGACCCTGGTTTATGCTGGCGGGAGTTTTAATCGGGCTTGCCGTCGGAACTGTGGGTGTGTATAAAACCCTTCAAGGGTTTTTAGGGGAGTAGAAAATGCGGGATTGGGATTTTGAAGGTCAGCTGGCAAGGACATTAAGAATATCTTTTTGTCTTTTGGTATTCTTTTGCCTTGCCCTGGTGTTGCGGCCTAAAGACCCGTTTATATGGGGTTTTTTGGTCGGTACCGGGGCAGGTATGTGGAATGCTTTTTTTCTTGGCAAAAGATTGCGCGCCATCATGGCCATGACGGTACCCAGGGCTAACGCCCACCTCAAGACGGGTTATGCTTTAAGAATTTCCATTATTATCGCAGTGTTGTTTTTTGTTTCCCGCACGGATTCAATTAATATTTACGCAGCAGCTGCAGGTTTATTTGTAGTTCCCTGCATTTTTACAATAGGAGCTGCCCTGATGTTGACGGGGATCTTGAAAGGGAGTCAGGAAAGGCCAAATTCTTAAGGTAATGTCAAAATTAAAAAAAGAAAGGGGTGAGAAAAAGAGTTATGATGAGTTTGCACGAAGTCGAAGAACAATTAAATTTTTGGGGGTGGCCGCACCATCCATGGGAGGTAACTCTCGGTAACACGCATTTGGCCTTTAATCCCAAGACCATGATCATGACCTGGATTACTATGATCCTGGTAGCGCTTTTTTGCGTTGCGGCCACGCGTAAAATGAGCCTGAACAGGCCCAAAGGGGCGCAAAATATTTTAGAAATCTTATGGGAGTTTATTCGAGGTCTAGTCAATGAAAACATGGATCCCAGGAAAGGTGCGGCATTTCTAAGCATTGTCGTCACGTACTTTATTTTTATTTTGTTTTCCAACCTCATCGGACTGGTACCGACATTAACTTCCCCGACAGCCGACTATAATACTACCCTGGGCCTGGCTCTGTGTACCTTCGCCCTGATTTATATCTACGGCATCCGGTACAAAGGTTTCGGTTACTTCAAGCACTATCTCCAGCCGTTTGTTTTCTTCCTTCCCATTAACATCATCGAAGACCTGGCCAAACCCATCACGCTGACTTTCCGTCTTTACGGGAATATTTATGCCGGTGAGGTTTTGATTGCAGTGCTTTTAGGGATGCTGGGGGGATGGATTCACGTTTTCGGAGGCTTTATAGCTTCTGTGGTTTGGCTGGCATTCAGTATCTTTGTGGGCTGTATTCAGGCTTTTATTTTTACAATGCTCAGCATAGCCTACGTAGGTCAGGCTGTGGCGGACCATCATTAAGTCTGAAATGTTGTTAATATCCATAACGCCGTTACCGGGATTAACCGGCGGCAAAAGGTTAGTATTCTGTTGCACATAAAAGTTGAACGACTAAGCAAAAGTACTACAGGGAGGTTTATGCGGGCCACACTTGTTGGATAGCCACGAATGTTATCCAGGTAATTAAATAGCATTAATGAAATAATCTTGGAAAGGAGGGGAAATGAATGGAATTAGGAGCTGGTGCTGCCTTAGGAGCTGCCCTGGCAGTGGGTCTGGCGGCCCTCGGAGCTGGTATTGGTGATGGTATGGTTACCGGTAGTGCCGTTTCAAGCCTTGCCCGTCAGCCGGAGGCCAGAGGTTCTATTATGACCACCATGTTTATTTCTGTCGGTCTGATTGAGGCTATGCCCATCATTGCTGTCGTTATCGCCTTCATACTTTTGGGCAACGTTGGCTAGTGAGGATTAAGCTTTATGGCAAAAAAGGCGTAGCGAATTGGCCTATTAGACGTGAGCATTGTCGTGGATGATGCAGGGATCCGGTTTTTGGGATTCCTGCTATCCAAGCTCTTAATCCTTAGCTCTTGTATTTAATATGTCAAAATGTTCTGTTTCGAAACGATTTGTGGATCACGTTCCGCGTCCAATTTCGCTATCGCCTTCCTTTTGTCCACAGGGAGATGGAAGGAGGGGAACGAGTGTTAGAGTTTAACGCAACGGTGCTTGCGCAGATAGCTGATTTTATAATTTTACTGATATTCTTGCGTCTTGTGGTTTACAAGCCCTTGACCAAACTGCTGGCCTCCCGCTCGGAACACATTGCCAATACCATTGCGGCCGCCGAACAGGAAAGGCAGCAGGCTGAGCAACTCAAGGCCGGGTATGAGGCTGAAATGCGCCGGGCCCGGGAGCAGGCCCAGGAGATCATCCAAAAAGCAACCAAGGCCGGGGAAGAACAGGCCCTGGGAATTATTGAAAACGGCAAGAAAGAGGCTCAAAGACTTAAGGAAGACGCCCTTGCCAGTATTGAGAGGGAAAAACAAAAAGCAATTGCAGAGCTGCGTGACCAGGTTGCTTCCCTGTCCATAATGGTTGCCGGTAAAATTATCAGTGAAAGAATGGATGACAAAATTCAGCGCAGCATGATTCAAGAATTTATTAAAGAGGCAGGGGAACTGCAATGATCGGAGGGCCTGTAGCGGGGCGTTACGCGGCAGCGCTGTACGATATCGCCTCAGAGCAAAAAAATATGGTGGACAAAATAGAGAGTGAGCTGAAAGCAATTAAGGGTATTATTGAGGATAATCCTGATTTGCAGAGGCTGCTTTACCACCCTCAGATTACCCCAGCCGCCAAAAAAGATTTGTTGGAACAGCTTTTCAAAGGAAAAATTTCTGAAGTTACAGGTAACTTTCTTGCCTTGCTGGTAGACCGCCGGCGGGAGACCCATTTAATAGACATTGTGGCCGAGTTTGTCGCCCTGGCCAATGCCGGCCGGAATATAATTACGGCCAAAGTCGCCACGGCGGTAGCAATGAACGACCAGGAAAAGGGTGAGCTGAACCGGGTTTTGGCCAGGCTGACCGGCAAAAAAATTCAAACCTCCTATGTTGTTGACCCGTCCCTGATTGGCGGGGTTGTGGTGCGTATAGGGGATAAGTTTATTGACGGCAGTATTAAGACCAGATTGGCTGCCCTGAAAGAGCGCCTAAAGGCAATAAGTTAACTAGATAGGGGTGAACCAGTAGATGAATTTGCGACCTGAAGAAATCAGCTCGATTATTCGGCAGCAGATAGATAAATACCAGGCACAGATCGAGATGACTGATGTTGGTACCGTTATCCAGGTCGGTGACGGTATTGCCCGTGTGTACGGCCTGATGGAATGTATGTCCATGGAACTGCTGGAATTCCCCGGCGGCGTGCTGGGGATGGCCCTCAACCTGGAAGAGGACAACATCGGCTGCGTCATTCTCGGGCCTTATAAACACATCAAGGAAGGCGACACCGTCAAGCGTACCGGTCGGATTGTTTCAGTGCCCGTGGGCGAGCCCTTGATCGGCCGCGTGGTGAACCCTCTGGGTCAGCCTCTGGACGGTAAGGGCCCGATTAACAGCGACAGGTTTAATCCAGTCGAGAAAATTGCTCCGGGTGTTATCTACCGGAAGTCGGTGCACCAGCCTCTCCAGACCGGTCTAAAGGCTATTGACTCAATGATCCCCATCGGCCGCGGCCAGAGGGAATTGATCCTCGGCGACCGCCAGACCGGCAAAACTGCCATCGCGGTGGACGCCATTATCAACCAGAAGGGCGGAGACGTTATCTGCATTTACGTTGCTGTGGGCCAGAAGCAGTCCACCGTAGCCAACGTGATGCAAAAACTGCAGGAGACGGGCGCCATGGATTACACTATTATTGTGTCCGCCACCGCCGCAGATCCGGCTCCGCTGCTTTATATCGCACCCTTTGCAGGGGCCGCCATGGGCGAAGCGTTCATGGAAGAGGGCAAGCACGTTTTGATCGTTTATGACGACCTGTCCAAACAGGCTTCCGCCTACCGCGAGCTTTCCCTGCTCTTACGCCGGCCGCCGGGCCGTGAAGCTTACCCCGGTGACGTGTTCAACCTGCACAGCCGGCTTTTGGAGAGAGCCTGTAAGCTCAGCGACGACCTGGGCGCCGGTTCCATGACAGCCCTGCCCATTATTGAGACCCAGGCGGGGGACGTTTCAGCTTATATTCCCACCAACGTTATTTCGATTACAGACGGCCAGATCTTCCTGGAGCCGGACCTCTTCTATGCCGGCATTCGCCCGGCGATTAACGTGGGTATTTCGGTTTCCCGGGTGGGCGGCTCGGCCCAGGTGAAGGCGATGAAGAAGATCGCCGGCAGCCTCCGGATCGACCTGGCCCAGTATCGCGAGCTTGCCGCCTTCGCTCAGTTCGGGTCCGACCTGGACAAGGCGACCCAGGCCAGGCTGATCCGTGGTGAGCGCATGACTGAGCTGTTAAAGCAGGGGCAATACGTGCCCATGCCGGTGGAAGAACAGATCATGAGCATTTTCGCCGCCACCAACGGTTATCTGGATGACCTGCCGGTGGAAATGGTCCAGCCCTTTGAAGCTGAATTCTTGAAATACATGAAGGCCAACAAGCCCAAGATCGCTGAGACCATCCGCAATACAGGAGAGTTGACGGATATTGAAGAAGAACTGAAAGCGGCTATTGAGGACTTCAAAAGTGGGTTTAAGTCGGCCAGAGGTTTATAATCAAACCTGAAATCCAAGCCACTGGCGGTAGCGCATGATATATTGAAACAATTTAGACTACCGACTACCGGATTAAGAGGTGGTGAAAACGTAGATGGCAAGTTTGCGAGACTTGCGGCGCCGCATTAAAAGTATTAAGAGTACCCAGCAAATCACCAAGGCCATGAAAGCTGTTTCAGCGGCTAAAATGCGCAAGGCTCAGGACTCGGTGCTGTTCGCCCGCCCATATTCCAAGAGAATTAAGGCTGTACTGGGCAGGGTCGCTGTGGCTTCCAGCGGGGTTAAGCATCCGCTTTTGGCTGTGCGTGAACCCAAAAAGGTCGCCTATATTATTATGACGGCCGACCGGGGGCTTTGCGGCGGTTTTAACAGCAACGTGATTCGCAGTGCGACCCAGGAAATTAAGAAGAAAACTGTTGAATTTAATTTAATTACCATTGGACGCAAAAGCCGTGATTTTTTCCAGCGCCGCGGGTATAAAATCGCCAAACAGTATGTGGGTCTGGGTGAAGAAGTCAGGTACGCAACAGCCAGGGATATTGCTTCGTTTATTATTGAAAAATATTCTGCGGAGGAGTACGACGAGGTCTACCTGATCTACAGCCAGTTCATAAATGTGCTGGTACAAAAGCCCGTCATGCATAAAATCCTGCCGGCGGAGCCGCCCGCCGAGGAAAGAACAGAAGATGATGCCAGGAAAGTGGATTATATCTTCGAGCCTTCCGCCGAAGCGGTGCTGTCCGAGCTGTTGCCGAGATATATTGAGAATGCCATATTCCAGGGACTTTTAGAGACGAAAGCCGGTTTTTACAGTGCCCAGATGACAGCCATGGACAACGCCACAAAGAACGCCTCGGATATGATCGACCAATTGACCATGAATCTGAACCGGGCCCGGCAGGCCCAGATTACCAAGGAGATTTCCGAGATTGTCGGCGGCGCTGCGGCACTGGAATAAGAAGCCGGCACAGGGGCTGACAGGATGAATAAAAACCTTGTTATCCATGCCTGGAATGTATTATTTACAGCTGCGGCTTAGGCTTAAAGCCCGGGCATTACAGAACAATTTGGATTTCTCATTCCTGTTGACTCGCTTTTAGTTATAAGTTGTAGCGAAGGAGGTAAGAGCAGCGAATGAACGTTGGTCAAGTTGTACAGGTCATCGGCGTTGTGGTGGACGTCCGTTTTCCGCCCGGACAGGTGCCTGACATATATAACGCTCTAAAAATTACAAGCGACAAAGAAGACATGTTTGGACGGAAGTTTGACCTTACCCTGGAAGTTGCCCAGCACCTGGGCAACAACACGGTCCGCGCGGTGGCCATGAGTGCCACGGACGGTCTGGTCCGCGGCATGGAAGCAGTGGACACCGGGGCTCCCATCAGCACTCCGGTTGGCAGGGCCACCCTGGGGCGCCTCGTCGACGTTCTGGGAGAACCCATTGACGGCAAAGGACCTATTGTTAGTGATATGAGATATCCCATTCACCGCCCGGCCCCTGCCCTGGTGGATCAGTCCACCAAAACGGAACAGCTGGAAACCGGTATTAAAGTTATCGACCTCCTGGTGCCCTTCGTCAAGGGTGGTAAAATCGGCATGTTCGGCGGCGCCGGCGTGGGCAAAACGGTTGTTGTTATGGAGCTGATCAACAATATTGCGAAACAGCACGGTGGTATTTCAGTTTTTGCCGGTGTGGGCGAGCGTACCCGGGAGGGTAACGACCTTTTACGGGAGATGACTGAATCCGGCGTACTGGATAAGATGACCATGGTGTTCGGTCAGATGAACGAGCCGCCGGGAGCCCGCCTCAGGGTTGCCCTGACAGGCCTGTGCCTGGCGGAGTACTTCCGTGATGAAGAGGGCGCTGATACCCTGTTGTTTATTGATAACATTTTCCGCTTTACCCAGGCCGGTTCCGAGGTTTCCGCGCTTCTTGGCCGGATGCCTTCAGCCGTGGGTTATCAGCCGACCCTGGCCACCGAGATGGGCCAGATGCAGGAGCGGATTACTTCTACCCAGAAGGGTTCGGTTACATCAGTGCAGGCCGTCTACGTGCCTGCCGACGACCTGACCGACCCGGCCCCGGCCACAACCTTTGCCCACCTGGACGGCACCGTTGTGCTATCCAGGCAGATTGCGGAGCTGGGCATTTATCCCGCGGTGGACCCGCTGGACTCCACATCAAGGATTCTCGACCCGCTGGTGGTGGGCAACGAGCACTACGCCATCGCCCGGGGCGTACAGAAGGTTCTCCAGCGCTACAAGGAACTACAGGACATCATCGCCATTTTGGGGATGGAAGAGCTGTCCGACGAAGACAAGCTGATTGTAGCCCGGGCCAGGAGACTGCAGAGGTTCCTCTCCCAGCCCTTTACCGTGGCGGAAGCATTTACCGGCATGTCCGGCAAGTATGTACCGCTGAAAGATACAGTTCGTGACTTCCAGGAGATCCTCGACGGCAAGCACGACGACCTGCCGGAAGACGCTTTCTACATGGTCGGCGGCATCGCGGAAGCGGTGGAAAAAGCCAAGAAATTAGTTGGATAATAGAGAGGGGTGCGCAGCGATGTCGGAAAAAAAACTACGACTGGAAATCGTAACTCCTCAGAAAAAGGTTTTCAGTGAGGATGTGAGTTTTCTGGTGGCGCCGGGTACCGACGGAGAATTGGGTATCCTGCCGGAACACGCCCCGCTGATCACATCTCTAAACATCGGCATCCTGAGAGTCGAGCAGGAGGGTAATAAGTTCAAAGTTGTGGTAAGCGGCGGCTTCATGGAAGTCCGCAACAACAGGACAACTGTTCTGGCAACTTCTGCCGAAAGAGCTGAAGAAATAGATGTGGCCCGGGCCGAGGCCGCCAAGCGGCGGGCCGAAGAGAGGCTTGCCTCAAAGTCTCCTGATATTGACATTCTCCGGGCGGAGTTGGCCTTAAGGCGTGCACTGACCCGCTTGAAGGCTGCCGGTGATGGCTACTAATACGGCGGCTGCAATTAAATCTATGTAGATCTTTTAACCGGACAAACAGTTCCGGTTAAATTTTTTTGCTTTAAAATCGACAAAAACAGGCATTAAGGGAAAGCTTTCGAGCAACCCTTTTGTTTTTAATTGCACCAGCATTGCCTTAACGCAGTTTATATTACGCGAAATAATTGGTAAGAATAGGAGAAGGAACGTTAACTATCACTCTGGAAGGATGTTTATGCTCAATCAACGCTTTTGGGAAAGATTCAGGTTAAAGAGGAATCAATGGTTGGCCGTGCCGGGTGTGCTTGCAGTGTTTTTTCTCCTGGCTTTTGCCCTTTCCCCAGCCTGCCGGGATACTCTCGGCGCCCACCGGGAAAATGCCGCCATGCTCAGACTGATAAAGTGTTCCGGGGCTGAGCTGAGCTCTGTAAATATAACCGGTTGGGTTAGAATTGACGAAAGAGCAGCCGGGACCCGGGAACCCCTGGAACTGGTAAACAGGGTTGCTGCCCGGCTAAGCCTGTCCGAAGATGGCCGCAGCTATGAAAGCTGGCAAAACCCCTATGCCCGGGGAGTCCGGTTGTCGGGCCGGCTGACCGGGGGTTACGATATTTCCGTAGCAGGCCAAACAATGGAAATTGAAAAGGGTAAGATGCTCTCCCACGTGATAGTCAGCCTGGACGGTGTGGACGGGAAAAAAACAGGGCATTATAAACGTAAAATCCGGGAAGCATTGAACGGCTGCGGCGGGGAGAGCCGTGCGGCCGTATCATACGCAGGTAAAATTGAGAGCGGGTTAAACAGTGTGGAACTCTTAACAGGCGCAGAAAGAATGATGGACCAGGCGGGAGCCAGCGTCCAGGAGAAAGTGGTGAAAGACAACCTGGTCAGCTTGACGGGCTTGAGCCCGCAGTTTAACAGCGACCTGCATTACGACAACCAGGAAATCAACCTTAACGTGGCCCTGCGCACAGACCCGGTGGAGCAAGTTACCTATGTATATGCGGCCTCACCGGTGATATTTACTGAGTATTAGCAGGGGGGATCCGGTGGAAAAGCTAATTGTCCGCGGTGGAAAAAGCCTGAAGGGTACTGTAAAAGTGAGCGGCGCCAAGAATGCCGTCTTGCCGATAATAGCAGCCTCCCTGCTTTCGGAAGGCACCTGTACCCTGCAGGATATTCCCAGCCTGGCCGATGTTAAGACCATTTGCAAACTGATCGAAAGGTTGGGAGCCAAAATTACCAGGGGCGAGCGGGAAGTCACCATTTTTGTACCGGACCTTAAAGAAGCCGAGGCGCCCTATGAATATGTGCGTTTAATGCGGGCTTCTTTTCTGGTGATGGGGCCTCTCCTGGCCCGTACCGGAAGAGCGGTAATACCGCTGCCGGGGGGCTGCGCCATCGGTACCCGGCCCATCGACCTGCACCTGAAAGGCTTTAAAGCCATGGGCGCCAGGATTATTTACGGACACGGCTGCATTGAAGCCGTAGCCGGCGGCCTGACCGGAAACAGCATCTACCTTGATTTTCCCAGTGTAGGCGCAACCGAAAACCTGCTCATGGCCGCCTGCCTGGCCAAGGGCAACACGATTATTGAAAATGCCGCCGAAGAGCCGGAAATAGTTGACCTGGTCAACTTTTTAAATAGCATGGGCGCCCGGATCAAGGGCGCCGGAACAAAAGTTATCCGGGTGGAAGGCGTACCCCGCCTGAGCGGGGCTGTCCATACCGTGATCCCGGACCGGATCGAGGCGGGAACTTTTTTGACAGTCGCAGCCATCACCGGCGGGGACATACTGGTGGACAACGTGATCTGCGATCACCTCAAGCCGGTTACCGCCAAACTCAGGGAGGCCGGTGTGAACGTGGAAGAATACGAGAGCAGCATCCGGGTAGCCGGCGGTGAACAGCTGCGTCCGGTGGATATTAAGACGATGCCTTACCCCGGCTTTCCCACCGATATGCAGGCCCAGTTGATGGCGGTTTTAAGTCTGGCCAAGGGGACCAGTGTGGTTACCGAAACAGTTTTTGAGAACCGGTTTATGCACGCCAACGAGCTGAAGCGGATGGGGGCAAGAATAAAGATCGAAGGCAGGACGGCAATTGTTCAGGGCGTGCCCCGTCTTACCGGCGCCCCGGTGAAAGCTACCGACCTGAGGGCGGGTGCGGCCCTGGTGATAGCCGGCCTGGCGGCGGACGGGGAAAGTGAAATCAGCAACGTCCATCATATAGACCGGGGGTATGACCGACTGGAGGAGAAGTTGAGGAACCTGGGGGCGGATATCCGGAGGTCTTGACGGACAGGCAGGGTTGGTCTGACTGTTTGCCCCTGGTGGTTTAGTTAACGTTAAGACGTTATCTCGTCCCCTTTCATTGGGTATAGGGAATGCCACTGATTCTTTTTGGTTTAGTTGAGCTGTTAGCCAATCAGAGTGTTAGTTGATAGTCAAAAAATAAGATTAATCAATAGTGATATGTCAATTAAGGAAACAGATAAAACACTCAACATCATCTGTTATAATTTACCATGCTTTGTAATATAGATAATATAACCTTTTTGTAAAGTTTTGTATAACCAGTTAAACAGTGCGGTGGCCGGCATGTGCACTGATTGTTCAGATGACGTCCAAGCCGTAAACAATTGACATCGACTGACTTAAGCTCGTCTGTTCTCCGCCATTCAAATATCTGACAGAGGTGTTTTCCGTTGCGCAGATTAGTGGTTGGCTTCTTGTTTCTTTCAATTGCCCTGGTTCTGGGGCTCCCTTATATTTTTAACGGGCAAATACCGGTGAAGTTTTTCTCCGGCACAACAATTGTCCGGGTGTACCTGCACGGTGCAGACAGAATAGTGAAAATACCGCTGGAAGACTACCTGGTGGGTGTGGTGGCGGCGGAAATGCCGGCGGAGTTCCCTCTGGAAGCGTTAAAGGCCCAGGCTGTTGCAGCCAGAACTTATGCCGTCAAGCGCCTGGGGGCAAGTGGTGTAGAAAACCCGCTGCACCAGGGTGCTGATTTGTGCGACGACCACCGTCACGGCCAGGCCTGGCTGTCCCGGGCAGATTTGAAAGAACTGTGGGGAACGCTTCAATACTACCAGTACTATTATAAAGTGAAACAGGCTGTTGATGAAACCAGGGGTCAGGTGCTCACCTATCAGGGGCAGTTGATCGACCCGGCCTACCACGCCTCCTGTGGCGGGCGGACGGAGAATTCCGAAGATGTATGGAAATTTGAGGCGCCCTACCTGCGCAGTGTACCCTGTCCTTACGACATGGACCCTGAACCTGTTCAGACGGTTTCCTACAGCCTGGAACAGTTGGACCAGGCCCTGGGCACAAACCTGGCGGCCCTTCCGGTTTCGGGAAAACAAAACAGCCCGGCGGAAATTAAAACTACTGAAAAGACAGCTACAGGCAGGCCCAAAGCTTTGCTTATCGGCGGGTGTCCCTTATCCGCCGTGGCGGTCAGGGACCTGCTGGGCCTGCGCTCAACCAACTTTAGCTGGAAGGCGGAGGGCGGGGAGGTTGCCTTTACCACCACCGGACACGGCCACGGGGTGGGGCTCTGCCAGTACGGGGCTAAGGGAATGGCCCTGCATGGTTACAACTACCGCACGATTCTGGGGCATTATTACAGCGGAGTGGAAATTATAGAGACTGTTAAACGTTGAGCTCCCGGCCAGTAGAATCAGAATTTAGCAGCGGACTACCCTGTGGATAGAAATTTTTCATCCTCCTGCTGGTGCCGCATCAGGAGCACGGATGTCTAATCCCTTTTGGGATAACTGTTCCCGCAATCAACCTCTAATCCCCCCAGGGCGGGGGGTTTTCTGCGTTTGCTGAAAGTCAGGGCAAAAAATGTGGAGACCAGAGCCATAACGGTCAGGGCCAGGATGTTGTGGACAATATAATGGGCGCCCAGATTTTTTACGGTCACCAGCCTGGAAGCCTCCGCCATCCAGGTCAGGGGAAGCAACCGGGCCGCGTTATTGATCAGCTCCGGAATATGGGTGGGGGGCCAGCAATAGCCCGAAATCATAAAAAAGGGTACGGACAGAAGCAGCAGGTAACGGGTCACCTGCTGGGAGTTGGCCGCCCAAAGGGATAGGTAGAAGCCGGCGGAGGTAATGGTGACACTGTAGAGCAACCCCAGCAAGAGGATTAAAAGGGTGGAACCTTCTACCTTTACCAGGACCACGCTCCGGGCAAACCAGAGCAGCAGGCCATAGTTCATCAGGTTTGTGAGGAAATAGGGAAGTGACTTGCCCAGGAAGATCTTCCAGGAAGCCACGGGTGAACAAAGGTACTGGAGCCAGCTGTTTTTTTCCTTTTCCCTGGTTTCGTTAGAGCGGCTAGACCGAAGGAGTTTGAGTAAGGTGCTTTCAAGTTTATCTAGAGAAATTGCCCGTTTAGTTTCTTCGAGCAATTAACAAACGGTACCAGGACTTTATGGTTTTTTATTCAGCATTATTCAAGCTTGAAAGTAGTTTTATGAACATAATGTTGAAATATAAGAACAAATGTCGGAAAAAAATACCATAAATAAAAAGGTATATATTAAATGCTGTAGAATTTGATATTTTGCCATATAATATTTAAATTATGGAATATTTTTCTAGTTAAAGGGGCTGATAGCTTTAGAATAATCAAGGTCAAGTGGTTTTCTGCTATAAGCAATTTTTAAAGGGAGATTAAAAATGTTTATTAAAAAAAGATTAAAGAAATTTATATCTATATTTCTAACAATAACATTTTTAGCATCATGCCTCATGGGACAGGCCAGTGTTCTATTTGCAAGCGAACAGGATATAAACAATATCGCTGAAGATAATTCGGAACAAACCACAAAAATCTCTGATTTTAGCCTATTAGAACAGAATATTAATAGACCGTTGGTTACTAAGAATAAAATAATTTTCCCGGAACAATTTATTCCCTCAATCAATAATGATGATCCCTCAAACGAAAGTGGCATATATATTTGGGAAGAGAAATATTGGCCTCGCCCCCAAAAAGCTAGTCTTAAACCATTAGACGAGCAGGCAGAAAATGAATTTGAAAAGTCCACTAATATAACGGAACCTGGGACAAGTCAAGATAATGACATAGTTTTCCCTGTTTATAATTATGACTATAGCTTAAGCTCTCCCTTAGCCATGCTAATGACGGCTGAACAAAAAAATACCAAGGAAAATCCATTAGATTTTTTACTATTCCATGATGTAGACGTAGACAATAACATATCAGCAAATAATACCCGGGAATCCAAAACAAACGAATCAGTAATTGACCATGTTTATAGTAATGGAACGAGCACCGATTCAGTAATTGATGAGGTTTATGAGCACAATCAAAACCAGAACAGTACGGTAAAAGATCAAGTTTATAGTAATGAAACGATCACCGACTTGGTAATTAACCATGATAAAAACCAGGACAGCACCGCAAACCTTAGTGCGGTAAACAAACCCGAACTGGATACTCAACCTGAATACTCGATCAGAAACAAAGGCGGACATTATACTGCAGGGTTCTCAAGGAAGTCGGATAACAAGCTAATGGAATTTACCCACGCCAACGCCAGTCTTTTTATAAGTCCCTTAAACCCAAACTCAGTTTCTGGTAAAGTATATCAGAACACTGTTTTATACGAAAATATTTACCAAGATACAAATTTTCGCTATACCGCGGAACAATATTCACTCAAAGAAGAAATTATAGTTAACAAATACACCGGTATGAGTGAATTTCCCTTCCAGTTCAGTGTGAGGAATGTAGATTGTCAAGAATACCCAAATGGAGAAATCCACTTTTCAGATCTAAACACGGGCAAAACACTTTTTTACTTAACTAAGCCTTTCGCTTTAGACAATGATGGAAAGCGTTGCGACAACATTAAACTTGAAATATCCCCAAAAAAAGGGTTAATAAAAATCTCTGTAGACCCTGAATGGCTCAAGAATGCATCTTACCCCATTATCATTGACCCAACGATAGTTTTACAAGGTGAAGTATATAACTTTCCTAATTCAGGTACTGTGCAGGGTTACCAAAATTGGTATTATGAAGAAGAATTGCCCAATGGTAATTATAATCCCATGACCTGGAATAGTAGTACTAGAAGATGGGAAGGCTCAGATGGAATCGCCCATATTGAATCCCACGTATTCCCCGGAAATAACAACGTAGTTTTTACATGGGAAGCTCCACACTCAGGAACTGTAAATATTCACGGGTCAGCTGTGATGCATTATTTTTTAGCTTCCGGAACTGGTGACGGTGTAAATATTAAAATATTGAAAAACAGTACAAAAATTTGGCCGGATTCCGATTGGCAATACATAGCGGACGATTACAGTTTTATAACCCACACTCAGGATATATATTTACCAGTTGAAACTGGAGATAATATTAGATTCATTGTTAATAAAAACATCAATTCCGACGATGACTACCTTTGGTGGGTAACATACATCTCATATATTGATTGCTATCATCAAGCATCTGCCGGTTTTGGAAACACCCAGGGCCATAATAACTGGTATTATGATGAGAAACGCTTAGACGACAACTTATACCCCATGACCTGGTCCAGTGCCGAGAATCTATGGGTTGGTGCAAGCAGCAACAAAGTAGCCAGCAACTGGCAACTGCCCGGTGCATACGACTCAGTCCGCACCTGGAAAGCACCATACTCAGGTGTCGTTGCAGTTAGCGGTAACGCGTACAAGCTAG
This sequence comes from Pelotomaculum sp. UBA1371, assembly GCA_002305915.1. Classification (GTDB taxonomy): domain Bacteria; phylum Bacillota; class Desulfotomaculia; order Desulfotomaculales; family Pelotomaculaceae; genus DTU098. Next base: position 14,755 of record DBRJ01000020.1, on the reverse strand, counting down.
AAACCGGCGGGGGAGACGGAGTTAAACTATACATTTATAAAAATAACACATCCATTTGGAATCAAAATTTGGCATATAACAATTCTACCGGTATCGGCCACCAGGTTACCATTCCTGTTAACGCAGGTGATGACCTCCGGTTTATCGTCAACCAGAACGCTAACAATTCTTGTGACAAAACAGCATGGGACCCGGTGATTTCATATTACAGCATGCGTGATACAAGCGGGTTTAAGTCATACTGGAATTACAGCAATATGAGTTTGGGAGGCGGATGGAATGCTTCAGTCAACACCTATAATCTTAACTTGGTCTTAGGCAAAACCTTATTCACAATACCTGGCCGTGGTTTTCCCCTCGGAGAATCTATCACATACAACTCAATGGATTTAAGAGGAGGGCCTTTGGGACAAAGCTGGCATCTTGGTTCGGATATAACAGTAATAGAGAATAACAATGGCGATGTTGTTTATAACGCGGGTGACGGCTCTATTTACACATTTAAGCCGGATGGCAGCGGCGGCTATATCGCTCCGGCAGGTGTCTACCTGATAATGGAAAAGGTTGGCTCCGGGAATTTTACCATTACCGATAAAAACCAAAACGTCTACACATTCCAGGACAATAAAATAACACAGGCAACTGATCGCAACGGCAATATAACAAGCTATGAATATATTAACGGCAGGCTTAACAAAGTAACTGACCCGTCAATGAGGTGCGCAGATTACAGTTACTATCCGGATGGCAAGTTGTGGAAAATAATTACCCCCAACAATAATTCATACGAATTTGTTTATAACGGTGACAAAATTACTCAAATAATTGACCCTCTCGGCGTAGTAGATATTAGCTATGGTATTTATGGGGATCAATTAATATTTACCGATCCTTTAAACAGGGTCTCCAGTTTCAATTTAAACAGCAATCGTCAAGTAGTAAATGTTAGAGATGCACGTACAACCGGTTCGGATATTTACCAGACAAACTTTAATCAGACTATACAAGACAACAACATTGTCACAACCGTTACCGATCCCGGCAACCGCTCCTTTACTTATTACCACGACCCCAATACAGGCAACCTAACAAAATATGCTAACCAAATGGATGGCATCTGGCAATATACATGGGCGAATAACAATATGACATCTGCACAGGATGCTAAGGGCACTACCAATTATGAGTATGACAATAGAGGCAACGTTACCAAAGAAACGAGAATTCTTGATTCTTATCCATCACATAACATCGTGCAGCGTATGTACTATGACCAGAACAACAGGCTCACAAGCTATATTGATGGCAACGGTGTTGAACAAAAATTTAGCTACGATATAAAAGGCAGTCTTTTAAGCAGTTACGACGAAAATAGAAAAGAAGCTATAGGCAAAAAATACGATCAATATGGTAATGTTGTTGAGGATAATCCGGCGCTTTCAAGCACTATAAATTTGTTAACAAACGGTAGTTTCGAGGATATTGCCCCAAACGGAATTCCGGCTGGCTGGGAACGCTTTGGAAGCGGCGCTGTGCTAACAACGGAAGGGTTCAATTCACATGGCCAAAAGGCCTTGAAGTTCCAGACTAACACGTATGTTGATAACTATGTTTCCAGAACCCTAAGCTTTCCTTATCAGTTTCCCCTGGGGACATGTTTAACAATCAGTGCTGATATAAAGTGTGAAAATGTCACCAACGGTTATATAAAAATAGTATATGGAGAAGATTTTGAAGACGAGTTCAATTTTAAAGGTAATGGCACAACTACCGTGATATTTAACTCAGAACTGCCAAGCGATGATTACTGTCCGGTTTATATCAGGCTGGGGATAAAAGGTACCGGAGCAATCTCTTTTGACAGCGTTCAAGTAGAGTACATCGGCGCTGGTGACTATTATACAGCAAGCGCTTTTAGCACAATAGAAAATGGAAACTTTGAACACTCCGGCTCTCATTGGAACTTCACGGGTGCAACCCCAACATATCCAAATACTACATCCTTTGCAGGAAAACGTTCTGCAAGACTTAACCTAACAGCAAGCGGAACGGCGACATTATACCAGGATGTACCCGTATACCCCGGCGAAATGTTAACGTTATCCGGTATGGTTAAAGTATCAAACGTGGAAGCAGGCGATGGAGCTTACTATAAAATAGATTACTATGATAATTCACCCACTCCCCAGCTTATTTCCACCTTTCAGACAGGTTACTTAACTGGTAGCAATGACTGGACAAGGTTAGTCTGTTTGGCAAACGCCCCAATGAATGCTAAATTTGGACGGGTAACATGCGTTCTCAACGGAACCGGTACAGCATATTTTGACGCAGTAAAACTGGTTTCCCGCATGACATATAAGTACGATTATGATCCTGCGGGTAATTACCCAATTATGATCGAGGATAATCTTTCTAATCGTACGTATCATTATTACAATAACAACACCGGCAGAAAAACACAATTTACAGATGCCCTTTCAAATAATGAATACTATTATTACGATAATTCAAACAGACTGATCCAAGTAACCGATCGCTTGCAAAACTCGGCTTACTACGGGTATGATCCGGCGGATAACCTGGTATCTTCCCGTGATCCCAGGAGTTCCAATAACACAGACAACAGGTATTTAACACAATTTGTACCTAACGCCTTGAACCAAACCGGAACAATCACCGATCCAAAAGATGAAAACATTGTTAATACCTATGACCGTTCAGGCAACATGATCAATATATCATTGCCTAATGGTAAAAGTATTAACTATACTTACGACAATGCCAACCGGCTTGCCCAAAAAACATTAGATGGTGGCAGATATTTTAATTATACCTACGACGGTGCCAGTAACCTGACCAGTGTCGTTGATAATTTAAATAAAAGCTACACCTTGGTTTACGACGGCGACAATAGGATTACATCCACTACAGACCCCTTGGGTGATATCGTAAGATACTACTGGGATAAGGGCAATAACCTAATAAGAAAAGTTACATCTAATGTATCAGTTTATTATAACTATGACAATAATATGCTCAGAGAAGTATTGTTGCCGGACAATATCGGGCTTCTTTATAATTATGATGAAAACGGACGTCTGTTCTATGTAGAAGACAAAAATAATTATATATGGTTAAGGAAAAACATCAGCTATGATCCCAACGGCCGGTGCCAGCGAATACTTTATAATTCTGCTTTATGTGGTTTAACATTAACGTATGAATACGATGAAATCGGCAATATTGTAGAAATGATAACTAATAAAAATAAACATGACTCCTATGAATATGATGATAATGGGAGGCTAAAAAGTTGGACTAACAATGATAACGTAGTAGAGAGCTATACCTATGACGCCGCAGGTAACCTATTGACCAAAGGAAGCAACACCTATACTTATAACAACCCCAATGAAATTACCAACCAGGGATTCACCTACGATGACAATGGGAACATGACCAGCGATGGAACATACAACTACACTTACAACGCGGAAGACCAATTAATACAGGTAAACAAGTGCTCTGATAACAGTCTGGTTGCTACCTATACTTACAACCATGATGGACTGAGAAGCAGTAAAACCGTTTACACAAGCGGGCAGGCAGTAGTGACTAATTTCCACTGGGATGCCTTTGGCAACATGGTGCGCGAAAGCGATGCCAACGGAAACACTAAGAGGCAGTATTATTATGATCCCTATGGAAACTTATTATCCTTTAAAACTCCTTCAGCCGGTCCATACTTCTATTATCATAATTTACTCGGTGATATAATCATGGTAAGTGATAATATTCCTAACTCGGTCGTGTACAAATATGATCCATGGGGATGCCCTTTGAATAATCCTACAAATGTTTTGCAACCCTTCAGGTACGCCGGATATTATTATGATGAAGAAACCGGGTTGTATTATCTCAAGAGCAGGTACTACAGTCCAACGATGGGAAGGTTTTTGACGAGGGATGGTTATGGATATGTAAATTATGGGAATCCTCAGACGCTTAACTTGTATAGTTATTGCAGGAATAATCCTGTGAACTCCGTGGATCCGACGGGATGTTGTGATGTGTGTGGGTTTGAACTGAATTATGATCTAGAAGCAGATAATTACTGGAACCAAGAAGTTATCCTTCCAACAACGGCAATGATTTTAGCGACTTTTTTAACTGATGGGATGGCGGCAGGATCATTGTTTTCAAGAACCGGGCAATTATCCCAGAGAATTAATAAGGGCGCGGATATACGAGTACTAGGGCATTACCCAGAATACATCAATCTATCAAAAGAGATGGGGGCTAAAGCTTTCAATATACCAACAAATATTTGGAATAAAATGTCTCCTGCAGAGCAGTGGGCAGCAAATCAAAAATTTTTGGATAGGGCGATAGCCAAAGGGGCAGAGTTTGTGTTGGCAACGCCGCTGAGCGCTATTAGAAAGGGAAGTTTCTACGAAAAAGAAATCCAATACCTTATGTCAAAAGGCTACAAATTAAGCAGTGATGGTTATAAGCTTATTAAGTAAGGATGGTGAAAAAATGTTTAGCGAAGAATGTGTTCAGGCTGCTTTGAGTGATTTAGTCCAATACCGTGGATATGAGATTCAAGAAATAAACTATTCTGAAGAGTATTTCGGAAACTTCGTGATTAAATTAACCAAGGCCAATTCCTTTAATATACGATTTCTTAGGGATCGTGGTCAGGTGTGGTGTGAAATAGGACGTAATTCTAATTGGATGCAGTTGGAGGATGTTCTAACTGTGGTAGGAGCAAAATTTGAATTCGATCAAAACGATGATTATTGCCGGATCATTAGGCTTATTTCCAGTACAATCCATGATTGGTTTACCCTTCTCAACAAAGCTTTGGAGGACAACAACTATAAAGCTACAATTAAACAGGTTGAACAAATGAAACAGAACAGAGTTAGAGAATTCCTTGGAGGATTTCAGCAAAAACAAAAAGCATAAACATTTTCATGTAAAAAATTCATAGTAGTGACTCAAAAAGCCAGAATTGAATATTCCTGTATTCTTTGAAAACGGCCTTTGAAAAAAGAGACGCCCATCAATACAATGGTGATGTGCTGATCCAGCAAAGAAAGGCACAAAACCAGATTGAGGAGGCGTCCCTATATGAAGCGTACACAAAACGAGAAGATTTCGCAACTAAAAATTTCAACATTAGTAGTTGGAATCGACATTGGTAAAGAAACCCACTATGCCAGAACCTTTGATTACAGAGGGATTGAGCTGGCCAAGCTGCTGAAATTTAGAAACACGGTAGAAGGTTTTGAAAGCCTTGACCGGTGGATGCAAGACATTTGTAAGCAGCAAGAAAAGACTGAAGTCATCGCCGGCTTTGAGCCCACTGGACATTACTGGTTTACGCTGGGAGACCACCTCAAGCGGCAGGGTCATAAACTTGCAATAGTTAACCCCTTCCACGTCAAACGAACCAAGGAACTAGATGATAACAGCCCAACCAAGAATGACCGAAAGGATACGAAGACCATCGCCATGCTAGTGAAAGACGGGCGTTACCGGGAGGTATACATCCCGGAGGATATCTATCAGGTATGATCCTGCGGGTAAATTACCCAACCATGACCGAGGATAATCTTTCTAATCGTACGTATCATTATTACAATAACAACACCGGCAGAAAAACACAATTTACAGACGCCCTTTCAAATAATGAATACTATTATTACGATAATTCAAACAGACTGATCCAAGTAACCGATCGCTTGCAAAACTCGGCTTACTACGGGTATGATCCGGCGGATAACCTGGTATCTTCCCGTGATCCCAGGAGTTCCAACAACACAGACAACAGGTATTTAACACAATTTGTACCTAACGCCTTGAACCAAACCGGAACTATAACCGATCCAAGGGGATGCCCTTTGAATAATCCAACCGAGGTTTCACAGCCCTTTAGATACGCCGGGTACTATTATGATGAAGAGACGGGGTTGTATTATCTCAAGAGCAGGTACTACAGCCCGACGCTGGGGAGGTTCTTGACGAGGGATGGTTATGGATATATAAAATATGGTAATCCTCAAACATTGAATTTATATGCTTATGCTGAGAATAACCCGGTTAGTAACACTGATCCAAGCGGTCATTTTGTACCGCTTTTAGCGGGTGGTGCAGCGGCAGTATCAGGGGAAGCAGCAGCAATTGCAGCTGTGGGAACAGCAGCAATAGGGGCAACTGTAGAGCTTGCCAAGGAAGTCAAGGGAGCTTGGGATTGGTATTGGGCCCAGGATGATGTGTCAGGTGATAATGATGTAACAGCTAAAGATTTAAGAAGACTTTCTAATGATGAAATAGAATCTCTAGGGGGCGAAGAGGGAGTGCGAGAGATTAAAAAACAAGTAGGGGGAGGAAAATCAGATTTTTTTGTTCGTAAAGGGACAAAAGAAATTTATAATCAACCAAAAGGAAGAAGAGGAGCTCCCCCTCAATATGTTATGGATCTTCCATAAAGTAAGGAAACAGAATAATGGAAAAAGATATGAAGCCTATTGAAGAAGGAAATGCAGAAATTATGGATGAAAAATGCCATCCGATTATGTTTCCCATGTTGCAATATGAGCAAATAGCCAGCTATTACACTGAAGAACCGTTATACATCAGGGCTAAACATAATAAAGAGGATAAATTAAATACTTATGAACAAATTTTAAGAATGCGTTATACTATTCCAAATGATAAAATAAACTCCTGGTGTATATACTCTGAGGAACGGGAATATCCATTTAAGAAGGGTAAGCAAAGTGGTTTAATAATAAGAAACGTTATTTGGGACAGAAAGCGCGACACTAATATAGTTAAGGGTAATCCAAGCATTAAAGAGCAAAAAAGATGGCCGACCATATATATTAAAAACATATATTTAACCAATGATAAATCTGGTGATATAATTAAAGAGATTAAAGAATTCGATAAACTTATCTGGAGAGGCATAATATTAAAGAAAAGAGACGCAAAAGAACATCCTTTATGGTTAGATCTGGAGGTAATGCGGTGGTTCGACTGGGGCCAGGTCAAAACAACTTGGTCTCCATATGAAATGATGAACCATGAAATAGAAATGCAAATAATTAAGTTTAATGATATATTGGAAGAATATAAAAACAATGAACATGCAAAGATATATCAAATGGATTTGGATTACCTTATTCCCCTTGAAGTTTTTAAAAAATACACACAAGGTATTTAGGAATAAAAACTACCTAATACCTAAATATTGTAACGTAATTGTCAAAAACTTTGCACATAGCAACTTCCTTTTACTCGAGTTTGAAACTTTTCATCCATTTTCGGCATCTAAAAACCCGCAAACCCAGTAAAAGCAAGGGTGAGTCCTTGAAAAATAAAAATTTGTAGTGCCACGTCTATGGAAATAAGTCCTTGTATTGCGTAGGTATATATGGTATAATATGTATGCCATGTATGCTAGAACTAAAACTTTTACAAACAAAGATGGTTCTAAAAGAACTTATCTTCAAATCGTTGAGGCTGTCCGGGAAAATGGTAAGGTTCGCCAAAAGGTCCTTATGAATATGGGACGCATTGAGGACTTGCAGGAAGGCAACCTCGATCGCTTAATTGCCAGCCTGGCCAAGTTCTCCAAGAAGCAATGGATTAAGGCTGAAGCAGAACCGGTTTAAATCCCTAATTTTAGAGTCTACTCCCCTTATTCTCATGATTGCATAGGATTGCAAAAATACTAAACCTTTATCTAAACCTTAATTGTGATTTTGTTATCTTCTAATGTGACCTGGCCGTCAAGCCTTGACCCACCGTGATTACTGATAGAGAGGGACGGGCGAGGGTGACGGTAGACGGTATAGGCAATTATACAGCCCGTCCCCACCACGCATTTTATCACGGTGGGTCAAGGCCAAGCCGCTATGCGGTTGCCGTCCAGGTCTTGGCCAGGTGGTTAGCGATAGTTTTTAGAGGGGCCAAGCTCAGGCTCCGGCATCCGGTATCATAAGGGCTTGTGTCATACTTTAACGATAATAGGACTTAGCTGGCCGGCAGCCGATAGTTTACGGAATTCATATGGTGAATAGTTATACAGACTGCCGTGGATGCGGCGTTCATTATAAAACTGAATGTAACTGATAACAGTTTGGCAAGCTTCCTGGTACGACGAAAATTCGTACCGGCTAAGGCAATTATCCTCTAAGATGGCATGGAAAGATTCTATGTGTGCGTTCTTGTTCGGTGTCTTCGGGGGTATCCTTTCGTGCTCAATACCTAGTTGATTACATGCGGTTTCAAAGTGATTGCTGATAAATTGCGGGCCATTATCGCTCCGGATGGTTGGGCGACAGTTTGTTTGAAAGAGACGCCGTTTCCACAGTGCCCGCTGAAGGATCTGGGCGGCATGTTCACTCTTGCAAGACAATCCTATGTGATAGTCCACAATCGCCCGGTCGTAAACATCAATAATGCACATCAGATAGAAAAACCGGTCCTCTGCAGCGATAAAACCGTACTTCAAGTCAATTTCCCAGAGTTGGTCTGAAGCGGTCACCTCGCGGTTGATAGCCAGGCGCCGGGGATGTTTTATTTTGAGCCGCCGCTGGGGTGCTAAGATGTCTAACTCCTTGCACAGTCTGTAAACCTTTTTGTTGTTAATCACCAGGTTATGTTGCCGCCTTAGGCATATGGCTAACTTACGGTAACCATATTCACTTTCTTCGCCGGCAACTAGCTCCATTAGCCACTCCTTGATTTGCTCGTCACTAACCCGTTGCCGGTCACTTGTCCATGCATATCCCGGAATAGGAGGGCCACCTTGTGATGTAGGTGCTCGTTTTCCTTTTCTACTTGCCGAAATTCCTGGGGTGAGGGCATATACTGGGCTATCTTTTTTGCATCTTCAGGCGCTACCTCCCAGGCCTTATGCTTAGATTCATGAATCCAACGGTATAATGTTTTTACGTTTATTCCATGCCGTTTGGCAACTGGAACAGCATTCCCGACTTCCTGGGCTTCTCTGACAAGTTGTTCTTTTAGGCTTTTTGGATATCTCTGTCATTTCATGTCAATATCCCCTTCCGTGGTTCTATTTTATACCAACAAGGGGACATGTCTCAAGTTAAATTAGGGGGCTAAATAGTTTGGACTTTTCCCTTAGGTGTGATGATGCAGGCTACGACAACCTTTTTATGAACGTCTAGACCGCAGCAGTGGCTATATACAACTTCCATCTGTTACTCTTTCTACGGCTATTAATATTAAAGGGCTGGTGCAACAACCATCATTGGTTATTCTATCCTGCGTGCTTACCTGACGAGAGCTGCAATCTATGGTGCACCTGGTCGTTGGAGTCTGTCTATCCAACGGACTCGCAGAACCAACGTAACACGACCTCCCTTCGCCAGCCGTAAGAAAAAGATTCGCTATTTAGTAATTTTCATCCTCCTGCTGGTGCCGCGTCAGGGTAATGGATGTCTAATCCCTTTTGGGATAACTGTTCCCGCTGTTAACCTCTAATCCCCCCGGGGCGGGGGGTTTTCTGCGTTTGCTGAAAGTCAGGGCAAAGAATGTGGAGACCAGGGCCATGACGGACAGGGCCAGGATATTGTTAACAATATAAGGAGCGCCCAAATTTTTAACGGTCACCAGCCTGGAAGCCTCCGCCATCCAGGTCAGGGGAAGCAACCGGGCCGCGTTATTGATCAGCTCCGGAATGTGGGTGGGGGGCCAGCAATAGCCCGAAATCATAAAAAAGGGTACGGACAGAAGCAGCAGGTAACGGGTCACCTGCAGGGAGTTGGCCGCCCAAAGGGATAGGCAGAAGCCGGCGGAGGTAATGGTGACACTGTAGAGCAACCCCAGCAAGAGGATTAAAAGGGTGGAACCTTCTACCTTTACCAGGACCACGCTCCGGGCAAACCAGAGCAGCAGGCCATAGTTCATCAGGTTTGTGAGGAAATAGGGAAGTGACTTGCCCAGGAAGATCTTCCAGGCAGCCACGGGTGAACAAAGGTACTGGAGCCAGCTGTTTTTTTCCTTTTCCCTGGTTATGGTCAGGCTCACGCAGAGCAGGCCGATTTGTTGAATTATGATCATGTACAGCCCCATCAGGATATAGTTGGCGTAGCTGAAGGTGGGGTTGTACCAGACCTCAATATTGCCCTGCACGGTGTTCAGGGCATTGCTGATTTCTGTTGCCGTCAGGCCCAGACCGGCGAGGTAGGCGGCGGTATAACGGGCATTAAAGGTGCCGATGACCTCCAGGGTATACTTCCGGATGTTTAAGCCCCAGATCAGGTTCGAGGCGTCATAAACGGTTAAAACCTCCGTATTCCTGTGCTGGGTTATTTTTGTCTCAAAATCCCCGGGGATGACGACGCCGGCCCGGACGGTCCCTTCTTTCATCCCCTCTTCCAGCCCGGCATAGGTATCGATCCCCGGGACCACCTGAAAGCGCGGAGAATTCTCGAAGGCCGCAACCACTTCCCGGCTCAGCCTGGAATTGTCCAGGTCCACAATGGCCAGGGGAATATCCGTCAGGAGTCCTGAGAAATAGACCAGGCCGCAGAGGGAGGCGTAAAGGAGGGGGACGGCAAACACCAGTAAAAGAAGAATTTTGTCTTTGAGAATGTGCACCATCTCATAATGGGCAATGGCTGCCACTTGTTTCAAAGGGGCTCACTCCTTAACTTTCCGGAAGTAGGTCGTTCAGGTTTCTCCGGCGCGGGCTTGCCCGCGCCAGCGTGGCGGCGGCAGTCGCGGCGGGCTTGTCCCTTAGCTCCGGGAAGCAATAAGCGCGGCTGCGGCGTAGCTGAGGGCTGCAATCACCAGCAGCGCTGAAAAGAAGGGGGCCATGAAGGTCCAGCCCGGGTCCTTAAAGGTCAGGTAGTTGATTCCCTGAAAAAACCAGGTTTGCGGCAGGACTTTGACGACTTGCTGCACAATTTGGGGCATGGCCTCCAGGGGCCAGGTGTAGCCGCAGAGGATAAAGGAAGGTACGGCGATAATCATGCCGAACCTGGTAGAATTGACCGAAGTACGGGCGAAGCTGGAGACCAGGGTGCCGGTTGCGTGCAGGGCCAGGGCAAAGGCCAGGGTAAACAAAAGAAGCATCCAGAAGCTGCAGGCCAGGGGCAGCTTGAGAACATTGAAAGAAAGATAATAAACAGGCAGGACCGTCAGGATGAAAAGGGCGATCTGCACAGTGGACTTGCTGAAAAAAAACATGAATTTGGAGACCCCCGCCGCCTTCAGCAGGGACCAGCTTTTCCGTCCCGTTTCTCCGATGATGTTCATGCAGGCCGTCAGCATACAGCACTGCTGCCATAAATTCAAGGCCAGGGCCAGCACCAGGAAGTAAGCGTAATTCAAGGTGGGGTTGAACCAGGGTTCTTCCCGGAAGGTAACGGAGCTGAAGGCTTCCTGGGCCTGGTCCGGGTGCAGGCCCCCGGCCAGCAGGGTTTTAATCCCTGCTTGAGCGTTGATTGTACCCGTTATTGCTAAAACCGTATTGGCTGCGTTGGTCGCGTAAATCATATTACTGCCGTCGATGATCACGGAGAGGTTGACCTGGCGTCTTAAGGAGACACTTTTGGCGTAGTTTTCCGGAATAACGATCCCCACCACTACCTGTCCCCGCCGGATCAGTTCTTCAACTTCAGCAAAACTGCCGGGGCAGGCCACTACTTTCAGGTTTTCGGCGCCGCTGACATCTTCAACCAGTTGCCGGCTCTCCCGGGAACAATCCAGGTCCACAACAGCCGTTGGAATATCTTTTAAGACCTGGGTGCTGTAAGTGGCGTAAAAAACCAGCAGCCCCAGCAGGGAACCTGCCAGTAAAATATTCCGCAGCCCTTTGTCCCGCCACAGGTAGTAAACTTCCCGGCGCATAACGGCCAGGCACTGCCTAAGCATGGTTCTCACCGCTTTGTTCCTCAAATGATTTAAGCCGGCGATCCCACTGGTCCCTGGCCTCCCCGGGCTGGCAGACCGTTAGCCGGCCCTGCTCAAGCCAGCCCACCCGGCTTATGCTGCTGTATAGATCATTTTTACTGTAAGCATCCATATTGTTGAAGCTCAGGATGCAGGTACCGCCGCAGGCCAGATATTCCTTCAGTTCTCTCAAAATGATGTGGTGGGAAGCCGGGTCGATTGACTGAAAGAGATCATCGGCAAGCAGGAGCTCCGGTTCGTTGAGCAGGGCGCAGGCCAGGGCCAGGCGCTGGTAAACGCCGGCTTCCAGCGCGGTTACGGGCAAACTCAGATAATCAGTTAATTGAAACCGCTCTATGACCCGGTGGCAGTTCTCCCTGCCGGCATTCTTTAAAGCTGCCAGAAAATCCAGGTTTTCACCGGCTCTTAAATCCTGAAAAAGGCTTTTTCCCTGGGTTACCAGGCCCAGCTGGTGCTTGAAGCGTTCAGATTTACGGATGTCATAGCCAAGGACTTCCACGCTTCCCGACCTGAACCTGTCAATGCCGGCCAGGATGTGCAGGAGAGCAGTCTTGCCGGCTCCCCTGAGGCCGAAGAGGCCGAAGCACTCCCCTCTGTATACTTCCAGGCCGACTCCGTCCAAAATAATCCTTTTCTTTATTTTTTGAACAAGGTCCCTAACCCTGACAACCGGCTCCATCTGTTAATTGACCTCCTCCAGAAGTTTCACCCTGGCGGTCATCCCGGTTTTTAAGACAAGGTCGGGGTTGGGGAGATCAATTTTTACCTCAAAGCTGCGCAGATCGTGCTCGTCCTGCTCGTTCACGGCCTTGCGGACGGCGAAATCGCCGGCGTCATTGATCCAGACCACCCTGCCCGGAAAGACCCTGTCCGGAAAGGAAGCCACGGTAATCTCAGCTTCCTGGTCCAGGTGGACACGGCCAATTTTCGTCTCGCTGATAAAAACCTTGACGTAGGTATGCTCTATATCGGTTATTTCCAGAACCGGTGTTCCGGCGTTGACCAGTTCACCCTCCTCCAGGTACTTCTGGGTGATGTAGCCGGACATGGGGGCCTGCAAAAGGGTGTTTTCCAGGTAAGCCCGGGCCTCCTCAACGGCTCCGCCGGCCTGCTCGCTCTGGCCCAGGGCCGCCTCGTACTGGGACTGGGCCACCTGGACTTTCAAGCGGGCGGCCAGGGCCTGTTCCAGGGCGCTTTGGGCCTCCCTGAGCTTGTTTTGGGCCAGCTCGTAATTGTTTCTGGCGTCATCCAGGGTTTTGGCGGAAGCCGCGCCGCTTTCGTGCAGGACGGTGGCCCGTTCCAGGGACTGACTTGCTTCCTGGACGCCGACTTCGGCCTGGGCGACTTTGGCCCTGGCCTGCTCAATGGCGGTTTCTACCTGCTGGCTTGTCAGCGGCACAGAGTCCGCCGCCTGGCGGACCTGGGCCAGGGCCGCATTGTGGGCTCCCCGGGCCTGGCTCAACCGGGCGGCAATTTCCCGGGTATCCAGTCTGGCCAGTTCCTGCCCCTTTTCCACATAGCTGCCCTCTTCTACGGTCAGCGAGTCAATTCTACCGGCTACTTTAAAAGAGGCCAGAATACTTTTAGCTTCAATGGTTCCTGTGGCGGTCAGGCTCTTCCGTTCTTCCTGAATAAGGGTCTGGTGTCTGTAATGATTCAGGAAAAGCAAAACCCCGAGGCCTATAATTGCCAAAAACAGTACTGAAATGACGGTTTTTTTGCGATCAAGATCGGCAAACGCACCGGTTGCCATTTATTGCACCCCTCCTTGGATTCAGATGCCGCTGTGGGTCTGTTGGCGCTCAGGGGGACATCCCTTGTTTTGCTAAAGACCAGCGCAGCAAAAAATCAAAGCAAATTATCCAAATAATAGGATGCACCCATGTGCTTTGCTCAGACCCGCGAAGCGCAAATGCCCTTGAATAAAATCTCTCCGACGGCACTGTGCACGGGTTCCAGGGGTATATTCCGGTTATAGCTGAGGTAATGAAGAGCCGGTATGGCAACCATACCAAAAAGTGCGGAGGTGGTAATTTCCGGATCAACTGCCTTAAAGGAGCCGTCCTGGATGCCATCCTCAACTACATTGCGGATGACCTGGAGACAACCTGCCAGCATTTCCGCCAGAAGTTCTCTCCTTACACCGGTGCTGAAGAGTTCCTTTAAGAATAGAAAAACAAAATCTTTTTCTTGCTCAAAAAAGAGCAGCTGTCCTTCGATGAGCATGCCGATTTTTTCCGGCGGAGGAGCCTTTGTTGCCGCCACCCTGTCTAACTTTTGTTTGAAAAGATAAACCCCCTCCCGGATGACGGCCAGGTAAAGGTCCTCTTTGTTTTCAAAGTGATAGTAGATGGTACCCTTTGCTACACCGATGGCCCGGGCTATTTCCTCAACGGTGGCTTTATGATAGCCCTTTCTGGCAAATATTCCATCTGCCGCTTCAAAAAGAGCCCGGCTGTCCCCCCGGTTACCTTTGAAAGCCTCTGAAAACGTGTCCCCCATGAAGATACCCCCAAGTTTTTGTACTGACCAGTCAGTTCTATTATAAAATATTCCATTACCGGCAGCAAGTAAAGAAAGAGTAAAAATAACCTCCCTTTCAGGATCTTCATTGCGCATTTCTAAGGAAATACATTCTAAAGGGTTCTTATCCGGCGAACGCATTTCTGCACTGCAGGTGCATATACATCTAAAAGGAAGTTGGCTTATAAGGAGCTTTAAATCATTCCCAACAAGATTTCAGAACTGCTTCCAAGTTCCAATAACCGGGAGGTTGGGCAATGCAGGAGTA
>DBRJ01000015.1 GCA_002305915.1 Pelotomaculum sp. UBA1371 | reverse complement strand
GGGAATTCACCCCCGTGTTTCTGTGCAGAAAATACTTGACAATTAATAAGGATAGTCCTAAAATATACCTAACGAACGATAGATAAGCGCGAGGGTATTCAATGAGAGAAAACACGCTGAAAGAAAAAATAATGGTCAAGGCAGTGGAGCTGTTTAGTGAAAAAGGGTATTACGGGACTTCGATCAGGGAAATAGCCAACGCCGTTGGATGCTCATTACCAATGCTTTATTACTATTTTAAAAATAAAAACGACTTATATGAAGAAATTGCCTACGTGGAGTTTGTCCGGATTAATGAAAGGCTCAGGTCGGAGCTGCCAAAGCAGGAACACATTAAGGAAATATACACCCAATATGTTTTGCAAAGAAAAAATTTATCAGAATACGAAAAATCTGTATATAAATTAGCCCTGAAGGCCTGGATGCGGACCGAGGGGAATACTGAAATACAAATTAAGCTGAAACAGTGGGAAGAATCAAGGATAGAATACAGCAGGAACTTGCTCAGAAAATATTGGGGACAGTCTCATGCCTGTGAGCTGTTGGTCAGTATATTTATGAGGTTACTTGAAAATATGGTCAATAAGCTGGTGCTGATTAATGAGGACATTCCAGAGGAACAAATAAGGTCGGAAATTTATATGATTTTTGAATACGGAGCAATTTTAGCTGAAAAAAGCGCTGTTAAATAGTATTTTTTTTACTCCAGTATTTATCGAACGATAAATAAAAGGCCTTATTATTTATGAAGGGGGTAGAAAAATGATTTAGTGCGGCCTTAGCTCCACCGGGTGATATGTGTTAAACAATAAATACAGGGAGGATTTGTATTATGAGTAATATTGAAGCAAGGGCAACTTTAGTCAATCAAAAACTTAAGTTTGAGGGGAAAGCAGGAGACCACCCGTCTATTATTATTGATTATATACCGCCTCTTGGAGACGGCGAAGGCTACATGCCGTTGCAATTGTTATTAATCAGCCTGGCAAGCTGCAGTGGCTCAACCGTTGTTACTTTATTAAGAAAAATGGGCAGAGACGTATCAGGGTTAGAAGTAACCGCCAGCGGAGAAAGAAGGGATGAGCATCCCCTTGGCTTTAAGACAATAAGCCTTGATTTTAATGTTCAATCCAGTGATATTGATGAAACTCATATTCAAAAGGCAATTCAATTATCCGAACAAACCTATTGCCCGGTTTGGGCAATGTTAAAGAATAACGTAGTGATTAATACAACATATTCAATCAAATAATCATCGTGTCGAGGGCACCGCGTGTCAAGGTAACGGTTTTCTTGACACGCTTACAGTACGGTAATGTGGCATGGTCATCATAATAGGCCGGTACCTTCTCAGTACTCCGGTAGTTATACTACGCGTAGTAATTGGAAAGGACCGGCCTTTTACACTATGTCCTGGTTCTTGATTCAGGGAATCGCCGGGAACTTCACCGTGATCTGCCCTTTTGCCCGAATAAGACAATATTTACTATATTTCGTGATATAATGAGAATATTACAATTACAATATACAGATTATCCATAAATCGCCAAAGAGCACAGTGCCGGTGGCATCAATAATTGAAGCTTTCATTTTTGATTAACCTCGCCGCCTGATATGATGAAATGGCGGAAAAAATCGGAGTGAAATGAAATGATCCCAAAAACCACGCCCGAAATAATTGTAAAGGCCCTGGAACGATTTGACCAGGAATTGCGCGAAACAGCCGATTGGTCTGGCTGGGAGCAAAAAGAAAACCATAAATTCGCTATTCAATATAATGGCAGGCTTTACCCCGTTAAAAAGATAATTTCCCTGGCGACGAATACCCCCGTCAATAGTTTCAGCGGTGGTAACGAGGCAAACAAGTATATGGACGGTTTGGGTTTTACGGTTGTCCGGCTAAGGGAAAATGGAGAGGATGGTAAACCGAACATAAAAGATCTGCGCGACGGGTTCTACTTCATCCTAACGGAATACTTAAATGCGCGTGCCGGTGGAAAGTTTGGCAAAAAACATCCCATATGGGCTGCCTTTAGTGATATTCAAAAAATACTTGAGGCAAACGATTACATAAAGCAATTTCCTTATCTGAAAGTTAGTTGGTCAGTCGGAATGGGGAATTGGGCTAAAATTCCCTGGATTTCCTTTCTTGATTCCCGCGAGACTTCCACCACTCAGAGTGGAGTTTATTGTGTTTATCTTTTTCGCCAGGATATGAGCGGTGTGTACCTGTGTATGATGCAGGGTGTAACGGAACCCAAAAACCGGCTAGGTCTTGCTGAGGCGAGGAAATTTTTGAGCGTCCAGGCGGAAACTATTCGCAAGCAATGCAGCAAACTTAAGGAGTATAGTTTTCAGCTTGACAGCAAAATCGACCTGCGTTCTGATGCAAGCCTCGGTATCGATTACGAGTATTCTACAATCACCTATAAATTTTATGACGCAAAAGCTATTCCTGATGACGATGAAATTATATACGACCTGAAGATTCTTCTTGAAACATATGACCACTACATAGAGTTAAAAAACAATGATCAGCAAGAAAAAGGTAATC
This sequence comes from Pelotomaculum sp. UBA1371, assembly GCA_002305915.1. GTDB lineage: Bacteria > Bacillota > Desulfotomaculia > Desulfotomaculales > Pelotomaculaceae > DTU098. The sequence continues at coordinate 4,156 of DBRJ01000015.1, read as the reverse complement.
AACTGGTTAGTCTGGACGAGTACGTCAGCCGTGTAATAAAAGCAATAACTGAATCCGGCTTTTATTTTGAGCCCTGGCAAATTGCCGCTTACATCACTGCGTTGCGCACGAAGCCATTTGTCATCCTGGCCGGTGTGTCCGGCACCGGTAAGTCGAAACTGCCGGCCTTAGTGGCTAAAGTCACCGGTGGTGTGTCAAAGCTTTTACCTGTGCGCCCGGACTGGACCGACAGTTCGGACGTGCTGGGCTACTGCGATTTACAGGGAAATTTCCGGCCCGGGCCGCTGCTGGAATTTGCCCGGGAGGCAGACGAACAGCGGGACAGGCATTTTATCTGTATTCTCGACGAAATGAATCTGGCTCGTGTCGAACAATATTTTGCCGAGGTGCTGAGCCGTGTTGAAGACCGGTGGTTGGCGGCGGGCGGTGGCTATGAAAGTGGACCACTAATTAGTATCGCATTGAATGAAAGTGACGCAGTCTGGATGAAACAAAGGCTGCCACCCAACCTGGCTATAGTGGGAACTGTAAACATGGATGAAAGCACCCACGGCTTCAGCCGGAAGGTGCTGGACAGGGCTTTTACCATCGAACTGTCGGACATTGATTTGTCGGTATGGGAAAGGGTAGTAAACGGACCCACCGGAATTACACTCTGGCCGGTTGAAGCCTGGTACCCCCGTGCAGCGCGTCTGGGGGACCTCGCTGATCATAACGGGGAAACAAAGCAAGTCATTGGGGATGTAATTCAATCACTTACCGAAATCAACTCTATTTTAACCCAGGCCCAGCTTCAGGTTGGCTACCGGGTGCGCGATGAAATTGTGCTCTTTGTCCTGCATGCAAGGGAAATATCTTCAGCCTTTGTTACCCGCGGCGGTGAAACCGTGGACCCGCTGGACCTTGCTTTTCTAATGAAAGTGCTACCGCGGATTGCCGGGGGCAGTAACGCGATCCGTCAGGTAATTTTACAACTTCTCGGCTGGACATACCGGGGGCAGGAGTTTAGGACGGAAGAGGAGGCATCCCCCGTTACTGAGTTGTGGGAGTCCGCAGGACGGCGGGGCAGCCTGCCCGGCGCCCGTTTTCCTAGAACAGCGGCAAGGTTATGCCTGATGTGGGATCGTTTGCAAAGTGAAGGTTTTACTTCATTCTGGCTATGAGGTTGGTTTATGGAAGCTCTTTTTACCATTGAAACAGACCGGGTATATTTAAGCTGGGGGCCGGCGCGTAATAAAACGCCGGCATTGCTGGCAGGCCAGGTTTTTGTTCCTGGACGCCTTGTGCTTCGCAGGCTTCGGGAGGACGTGCAATTTTTAAAAGTTTGGCGCAGTTCCGTACCGGATGCCGCGGCGCAAGACCCGGGGCAGACAATAGGCCCTCTCCTATTTGAGCAGATTGATTACAAACTTTATTTATGTGCCAAAGAAGCCGGGCGCTTATCCATCTTACACAGGGACCCTTTAATTACCAGGGACCTCAGCAGCGAAGAAGGCGGCAGAATCCTGCACGGCTATGTAAATTACGGCTCCCAGGTGGGACGGAGCGAATTTACTATTCTGGTGGATGGCAGGCCGGAATTCAGTTTTGAAGTAGAGATCTTTCCAGCTAAATTAGACTACATGACCGATTACCAGCAAATCCTTGCCGAAGTCCAGGATATACTCACAGGACTGGCCCTGGAATATTTGCGGGCGACATTTCAACTGGGCCTCGGCTATCGGGTACCCCAGCCCACCCACGTAGAATGGCTGTCCTTGCTGCGTCACGTAATGGACGAACTGGAACGGGCATTGCGCTATATTGCAGCCCGGCCGGTGCGCGGGCTGAACCGTGAACCGGTGATGGCGCGTGTGGAAAAAGTAAAACGGGTTGACTCGTCGATACGGTCAGTATTACGGCGGGGTAAAGGTACGGGTGGTGTTCTGGAACTCGGCGGAGGCGTCCGCGTACGGGAGCGGGTGGCGGAATGCCGTGCCAGGCCGGTGCTGGATACACTGGAGCACCGTTGGATTGCCCGCCAGTTGAAATGGATTCACCAGCGCATCCGGTTGCTGCGGAGCCAGGAACGGCAGCGCTTGCAAGGGGGCAGGGGAGAAGGCCAGCGTGGCAGGCAGATAATTCTAGAACTGGACCAGCTGGATGAACGGATCACTGCACTCTGCCGCCTGGAACCCCTGGCAGTAGCAGGGGATACGTTGCCGCCTGGTTTTGTCTCCCTGCAGCTGCTTGGCGCGCCTGGTTACCGGGAGGTGTACCGGGCTTTTCTCCTCCTTACGCTGGGGCTGCGCCTGGAAGGCGGCCTGATCCGCCTATCGGTGAAGGAGCTCAGCCAGTTATACGAATACTGGTGCTACCTGGCGTTGTTGCGGTTGATTGCCGAAGCAACTGGTGAAGCGATACCCGTCCACAAGTTATTTTCAGTGCGCCAGCAAGGTTTGCAGGTGTTGCTCCAAAAAGGCCGTACAAGCAGCGTGGCCTTTGATCACTGCAGCGGACGCAGCATAAAAGTTGTATATAACCCCCGGTTTCAGAGCGATTATGTGCTCATTCCCCAGCAGCCTGATATGCTGGTTACCCTTAAGGACCCGGATTGGCCGGTTTTACACCTGCTGCTGGATGCCAAATACCGGATCGATTCCTCACCGGAATTTATGGGTAGATACGCTTCACCCGGCCCGCCGGAAGATGCCATCAACGTCCTGCACCGCTACCGGGATGCGATTATTGAAAACGGCCAACCAGATAGGGAAAATGGAAGTCCCGGGCGGACCATAGTCCAGGCTGCCGCCGTATTCCCGTATCGTGAGCCGGCAGAAGGGGAATACCGGAAAAGTCTCCTCTGGCAGTCCCTTAACAAAATTGGAGTTGGGGCGGTACCCTTATTACCCGGGGACGAAGATTACTTGAGACAGTGGCTGCGAACAGCCCTGGGCCGGGGCGGGTGGGAACTTGCCGACCGGGTTATCGAGCACCGCGCCAGGGAGCGTGCCTTTGAGTGGCGAGCTGCTGCTGCCGAGCCGGTGTTAATCGGTGTTTTAAGAGGCGGCAGCGAGATGGAGCACTTGAGCTGGATTATGGAAAAAGGCCTTTATTATATGCCTCTTTTGAAAACCCAGCGACGCCAGTTTGTGGCCAGGCATCTGGCCATTTACCTGCCGGCTTCTATGCGCGGCGGCACCGGAGCCGTTGCGTACAGGGCCGAGATAACTGGTTTGGAAGTTGTCCGGCGCAAAGATATCCCAACCCCCTGGTCTACCAGGAGGGGCGAGGAGAGACTACAGATACTCTACCGGTTGGGCCGGGTTAGTGCCCTGAAATATCCGATCGTGAATAAAAGCAGTCCAGGGCCAGGCCGCCGTTTTTCCACCCATCGCTGGACATCGCGCCTCTCTCTGGAGCGGGCCAGGGTGTTGGAGGAGTTGTTTATAGAGACAGAGCCCGAATGGAGGCTTTATGAGGGGCTGCGGGCAAGGGGTGTCGCATTAAAAATAGAGCCGGGGGCGGTAAAGGTGACAAATCCGGAAAACCCGGCCGGACGAGCATGGTTTATCACTGAAACGGGCCCTATGGTTCGGTATGCGGGGGCATCTGGATTCGTCATCAAAGAGATGCGGGGACGGGAAAAGTATTTTTTAAGGATTGAAGAAGTTTTTGAGCGGTTTGAAAAGGATAACATAGCTAGCATGTAACTGGTAAAAAGATGAGGGATTACAATATTCTAAAATATGGAATAGAAGAACACTCATAAATAGGCGGGGAAGGCTATTAAGATGTTATTTTGCCAGCATCCTGCATCTCCTGAAACTCCACAGGTGGACGGACTGGGGAAAAAATAACAACATTTCGGAGATTGTAGATTAACCGGGAGGTTTGCGTAAATACAATTCAGTAGTTTCCTTCCGCATTGGAACAACCCAATAGCCGGAAACAGGGGCGTATCGTTATAGTTTTTTGTTTCCCGAGTCGTACTTTTGCTGCTTACGCTGGTCAGCGCTCTGCCCGGCGTCTGGCAAATAAGCTATTAAACTAGCCCCAGGAGCTGCTTTGCGTTTTCACCTAGAATATTTGTAATTGCCCTTTGAGAAATGTTTAAGTTCCTGATCATTTCGATGTTCTTTTTGGCATCCATAGGGGAAGCCTTCATATTAACAAT
>DBRJ01000006.1 GCA_002305915.1 Pelotomaculum sp. UBA1371 | reverse complement strand
ACCCCTTTAAGGGGACGGAAACTCGTTCAGATCTTGGCGCGTGTCCCTCTGGCCTGAGTATTCAAAATAAAAGACCCAGGAGGTGATGCTGTGAGTTTTCTTTACATCTATGAACGGGCAGCAAAAATCGGGGTTAAGAACAACTGCATAGTAGTAGAAAGCGAAAAAGCAAATCTTAAAAGAACCTTACCCATTGAAGGAATAGAGAATGTAATAATTTTCGGGGATGCTTCCCTTAGTTCCAGCTGTGTTAAGCAATTAATGGAAAGAGATATCAATTTGACCTGGCTTTCCAGCAGGGGTAAGTTTTACGGCCGGCTGGAATCCACGCGCAATGTTAATATTCACCGTCAAAGAAGGCAATTTGCCTGCGGTGAGGATGATGGGTTTTGCCTGGCCCTGGGCAAGAAGATTGTCAAAGCCAAAGTAAAAAACCAGATCACAATCCTGCGCCGCTACCAAAGAAGCCGGCAAAAAGCGTCAGTAACCGGCGTTATTGACGCCATGGGGAGGATACTGAACTTAATAGAACGGGTTGCCAATAGGGACGAATTAATGGGGCACGAAGGAATGGCGGCTAGAAACTACTATCAGGGTCTGGCTTCCCTGGTGGAGCCGGAATTCGCTTTCAAGGGTCGTAACCGGCGGCCTCCCCGGGATCCCTTCAATTCCCTTTTGAGCTTTGCCTATACACTGTTGATGTATGATGTGTATACTGCCGCGGTCAACCGGGGACTGAACCCTTATGCCAGCTTTTTGCACAGCATTCGTAAGGGCCATCCAGCTTTGTGTTCAGACCTGATGGAGGAATGGCGCGCTGTTTTGGCCGACTCGCTGGCACTGTATGTCACAGGCAAAGGTATTATCAAGCAGGAGTTTTTTGATAAACCTGATCAAGATGGAGGGGTATACTTGAATGCCGGTGCTTCAAAGGCCTACATTGCTGAATACGAGAAGAAAGTACGCAGCAAGTCTAATTATTTACCTTATGTTGACTACTCAGTAAGTTTTCGAAGGGCTCTGGAGATGCAATGCCAGCGTTTGGCCAAAGCTGTAGAAGAAGGAGACCCGGACATATATCAGCCGGTGCTGATCAGATGACGCAATTGCAGTACAGGAAGCGTATTTTTATATGTGATGAATTTATTGCAGAGGAGAGGCGAAAATATTTGATTGTGGTTATTTACGATATTATTGACAATCGCCGCCGGGCAGCCTTTGCTAAATACCTGCAGGGTTTTGGTATCCGGGTCCAGAAATCTGCCTTTGAATGCATCTTGCCGAACGCCAAATATGAAAAGCTGATCAGGGGGATACCCGGGTTAATCGAAAAGGAGGATAAAGTAAGGGTGTATAAGTTGACCAGCAACGCCGATATCAGAGCCTGGGGAACTGTGGAGCTGGTGGAGGAGGAAGAGGTTGTAATCATATAGCAAGCCCCGGTGGTAATAACAGGTACAGTAATAATAGAGGTGATTTCAATGCCGAAGGTTTTGTTCAGCACCCTGGGGATGACCGATCCTATAAAAAACGATCATGACGGACCATTCCTACATATCTTAAGGCACTACAAGCCCCGCAAAGCATATTTATTTATGACCAAAAGGGTCTGCGAGCTGGCGGACCTGGATGACCGGTACCGTTTGCAGACAATCAAATTATGTGAAAAAGAGGGTTTTAACTGTGAAATTATAGAGCTGCGTCATGAAGAAATAGATAATCCCCAGCAATTTGACATTTTCTATCCTATTTTCGAGAAAGATTTGATTGATATATATAATGCCAATCCCGGTTGTCAGATTTTGCTGAATCTCTCCTCCGGAACCCCGCAAATGAAATCAACCTGCCATTTGCTGTCCTTAACCACGCCGTTTCCGGTGATACCCGTTCAGGTTACCACGCCGAACGAGAGGGAAAATTACGGTTCGCCGGATTATGATTTGGAAAAGAGCTGGGAAAACAACCTGGACAACCATCCTGATTTGGAGCCAAAAAAAAGAGCCCGGCAGGTAGAGGTGGAGAACCTGCGCTACCAGTTTTTACGGGAGGCCGCCATAAGTAATATCGAAGCCTATAACTATACTGCAGCTTTAAGTATTTTGAACGGGGTTAGAGGTTTTGTCCCTGATAATGTCCTGCATTTGCTACGGGCGGCCAGGCACCGCAAAAACATGGAATTGGCCGATGCAGAAAGGGAAAGCGGGCTGACCGGCTATGCACTGTTTCCGAGCAAATTCGGCAGCGCAGCTGCGGCAGAACTCTTTGAATATTTGCTTATACTGGATCTGCAGCAGAAAACGGGGCTGCTCATGGATTTTGTACGGGGAATTTCACCCGCGCTGAGCAGGTTGTTCGAATTATTTTTGGAGAAAAAGTGCCGGAGGCAGGTAAGAAGGGATTATTGTGAGCAAGCCTTTAATGATCCCGACCGCTGGAAGCTCAAGCGGTATAAGTTGGAAAGAAGAGATCCCGCGCTCCTTGCTTATTATGACCAAAGGTTTCAGCCCGCTTTCAGAGACGTAGATTTATCGTGCGCTTCACTTCTGCCGATGGTTGAATTCGATTGCGGGGCGGGAGGACGGCATGCTAACCCGGATATACTGGAAAGGGCAAAGGTTATGCGTTGCGTGGAGGAAAAGATCAGAAACCGGGCTGCGCATAATATTATGGCCATTAAGGAAGAGCAGTTTAGGCAAGCAGCCGGTATCTCCAGTAAAGAACTATTAAACTGGATGAAATGGTTGTTTCAGTACACCTGCGCCGGCTATTTCGAATCATGTCCCGATGCGTGGGACAGCTATGATCGGATGAATGCGGAAATCATCGGGAGATTAAAAACCCCTGCCGCCAAAAGGGCGGCCGGCTAACGGCTGCTTATCAATCCCAGGGCGGTTTTTTAATCCTTCCTGGAAGACCCGGGAAAAAGTATTTCCCGCCTTGAAAACACATGTCAAAGACTAAACACAATAATTATATTTTTAAAGAACCCCCCGGGCTCTTTTCTTTTCGTGTAAAATAATTGACAATGGGTTTGTGATGATGTTTTAAACTTATCATGCCGGCTTATGATCCTTGCACTTACCTGAAACAAACTCACTGCTTGCTCCTCTGGCAAGGATGCCGGAAGGGATTATGGCAGTAAGTGTAGTAACAGTTAACAGGGGGTAAAGGTGATGAAAGAATCCTTTAATGAACTGGAAAACGGGATTATTCAGCGGGGCTTGTGCACCGTCTGCGGCACCTGTGCGGGAGTTTGCCCGGCCGGGGCCATTGACTGGGTGGAGCTGGACGGTGAACTACAGCCCCAATTAACGGGTACCTGTACCAGTTGCGGCATATGCACAGCGGCCTGCCCCGGGGCGGATGTGGATCTGCCGGCTTTGGAGAGATTTGTTTTCGGCCGGGAGAGGCCTGAATTAATCCCGGACCTGGGTTTTTACCGGGAGGCCAGGGTTGCCTGGAGCACCGACCTTTCAAT
>DBRJ01000043.1 GCA_002305915.1 Pelotomaculum sp. UBA1371 | reverse complement strand
ACGCAGGTCCACATCTTTCAGGCCATGCCACTTTTCCGGCAGGGGCCGCAGCGACTTGGCCAGGACAACAAAGCGCTCAGCAGAAACGGTGATTTCACCCATCCGGGTTTTAAAGACATTGCCGTGGACTCCGATGATGTCGCCCAGATCCAGTTTGCCGAAGAGTTCGTAGGCTTCTTTACCCACATCGTTGGAACGCACGTAAATCTGAATTCTGCCGCTGGCGTCCTGGATGTGGGCAAAGGAGGCCTTGCCCATGCCCCGCCTGGACATGATCCTGCCGGCAATGACTACGGGCTTGTTTTCCAGTTCCTCAAAACGGTCTAAAATATCACGTGCCGCATGGGTCCGCTCAAAACGGCCGCCGTAGGGCTCGATCCCCTTCTCCCGCATTTCACTGAGTTTTTCCCTGCGTACCCGCATCAGCTCATTGAGGTCTTCCTCTGCCTGCAGGGCCGGCGCGCCGGCCCTGTTAACTTCCCGGGCTTTATGTTCTGACATTTATATGAGACCTTCTTTCTCTAGCGCAATATATCTATGATCTGGTATTTCAACTGTCCGGCCGGAACGCTGACCTCGACAACATTACCCTTGGTCATCCCTAAAATAGCCTTGCCCACCGGGGATTCGTTGGATATTTTATTAGCTCCCGGGTCGGCCTCCACCGAACCTACTATTGTATATTCGAACTGATCTCCGTACTCAAGATCTTTAAGCAGTACGGTTGAGCCGATGGACACCACATCGGTAGCAATACTCTCGTCGTCAATTATTTTGGCGTTGCGCAGCATTTTTTCCAGAGTGAGGATCCGGCCTTCTATGAATGCCTGCTCGTTTTTGGCATCCTCATACTCGGAATTTTCGCTGATATCGCCGAAGCCGATGGCCTGCTTAATCCGCTCGGCAACCTCTCTCCTTTTTACGGTTTTAAGCTCCTCCAGCTCTTCCTCCAGCATTTTCAGACCGTCTATGGTCAAAAATACTTCCTTTTCTCTCATGCACACAATCTCCTTATCCCCTGTATTAAAAGTTACAAACAATATATGTCTTATATCTATGATTATGATTATTCGGCGGCCTTCCAAAAAGCCCTAAACTACACTTAAAGCACTGCAAAAACATTATTTTTTGCAGTGCTTGTATCATGCAGCGCATTATGCCCGTACATCAATGTCTACAAAATTGAAAAATTTTAAACCAGGTATATTATGGGATTACCGTACGCTTGCAAGGCGCCGCTTTTCCTAAACATTATAAGAAGATGGCCCTGCTTTGTCAAGGCCATCCGGCACCCTTTTATTTAATTTGACACGGCCGGGCAGTTTTCCGCTCCGAAGCACGGGATTTAATCCCGGCAATCTCTTTTTCCGTCAACGCCTTACCGAAACTCCGGAAGCCGCTCAGTTTAAATCCGTGTTTTCCAGCAAGCTGAGCAATTTCCTCCACCTGCTCCACTGTGAGTTCCCGGCCCAGGGTATAGCTCTCATAGCGCTGCTCCAGGGCCAGCACCATGGTTTCAGCCATGCAGGCGTAGGCCGTTTGGGGAGGGAATCCGAAATTAAGGTTGAACTCCACATCCCCGGGGACCTCCACCACACCGCCTTCGATAACCAGGACATCGTCCCGCACCTCGGACACCCGCTTCGACACGTCCCGGGGGCGGGCTACATCGCAGATAACAGCGCCGCTCTTTAAATCCTCCGGCTCGATAACTGTGTCTATGGAACTGGTTACGGTGATGACCACGTCAGCTGTTTGCAGGGCCTTCTTGCTGTCGGAGGTAACTTTCACAGCAAGTCCGGTGTCGTAAAGAATTTTGGCGGCCAGTTCCTCCAGTTTGCGCTCATTCCGGGCCACAATCGTTATCCTGCGCGCTTCCCTGGCCAGCACCAGGGCGCAGACCCGCCCGATGGCGCCGGTGGCTCCCATGACCACAACGGAAGAATTCTTCAGGTCATGCCCCATAACCCTGGCCGCTTCCCGGGTCGCTTCGATGGCCGTGGCAACGGTGTAGCTGTTCCCTGTTGTGACCGGGATCTTTAAGCGTCTGGCAACTGTGACACCGGCATCCCCCACAACTTTGGTGAAAGCGCCCAGACCTAAAATTTTAGCGCCCAGTTTTTCAGCCACCCGGCCTCCCTGGATTATTTTATTGAGAACGTATTCCTGGGGAAGGCTCATCAACAGCCGGACCGTCAAGGGACAGGCGATAAACCAGCCCTCGGCCTCCCCGTAGGGAGAGCGAATCCCGGTTATGTGGGATACCTTCATGGAAGGAAGCAGGGAGAAGGCCTTTTCAATAGCCCGCTCGGGTACAAACCGGGCAAACTTAAACTTCCTGGCGACGTCGCCGGCATGCATGGGGTGGATCATAAAGGCGAAATTTTGCAAGGGCTGCTTCCTCCTATCCTTTAATCGCCCGGATTAATTCGATAATTTTTCCGGTATCTACATACTTGTCTTCCTGAATGGGCGACTCCCCAATCTCAAACCCCACCACATCCTTGTCAAGCACCGCTTCAAAAATTTTAATCCGCTTGTTTGAGCCGATGATAACGATATGGTCAAAGGAATGGGCTTTGGCGATCATTTCCATGATGGAATCAAAAAGGTCGATACCGCTTTTTTGTTTGATAAATTCCCAGCGCTCATTTTCCGACATCAAAAAGATGAAGTCCACACCCTCGCGCTCCAAAGCCTGCTGTACTTCTTCTTTATTCAAAACCGGAAAGCCGACCACGGCCAGCCTGCGCCCTTTCCTGATTTCCCCCAGGCTTTCCAGGCGGCAGACGAGGGTCCGGTCCACGCCCAGACGGGAGGCGACTTCGGTCTGAGACAGTCCCTTTGCCCTGAGGCCGAGGATTTCACTGATAACGCTGTTAAGCTTGCGCCTGCTGATAATTTTTTCACCGAGCCTGATTAAATCCAAGTATTCCTCCGCCCTTTACGATAGTATTTATTAAGGTTGCTTAAACCAAGGTTTTTAAATGCGGTTTTCCTTAAGGACCCCTTATTTATAAAGGTTATAAAGGCTCCTTGTTAACAGTACCTGAATAGAGTTCAGCCGGCCCTGCCGCTGACGCGGCACCGACAGAAGTTGAAAATGTGTATTTTCAGAGTAGTTGCCGGTATTTTTAAATTAAGTTGCCCAGTTTTATGTTAAGTATGTGCACACATTGTGTACATACCAATCTTAGCAAAAAAAGGAGCCCTTTTTCAAGAGCTTTAAAGATTTTATCCAGTGCGCAAAGCACGGGCGTCCTCAAAACCAGAAGCCCGCTGCGCCCGGATGGCGGCGCGGGATATATTAGCAGGATATTCGCACAGGATTGGCGCAGATTTACACAGGGTATTTGCACAGAATTTACGCAGGATATTTTTATTTGCAAAAGGTTTTATGCACCGGACTCGCCGGAGAGAAACAACGTCAAAATATCTTCAATTTCTTCCTGCGATTGGGCCCTGTTGATTGTTTCC
>DBRJ01000040.1:6926-7288 GCA_002305915.1 Pelotomaculum sp. UBA1371 | reverse complement strand
TATAAAAGCGGCAGCACAAAAAACCGGGCTATCAGCTGGAGTTTTACCACAAAAGCAGCTGCCGTCCGGCCCGTAGTCCCGCCGGTTGAAGATGGGGATATACCTGAGAGCCGGGGCGATTGCACGTTTTCCGACCTGCCCTCTTCCCACTGGGCCTACGGCGTGGTCCGGGAAATCTGCCGGAAAGAAATAATCAGCGGCTATCCCGATGGTACCTTCAGCCCTGAAAAAAGCATCACCAGGGCCGAGTTTACCAAACTTATGGCCGGAGCAACAGGTCTGGCGGAGGTGAAGCCGGTAAAGCCTTCTTTTACTGACGTTAAACCGGGTGACTGGTACTACGGATACGTAGAGGCCGCGGC
>DBRJ01000040.1:4223-6768 GCA_002305915.1 Pelotomaculum sp. UBA1371 | reverse complement strand
GTTACCTGAACCAGTAAGACTGAAGAGGTGGGACAAGGGGACAGGTTCCCTGTCCCAACGCTTTCCAGTTTATCCCTATGGGATGCGGGGACAGGTATCCCTTATCGGGGCGGGATTAATATTCCGCAGGACACCAAAGGCACCGGACAAATAAAAAAAGCATGCTTCCGTTTACCGTACAGGTAATATGTTCAGAAAAAGGATAATTTTTAATAAGAATGGCGGCGTTGCATATTGCAGCGCCGTAGTCTAAACTGTCTGTCCTGTGGTAGGAATTTTCAGGCGAACAGTTTAATTATCTTTAAAATACCTTCAAAAGAAAGGAATTGCCTAAGAAAAGTTTAATACTTTAACAAAAATATTGAACGGAGGCGGCCGAATGATTGCTCAAATTACGAGGAGGGCACTGTTAGCTTTTTTTTCATTTACCCTATGCTTTTTTATGATTACAGCACCTACGGGTGGTACCGCATCGGCAGGCTGAGGCGGGGATTCATCGCCGCCGGTGGTTGCGAGCACGGATCCTGTCAATAACAGCACCCTTGTTCCAGTGGACAAAGAAATAAAAGTTGTTTTTAATGAATACGTACAGAGGGGCGACGCCTTTAACAATATCTCTCTTAAAGCAGGAGAGGAAGAAGTTGCTTTTTTGCACAGTTTAAACTATTCCATCATCACAATCTACCCGTCCGGGAATCTCGCTAATGGAACCCTGTACACAGTTACAATTCCCCAGGGCGCCGTGAAAGATGTTAACTGTAATCTGTTCAAAGGTCCCTACACATTTAGCTTCACCACCGTCAAGTCAGGCGACGTCAACGGCGACGACCAGGTGGACGTTCAGGATCTCCTCTTTATAGCCTCCAGTATCGGCCCTGTGGAGGACTCTAATTCAAGGAAGGCTGACGTAAACAAAGATAATGTGGTAAATATCCTGGATCTGCTGGCGGTTGCACCATATTTTAACCAGTAAAGCAAAGAAAATAATGGCATTTCTGCCATGTAACTATTTATAATATAATGTATTTTCGGGTTGTAGCAAGATTTAAATTTTTCTGCGCGATATGGTTAACCACCCTGCGGGTATGGATGTATTGTATATCAGCGTATGGAAAAACATCGGCCGCCCTAAGTGCTTAGACACAGTCTTAAAACAAATAGAGAGTGTAACCCGGGCTTTTATAGCCCGGGTTTATCAAGACAGGCGAGGCTTTAGGAGTGTCTCCATTGACAAAAAGAAATGCCGGGGGTATACTGTCGTCGGAAATAATTGTATAATATTAACAGTAATGTAAGCAATTTTACATAATAAGCTCCGGAGTAGTTTGGAGCGTTTGGGGCAGATGAAAACATTATTGTAAAGATAAAATCAGAGTATTGTTAAAGACCGGAATTGAACAGAGCTTACACCGGAGAGCGGGTGAGTCGGTTTGAAAAGAGAAAGATTGAAATCCTGGGGATATCCTTTTTGTTGTTTAGCAATGATCCTGCTTTTTTGGACTGGTTGTTCACTTTGGACGCCGTCTCAGAATGATGGGGATAGAGCTCTGATTATAAAGCCTGAAGATTTTTGTATCTTCCTGTTTGAGTCTTCGGAAGAAATATACCGGGCCAACATAAAAGACCCCGGGATGTGGGAGGCGCTGCGCGACCTGGCGGCAGCGGATGAAGAATACGCGGCGCACTATAACTGGCTCTACAGTACCTACAACAGCTGGGACGAGCACCGCCGCGCGCAGCTGCGTGAGATTATGACGGAATACCACCATCACCCCATGTCCGAACAGCTGATCCGGAATGGCAGGCAGGAGGCAGGTTTGGACGAGGTGATCGCCTTTATCCGTGAAGCTCGTTTTTTTGGAAAAATGCGCAACACCCTCGTCGACTTTTACTCCTGGTACGGCTCCAATTACGCGCTGCCCCATTACCAGCAGATCCGGCCGCTTCTTGAACGAAAGGCCCTGGCAATAAATGCCCTGGTGGAGAAGGACTTTGATATTGCCGGTTTTCTGGAGAAAGAAACAGGTATTACCTTGAAGGAAAAGCCGGAGGCCATCGAACTGCTGCTCAATATGCGGATTTACGGGGCTTCAGGCTTTTACCGGGACAAGGTTTCGCTAACCACTATCCAGTGGAACGCCACGCCGGAAAAAATCTGGGCCACGCCGTTCCACGAAATGAGCCATCCTTTTTTCCGTACCTTTACCGGTAGCATGTCTTTTAAATATCTCGCCGGCAAGCTCAAAAAAGACGAAAAACTGCTGAAAATGTTCAATGAAGAAGTCCCTTATACCTGGGAAGGCTGGGTTGAGGAGAACCTGGTGGAAGGGTTTGCCCGCTACCTGAATGTACGGAAAGGGATCGCCCGGGATGTGGGTGAAGGGATTTATATCTTTGATGGGGAGTTTGCCCAGGCCCTGGTGGACGGTTTCGACCCGCAGAAAATATCGCTGGAAGACTTTACGGTACAGTTTTTAAAACAAAAGTACAATCTTTAAGAGTTGAAAAAACTGATATGAAGAAGATAAAAGTTGAGCTAAGAAGA
>DBRJ01000040.1:0-4202 GCA_002305915.1 Pelotomaculum sp. UBA1371 | reverse complement strand
AGCATCAAATATAACCTCAATAAAGGAGCTAAACACGTGGAACTGAACATTTTCGAACTCCAGAAACTGATTGAACGCTGTCTTCGGGAAGACCTCGGCGCCGGCGATCTGACCACCAACAGCACCGTGCCGGCGGGCGCAGTCTCGACCGGCTATATTCTGGCCAAAGAAGACGGTGTGATAGCCGGCCTGCCCCTGGTGGAAATGATTTTCCGCCGTCTGGACCCTTCTGTTGAGTTTCGACCCCTGGCCCGGGATGGTGACCATGTGGAACGGGGCCGGGTTCTGGCCGAAATTACCGGTAAAGCACGGGCCATTTTGACAGGCGAGCGGCTTGCGCTAAACTTCCTGCGTCATCTGTCCGGCATTGCCACCAGGACAGCCCGCCTGGTTGAAATGGTTTCGGGTGAAAAAGCTCTCATTGTTGATACCCGCAAAACAACCCCGGGCCTGCGGGCGCTCGAGAAATACGCGGTCAGGGCGGGGGGCGGCCATAACCACCGCTTTGGCCTGTATGATGGAGTGCTGATCAAGGACAACCATATCAAGATGGCCGGGGGGATCAAAAAGGCTGTTCTGGCGGCCAGGCAGGGAAGTCCTCATACAGCCAGGATCGAGGTGGAGGTTGAGGATCTGGCCGGAGTCGGGGAAGCTCTGGAAGCCGGCGCCGACATTATCATGCTGGACAACATGGATACTCAGACCATGCGGGAGGCCGTGGAGTTGGTAGCGGGCCGCGCCTTGCTGGAAGCTTCAGGCGGGATCGAAGAGGAGACTATCCGGGCCGTAGCGTCTACGGGAGTCGACCTGATTTCAGTGGGAGCTCTTACACATTCTATAAAGTCCCTGGACATCAGCCTGGATATCAAGGAGACTAAAAGAATTTGAGGAAATGAGGAAATGTAAATAGTAATATAAAAATGAAAATTAAAATATAAAAAAGTGATAAATTTTATAAAATAAAAGGTAATAAGTATGTTTAACAAAGATATGTTAACCCTAAGCCATATTTGAGTTGACGAAAGTTCCATAATTGGCGTACAATGAAATAAGATTTTTGCTTCTCAATTTTTTTTATAATTGTCTTACAACACTTTTAACCCTTAGTTTTCACCGGTTCTGGAAAGGGTTTTAGATGTTCCGCTTTTAATAATTCCTTTACTTATTACTTAACCTTTACCTATTACTTAAAACGAGGTGAGCCTGCTGAAAGAGTCAATTCTAAAGCTGC
The DNA here is from genome assembly GCA_002305915.1 of Pelotomaculum sp. UBA1371. Taxonomy (GTDB): domain Bacteria; phylum Bacillota; class Desulfotomaculia; order Desulfotomaculales; family Pelotomaculaceae; genus DTU098. Next base: position 2,971 of record DBRJ01000040.1, on the reverse strand, counting down.
TGAAAAACAGCAGGCCCGGGTACCTTTCCGGGGAAGAGATCTGCAGGAGCCTTAATGTAACCAGGACCGCCGTGTGGAAGCATATTCAAACCCTGAGGGAAGAGGGTTATGTTATTGACGCCCGGCCCCGGGCAGGTTACAGGCTGACCGGTATTCCGGACCGGCTTTATCCTGCGGAAATCCTGGAAGGCCTGGCCACCCGTACGCTGGGCAGGGAAATCGACTATTATGAAAAAGTCGGCTCTACCAACGAAGCGGCCAGGGAGCGGGCCGCTAATGGGGCCGCAGAAGGCCTGCTGGTGGTGGCCGAGGAGCAGACGGGCGGCAAGGGACGGCTGGGCAGGCAGTGGTACTCTCCCAGATCAAGGGGCATCATCTTTACCCTGCTTTTGTATCCCCCCGTAAACCCGTCCCGGGTTTCCCAGGTTACCATGCTTACGGCGGTGGCCCTGGCCTCCGCCATCCGGTCGGAAACCGGGGTCGGGGCCGGGATCAAGTGGCCCAACGATCTCCTGGTTGACGGCAGGAAAGTCTGCGGCATCCTGGCCGAGCTGAGCGCGGAGGTTGACCGGATTGGTTGCCTGGTGGTGGGCATAGGCATCAACGCCAACCAGGACTTTGGAGATTTTCCCGAAGATATACGGGACAAGGCCACCTCGCTGAAGTTGGAAACCGGTGCAACAGTATCCCGGGTCAGGCTTTTACAGGTCTCCCTGGAATCCTTTGAACACTGGTACGGCCTTTGGTTGGAGCAGGGCTTTGAACCTGTCCGGGCTGCCTGGAAGCAGATGTCCGTAACCCTGGACTGCCCGGTGCGCATTCACACCCTGGATCAAGCCTGGGACGGCTGGGCCGAGGATGTCGACAGTGACGGCGCGCTGCTTTTGCGCCTGCCGGACGGAAGTTTGCAGAGGTTTGTTTCCGGGGAGGTTTCCCTGCGGATAATCTAAGTTTTTTATGGGCTTAATGTAAACCACATTGGCTGCACAGGTTTACATTAAGCACGAGCCAATTGCTTCATACCCTGTCCAAAAAACGCTCCCAGGATCCGCTTCAGCGACAAATAACATTGCTGAAGTACAATACTTAATAATTAGTTACCCGGTACGAATAACATTTGTCCAAAAAACGCTTTCGGCATTTTGTCCTTCTGTTAACGCCGTGTAGTCCAATAACTTAATAACTTAGTTACCCGGTACGGGGAGGGGTTTGGTGAAATGAGCAGGTTTTCTGCCCGGGAGATTACCCTGGTAGCGGTTTTTGCAGCCTTGAACGTTGTGGCGGCCATGGTGGCGCGGTACGGTGGAAGCATCGTTCCTTTCAGCCTGATTCCTTTTATGGCCATGCTGGCAGGCGGCCTTCTGGGCGCCCGGTTGGGGGCAATGAGTATGGTGGTTTATATCCTGCTGGGCCTGGCAGGTGTTCCGGTCTTTGCCACGCCCCCCTTTGGCGGTCCTGCCTACGTGCTTCAACCCACCTTCGGTTTTCTGGTGGGATTTGCGGGGTGCGCCTATGTAGTGGGGCTGTTGCTTAAAAACCGGCAGCAGGGAGGTTTTGTCCCGTATTTTCTGGCTATGGTGGCCGGTGTGGTCGTGTATGATCTAATCGGGGTTCCCTACCTTTACGTTATTCTAACCTTTTATCTGGGCCGGACCGTGTCACTGGGGCAGTTGCTGGCCATCGGCTTAACTCCCTTTATAGTTCTTGATCTGGTCAAGGCGGTTGCTGCTGCAGCGCTGGCCAGGGCGGTTTACAGGCGGCTTTGGGCTTTCGGCTTTGGCGAAAGTGGCAGAGGGAAAAAACCGGCCTGAGGTGCTGCAGGGCCTTGTTTGCCGGCCTCTGCTTTTGCAGCAGGAGTTCACCGGGCAGGGTTTCAAAAGCTTTCTGCATGGCGTTCCATGGGATATGACTAAAACTAACTCACAGCAGGAGTTCACCCGCAGGATTAGTCAAAAGAGTCCGCTGCCTGAAGTTTAACTGCCTCAAGTTTAACTGAAAGAAGATAACCGCCGCCGGGGCCCACAGCAGTTCTCAGCCCAAGGGTTACAGACAATAATATTTTTGAAGTTGCCCGCAAAATTCACTTGCAAGATTATTTTAAGCCGGGCTCCACCACCTCAAGAGCTGATCATTTTAGTACGTTGCCGGGTAGGCAATAAGTCATTAAAGTCTTAACAGAAACTTCTTCCTATTACTTCATTTTGCAATCCATATATTGTATTAATTACAAACACCGGGCAAATTGTCTGGTGTTTTGTATTTATTAACTATAATTCCCAGATCTAGTTCAAGGTACATTTTGCATCCAGTGTACGTAGTATGGTATTGGTACTGCCTGGCTAAAGAGGTGAAGTTTATTGGTAATAAAAAGGTAATTAATACATCTATATCATAATTTAGTAAACCACGCCTGATTTAAATTATTATTAAGCATTAACTCCAAGTATAAGCATATGTGTTCAATTCATGGAGCATATCGGCAATATTTCAAACCAGTATTCCCTTTACTCTTGATCTGAAGATGTCTTATCCTTTGACATTTTCAATGAAATTTTAATGCGAGGAGATGAAAGCATGAGAAATAGCGGTAACTGCCTGCTTGTTATCGCCATCCTTGTGGTTGCGTCCCTGCTGGTGACGCTGGCCGGATGCGGCAAGAAGGCGGAGGATGGGCCGGAAAAAGTCTTAAAAGTGGGGTATTTCCCCAATTTAACCCACGCCCAGGCCCTGGTGGGACTCAGTGACGGAACTTTCCAGAAAGCCCTGGGGGACGAAATAAAAATTAAAGAGTACACCTTCAACGCGGGTCCCTCGGAAATTGAAGCACTCCTGGCCGGCGAAATTGACATCGGTTATATCGGCCCGGTTCCGGCCATTAACGGCTTTGTCAAGTCCAGGGGCGAGCTTAGTATTATTGCCGGGGCGTCCGACGCGGGGGCCGTGCTTGTGGCCCGGCCCGGCGCCGGTATAA
>DBRJ01000013.1:8959-21130 GCA_002305915.1 Pelotomaculum sp. UBA1371 | reverse complement strand
ATTTCATCGGAAGAACCGGTAACAGCCAAAAACGGCGTGTTCAAAGCCTGGGCCGAACCCGCAATGACGTTGGTACAGGCGCTGCTGTAACCGCCGCTGAGCATGGCGACCTTATCCTGATTGACCAGTTTTTCCGTGGCTGACTTGGCTACATCCTGTTTCCCCTGATCATCTTCAAACAACAGCTGGATTTCTTTGCCGTTGACAGTTGTTTTGCCGGCTGCCTTTAGTTCCTCATAGGCCATTTCAAAGGAATTTTTTTCCATGGTGCCGAACATGGCCTCACTACCGGTCAAAGGCAGAATAATGCCGACTTTGATTACTTCCGTGGAGGACTGCTTTGCTCCACCGCAACCGCCGGCTACCAGCATCAAACCTACCGCTGCAACTAACAGGACAACCAGCCATCTGATTTTTTTCACATTTTAACCTCCTTTTTGCAATCTGTTTATCTAGTTAAATTTCCCCTCTCTCCCCTTTCATCCACCCCCTCATTTAATCTTAAAGTAAGTAGCGGCATGTGATTGATGCCACATACACCAGAATCATCCTTCCCCAAAACCGCCGGCCCCGTCTATCCGGGACAAGCCCACAGACCGGGGAGTTTAAGAGCTATCCTTGCTGCCGTCTCCCGTCCCGATTTCCGGTACGGGACAAGCCCACGAATTAAAAATCTTAACGGGAAAAATCCCGGAAGAACAATAATTAATCATAAAGATAATTTTATAGAACAATTAAAACCTGCATTTAGTTAAATGTGTTGTTATTTAAACATAAGAATTAATAATGTTGAGGAAAGTCGGAAGGATTTAATAGCAACAGACGTACGCAGTGCGGCTCGCTGCCGGTAATATGTACATAATACAGCTAAATTAACTCAATTATAACATACTCAAATAATTTACAGTATATAAATAATTTTAAATTTTTATAATCTTTTGTTTATTCCAGCAGGTCTTTCCCCCTCCAAATCAACCTGCGTAACCCTGAAAAAGCAGGGGAAAGGTTTGCAAAGCCCGGACGAAGCACAAGATACATCATTATAAAATATTATAAATACTTTTGTTTCTTTCGAAAACAATTAGCTCATAAAGGTACAAAGTATTTATAATGTTTTGTGTATTCAAAATATCAAATACAGTATCATAATTCAGTCTTTAACTGTCGTCCGGCCAAACGGGGTGGTCTGACATTTTCCTTCATCATTCCGGCAGCATATACATGGAATATCATATGATCTTCCTATTGCAGCAACGCGGCTGACATTTCCTCCATCTTCCGGCAGCATCCCCTCCCCCTTCAACCATCGGATCATCCCGGTTCCTTCTTCACAGTACCCGCGGATAAAATCATATTCATTATTTCAACCACCGGATCTTCCCGGTTCCCCCCGGCCGGATACTTGCGCAGCAGCAGCGCCAATGCTATTTTATTTATAGAAAATAAAGCCGAGGAGTGATCATATGGTTACGCGGAGAAGACCCTCCCACCGTAAATCAAAGAAAACCCGTCTCCCTTCCCCTGCGCCTTTTGAAGGGGAAGAAAAACAGGTTTTACAGGTATCCGGTGAGGCCGAAAACCAGGAGCAGCCGGTCCGGGACGAGCCGGTCAGGGAGCAGCCGCCGGCTTTAACAACAACCATGCCGGTTGCCGTTATTCTGGAAATCCTGGCCCGGGAATATAGCCGGGACGCCCAGGGAGAAGCCCTGTGCCGCGCCGCTGCAGGCATTGCCGAAGAAAGCGGGCTGCTGGAACACTACCGTAACCTCTGGGAAACGGAGGAAACAAACCTCTCCGGAAACCAGGCCTACCTGCTCTTTGAACGGCGTCAATGCCTGGATTTGATCGATTTCTACAAGAGCAAGAACAACCAGCCGGCCCTGGAAAAAGAGCTTGCCCACTTGCGGCTGCTCGAGGGCCGCCTGCTCCTGGGCGCCTCACAGCCGTCCGGCATCACCGACGAGGACCTGGCCAAGCTGGAGGAATTCATCAAATACTCCGGCTTTTAACTACAACTGCAATCTTTTTGTACCAATCATTCTGTACCGGGTACTTAGGTTATTAAGTTATTACACTCTGCAATCTTTTTTGTACCGTGTACCGGGAAACTAAGCTATTTAAGTTATTGCAATTCTGGGGAGACTGACGGTGAAAGTACTGCCCTCCCCTTCCCGGCTCTGCACGCTGATGGCTCCCCCGTGCTGTTCCACAATCCAGCGGGCAATGGCCAGGCCCAGTCCGGTGCCGTCGCACTGCCTGGACTTGTCTGCCCGGTAAAAACGGTCGAAGATGCGGGGAAGATCACTTTCAGCGATACCAACCCCGGTATCGCGGACAGCAACCTCCACCCGGTCCTCCCGCAGCCGCCCTTCCAGGTACACCGTTCCCCCGGCCCCGGTATAAATAAAGGCGTTGTCCAGCAGGATCAGGAAAAGCTGCTTCAGGGAGCCGGCATTCCCCTGTACGGATACGCCTTCCAGCATACCGGCACCTGCTGCTACCAGGTCCACCTCCCCCGCCAGGATAGCAGACTGTCGCATGACATCGGCAAGCAGTTTGCCCATGTCCACCGGGCTCATCTCCAATTTGAACCCGGAGTCAGCCCGGGCCAGGGCCAGCAGGTCGGCGACCAGCCTGGACATCCTTTCCGCCTCCCCGGCTATGTCGTCCAGCGCTTCCGCCCGGGTTTGCGGGTCCTGATCACCCATTTTCCGAAGCAGCTCAACGTTGCCCCGGATTGTGGTCAGGGGTGTCCGGAGTTCGTGCGAGGCGTCGGAAACAAAGCGCCGCTGTGCTGCCCCGGCCTCCTCCAGCACCTGGTAAGCCCGGTGCAGGCGCTCCAGCATGCGGTTGAGGGTTTCGGCCAGGCGGCCCACTTCATCCCCGGGACCGCTGTAGTGAATTCGCCTGGTCAGATCCTGGGCCTCCTGGATTGCCGAAGCCGCCTCGGTCATCCTGCCGATGGGCCTCAAAGCCTGACCGGCCATGATCCAGCCCAGGGTACTGGTAAGGATAAGGGTAACCCCGCTGCCGAGAAAAAGCAGCATCCGCAGCCTGCCCAGGGTAGCCTCCACCGGTCCCATAGTCCGTCCCACCTGCAGCACACCGACAAGCTGGTTGTTGTAAACCAGGGGCCGGTTGTAGATCCGGATGCTCTGGCTGCCGGCCATCACCGTCTCGTAAAACTCTTTACCCCTGGCTGCCTGCCGCAGGGTATCCTCGCTCAGGGGCATGCTCTGCCCGGCGAGGTTCCCGGACTGGACAGCCACGTTCCCGTTCCGTTCCAGGACCTGAATGTAGGTGTTGGGACTGGCGAAAACATCCATATTTGGAAGCACCACCTGCCGCAGGGGGAAAATATTGTTTTCCACGATCCTGGTGGAGCGGACCACATCCCGGGCAATTTCAGCAATGGCCCGGTCTGTCTCGGCAGTCAGGTTGTGCTGCATAATAAAATAAACCAGGGCGCCGAAAAACAACAGGGTCAGGGCCAGAAAGCCGCTGTATAGAAAGGTGAGCTTCAAGCGCAGGGACATTTTCCTCACTTCCCCTTAAGCACTTTAAATATTATCGGATGGCAGACGGATCTCTGAACCGGTGCCTATTTCAGGACATAACCGACCCCGCGCCGGGTGTGAATCAGGCGCCTTTCACCGGCCTCCTCCAGCTTTTGCCGGAGCATGCCGATATAGACCTCCAAAACGTTGGATTCACCGCTGAAGTCGTAACCCCAGACCCGCTCCATAATCAGGTCCCGGGTCAGAACCTGACGGGGATTCTCCAGGAGCAGGGCCAAAAGGTCAAATTCCCTGGCGGTCAACTGGATTAACCTGTCCCCGCGCCGCACCTCCCGGGAGGTGTGGTCCAGGACCAGGTCCTCGTAAACCAGGGGCTGCAAAACAGGCTCGCCGGGCTTCTTGCGGCGCAGGAGGGCCCTTACCCTGGCCAGCAGTTCCTCCAGGGCAAAGGGCTTCACCAGGTAATCGTCGGCCCCCAGGTCCAGTCCCTTGACGCGGTCGGACACATCGTCCCGGGCCGTCAGCATCAGGACCGGAACGCCGCCGGCGGCGCGCAGCCTCCTGCACACCTCCCAGCCGTCCAGGCCGGGCATCAGCACGTCCAGCAAAACCAGGTCCGGCAGCCAGGAGGCCGCAAGCCGCAAGCCTTCCTCGCCTCCCCCCGCCACCTGGACCTCGTAGCCTTCAAAGACCAGGGTACGCCGCAGCAGCGCCGTGATCCTCCGGTCATCATCTATCACCAGAATTTTTGCCGTCATTTTGGACCTCCCTTAAAACATAAGGAAAAAGCCTGAGAAGGGACAGGCTTTAACCGGCACTAGTTCGGGACATTGTTAATTATTTCGGGACAATCCCGTTATATCGGGGATCAATTCTAATTAGATCAATAGATAGATCAAGACAATCCCCATTATATTAGATTAACTCCCAATTATATTAGATTAACCGGGTCAACTATTTCTTGACCTCAATTGTGGCAACGGTGGACCTGGTTTCTCCCTTTCTGACATACTGGATTTCCACCTGGCTGCCGACGGCGGTCCCGCTGACCATGTCGATCAAAGCGGAAGGTGTACTCACTTCACTGCCGTTATAGCGCACTATTACATCTCCCTGCTGCAGCCCAGCCCTGGCCGCCGGACCGCCTTTTACCACCGAGGCAACCAGTGCTCCCGACTGGCTCTCCAGTCCAAAATAGCGGGCAATTTCCTGCGTCACCGGCTGGAGGTAAACGCCCAGCCAGGCATGGTCGACGCCCCCCTTGTTGACGAGGTCGTCAAAAACCGCCTTAACCGTGCTGCTGGGTATGGCAAAACCGATGCCCTGGGCCTGGGCGTTGATGGCCGTGTTGATTCCGATTACTTCACCCTTCAGGTTGAGCAAAGGCCCGCCGCTGTTGCCGGGGTTGATCGAAGCGTCTGTTTGCAGGAGGTTCCGGTACTGGCGGTCCTCGATGGTGATCGGGCGCCCCTTGGCGCTGATCACGCCGATTGTTACCGTGTGGTCAAGGCCGTAGGGATTGCCGATGGCGATAGCCCAGTCCCCCACCCGGATGCTGTCGGAATTGCCCAGGGACAGGGCAGGCAGGCTGCCGGCGTCAATTTTCAGCACTGCCAGATCCAGGTCGTGGTCGGAACCAACCAGACGGGCGGTATAGGGCTCATTCCGGCTGGCCAGGGTAACTTCAATGGTGTCCGCTCCGCTGACCACATGCTCGTTGGTCAGGATGTACCCGTCGGAGGACACGATGAACCCGGAACCCATCCCCCGCCGCACTTCCGGTTGAGAGGGAATACGCAGCTGGTCGCCGAAAAATTGCCTGAAAAAGGGGTCGTCAAACAAAGGATTATAACTCCTTGCGTTTCTCTGCACAGTTGTATCAATGCGAACCACAGCCGGGCTGACATTGGCAACAATATCCGGAATTGTGTCCGCCCCCAGACCGGGCAGCGGCGCAGCCGCAAGGGCGCTCAGGCCGTTGTCCTCCGCCCAGGACTGGTGCGGCGGCCCGTACAGGTTGAACACCAAGACGGCAGCGGCAACCAGCAGCATTCCGGCCAGAAAAGCTCCGCAGATCCGGGCACCCGGAAGCCGAACAAAACGTTTCATAGTCTTCCCTCCCTGAAAACAATATTATCATAAACCCCTGAAGCAAATCCATTGCCTTTATTGTCTTAGAATTACCTTAAAATTACCTTAAAAAAACTGGTTAATCTACAAAAAATGCGGCGGTCTACCCCTGTTGAAATGCTGGACCACCACCTGGAGCAAATCAGCTGATGAACATTTTCACCGGGTGCCTGCTTTAAACCTCCGGATAAAAAAATAAGAAGACAATATCTGCAACTGGTTGACTTATCACTCCGGATAGCTTATCCTAAAAAATGAAAACAGAATATTCTTCGTTAGGTGAGGCTTCTACACAGACACATGCCACTGCCCGGAAATGTCGAGAGACGCCTACGGGTTAACAGGTACTACCGGCTTAAGGTTTTACTTAATGTGGCTGGGATGGTTCATCATCCCTAGCTGTGTACGTGTCAAAACTTTGACGAGCGGAGAAGGTGTATTTGTTATTCTTTTTGCCAAAAAGCCTTCTATATTTGTTGAGGGTTTTTTTATTTTTTAATCCGGGGAGGTGGAAAGAAAAAATGCCAGACCCTGATCCATCCGGCAAAAGCTGTCAGCAGGCTTCCTTTTGTCGTGTTTACTGGATCCATCATCTACAAAGAATATTGTCAGATTGGGGGGTAGAAGATGATTAAAACATATTTCTACAGCCACAGCGAACAAAACATGCGCCACGACGTAGACCTTGACCAAAAACACCGTTTCCTCAAAGACGAAGAAGATTTATTATGGGTGGACCTGTATAAATTTAGCGAAGAAGAAATCAAGTATGTAGCCAAAATCTTTAACTTTCACCCTCTGGCGGTGGAGGACTGCCTCAGTTACAGCCCCCGCCCCAAGCTTGACAACTACGAAGACTATTACTTCTTCGTCATGCACGCCCTTCGCTATGATGAGGAATCCGAAGAAGAAATCTCCCTGGTCCAGCTGGACGTGTTTCTGGGACCGAATTTCGTGGTCACCGTCCACGAGCAACCCCTTCCGGTCCTGGGACGGATTGCCAGGGTAAGCCTGCAGAGCCCGCAATACATGAACAAGGGCATGGAATTTTTCCTCTATTCCATTATTGACGGCAACACCGACGATATCTTCCCCATCATGGACCGGATCGGCGTCCGTATTGACGAGCTTGAAGATGAGATATACGAACAGCCCAGCAAACAAGTCACCGGGGAATTCCTTTCCCTGAAAAGGACGATCCTGACCATCCGCCGGGCCGTCCTGCCTCAAAAGCGGATTTTTACCAGCATCAACTCCGGCGGCCATGCCTATTTTGATATCAGGGAAGAAATCAAGCCTTATTATCTGGACCTGGTGGACCACCTGGAGCGGATCACCGACACCATCGAAAGCCACCGGGACCTGGTGGACGCCGCCCTGGCCACCTATTACTCGTTAATCAGTTCCCGCACCACTGACACCATCCGGGTCCTGACAGTGATCTCGACCATCTTCATGCCGCTGACCTTTTTGACCGGCTTCTTCGGCATGAATGTACCGCTGCCTTACCAAAATCATAATTTATCAACGGTTGTGATTTTCGCGGGCCTTTTCGGCATCTCAGGGCTGATGCTGATGATTTTCAAAAACTTGAGGTGGCTTTAAAGCTGCAATCCACAGCCCTTTATTTCTAACTCATGCTCAAAACAGGCGGCCGTCTTATATCAGCCGGCCGCCTGGCGCATTTTCTTTACCCGGAGTTAACCGGCTTGTGCCTCCGCCTCTCCTCCTCAATTAAAACCCTGCGCAGGACCTTCCCGGCAATGGTTTTAGGCAGGCTTTCCCGGAATTCGACAACCTTCGGCACCTGAAACTCTTCCAGACGCTCCCTGCAAAACCGGATGATTTCCTCCGCCGTGACAGTCACGCCTTCTTCCAGGACAATATAGGCCTTGATTGTCTTTTCGTAATAGAGGCTGTCAATCCCGATCACCACCGCCTCGGTGACGCCGGGATGTTCATAGATAACGTCCTCCACATCCCTGGGGTTGATATCGTAACCCACGGCAGTAATCGTTCTTTTTTTGCGGTTGACGATGTAAATAAAGCCGTCTTCGTCCATTCTGGCCACATCACCGGTAAAGAGCCAGCCGTCCCGCAGGGCGTAAGCCGTTTCCTCAGGCTGGTTCCAGTAGCCTTTCATCACCTGGGGACCCCTTACAATCAATTCTCCGAACTCACCGGGCTGAAGCTCCTTTTCACCGGTATCCAGGTTCACGACGGCACATTCCGTATCCGGCAGGGACCGGCCGATGCTGCCGGGCTTTTCCGCCCCACAGAGGGGATTGACCGTAATAAACGGAGAAGCTTCCGTAAGCCCGTAGCCTTCCACCAGCCGGCCTCCCGTAAGGGCTTCGAAACGTCTCACTGCTTCAGCGGGCAGCGGGGCCGAAACGCTGATGCAGGCTTTAATGGAGGAAAGGTCGAAGTCAGCCAGCCGGGGATGTTTGAGCAGCGACATGTACATATGGGGCGTACCCGGGAAAAAAGACGGCCGGTATTCGTTGATTGCCCTTAAAACAGCACCGGCATCGAACCGGGGCAGAAGGATCTGGGTTCCCGCGATGGAAACGGCCAGGTTCATCCCCAGGGTCATTCCATAAGCGTGAAACAGCGGCAGGGTTACCAGGATCCTGTCCTGACCCCGGCAGCAGGCAGCGGCAAGGGTCTCCCTGACCTGCAGGGTATTGGCCACCAGATTAAAATGGGTCAGCATGACGCCCTTGGAAACACCCGTGGTCCCGCCGGTATACTGGATCAGGGCCGCGTCATTTGCCGGATTGGGGAAATGCGGCGGAGCCTCAGTCCCCATCCCCTCCAGCAGGGCGTCGTAGTCCAGCACATTCCCCCCGTTCATCCGGGGAGCTTTTATCTTCCCGCCCAGGTTTACGGTAATAACATTTTTAACGGAAGTCCGGCTCTGAATGACCTGCAGAAGGGGCAAATACTCGTCCAGCAGGATAATAGTTTCAGCGCCGCAATCGTTCAACCGGTTTTCCAATTCCCGGCTGAGAAATAGCGGGTTGACCTGGACCACAATGCCCCCGGCCTTTAAAACCCCGTAAAAGGCGGCGATCATCTGCGGACAGTTGGGCAGCATCAGGGAAACCCTGTCCCCCCGCTGCACCCCTAATTCCCAAAGGGCACGGGCCAGGCGGGCCGCCTGGCCGCCCAGGTCCCGGTAAGTCTGAATAGATCCGGCAAAGATTGCCGCCGGTGCATCCGGAAAACTGGATACCGCGTCATCTAAAAACTGGTAGAGGGGGATAACGGGATAATCCAGGTTCTGCCGGACCCCCGGAGCAGCATGGCTGGGCCGGGGCCTGTTTTCGTTAGTCATTTTCTTATTCCCCCCAGATCTTCTGGCCTTAAATGTCTGAAATTATTCCTCACTATTTTGGAAAAGTCCTTTTTCTTGATGGTTTTTTTAAATACGTTGCAATGTTTTTTCAAAATCCAGCGCACCTGTAAGGTTATTTATGTCATATAGTTGGCCCCGCCCCTGCCTGCAGGAGAACCCCGGAATCCCGGAAGCTGTTGCCCATAATGGCACAGGCTTTGCAATATTTATAATTTTGAGTTATTCTAGGGATCGTTGTTCCCTAACAGGGCAAAACCATCCACCGGGTCAAAAAGGGGGTTATCAGATGCAAAACCTGCATAATTCCGGGGTCTCGGGTATCTCTTTCCCACCGCATTCCCTGGAGGTACTGAAGCTGATCAGCGAAAAGGGCGGCATGCTCTGCACCGGGAGCTGCCACGCCCAGAAACCGGGCCAGGTTCACTGCCGGCAGATCGGCAAGGCCCTGGGAATAGGCTTTTCTAAAGTGTGGGACAGCCTGACCTTTTTTATCAACCACGGACTTGTGAACAGAAAAAAGGTTGAAGGCAACTCTATTCTCTTTATTGTAACACCTGAAGGCGAAGAAGTATTAAAAAAGAACAGGGAGTAACCGGATCAACCGCTGCAGTGAAGGCGGCCCTACCTGTCCCGGCGGACGCAGTAGAGCTGCTGAGGTGAAAAGCCGGCTACGGCCGGGATTTTCCCGGTCCTGGCCACCAGAACGCCCAGGGCGGCTCCGCCGCCCCCATAACGTCAGGCCTGACCTGCAGGCGAGTACGGCAACTTCTGCCGCCCCGGCCTCAAAGGCTTCCAGACTCCACTCCAGGCGCAGGGCGCCTGTAGTGGGCAGTTCAATAACCAGCGGGCGCCCGGTACCGGGCGTTTTTTTGCTGTCCCCAAAAACAGAACCTTTCAGACAGGCCTCACGTTAGTGAAAAATTATTGGCTATTCAATTATTTTCCCATTATAATAAACAGTACAATAATAATAGCAATTTCTGGCTATTTCGACATTGGGCTCCGGATACCTTTTTGTAATAATATCCCAGGCAGCCCGGCAACCCCTTTAGATGACGATTTCCATATTATTTTTAAAACTGTTCACAAATACAATAATTTTTCCGGCGTAAATACAGGATTACTGTATTTTACCTCGAATACCATTGTATTTGAAACTCTTATTAACAAAAAAATTTGTCCTGCCGTTATAGATTCACGGCGCGCGGGTTAATATTTTAGTAAATGATGTCATCTTTAAACATCGCAAGGAGACAATGATGTTCATGAAATTTCCACAATTAAAAATCGGCAATCTTGTACCCCGTTATCCCATTATTCAAGGCGGTATGGCTATACGGGTTTCAACCGCGCCCCTGGCTGCCGCCGTTGCCAACGCGGGGGGAATCGGGGTCATCGGCGCAACCGGAATGACTGTCGACGAACTAAAAAACGAAATCAAGACGGCCAGGCGCCTGACCAGGGGCATTATCGGCATCAATATCATGTTTGCCGTCCGCCAGTTTGCTTCCCTGGTCCAGAGTGCCATAGAGGAAAAAATTGACCTGATCTTTACCGGGGCAGGGTTTTCCCGGGACATTTTCAAGTGGGGCAGGGAGGCCGGCGTACCCATTGTCTCCATTGTATCTTCATCCAAACTGGCCGGCATAGCCGAAAAACTGGGTGCCTCCGCAGTAGTGGCGGAAGGATTCGAAGCCGGCGGACATCTGGGTACGAACAGGTCCATCGAGGAAATTCTCCCTGAAATCACCTCAAAGGTAAAGATTCCGGTCATCGCAGCCGGCGGCGTTGTGGACGGAAGCGGCATCGCCAAAATGATCCGGATGGGGGCAAGCGGGGTCCAGATGGCAACCCGCTTCGTTCTAAGCGTCGAATGCGCGGTTTCGGACGCCTTCAAACAGATGTACCTCAAGGCCTGCCCCGACGACGTGATTATCATCAAAAGCCCGGTGGGTATGCCGGGACGGGCCCTGCGCAACATCTTTTCCGATAAAATTTCCGGTGGTTGCGTCCCGCAGCCGGAGGTGTGCGACGGCTGTCTCAAGGAGTGCTCCCGCGAGTACTGCATCATCCAGGCCCTGGAAAACTCACGGATGGGCCGGGTTGACGACGGCGTAGTGTTTTGCGGTAAAAATGTCTACAAAATTAAAGAAATCCTGCCTGTGCAGAAAATTTTTGAAAACCTGGTCAAGGAGTTTGACGACGAGCCGGATTAACCGGACTTATAACCACAACTGGTAAGCTTCTTTCAAAAAAATACGTTCCGTTCATGATCGACTGTTCAGCAGTCGATCATTTTGATGAATAATCGAACAGCCCTTCAAGCCGGCATTTTCCCTGCCCGGAAAAAAAAGTGCCCGTTTAACGGGCAAGGGAGAGGGTCGGGGATTATTACCATTTTCTGTGGAAAACTGTATTCTTTTTAACAACCAGGCTTAAGTTCCAGTGGGTTATGAATATAACTGCCCTCTTTCTATATTACTTTCCTAATTTCTCTAGTCTTTTTTCTATACTCTTTTTCTATTATGTTATTTAATTAATGGTCCACCCACGGGCAAGACTTGCTTTCCGAACATAGTGTTCAAAAGACCGGCGGCAGAAGTATATAAGGCTGCAAGGGCGGTAAAGATGCCCAAATAACCTGCCAGCTGACCCAGCCCCAGGTCAAGCAGTATAAAGACAATCAATAATGTGGTAATAACGATAATAACGGCCGTGTTTGTAGCAAGTGTAGCAACCCAGACAAAAAAGGTAAAAATGGTCCAGGCGATAAAGAAAATTGTCATCATGCCGGGGTCCACTTCAAACCACTTCAGAACCACGCCCAGCTGGAACAGGGAGAAAATGGTCCAGAAAGCCCCGTAGGTACCAAAAACAAGGGCTGTATAGAGTTCATTTTTGAGGAATCCCCAGAGGGCAACCATAATGTGGACCAGCCCGCCGCAGATCAGCGCAGTGGCAATGATCAAACCAATGGAGCCTGCCCCTACCAGACCTGCGTTTACAAAGCTCAGACAAAACAGAGCTATGCCAAAAGAGGCCAGGCCGACAGTTGAAGGATCGGCAATACTATTCTCCTTGACAACATAAACCTTTTCTTCTGACAAGGTAATACCTCCTAAATCTCGTGCAGTACCATTTTAGCCCCCTGGAACTCACCTT
>DBRJ01000013.1:0-8917 GCA_002305915.1 Pelotomaculum sp. UBA1371 | reverse complement strand
TTAAAAACTTAAAAAACATACTGGTTCTAGATCCCCGGCAGATACCTGTCTTAAAATCAGCCCTGGACTGATCAAAGACCTTACAGAAAAGGTTAATCTGCTAAAACAAAACACTAAACCTGAAATACTTTGAAACTTGCGAATTGACTAACTATAAAGATTAGCAAAATACATGCCTTAATACAGAAAATTCGAAAAAAAATAAAACAAAGTCCTTACCTTCTGATAATTTTGGCTCCAAAGCACGGAGACAGGGTTTTTTCTACCTCTCCCCCGGGTCAGGAGAACAACCGTGCCCGGCAGGGGGGGGCGAGGGGGATGGCCCTTCGCAAAGGTGCCTGGTCCAAACATTTCCCGGTACAAACAAAAAAACAGCTTCCTAAAAGAAACTGCTTGCCGGAAAAACAAATGCCCGGGCCCTGGGCAGCGGCATTAACAATGAGAATTAAACCTTTTCACCCATACAGGAAATAATTATCAATCCATTTGGACAGCTTTTTTGTTAGTCTTTGGAACATACTTGCTACATCTTGTGACAAATTGGGACAAATATACCCTAATTTTTAACTGGACCACCCCGCTGTAACTGGCATGGAAATTGCTCAAGAAAGGTAACAAGCATAACTCCTTTCCTATAAGTTTAATATTTTTTGCGTCCATAAGTTTACGGGCTGTTGGACGTATTTTTTTTAGCCGGTCAGCCAGTTATAAACACCACCAGTTTGCCCTCCTCCGGCCGGATTTCAGACAAACGGTAATCCTGTAAAAAGCTCCCGAAATCAATCTCCAGCAATTCCTCCCCGGCGATAAACCCCAGAACTTCACTGCTTACAGGCACACCGGACAGGTACATGCGCCCGGGCTGGAAGCTCACCCTTCCCCTTCCCCGGGGTTCAAAATTCCCCTCAATTTTAAAATCAGCGCTTCCGGCTCCGGCGGCAGCCGTTCCGGAAATAGAAAACAGGCCCGGGGCGCAGTGCACGGACAACCCGGCCAGGGCCGGGTCACCCTGCCCGAAAAAGACCCTGTTGACCTCCTGGTCCTTGAACTCCAGACGCATTTTATTTCCGGCCAGGGAAAAGGTGTCCGGAGTCAGGTTGTGCCAGGGCAGGGAATCGAGGTGCTTCAACAAATATTGCAAGGAGTCCAGGGAACGGAAGAGAAGTGTTTCCCTTTCGACAATACTCTCCGCCAGGCCGGCGGACTGCTCCTTGAGTTCGTTGAGAAACACCTCCCGCCCCGCCCTGTAGTCGTCCATTTCCCGGATCCGGCCGGCCAGGGCAGCGTTTTTTTGATCAAGCAAAGCCCTGGCCTGCCGGAGGGCCTCCAACTGCGCCTCCAGCCGGGCAGCCCGGTCCCGCACCTCGTCCAGCAGCTCTGCCTGGGCAGATATAACCGTAACAACCAGTCCGGCGCGTTCTACAAATTCACTAAAGCTTTTTGCTTCGAGAACTACCTCCAGATAGGATATCTGACCATAACGGTATAAATGGTTGACCCACCGCCCCAGGTCTTCCATGCCTTCGTCCAAACGTGCCCGGCTTTCCCCCAGGCTGGTTTCGGCCCCGGCCAGGGAACGCTCCGCCTGCTGGATCTCCAGGAGCAGCTGCTCCTGATCCTGACGGGCAGCCTCGATTTTAACGTCCCAGTCCAGCAGTTCGGCAGCCAGCTCCCCTTTCCGCCGTTCCAGTTCGGCCTGCCTGGCCAGCGCCTCCAGGCGGTCCTCCGGGCTTACGGCGCCGGGAGCTTCGCCTTCGCCGGCCGCCCGCCTTCCCGCCGGCAGCGCCAGGAGACAAAGAGCCAGCAAAAATGTAAGAACAATTATTCGTTTACCGGAGAGCATTTTATCCCTTAAACCCCCGGGGATGACCGCTGTGCCAGCGCCAGGCCGTCTCAAGCATGGCCTGCAGGCTCTCAAAACGGGGCCGCCAGCCCAGTTCCCTTTTTATTTTAGCCGCCCCGGCCACCAGCGCCGGCGGGTCCCCGGGCCGCCGCGCCGCGTAGCGTACCGGGACGGGCCTGCCCGTCACTGCTTCGGCGGCCCGGATTACCTCCAGGACGGAATAGCCGTTTCCGTTCCCCAGGTTGTAGACTGTGGAAGAAGCCCCCGCAGCCAGCGCCTCCAGGGCCAGGATATGGGCGACGGCCAGGTCGTTGACGTGGATGTAGTCCCGGACGCAGGTACCGTCCGGGGTCGGGTAGTCGGAGCCGAAAACATCCAGGTGGGGCTTATGCCCCAGGGCCACCTTTAAGACCAGCGGGATCAGGTGAGTCTCGGGATCATGATCCTCCCCGATGTCCCCCGCGGGATCGGCGCCGGCCGCGTTAAAGTAGCGCAAGGAGATCCAGCGCATACCGTATGCCTCGCCGTACCAGCGCAAAGCCCCCTCCAGGGCCAGTTTGGTAGCCCCGTAGGGATTTGTCGGGTCCGTGGCGTGCTCTTCCGGAATGGGTATCTCCCGCGGCTCACCATAGACGGCGGCAGTGGAGGAAAAAACCAGGCTGCGCACCCCGGCCCCGGCCAGTGTGTCAAAAAGGGACAAACCCTTCACCACGTTATTGTTGTAGTATTCCGACGGAAAGCGGACCGACTCGCCCACCAGGCTGCTGGCTGCAAAGTGCAGCACCGCTTCAATTTTCTCCCGGGCCAGAAGCTCCCCCAGCAGCTCCCGGTCGCAAATGTCCCCCCGCACCAGGCGGGCTCCGCTGACAGCCGGGCCGTGACCCCTGCTGAGGTTGTCCAGCACAACCACGCGGTGTTTTCTCCGGACCAGTTCCCGGACGGTATGGCTTCCAATGTACCCGGCCCCGCCGGTAACAAGTACATTCATTTCATATCCTCCTGCTTTTATTGTGTTCCAATTATACCACATCCAGTTTCAGGGAGGGTATTACCGGCGTTCGAAGTGAGAAATACAAAGTTAAAAAACAAAAAATGCCGGAGCGCTGACTCCGGCCCGGCCGGTTGTTTAAAAAGTTTAAGTATAAGAGCTGTAGTAAAGTAGTAAGTATGATAGAATCAATATAAAAAAGGCTTTTTTAGGTAGGAAAGGAGTTTTTGCCGGTGTTTCAACAAGAGCTTAAATGCCCCCTTTGTTCCTTGACAAAATTGCAGATAGTGGGCGGTATGGTTTCCTGCGTTTCCTGCGGATATAAATCGGAAAGTAATAGATACATGAACCTTTTGAGTATCCAGAACCATGCCAGCCCCTGCCCCGCCTGCGCTACCCGGGCACTGGTGGATCTGGACAAGGCCGGGTTGTATAAACAGCAAGGTCCCCTCTTCGTCTGCTTCTCCTGCGGGAAAAGCTGGTTGCCGAAGGAAATGGATTACTGCCCCGAGTGCGGCAACCCGCAGCCCCGGGATGAATTCCAGGAACTGATCATCTGCCGCAGCTCCGTCGGCTTCTATGTCTGCCGCAGCTGCTACAACAGAACCTGCTCCCCCAAATAACTTAATAAACCGTACCCGGTACCTAAGTTATTTAGTTATTGAGTTATTGAGTTATTGGGGTTTGCCGGGTTTAGCGGCGCTGGCCCTCCAGAAGGTTTAAGAGGCGCAGCCAGTTGAGCAGGTATACAGGCAGAATGTAGCGCTGGCGGACATACTCCCGCCCGGCCCCGCCCAGGCGCCGGCCAAGCTCGGGCTGTGCCAGGAAACGCTCGATTTGCGCCGCCGCCTCCCCGGTGGTTCGCGCGGAGAGTCCCGTAACCCCGTCGATGACCTGGTGTTTCAGACCGCCGGTGGGTGTAGCCACCGTCGGTTTTCCTTTCCACAGGGCTTCCGTAGCTGTCAGTCCGAATCCCTCCCGGAACGATTTCTGGATTATCACGTCGGCCCGGCGCTGCAGAACGTTAATCTCCAGGTCGGCGTCAGGCGTCAGGGACAGGACCTTGATATCCGGGTCGTTCTCCGTCAGGGCAAGCACCTCCGCCAGCACGGAGGCGCCTTCGGGGTCGTCGTCGGCACTCCCCCCGGCCAGAATAAGGCGGCAATCCCGGATCTCCCGCACCAGCCTGAAGGCCTCCACCACGCCCACCGGGTCTTTCAACCGGTCGAAGCGGGACACCTGCAGGATCACCGGCGGGCCTTCCGGATCAATTCCCAGCTTATTTAAAACACTGCTGTACTCTTCCGGAGTTACTTCCCTGTTCTTTTCCGAGAGAGGGTCGATGGACGGAGGCATAAAATACTGCAGGACCGGCAGGTCCCGGGCGTACTCCGGCAGGTGCAGAATCGCCGCGTCACAGACAGCGGCCCTGGGCGCCAGGACGTACCATACTTCTTTAACGGCAAAGCGGGGGTCGATGTGACAGTACCAGAGCCAGCGGCTTTTCGTATCTCCCCGGTAGGCGGTCAGCCCCAGGGGCTGCTGGTCGTGCAGAACAATGCAGTGGGCATCCCCGGCAATAATTTCACGGTTGTTGTGGGTTACCTCAGAATAAGCCTTCAGCATCTCGCCGGTAATACTGACCGGCTGCCCGTGCAGGCCGTTGTGGAAAAGCTTGGTTACATGAAAAAACTCGGCGGTCCCCTTGAGCACCGACCAGGCAGCGTCAAGACCGGCCTCCCGCATCAGGGGAACAAGCGAGTGCAGTATTTCCACCACCCCGCCCCCCACGGCCGTGGAATTAATATGTAAAATGGAATAACCCCTAAGACGCTCCCCCAGCGCCATAATTTCCTCAATTACCGCGCTGCCCGCCGTTTCCTCGTAATCGCTGAGCTTAATCCCCTTCATTGTGCCGCTCCTTTTGATCGCTGTTTGACTTTTAAACCTGATCTAGTCCGTCTTATTATATGACGGGACAGGTCTATTCATTCCCTGCTTAAAGCGGCCCAAACATGACAATACCCCTTGCGCCGGTCCGGGCTGCCCTGCATTTCCGGCGCAAAAGGGGTACAAAACTAACGGATCAGGGATGCTCCACCTGGAGGGTGATTGATACTATAACCCCGTCCCGGACCTCAAAGCTAAGGAGCATGCCCTCTCCCTCATTTACGCTGGCGTAGCTGTAAGAGCGGTTTCTCGGGTCCTCCTTGGCCGGCTCTTCCCCGCTCTTGGCCGGGTATAACTCCAGGATTCTGGTGTAGCTGTCTCCTACCATTACCCCCCTGGCGGTGGCATGGGCTCCTCCGGTGATGTGCATCGTGTCTACATAGAAGGGACCTCCGCTGCCCCGGCCCGAGATCAGCCCCAGTTCAATTCCGTCGTAAACCCGTTGTTTAACATATGAACCAGCCAGCGTGCCGGCATCCGCGCCCAGCCGCACAACACTTTCCGAGAGAGCCTCGCCGAAGATTTCCTTCAAATTCACATCCCTGTCAGAATCCCCAAGTTTAACGGACCGCTGTCCGGATTCCACAGAAAAATCCCCTTCCCCCAGGGCCGGTACGTCTTTAGAGCTGCCGGCTTCCTTCTCTTCCTTAAGGGATGTAATCTGCCACTGATCGGAGCTGTTTTTAAAACAGTTTAATTTGACTCTGTCACCGGCTTTCAGATCTGCCGCCGCCCCTTCGCCTATCTCAACCGGCAATAAAAAGGCCGTAGCTTCATTGCCGCCGGGAAAAGCCTGTCCCTGGTCAACTTTGATTTCAATGAAGTTGTTGTCGATCCGGCCGTTATAAACCCCGTAAATATCCTGATAACATTCCGGACGGGTCACCTGGCCCGCCGGGGGAACCGTAACCTCACCGGCTGTTCCGCTGTCCTTCTTGCCGCAGCCGCTGAGCAGCAGTCCTGCCAGCAGCAGCGCCCCCAGGAAAAATAATAAACGCCTACTTACCAAAACAAACGCCTCCTTATTGATCTAAACCAGCGGTTTCAGGATCATTTTAATCCTGTCGGCTTGTTCCATCTGCCTCAATTATAACACGTATGCGCACGGCTATGAATATATTCAGGAGAAGGCCGTAGAGACCGCGGACAGGGCCGTGTCTTCAACCGGACCGGCAGTTGAAAGCATGAACAAACCGGAACTCCTTTTTATAGTTCTCCTTTACATCCTTACAAGCTTTTTTTTAACAGGTAAATAGTGCAATCCAAGCCGGGAGATAATATACGGGTACAGACCATTGTGATTTCTTGTGTTTTTGCTTCACGCCTGAATCTTTCTGCATTTACCGTCAAGATCTTTATTTTGCCATGATTTGCTGTTCCTTATTTATCAGGACCTTTTGTGTATTACTTTATTTGGTAAACACCGCAATGATCCATGAAAAATATTATTTTTAAACGATTACCTTTTGCAGGCAGTTTTTTCTTGCCGGCCTTATTTATAAATCCTTTTATCTGCATAGTCTTTTACAGGCAAAGTCTGATGCTTTTGCAGGTTGCAGGTTCTCTATTAAAGTTCTCTATTATCAAAGATGTTGGGATGGATAGCCATGTCAGGACTGCAAAAACGTCTACTCCACCGGCTGGCCCGGCTATACGGAGTAGAGACCTCTTATTTGGATTACCGGGGAACCCGGCGCCGGGCCGCGCCCGAATCCCTGCTGGCAGCGCTGCGGGCCCTGGGAGCCCCGCTGGCGAAACCGGAGCACCTGTCCGGGGCGCTCCGGGAAACTCTCCAGAGGCAGTGGCGGCGCATTTGCGAGCCGGTAGTTGTAGCCTGGGGCGGCAAGCCCCCCTGCCTGGAACTGCGCCTGCCCGGCCGGGCCGGCGCAGGCCCGGCCGGCTGCAGGCTCGAGCTGGAGGACGGACGGGAACTGCGCTGGTCCCGCCGCCTGGAGCGGCTGCCCGGGCTGAGGGCGGCCCTGGTCGAAGGCGAAGCTTACACAGTGAAGGGCCTGGCCCTGCCCCGCAGGCTGCCGGAAGGCTACCACCGGCTGACCCTGGATTTGCCCGGCAGCCGTCAGGAGGTCCTGATCATCTCGGCCCCGCTCCAGGCCCACACTTCCCCGGGCAGCGCGGCGGAAGGCGCCTGGGGGGTCTTCCTTCCCCTCTACGCCCTGCGCACCGGGACGGACTGGGGGGCCGGCGATCTCAGCGGCCTGCAGGACCTGCTGCAGCTGGTGCAGGGACTGGGGGGCAGCATTGCCGGCACCCTGCCGCTGCTGGCGACCTATCTCGACGAGCCCTTCGCCCCGAGCCCCTACCAGCCGGTCAGCCGCCTCTTCTGGAACGAGTTTTACCTGGACGTGACCCGGTCGCCGGAATTCGGGGCCAGCCCGGAAGCCCGGGCGCTGTTTGACGACCGTGCCTTTCAGGCGGAGCTGGCTTCACTTAAAGCCGCCCCCCTGGTGGACTACAAAGGCGGGATGAAGCTCAAGCGCAGGGTCCTGGAAGCCTGCCTGCGTCATCTTCTGGCTGACGGCTCCGGCTCCGGACGCCTGGCTGCTTTCCGGCGCTGGGCTGAGGAAAACCCCGGAGCCCGGGACTACGCCCGCTTCCGGGCTGCGGTGGAAAAACAGCGGGCCCCCTGGACAAAATGGCC
Source organism: Pelotomaculum sp. UBA1371 (assembly GCA_002305915.1). Classification (GTDB taxonomy): domain Bacteria; phylum Bacillota; class Desulfotomaculia; order Desulfotomaculales; family Pelotomaculaceae; genus DTU098. The sequence goes on along the minus strand of DBRJ01000013.1, from coordinate 1,477 downwards.
TGAACGGCTGCAGGAGGGAACCCTGCTGGGCGGTGACTATGAGCCGGAAGCGGAACACTACCACCTTTACGTCCAGTGGCTGGCCCGGGAGCAGTTCCAGAACCTGTCCGCCGGGGCCCGGCAAAGGGGGCTGAGCCTGTACCTGGACTTTCCCCTGGGGGTCCACGGCGGGGGCTACGACGTCTGGCGCGGGCAGGCTATATTTGTCCGGGAAGCCAGCAGCGGCGCCCCGCCGGATGAGCTGTTCGGCGGGGGGCAGGACTGGCACTTCCCGCCCCTGCACCCGGAGCGGCTCCGGGAACAGGGCTACCGCTACTTCATCGCCTGCCTGCGCCATCACCTGCGCCACGCCGGCATCCTGCGCCTGGACCACGTCATGGGCCTGCACCACCTTTACTGGATCCCCGCGGGCCTGCCGGCAGCCGAAGGAGTTTACGTGCGCTACCGCAGCGAAGAATTTTACGCCGTCCTGACCCTGGAGTCCCGGCGGAGCCAGTCCCTGATTGTGGGCGAGGACCTGGGGACCGTACCCGGTTATGTCCGCAGGGCCATGGCCCGGCACCGGATCCAGCGGATGTACATCCTGCCCTTTGAAACCACCGGGGATTCCGGGCGGGTGCTGCGGCCCGTACCGGCCAATGCCCTGGCGGCTCTGAACACCCACGACATGCCCCCCTTCGCCGCCTACTGGCAGTCGCGCAGGGGCAAGGAGGAGCGGTTGACCCTGCCCGCCTACCTTTACCGCCGGGGATTGCTGGAAACCCCCACGCAAAAAACCGGGGCCCTCCTGCGGGGCTGCCTGGCCCACCTGGCCGCAAGCAGGGCGCGGGTGGTACTGGTGAACCTGGAAGACCTGTGGCTGGAGACAGAACCGCAGAATATCCCGGGCACCGTCGACCAGTACCCCAACTGGCGGCGCAAGGCCCGCTGCACTCTCGAAGAAATAAGCCGGATGCCGGAAGTTCTGGAGGCGCTGGCTGAGCTCAGCCGGTTGAGAAACCGCCGGGTAAAGGTACGTCCCCGCCGCAGCCTGCGCATTACAGGAAAGATCCTGCAAACTGGAAGGGAGGGCTTTAACCATCATGAGCATTAACGCACCCCTGGGCGCCACCTGCCTGGGAGACGGCCGCGCCGGGTTCCTCGTCTGGGCGCCCCTGGCCGAAAGCGTGGCTGTCCACATTGTGGAACCGGTAGAGCAGCAGGTACTCCTGGAGCGGGGCGAACGCGGCTATTATTACGGAGAAACGGCGGGAACCGCCCCGGGCTCGCTCTACTTCTACATCCTGGACGGACATAAGGAAAGGCCTGACCCCGCCTCCCGGCTGCAGCCCCGGGGCGTGCACGGCCCTTCCCAGCTGGTGGGCCCCCCGGTTTTCAGCTGGACGGACAAATGCTGGTTCGGCCTGGCCCGCCAGGACCTGGTATTTTACGAACTCCACGTGGGAACCTTCACCCCCGGGGGCACCTTCGACGACAT
>DBRJ01000046.1 GCA_002305915.1 Pelotomaculum sp. UBA1371 | reverse complement strand
GCTTATGAGCAAACGGCACGTGGAGGGAGTGATCATCGAGACACCAAAAGAGGAATAGAAAACCTGCAAAGCAACTTGTCAAGGAACGGGGGCAACCAGGGGGACGGTTCTCCTGGACAACCTAATCAATCACAAACACCTTCATTTTTAGCTGAAGGTGTTTTAAAGAGAGAGGAGGTATATGGGTAGAGAACGTTAATGCTTTGCCCCGGGGCTTTTTATTTTAACAATTTATTATAACGTTATGTTGCTTTATATTAATTATATTAATTACGTTTTATCATGTCAAGTCATGTTACGTATTTTTGGTAATCAAGGGGACGGCTCTCTCCCGGGACGTAACCAGGGGGACGGTTCTCCTGACACGTTTTTTGTCTTTTTAATTTACAAGAAAGTTGAATGGGGATAAACAGGTGTCAGGGTGGTGTCAACGACCCCGTCCCCCTGACACCCATGGTCTTTCCCGGGCCAGCAGGGCGGCCCCGAGGGCGCCGGCGAGCTGGGATTCGGGTGTTACAACGGTTTCCCTCCCCAGTTCCCTGGACAGATATTCCCTAACTCCCTCATTTTTGGCCACACCACCGGTGAAAAGGATCAGCTCGCCCTTACCCAGTCGCTCCGCCATAGCTGCGACCCTCAAGGCCACCGAACGGTGGATGCCGGCGATAATTTTTCCCTTTTCCACACCCTGGGCCAGCAGGCTGATCACCTCCGACTCGGCGAACACAGTACACATGCTGCTGATCTGCACAGGTTCGGCTCCCCTCGCCAGGTCCGCCAGCTCGCTGACGTCGGCGCCCAGGGCAGCGGCTATTACTTCCAGAAACCGGCCTGTACCGGCAGCGCACTTATCGTTCATGGCGAAATTAACAACATTGCCCCGCCCGTCCGTGAGAATGACCTTGCTGTCCTGGCCGCCGATATCCACAACCATATCGGCCCCCTGGAGCAGATGGTGCGCCCCCCTGGCATGGCAGGTTATTTCCGTCACAGCCTTATCTATGAAAGGCAGGGATATCCTGCCGTAACCGGTACCCACCACACAGGTTACATCATCCCGCTTCAGGCCGGCCTGGCCCAGCAATTCCTCAAAGGCTTCACTGCCGGCCTGCCGGGGGCTGCAGCCGGTGGGTCTGATTACGCAGCGCCAGTCACTGCCGTTCATCAGCACGGCCTTGGTGGTGATGGAACCGACGTCTATGCCCACTGTGAACATTTATATAATCAACTCCCGTTGAGCATTTCTATGAAGGCCGAAATTCTAGTTTTCAGCTGTTCAATGTCTGAAGTGGAATAATCCGTCTCCAGCTGGATGTAAGGCAGCCCGAAATTATCCCTGACATAACGGCGGATAAAATCACCCTCCACAATATAAGTGTGGCAGGCTTGCCAGGTAAGGTCCACCACCCCGTTCACGCGGTAGTCGTCGATCAGGCGGCCAAGGAGTTCCAGGCGCCCCTTGTTCGGCGACATGCAGGAGCAGGGTATCCGCAGGTACCTCTCGGCAATTGCTTCCATGGGATCCCTATGCTCGTCTTCATCCACCAGGTATTCCATCACCTTAATACCGCTACAGCTTTCAAAGCAAACCACACTGCCGCCGCACTCTTCCAGCAGGCGAACCACCTTCTCCGAACCGATGCCCACCGGACACCCGGTTAAAAGGATCCGGGGCGTGCCCTTGGCAAATGGGGAAATCCCCCGTCCGGCAATATCCCTTACTTCTTCAGCAAGCTGGTTGATTAGCCCGGTGCCTTCTTCCTTGTCCACATTAAAACCCTTAACAAAGATAGTTGTGAGCAGATCCAGACCAGTCATGGGAGCCGGGTCAAGCCTGTTTAGTTCATGCAACTCCTTCAGGGCTTTCCGTTCCCTGTTGCACACTTTAATGGCAGACTTAAGGTTATCACTGCTGATTGTTACACCCAGGCTCTCCTCCAGCCGATCTTTGAGTAAATGCAGTTCCTCCAGCCACCACTGCAGGGCGCCGTTCCGGCCTGTCCCCTGCGGCAGGTGCATCACATGCACCGGCTTGATTTCCCCGAGGAGCTCAAACATCTTTTTCTTGCCGTCACAGGTCGTCTCCGCGACGATAAAATCAGACGCCCGGAAGTAAGGGCAGGTATCGGTAAGGGCAAAACCGAAACTGGATTTAATCAGGGGGCACAAGTTGCGCGGCAAAACTTTTTCGGCGGCAGCGATGGGCTCGTGCCTGGTGCCGCAGAGGCTCACAGGTATGGCGCCGGCCGCCAGCGCAAGCTCCTGGGGTGCATAAGCGCAAAACAGGCCGACGACCTTTAAGCCGCTTGTCTTGGCGCTTTGTATGCTGAGAGCGTTATCGTTGCGCATGTTTTCAAAAATTTTCATCATTTGTGGACGCATACCGATAAACCTCCGATTCAGAGAGAAATGTTAGCAAACCATTTCACTATGTGTATATAAAAGTCCTCTATCAAATTAATTTAATATTTTTATTATATCTAATGTCAGAATAACAATGTTTTATAAGAGGGAGGGGAAACAAGGAGAAACTGAAGCAAAGCGAGGGTAGCGAGGGGACGGTTCTCT
>DBRJ01000059.1 GCA_002305915.1 Pelotomaculum sp. UBA1371 | reverse complement strand
GACTTCTAATCCGTAGGTCACAGGTTCGAATCCTGTCTGGGACGCCAGTAATACAACGCTTTCGGGGTTTAGCCCGAAAGCGTTTTTCGTGAAGTGTGCCAAACTTGTTTTAATGGGGATAATATGGAGATAATCGAACAAAAAACGATACCCAAAACAGCCAATATAAATTAGTGTTAAGAAAAGCAACCCTTCGCAGGTGGTAACTAATATGAAGCAAGATTTTAATGTGCACAACCAGATAACTCAATCAATTAATAAAAAACCATAGCGATTTTGCTTGTCATTCTTATTTTGGCAGAACGTCACAGGGTAATCCTAAATTTCTTGCTGTCTTATATACGTCTATACCAAATTGTTGTTCGCTCTAAGAATGTTGTGTTTCTGCTATGGCATTTTATGCTATTTTTAAAGAATTCTTCACAGCGATTAATGGTGTAACAATTAGATAGCTGTCCAGGATCACCGGAATATCGAAAAGTATGATCGGCAGGATTTAGGTACAAGGGGCCTGTCCCTCTGTCCCTTGATCCCCTTGTAGAGCACACAGCCAAAGAATAATAACCCCATATACCCCAACAGGGGATAAAACACACCGACAAGTTTGCTGAATGGAAATAAGCTGATAATTAAAGTGCCAATGGACACTATGACCGCAAATACCCTGTTTTTTTTGATATCTCTGGCAAAAAATCTGCTGCAGACAGTCCACATCATTGTCGAACAGGAAGAAAAAATACCCAGCATCAGGATCATCGAAAATTTGGCCCATCAACGGCGGAACAGTTCTTTGAAAGATATTCATGGCTTGACGATATGCCGAAGCTGTGTGCTGATGGTGACGGCCTTGAAACGCGTCTTAAAAAGTACAGCGATTATGCGGTTCTAAATCGTAAAGTCAGCGAAGGGACAGACAATTTTTAGCGTGACCGAAAGCGAGTCCATTTCTGCAAAAAAAGCGGCGCTGACGTATTATGGAGATACTGTTTTCGCAGGCCATGTGGCCCACATACAGATAAAAGACAGCATGGATTTTGCATCTGCCGTAATTCCTTACAGGATCAAGGATGTTTTGGCCGTATTTCATGTCACTATGTCTGACCAAGCAAAGAGAACAATTGTTCTTGCAAAAAAAGGCGGCGAATGGGAAGTCATCAACGAAGGCGTCTAACATGCGCCCCCTTGTCAATTTGCCTGTTACCCCATTGCCGCAGCCTAAAATAAAAGGCCGGTAAATCGGCAAACTCAGGAGGTGTTTTGCAGGGGAAAAGGTGTCAACAACCCCGTCCCCCTGACGCGCTCATGTATTTGAGGGGTTTCCGGTGACAGCTAGGCATGTAAGAGATATAATGAATTTTATAATAAACAATGAGCCCAAAATTTAGGATAATTATCGGACAGCTTTTTCGCCTTTAGAAGAAAGGAGTTTAATGTCATCCCAAATAGCGTTAAGCTGGCTAAATATTTCTTTGTGCGTTCGACGATTGATGGTCCTTAAATCATTAACTGCGGCTTCAACGGCAGCCTGACCTTTCTTTAACTCCTGCACGCCCTGCCTTAATTCCTGCACGCCCTGCCTTAATTCCTGCACGCCCTGCCTTAACTCCCGCACGTCCTGCCTCAATTCCTGCTGGCCGACTTCCAAAGCAGACAACCTTTCAGTAACAGGATTTAACTCTTCTTGGATGGCAGCACGAAGGATGTTTACCAATTCATTATTGTCCGGCATGTATAGGCCCCCCCTTTTTTGGATATGTTACCAGAAAAAAGACTGAAAGGAAATTGTTTGTTGGTATATTAGCATAATCAGATGGGCTGGCTGCAGCGGGAGTCTATTTCTTTTTTAAATCCGGGGCATCCTTACTGACTTAATTAAAATCCAGATTCAAACGGGTTGTTTCCAGCCATTTGTCCAGGCCCTGTTTTGCAAAAACATATTGACCATCTACTTTTAAGTAAGGTATTTGTACACCGGATATATCAGAACACATAAATTTTAAGGATGTAGTGCTGATATGGAGATAATCGGCCGCTTCATCAAATGTCAAAATGTTTTTCTCATCTACTTGGTTAACTAAAATATTTTCAATGGCACTTAAACCCATGGATATATGATTTATTGAATTACTGATTAATACCGCGGCAGCCAGGATGGAAACCGACAAAATGATAGCTCCAAGTAGAAAACTTTTATTCTTATCCAAACCAATCAACTCCATCCAATGATTTTATGCAAGCGATTAAACATATTGTTACGGTCATTGCCATGGCTTTGCCTCTATGCAGCCGTGCTATTCTTGTTTTTATTTTGATCAAACCTTATGATATATTTATCACATAGAAAGCCCCTGAAGTCAACTCTCCCCCAATCCCTGCGGGCTTTTCATATCCGGCGGTCGCAGCTACCCGCCTAACAAAACAAGGGGGTCATATTATGCGGTATAAGTTGTTTCCTTTTGTGATGGTTGCTTTTGTAGTAGTATTGCTTATCAGTAATACAGTGGCAGTAAAAGTTACTCAGTTGGGGCCGTTCTATTTCGATGGGGCTACAGTACTTTTCCCGCTGGCCTACATTTTTGGGGACATACTAACGGAAGTTTACGGTTTTAAAAAAAGCCGGTTCGTAATCTGGTCGGGTTTTGTAGCTTGTACGTTTATGGCATTTGCCTACTGGCTGATTGGGGTTCTTCCTTCTGCCCCGGATTGGGGCAACCAGGAAGCGTACAATGCTATCCTGGGGCAGACGCCCCGAATAGTGCTGGCTTCTTTGGTTGCTTATTTCTGTGGAGAGTTTGTAAACAGCTTCATTCTGGCAAAAATGAAAATCCTTACCCACGGGCGGTGGCTATGGACACGAACAGTCAGCTCAACGGTGGTAGGCCAGGCAGTAGACACTGCTCTTTTCGTGGTTATCGCCTTTACGGGGCTTATTCCCTGGGTGGCTTTGCTCCATATGGCGATAAGCAATTATGTTTTCAAGACTTGCTTTGAGGCGGCAGCGACACCTGTGACTTATGCCGCCTGCGGGTGGTTCAAACGGGTAGAACAAGAGGATTACTTTGACAACGAAACTAACTTCAACCCGTTTGCTGTTTCGATAGACGACTTAAAATAGACCATATCTACAAAGTATTGGAAAAACTGCATCGTGCAGTCTGCCATCTATTTTAAGACAGGTTAGAATAAGAAATAACGATTTAAAAGTTTAACGCTTTTGGGTTTTTTAGGTTAGGGAAAACACTTTTGGTTCTGGCGGGGGTAGCCATAAAAAAATAAGGAGATGTGATGACGCGGGCTTTAACTGCTTCTGTCATGGCAAAGGTGTCAAGGAAACCCCTTGACACCTTTGCAAAACCACGAGAGCAAGAACCCGGGAATTGTTGGCAATATCTATCTCTACTGTGGTGAAAAATATGAAAAAATAATATTCTTTTATTCTTATAATTATAATATCTTATAATAACAATGCTGAGATTTATTGGATAGATGGTGCATTACAGGAACTTTTCAAAAACTTTTTTAACAATTTGCCAACATTTCAAAAGGGCTTCTTCAAGTTTTGTCTTGCAAAATTGATTCAATAATGTTTAATTCTTCTTTCGACAAAAAGAGATTTTGTAGTGCTTCTAATTTTTTCTGTTCATCAGCCAATGTTGAACTAGAAGCAGCAGGAGTTTTATCAATACTAATTAGTTCTTCTTTTGATAAAAAAAAGTTTTCAATATTTCTCATTTATTTCACACCCCCCTTCATAAATTGTGTCGATTACCATATAAAGGCAGCATTTTTTCCCACCAATTAACAAGAAAGACAGAAATAATAAAATTACTACATTTATATTAAAAAATATAAATGTAGAATAATGAATATTCCGTCACATAACACCTAAAAAACAAATAGTATTTTGTCTTAAATGGAGCATGCCTTTAGTTTAGAAATAAGTTGACAAGGAGTTTTAAATACGGTTATAGTTGTTATCTGGATTTAAGTTGAATTTAAAAAGAGGAGGTATTCGGGTGTTTAAGGAATTTAAGGAGTTTGCGATGCGTGGAAGTATGATAGATTTAGCTGTCGGTATTATTATCGGTGCGGCCTTCGGAAAAATCGTCACCTCGTTGGTTAATGACATATTAATGCCGCCAATCGGTCTATTGCTGGGACGAGTTGACTTTTCCAACCTGTTCATTGATTTAAGCGGTAATAATTATTTAACGCTGGCCGAGGCCAAGGAGGCTGGGGCGGCAACGATAAACTACGGACTATTTTTAAATACTGTCATAGATTTTATTATCGTAGCCTTCGTGATTTTTCTCCTTATCCGGCAAATAAACCATTTCAAGCGCCAGCAGGAAGTGCCGGCGGCGCCTGATACAAAGGAATGCCCGTACTGTATCACGGTTATACCGGTTAAGGCTACAAAATGTCCAAACTGTACAGCAGATCTATAGACATCCTGAGAAAAAACCGTTAAAGCAAGTCACTTAACAGTATATGTGAAATATTTATTATGGCTGGCAGGGTTGGTCCTACCGGCCATTATTTTTGGTGGGCACCAAAAATGTCATTTTTGTCAGTAGGGATTTTGTTGTTAGCCTCTTGTTTAGCCGTCCGGTCAAGAGAACCGGCTACCGGCAGCTGCCCCCAAAAAAAAGCCGGGTGCTTGAACACCACGGCTTTTACGGTGATAAACGGATGTTTATTCCACAGCATCTGCTTTTGCATTATTTTTAGCTTTAACGTAAGCATTTAGAGCTTCTCTTAAATTGTCAACATCGATTTCGCCGCAGAGAATCAATACTAAGCTGTCTTCAACTTCTATGCAGCAACCGCATTCCCTTTCCCTTGCATTACTACCAGAGCCAGGCTTAACAAACATTCCCATACCGTTTCTCCTTTCACCATATATTTCCTGACCACCATCCTGGAATATCATATGCAGGAGAAGAAAATATGGTGAAATATACCACGTTAAAATGTACCAAATAAATTCAAATTAATTAGTTGCTCATTGATAAATCTTTAGTACATTAACGGCCATTTCGCATATATCATTTTTGAGCCAGTCCGGTTCAAGTACTTCTACAGCATTTCCCCACTGAAATATCCAGGTCCTCATCTCGGTGAACCCGTTGGCCTCGAATGAGAGGATGATCGAGCCGTCGTCGAGCTCTTGTTCTGTTACCTGCGAAGGGTGGTAGATGAATCTTTTAACCCTGTGGTTGACTTCCGGGCTGAATTTAAGCCTGACCTTGCAGGTATCTCCGTCGTTAGTAACTCCCCAGCTCCGGGTCATATGGTCCTCGAGGGAAAAATCAGGCGGGTATTCAAAACGCTCGTATGTATAGATTTGAGTATTCTTGATCTGATCTACCCGGAAGACCCGGATGTCTCTTCTTTTAAGGCAGTGAGCAACCAGGTACCAGTTATGCCTTTTGCTGATCATGCCGTAAGGTTCCACTACCCGCTCGGTGCACTGCCTGCTGTGGCCGGCGTAATACTCGAGCTTGACCCGGCACCTATCCCGGAGCGCCTGCAGCAGTTTGGCGAATATTTTACTCACCCCGGCGGGGTCTGCCAGTTGCTCCTCGACAATATGAATTCGCTTCTGCAGTTCATCCACACACAAGCTTTCCGAGGTATATTTGTATTTGAAAAGTGTTCCGACCAGAGCATCTTTAAGCTCATTGATGTGCCCTGCCAGAGCGGAACCCTTTTGCTGCAGCAGGCTTAAGAAGATGATCAGGGATTTTTCCGGACTGATGGAAGGAAGATAGCCTGCGTCCAGGCGGTACAGGCCATGTTTCCTGGAGTTGTTCCTGTCCGGCCTGACAAGTGGAATGCCCATGTCATTTTCGATATGTTCCAGATAGCGGAGTATACTTCGTGTACTTACACCACAGGCTTCCGCCATTTCCTTTAAGGTTGCGCCCCCATAGGGGCTTTTTTTGTTGAGAAGTTCAATAACCCTGGCTATTCTCAGTGCCTTCGTCGTATCTTGGTCGGCCAATCCAATCCCCCTTTCCGGCGTGGATTTATTTGTATATATAGTGGATTCGACCTAATCTTTACATATTCCTCCTTTTGCGTCGGGTATTTACAAAAAGACATGGCTGTCAGGTTCTTTTACTTATCCGGATAGGGCGCAGTCCTGTTTTTTTGGCTCTTAACCGGGGCTGGATGCCGGGTTGGTAAGGATGTCAAAGGTTTATAATTGGGCTGGTTATGGGTTCTATTTTTGTTGTTACCGTTTTGCGGGCGGTTGCTGCGGTTAGTGATGCTTTTTTCCGGCCAGGATGGTTAAATCAATGGTCACATCTGATAATTCTTCTTTCCGGGCCTTCAGCAAGCGTTCCTGCGTTGTACCCCAGGTTAAAGGGGTCATCTGAATCAAAGGTTCAAGCCATGTCTGGTCCAGAGTCACATTGTAGCGCACCCTTTCAACTTCCAGAAGCGCAAAATTACTCTTAAAAAGCTCCAGGGTATCTTCGTTTGAATAATGTTGTTTAGCGGTTTGTCCATAAAGAATATTCCTTAACTCTTTTAGATAGTCCCTCCCGGGGATAACCTTAATAACCCTGCCGTGGGGAGCAATCATTCTTTTGAATTCAGCGTAATTGGCTGGCGCCAGGATGTTGAGAATGAAATCGAAGTAATCACCGGCGAAGGGTGCCCCGGCAAGATCTCCAACGCACCAGATTATATCCTTGTATTCCTTTGAAGCCATAATAATTGCCTCTTTAGAAATATCAAGGCCCACGCCTAAAAGGCCGGTTTCTGAATTATGAGTGACTTTTCCTAAAATCATCGCCAGATGAGAACCTTCACCGCATCCTGCATCCAGTATTTTTAGCTGTTCTCCCCGGGGGGGCGCTCCTGCTGTGATTAAACCCCGAATTTTGTTAATCATGGGGCCAAACAAGCCGTTCCTGCAGATTATCCTTCTGGATGCAAACATTTGCCTGTTGTATTTTGTTTTCAAGGCGTGGGACAGCATATTTACGTAGCCCTGTTTGGCCAGGTCATAGCAATGGTTGTTGGTACAAATTAGACTTTTTAAATTAACCAGTTTCATTTTAGATGAACACAGTGGACACCTGAAAAGGTCCTGGTATCCGGCAAGGAAGTTTGCATTTGCTTTTTTTCTTTGGCTCTTTAGCATGATAAGCACCCCGTTTATTCCTTTCAGATAAACAAAAAGAACAGGCGAATAAGCCAGGCCCGGAGACTATGCTTTGTTCCTTAAACGGTCTGTAACCTATCTCAAACGCAAGCGGATAAAGCGTAGAGGCGCTAAAACATCTCAAATATGGAAATAGATTTTTTATTCTGCATTATTATAGCATAACTTTGGAATTAGAAAAAAATCGCAACCATCATCATCCGTCAAAAAAAAGAATTGCGGCACAAAAAAAGCCCCGGCTGTTGAGGCCGGGAAAGCAGATTGCACAGGGTGTTTTTTTATATTTAAGTTTTATATTTTAGCCAGGTAATTACTCATTGCTTCTTTAGCCAAGGCAATATTCAGGGGCACAAATTTATTATTTACGAAAACGCTGGTAGAAGATAACAGAGTATAAGCCTTTGCCTCTTCCGAGTCATTCTTAAAAATGCTCAGGATAATTTTATCGCCGAATTTTTCCTTCATTGCTTTGGCTATATCTATAGCCTTCCGGCAGCTCATTCAACCTGGATTTCCACTGTGAAAAACAACCATATTAATCATTTATAACAGCTCCTTTTTATATTGAGAATACTTTAAGAATCCTTTTAGACGTCCTTTGTTGGCGCAGGTGAATAAAACAAGTACCTTGAAGACAGCTTTTTTTCCGGCAAATTCAACTTATGTTTGGTAACCTGGAACCAAGTACGCTGATTTCGCCGGGAACATCTACTATTTCCCCAATCTCTGCTGCCTCGATAACCTCCTCATCTTTCCGGAGTTCCGCCATTAGACGGTTCCTGTTTTGCGGGGATACGGAAATTAGAAGGCCGCCTGATGTCTGAGGGTCACACATGATCAGTCTCATTTCTCTGGACAGGGAAGGGTCCCATTTAACAGAATCCCGGATATAGCGGTAATTGTTGTGAGTACCTGTAGCCACTGCCCCTGCCTGGATCAACTCCCTTGTCTCCGGGATAAGGGGAATTGCGGAGGCCTTTAGGCGTGCTCCGGCGTTGCTGGCCGTAAGGATTTCCCGCAGATGTCCCAGCAAGCCAAAACCTGTGACGTCGGTACAAGCGTTAACTCCAACGGCTAGCATTATTTCAGACGCCCTTTTGTTCAAAGTGGTCATAATTTTAACGACCTGGTTGATGGTATGGTCATCCGCGATTCTATGGTCGATTCCGGTAGTGATAACACCGATTCCCAGTGGTTTTGTCAGGATCAAAGAGTCTCCCGGCTTAGCGCCGCGTTTTGTAATCATGTTTCTGATGTCCAGGAAGCCTGTAACAACAAGGCCGTATTTGGGAGAATAATCTGTGATGGAATGCCCCCCCACGATAGTTACGCCAACTTCAGCAGCTTTATCTGCACCACCTTTCAATATGGCTTCCATGATGGAAAGGGGCAGGCTTTGATTGGGGAAACCAATTAAGTTAAGGGCCATTACCGGTTTTCCGCCCATGGCGTAAATATCACTGAAAGCGTTGGCCGCAGCTATCATTCCGAAATGATAGGGATTGTCAACAACGGGCGTTATATAATCTACGGTTTGAACCAGTGCAGTTTCATCGTTTAGCTTATAAACAGCGGCATTATCATCACGTCCTGCCAGGACGTCAGGGTCCTTAACCGGAGGCAGGCAGCGCAGAATCTTATTCAGGTCCTCCGGACCTATTTTACAAGCTCAACCTGAGCCTGGCGAATATGAAGTTAATTTAATTCCGGGAAACTGACTTTTCAAAATAGTCTTCCTCATCTTTCATTTACAGGCTAGCATGTCTGGAAGTATAATGCAAATGAATAATATGCATATATACTATGCGTCAATGTTATAGATTTTTTAGAGGAGAGGAGCAGCCTTTGTCAGAGTTAAATCCTTTTCAGTTGAAAGCTTTTTATGTTGTCGCCAAACATCTCAATTTTACAAGAGCTGCAAAGGAAATGTCCTTAAGCCAGCCGGCCGTGTCCAGACAGGTGGCCTCTTTGGAGAAAAGCCTTGGACTTGAGCTGTTTATTCAACGGGGGCGCAGAGTGGAACTCACCGATGCCGGCCGCAACCTTTACTATTATTCAGACCGTATTTTTGAGTATGTGGAACAGGCTGAACAATCTATGTCCCAGTTCAAGGACCTGGAACGGGGTAAAGTATTAATCGGCGCCTGCACAACTGTCGGCGGTTATGTGCTTCCGCCGTTGTTAAAAGCTTTTCAAGAAAGATACCCGAATATTAACATCGTATTAAGAATGGGAAACAGTGAAGAGATTGAAAGGCTAGTTGCGGAAAGGGAGATTGACCTGGGCTTAATCGGTGGGCCTCTAAAAAATACAATTCTTTATGCCGAACCTTATTTTCAAGACGAACTTGTAATGATCTCATCCTCAAATCATTTTCTTAAAGGACGAAAAAATGTAAAGGCACAAGAAATTGCCGGTGAAACCCTGATTTGGAGGGAACAGGGATCAGCGTCACGGTTTTTAATGGAACAATTTTTTGCTGATAACAATCTTTTCTTTTCTAAAAAATGGAAATCGGGTGCACCGAGGTGATCAAGCGTTTGGTCGCGGCAGGTGTTGGTATAACTTTTATTTCCAGGCATGCTGTTTTATTGGAGCAAGCTGCAGGTTTGATTAAAATTATTGATAGCAAGGATTTGGTGATCCCCATACTCTATTCCGTGATATTTATAAAAGATCAGCGATCGTATCCAACAGTAATTGCATTTTTGAATTTTATAAGAAAGTGGCCGTTACCAGTACCGGTTAAAGAAATTTAGTTCATTAACAGATTATTTTAGTTGACGAAAAGCTGGAAAATATATAATATTATAAATCTTCTGATGTTGTTTTTCTTGTTTAAGTTTAAGGTGAGGGCAAGGCCTGTCACCTTTATTTTTATATTTTTTATATTGACTGCAGCGGCACTATAAATTATGATTATAGTGAAGTTATGTTATGTAACGTTATGTTATGTTTTGGTTGTTTCTGCATGAAATAGATTTGTCGTTATGTTGTTTTATGACATCTTATATTGAGTATGTTCAAGCATGGGTGTCTTGAGGGGTTTCCCTGGTTGCAGCCGGTTTTAGTGACCATAACATAATCTGGATGATGAGGAAAATTATTAATGCAAGAACATGTACATAATTCAAGGTTATCACACAAGATCCTGCTTCTTCTTATGGCTTTGACGATTATATTTTTTACTTCCTTTCTCCTGGGCCGGTACCAGGTAATGCCTGACATGGTAATTACCATTCTATTATCAAAGATAATAAGTTTACCTCAAACATGGACGGATAATATGGAGACGGTGGTGCTCCAGCTGAGGTTTCCCAGGATTATAGCGGCGCTTCTAGTAGGCGGGGCTCTGGCCTCTTCCGGCGCCGCCTATCAGAGCTTGTTCAAGAACCCGCTGGTTTCGCCGGCTATTTTGGGAGTCTCGGCGGGGGCCGGTTTTGGCGCCTCCCTGGGTATGATCCTGTATTATCCCTGGTGGGGCATACAGATCCTGGCTTTTTTGTTTGCCCTCCTGGCTGTAGCCGCTTCGTTTTTGGTCAGCCAGATCTTTGGCGGCAGCAGCCGCAATTCCATGACCGTCCTTATTTTGGGGGGGATGGTTATTTCAGCCTTGTTTCAGGCAATGCTTTCTTGTGTCAAATATCTGGCAGATCCACTGGATACTTTACCCGCTATTACCTTTTGGTTAATGGGGGGATTGTCCAAGGTAACAAATTCGGATGTGCTTTTTGCCTTTTTCCCGATTATTCTTTCCTGCATTGGACTGTATCTCATTCGCTGGCAGGTTAACGTGCTTTCCATAGGTGAGGAGGAAGCAATTACGCTTGGGGTTAATGTGAATCTCATGCGGATTATCGTGGTAATCTGCGCTACCCTGATGACGGCTGCAGCTGTAAGTATAAGCGGCATTATCGGCTGGGTTGGCTTGCTTATTCCGCATATGGCGCGTATGCTGGTCGGCCCCGGTTTTGCCTTGCTCCTGCCTGTTTCCCTCATAATGGGCAGCGGCTATTTGCTGATGGTAGACAATGTTGCCAGAAATCTAACTGCTATGGAGATACCCCTGGGTATTCTAACAGCTTTAATAGGGGCTCCCTTTTTCGTCTTTCTGCTTTCAAAGGTTAAGAGAGGGTGGACGTAAGAACCTTAACTTATTAGTAAGGGTGAAGAAATACACAAACAACCAGCAGGGCTATGTCAAATGCCGCTTGTTCAGATCGGGAGGTGGTGAGGCATAGAGCAAGTAGATCGTCGGGATCCAGGCAGCAAATATGAAAATAAGTGTGGGATTAAAGACAACGGCCTAAAAACTGCTGTTAAATGTCCAGGCAACTATGAAAACGTGCGGGGATTGGCTTAACCTGCAGCTCAACTCTTATTTTGGAAGTGATAATAAGGATGATATTAAGTGTTGAAGACATTAGCTTTGCTTATCCCAGGAGGCCCGATCTCATAAACGGAATATCTTTTTCCGTGGACAAAGGGGATGTTTTATGCCTGTTGGGCCCCAACGGCACTGGTAAGACAACTTTGTTGCGCTGCCTGCTCGGAATCAATAAAATCAAGCGGGGCAGGATCCGGATTGGCGGCCGCGATATAAGCGAAATGTCCGCCAGGGAGTTGGCCAGGTTGGTAGCTTATGTTCCCCAGGCTGCCAGCGTTGCTTTTCCGTATCAAGTAATGGAACTAGTCATTATGGGACGGAGTCCGCATCTGGGTGTTATGTCAACTCCAACTGAAAAAGATATGGAGATTGCCAGGTCGGCGCTTGCCAGAACAGGTATTTCCCATCTGCAGTATTCATTATTTAGTGAAATAAGCGGAGGGGAGCGTCAGTTGGTGCTTATTTCCCGGGCACTGGCCCAGCAATCGAACATTTTAATCATGGATGAACCGACGGCCAGTTTGGATTACGGCAATCAGACCCGCATCTTAAAAATCGTTCACGAACTGGCTTCAAAGGGTTATACCATAATCATGACCACCCATTTTCCCAATCACGCCTTCCTGGCTTGTAATAAAGTGGCTATTATGAAAAAAGGTATAATTGCGGCTATCGGGAGTCCGGAGGAAATTATCACAGATGACAGTTTAAGCGATCTTTACACAACGGATATTAAAGTTGTTTCAACTAAAGTCAGGGGGATGCTGTCGGAGGAAGTAAAGGTCTGCGTCCCCCTGATGACCCTGGAGGCTGCCCGGTAATGTCCGGGGATTGTCCCGGGCTGGGGTCTAAGATATTTAACATGTCAGAGTGCAGTCTCTGCGACAGCTGCTGCGGGCGGAAATACCTGCCGGCTAATTAATCGAGAAAATTGAGCTGTAGATTCATGAGAAATGATTCAGGAAGTGGGGGTCAATCATGTTCGAAAAAAGCATGTCGGTAAGATTAATAGGTTTGTTTACTGTTCTTATTTTTGCCGCTGTCTCTTTTACAGGCTGCGGTAATCAACGGGTCATAACTGACAGCAACATGGCGGAGGAATCCCGCCTTATTGTCGACCATGCCGGTAGAAGTGTGACTGTTCCCGTTGAGATTAGCAAGGTTTTTTCCATCAGTCCTGTGGGCATGATTCTAATGTACACTTTGGCGCCGGAAAAGCTTGTCGCCTGGAACTTCACTATCGCTTCTGAGCATAAAGAATTTATTCTGCCCCAGTATCGTGATTTACCCGACCTGGGTGGTTGGTATGCCAATAAAACCTGTAATACCGAAGAACTTTTAAAAATCAACCCGGACCTGTTTATATCCTGCGGGGCCGTTGATAAAACTTCCATATCCCTTGCCGAACGCATTCAGCAGCAGATGGGTATACCTGTTGTAGTTGTGAACAGTGAGCTCAATAAGCTGGACCAAGCCTATGAGTTTATGGGCGATTTGCTGGGTGTCGAGGGGCGCGCCGGGGAGTTGGCTGCTTACTGCCGCAGTACAGTTGATGATGTTGCCGCGAAGGCAAAGCAGATTCCCGGGGAAAAAAGGCTGAGAGTATATTATGCAGAGGGTAACCAGGGGCTGGAGACAGATCCTGCGGGATCACAGCATACAGAGGTACTGGACTTTGTTGGGGGCATTAACGTTGCCGATGTTCCCGTAAAGGGAGGAATGGGGATGACATCGGTTTCGCTGGAACAGGTTTTATCCTGGAATCCCGATGTGATTCTGACAGCGAGCATGGGGCCCATGGGCGGTGAGGAAGGTATGGTTTATAACAGCATAACCGCAGACCCCAGATGGTCCACAATCAAAGCAGTTAAAGAGCAGCGGGTGTATGACATTCCGGACAAGCCTTTTAACTGGTTTGACCGGCCGCCTTCGGTGAACCGGATAATTGGTGTAAAATGGCTGGCCAACCTGCTCTACCCCGATGTTTACAAATATGACCTGAAGGCTGAAGTGAAAGACTTTTTCGCCAAATTCTACCATCATAATCTATCCGACCAGGAGATCGATGATTTGCTGGCGCGGTCTAAAGCCGGTGTCAATTAGTTATTTCAGGCAAGATATCAGGCAAGCATGTCCCTTAACGTTATCTACTTTGCCTGGCCGGCTTGCAGTTTTTAGTTAGCTCTCTATTTCTGCGCCCGCAGTTTGTTTTTGCTTATGTTTTGGGAAAGGAGCGTATTTAATGGACCTGAGTGCCGAGGAATTTGATCAAGTTGCCCGTGAAGTGTTTGCCCCCATTTATCCCGTCATTGCCAGGCAAATAATAAATAAATCGGGAATAACCAGAGGGACTTGTCTGGATATCGGTTGCGGCAGCGGTTATTTGGGGATAGCCCTGGCCGGAATCACAGAGTTGTCTGTTTGTCTGTTTGACAAATCCCCGGAAATGTTAAAAATAGCAGATCACAATATTGTTGCATCTGGCTTCAAATCAAAAATGTGGACTTTGTGCGGTGATGTTCAAGATATCCCGCTGGCTGACAAGTCCATAGACCTGGCCGTAAGCAGGGGCTCTATCTTCTTTTGGGAGAACCGGGTAAAAGCTTTTCAGGAAATTTTCCGGGTGCTTTCGCCGGGTGGTTGTGCCTGTATCGGCGGTGGTTTCGGCACCCCTGAGTTGAAGCAACAAATCACTGAAAAAATGTTGAAAATAAAAAAGGACTGGCTTGAGATGGTTAAAAGAAACACCGGAAAACAAAACGAGATAGATTTCAATGATGAGTTGCGCCTCGCAGGGATTCCGCAGTATGAAGTGAACAGGGACGACAAGGGTTTGTGGATAATTATAAGGAGGACGACTTAGTGAAATGTTATATTTGCGAAAGGGGCTGTGAGATACCCGCTGGCGGCACAGGGGCTTGTGGTATGTATCTCAACCAGGAGGGAGAAATAATCGAGCTGTTTCCCAATAAATACCTGATTACAACACCTATTTCCATAGAAACAATGCCTGTGCTGCACTTTTATCCCGGAGGAAAGTTCCTGCAGATCAGCACTGCGGGGTGCAATCTTGACTGTGACGGATGTATTTCCACGGTAATTGTCAGGGAGATGGTTCCCGGCAGCAGGGCATTGTGTGAGTTATCGCCGGAGCAGGTGGTTAACGAAGCATTAAGAAATGATTGTTTGGGGATTGTCTTTTTAATGAACGACCCTTTAGCTTCGTTTTTATCCTTTGTTGGTGTTGCCAAGGCCGCCAAAAAGCGCGGTTTGCTGGTGGGATGCTCCTCAAACGCCTATTTCACGGATGCTTCCCTTGACCTGATAATTAAACATTTGGATTTTATAAATATAGGTTTTAAAGGACTTTCCGACCAGGCCTACAGAAAATGCGGCGGACATTCAGCTGAACCTGTGCTGAGGAATATTAAGAAACTGCATGACAGCGGGGTGCATGTTGAGGTTTCCTGTATTCATGTTCATAATAACCGGGAAGAAATCTTAAATCTGGCCCGGAAGCTGGCTGAAATCTCAATTGATCTGCCCTTACAGGTGATGCGCTTCCTTCCTGTGGAAAAAGCCGGGCCTCTGTTGGAGCCTACGATCCGGGAGTCTGAGCAGCTGTGCAGAAGTTTGTCGGTCCACCTGAGCCACGTCTATCTTTTCAACTCTCCCGGAACTGAATACCTCAACACATTTTGCCCCGGCTGCGGTGATTTAATCTACAAACGGGAGTTTTACGGACCCATGGGGGCCAGGCTGAAGCATCCGGGCCAGGGCCTGGGGTTGGGTGAAAGTAATAGGTGCCCGTCCTGTGGACAGAGCCTTAATTTTAAGGGAAGCCAGGCTACAGTGTTCTACCAGGAAGAAGACTTCCAGGGAGGCTACCCTTTTACCAGGGCACTGGAAATGATTGAAGCTGTATTGATTGCCATGGGCATAAGTAAAAAAGATAAGGTGGCGCTGGTGTGGGAAGATGTGATTTGCCGCAGCGGTTTGCAGAAACTGCACCGCGACCTGCAAAAACCAGAGACTTATGTCAGCATGATCAGATATTTCGGGAAACTGATCCAGGAGGAGGACAGGGCTGAAAAACTGGCGGTTTATATGGAAGAAAAAATAAATTTAATTAAGGCCGGTTTGTCCGCTGCTGACCATAAACCCCGGGTGTATTATGCCATGGGCAAACCCAATTTTTGCATCAAAGGAGGCCGTCTGGAAAACCAGTTAGTTGAAACTGCGGGAGGAATCAGTGTAAATAAAGAAATAAGCGGCAGCGGCAGGCCCGGTATGGAAATAACATATAAGCAACTGGAATCACTGAATCCGGAGGTTATCTTCATATCATCCTTTATATCATCTCCTGTGGAAGACTTCTACAAAGAATGTACTGAAGCCGGTATTGATATTGAGGCGATCAGAAAACTAAGAGTTTATTCATACCCGGCCCCGTGCTGGGATTTCGGCAGCCCCAGGTGGATTTTAGGACTTATGTACATGGCAAATGTACTGCATCCGAAAATACTTCATTTTAATCTAATAAAAGAAGCGCAGATGTTTTACCGTGAGTTTTATAATATTAGTTTCGATTTATCCGTTCTCAACCGTTCCTTTGGCAAGCCGAGCAGCAAGTGGGGGTGGAATTAGAAGGAGAACAAAAAAATGATTTTGCAGTTTAGAGTATGCTTACTGCCTTGCTGCAGGCCTTAAAAGGTAGAAAAAGCTTGCTTGATTTGAGCCATGGTTTCCAGCGGAGCTCCCGGAGGTAGCCTTTTGCCGGTCTTGTTCATAGATATAAAGAAAGGCTGTTGGTTTGAAGCTGGATAGCAGGGAGATAACGCAGCACTGTTTGATTTTAACTGCGAGGGGATCGAATTGGGCGCCGGAGAAACCAAAAAGAATATTTCTGGACCGGGGGGCGGGGAAGGCCGTGCCGGAGTCGGCGGGGAAACTGCTGAAGGCTGTTTTTTTGCGGGGCAACCGGAGGAAAAGCGGAGCCGGGTAGCTCCCGGTTTATACGATGCCCTGACCGGGTGGAAGACTGTCATAGCAAATGAAGAGCTTTGTACTGCAGGCAGCGACCATGCCGTGGTTACCTGGGTGACGCCGGGCCGAAAAGTGGACACCTCCATTTATGTGGGGAATACGCCGGCAAATATGGTCAGATACACCTTTGGGCAGGAGTCGGAATACCACTATGCGGAAATCCCGGACTTGAAACCTTCCACGCGTTACTGGTACCAGGTGGAGAGCAACGGCGCCAGGGGCTCTTTGAACTCCTTCAGCACCCTGCCCCGTCCGGAGGGAAGGCGCCTGTTCAGCTTTGCCCTTATCAGCGACCTGCATGTTACATACGGGGATCCCTACGGGGATATCAACGAGATCTTTTTCGGCAAGCTGAGCGAGTTCTCAGACGAACTCATGATCCAGAGCATTTTAGACAGCAAGAAACGAAATATCGACCTGGCGGTGCTCACCGGCGACCTGACGGACTCTGCCAGCAGGCTTCAGTACCAGGTGCTGAGCGAACAGCTCCTGCCCCGTTTTGGAAGAACTCCTTATTTTTTATGTCCCGGTAATCATGACAAGTTTACGAAAAACGGCGGACTTGGTGAGATGGGCTATCAGGAATACGCGGCCAACGGAGACAAAACTTACGAGTACGCTGTCTTCAAGGATTGCCTGTTTCTGTTGCTGGACTCCTGCCGGGAGGACGACAACTGGGGCTACGTCGCTCCCGGGCAGCTCCGGTGGCTCCAGAATATCTTGAAAGACAGCCGGGGGATGCCTGCCTTTTTGTTTCTGCATCATCCCTGCAACGGCCCCGATCTCTGGTTTGGGATTAAAAATTACAGGGAGCTTCAACAGGCAATCCGGCCCTTCCCCGGTATCCAGGGTATATTTTACGGCCACATGCACCGGTGCAAGGTTACCGCCAATAATTTTTGGACGGGTTCCCGCCCCTACGTCACGGTCCCGGCCACCGTGCAGTTTCCCTGCGCCTATGCCATCGTGACAGTATATGAAGGGGGATTTGAATACAATACCTACAAAGTGAACAGACTGGATTTATCAGAAAAGTCGCGTGAGAAAATCGTTTTAAAAAACATGGGTAAGGCGGCCTATACCTGGTATAGTTTCGGCGGCATCGGCGACCGGAGTTTATCATATTCCTCCGGCAGGCTGTATAGTTTGCATCAGTTCGAATTATCCCATACAACCAACCGGGCCAGATCACTGGAACTGTATAACAGGACTCAACCCCTAGCCGGCTCAAGTATTGCGCTTTCCAGGGACGGCGACCTGTCCAGGGTCGTCCTGGGGCGCTACGGCTCCTTCTTTCAGGCCGCCCGGGCCTACGGTGAAGTCCTGTCAAGGTACGGCGTCAGGGCAGACGTATCCAGTGATGGTGGCGTAGACGAACCCTGGCGGTAAAAAAAGATAACCGGTACCCTGTGCCATTGTGTTTCTTTATAGTTATTGGATACCGTTACAGGCTGATACTTTTTTATAACGGTATTGCCCCATCATAATAATGTCCTCTTTATGATGCAAATGTGTATATTTGCCATATTTGCTTCTTAAACAACATTAAGCTGCCCGGAAATACCCGGTAACAGGGTTTAAACTACTGGCGTCGCATAAAAAAACCTTTAATTCAATATAACGGATGCGGTTGGGGTCGACTTTTCCAGGGCAGCGAATTCAGCAGGTGTAGGAGCCGGATACAGCGGGACGTCTTTTGAATGATTTCCCAGCCGGTTTTTTCCTTGACTTCCTCTAAGGTGGTATAGGGAAAAATACTGTCCAGTTCCAATTTACCGTTTTTCAAACGGAAAATACACAGGTTTGTGACCACCGTAAACTCCCTGGCAGGATCGGGCGCTGCAGTTACGAATTGCACCTTTCCCCCACCAGGGCATCTTTATCGTGTTTGGTTTTTCAGACCAGTGTTTTTTTCACGGGCCAGGGCCACGCACATCATTATCGCCTGTCCATATTCCATCTTACGCCCTCCTATCCCCGGCATTCGCCAAAAATTCCTTGATGGTTCCTTCTTTTACAGCCATGGCATAAGCCTTCATAGCGGCGGCATCCACAGTTTCATATTCGCCGAAGCAAATACCCGGTCTGGCGCCGCCTATTGAGACACCCCCCGCCGTGTTACTTTTTCCCCAAGCCCCGGGGCTGAGTAATCCATCCTCCGCCCTTAGCTTTGAGAAACTTTCGAACATTTTGAAAATTTATTTCACTTGACAATGGTTTTCTGGTTGATGTTTAGGTTTCATTTGTTACATACACATAATATCATTGCATGCCAATATATGCTATAGAGTTTTTTGTTGGGGAACAAACAGCTTGACAAAGATTAGATTGCCTGTGATGCTGAATTATGTGTTTAAATTATTTAATTGTAATTAAACGACTAATTAGTATAATATAATTAAATTATAAACTGCTTAAGAGCGTTTAAATTCTCCCGGACTGCTGTCCGCGGTTTTCACCGGCAAAGGCTTACGGGACCGTGTTCCCTGGAGAGCCTGCAGGAGGCGGGAGGTTAGTTATCGCACGGTTTAAGCGCCCTATACATTTCTGGTACAGAACAGGAGTACAGAGAATGACAGGTACAGAATCACAAAGATTTCAGTTTGCCGAAAACATGGGCCTGCTCTTTGAAAGGTCGGGGGCATCGAGAACTCTGGGCAGGGTTTTTGGCTACCTGCTGCTGTCAGGGGAGCCCAGAACACTGGACGGAATCGCTGAAGGCCTGCTTTTCAGCAAGGCCACGGCCTCCCTTACAGTCCGCCAGGGTTTATTCCTGAATTTTTTTGAAAAGATCAGCATTCCCGGCGAGCGAAAGGATCACTACCAGGCCAATGCTAGTTTCTGGATCGGCTCGATGTCCCAAAAGATTGATTCTCTCAAGGAATGGGAAGATTTGGTTGAAAAGGGACTTGGCCTGGTAGATCCCCGGAATACGAGAGCCCTTGAAAACCTGCAGGAGATGAAAGATTACTTTAATTTCCTGCGCTGGTATTTTTCAGGCCTTGATGAGCAGTACAGACGCTGGAAAAAGGGCGAAATCCACAAAGGCAATTAAACAAAGGATGAAGTAAGCGCGTTATGAAAAAAAATGTGCTGATGAAGCTGGACAGAATTACACGTACTTATCAGATGGGTGAAGTTTCCGTCCATGCCTTGAAAGAGACTTCCCTGGACATCCTGGAGGGGGAACTGCTAGTGATTCTGGGTCCCAGCGGGTCCGGCAAAAGTACCCTGCTCAACATTATCGGTGGGATGGATTCGCCTTCCAGCGGTGAAATTTTTTTCGGTCAGGAAAATTTATCCCGTGCCGGAGATCAGCAATTAACCCGGTACAGGCGGGAAGAAGTGGGATTCGTATTTCAATTCTACAATTTGATTCCCGATTTGACGGCGGGCGAAAACGTGGAACTGGCGGCTGGATTGGTTGAAAACCCGCTTTCTGTTGCGGAAATATTAAAAGAAGTGGGCCTGGAGGAGAGGGTGGACCACTTTCCTTCTCAGTTAAGCGGCGGCGAACAGCAGCGTGTGGCTATCGCCCGGGCTGCGGTTAAGAGGCCCCGCCTGCTCCTGTGCGATGAACCCACCGGGGCCCTGGATCAGAAAATCGGTCAAACCGTACTGTGCTTGCTGAGCAGAATCAACCGCGAGCAGGGCAGCACGGTTGTGATTGTTACGCACAACACTCCCATCAGCGCCATGGCCCACCGGGTTGTCCGCATGAGCAGCGGCACTATCGCGGAAATCATCGAAAATAAAAACCCGCTGCCGGCCGAAAGGATTGAATGGTAATGAACGTCTTAACCAGGAAATTAAGGCGCACCATTGGGAGCACCAGGGGCCAGTTCCTGGCAGTGGCGGCGGTGGTCACGGTGGGCATTACCGTCTATATCGCCATGTCCACCGCTTATTATAACCTGAACCGCTCCCAGGCGGCTTTCTACGCGGAAAACGACTTCGCCGATTATTATTTTCACGTGGTCAGGGCGCCCCAGCAGATAACCAGGCAGGTGGAGGCCGTTCCCGGGGTTGAGAAGGTCACCGGCCGGATTCAAAAGGATGTTCCCATCCTGAAAGAAGACCACCAGAGAGCCACAGCCCGGCTCATCAGTTACCCCCTGCCCGTAGATAGTGAAATAAACCGCTTTCGCCTGGAAACGGGGAGGCTTTTTGAGAAATACCCCCAGGGCGGGGGAATTGAAGTGCTGGTGGACCCCAAGTATTTTGACGCCAACCTCCACTCCTTCAACGATGAGATCAGCATCGTGGCCGAAGGGAAGCAGGTCTTTTTGACAGTGACGGG
This sequence comes from Pelotomaculum sp. UBA1371, assembly GCA_002305915.1. Lineage (GTDB taxonomy): Bacteria > Bacillota > Desulfotomaculia > Desulfotomaculales > Pelotomaculaceae > DTU098. Next base: position 35,612 of record DBRJ01000059.1, on the reverse strand, counting down.
GACCGCCACCAGTCCTGAAACAATTATCACCATGAAGGATGCCGGCACGATGATGCCGGACCCGGCAACATTCGGCATAATCATGATGCCCCATAATCAGGCCGAGCAAATTTTGGGTCTTGACGGCGAGATCAACCAGGTCGTGATTACCTGTGCTCCCGGCGCGGACGAAAAGGTTGTGGCCAATCAGGTCAAGGAGATCCTGGAGCCCTACGGCAACCTGGCCAGTTATCCGCGCAAGGACCAGCTCAGCCATGCCATCCTGCAGGGCGAGATTGACTCACTTAAGGCAATCGCCGGCTTCATGCCGGCTATTTTCCTGAGTATTGCCGCTGCCATCCAGTTTGTCATGCTGGGGCGTATGGTCAAAGCCCAGCGCCTGCAAATCGGGGTCATGAAGGCCATGGGCTATACCAGCGGGCAGATCATGTTTCACTATACCAGCTATGCCCTGGCAGTGGCGCTGGCAGGGGCATTACTGGGAATCCTGCTGGGCCTCGGACTGGCCTCGGTTATGTCCAGGACTTACGCCCAATTCTTTAACCTCCCGGAAACCATCAGCGGGGTAAACTACAGGGCGGTTTCCTACGGACTGCTCCTTTCAGTGGCAGTAAGCCTTGGCGCCGGTCTTTTGGCGGTCCGGGGGGTGGTTAAGGTCAGGCCGGCCGAGTCCATGCGCCCCGAGCCTCCCGGGGGAATCGGCCGGATGTTTCTGGAGGGATGGCCTTGGATCTGGCAAAGGCTGGATGCAACCTGGAAAATAAGCCTTAGGACCATCAACCGCAAGCGGGGGCGTTTTGGGATCACCCTGCTGGGGGTGGTCTTTGCGGTGGGGCTTCTGGTCTTGTCCCTTTTTATGAATGATGCAGTTGACTATATGATTAAGAAACATTTTTTCGAGGAGCAGCGCTACGATTTATTAGTCCGCTTCAACCAACCGGTAAAAGAGCAGGAACTGTACAACATTTCACGCCTCGAAGGTGTTGTCAAAACGGAGCCCCTGTTTGAAATCCCGGTGAAAATCTACCTGAACGGGCGCTCGGAAGACGACCTGCTCCTGGGCTTGCCCCCGGACACAACCTTGAAGAAACTGGTGGGAATTGATGAAAAACATCTGGCTCTGCCGGAAGACGGGATTTTAGTCAGTGCCAGGACAGCGAAAAGGCTGGGCTTAGAAACAGGCGACTGGGTTGAGGTGGAAACGCTCCTGGGGCTCGGGCCGGCCCGCTGGACCACCCTCACAGTGGCTGGCGTGAACCGGCAGCTTGTGGGGGGCGGGTCCTATATTTCCCTGGACCTAGCCAACCGGGTGATGCAGGAGAGCGGGGTTGTTTCAGGCGCCATGCTCAAGGTCGACCCCGGCAAAACCGGCAGTGTAGAGCAGGAATTAAGCGACATGACCGGTGTTTCTTCCATTTCCAGCCAGCGCAAGGAGCTTGACAACTTGAACAACAGTATGGACAGCATGATTTATTCCGTTACGATGATGATTGTCTTTGCCGCCCTGCTTGGTTTTGCCATTGTCTATAATGCCTCCGTGATCAGCTTTGCCGAGCGCCGGAGGGAACTGGCCACACTGCGGGTGGTGGGCTTTACCAATCCGGAGGTCTCCAGCCTGCTTTTCAAAGAAAACCTGCTGCAGTCGCTGCTGGGAGTGGCCCTGGGACTGCCCTTCGGCCGCTTTATGACGGAATGGTTTGTCCAGGGAGTCAGCACCGATTTATATACCTTACCCATTGTTATCTATCCCCAGACGTACCTTTTTTCCGCCCTGGGGGGCGTTATGTTTATCATGGCCGCGCATTTCCTGGCGGCCAGGGGGATAAGCCGGCTCGAACTGGTAGAAGTCCTCAAGAACAGCGATTAACGGGGGGTTACGATGAAGCGGAAAAAAAAGATTTATCTTATCGGCGCAATTATTCTGGCGGGGCTGGCGGCGGCTGCCATGAAGATGATCTGGGGTGGCCAGGAAGTGGAGGTATTGCAGGTACGGCCGGGTGCCGTTACCCGGTTCGTTGCGGACAGCGGTTATGTGCAGCCGGCTGCGGATTTTGATATCCATGCCACCCAGAGCGCCCGGGTGGCCGAAGTACTGGTAGAAACGGGTCAGGCCGTTAAAGCGGGTCAAATCCTGGTTGCTCTGGAAAATTTGGACCTGTCTGTACAGATCAGCGAGGTGCGGTCCCAGCTGTCACAGGCGCAAACTGCGGCCCAGAGCGCCCGGGCCACCCTGGAGAGAACCAGGCTGGAGCTTGTTGACGCCGGTGACAACTTGAAACGAATGGAGGAACTGTACGGGGCGGGCGCCGTCTCCCGGGCGGAGCATGAAAAGGCTGTATTGCAGGTGGAGACCTGCACACAGAATTTAAACGAGCAAAGTGCCCGGCTGGACAGCGCCCTGGCCCAGGAGGCCGGCTGCCGGGAATCCCTGGGCCGTTTGGAGGCCAAGGAGGGGCAGTTGGTGGTTAAAAGCCCTGCTGACGGGACAGTGCTGGACCTGCCTGTCAAGCGTGAGGGAGTGGTGGGTCCCATGACCCTGGTGGCAACTGTGGCCGCGTCAGGCCAGCTTGAAGTGAAGGCCGACATCTTAAGCGACGACCTGGGAGAAGTGAAACTGGGGCAAAAGGCTGTGATTTCCGCGCCTGTACTGGGCCGGAACACACTTACCGGTGAAGTTAAAAAAATTTATCCCCGGGCTGAAGAAAAACAGTCGGCTTTGGGCGTGATCCAGCGGCGGGTGCCGGTTATCATTTCGCTCCCGGACCCCGGTCCTTTAAAACCTGGCTATGAAGTCAGGGTGGCCATCGAGACCCAGACCCGGGAAGGGGTCCTGGTGCTACCCCGGGAAGCGGTGCGCACCATCGGGGACGGCCAAAGGGAAGTGTCGGTTGTGCTCAAGGAGCTGGTGGAGCACCGGCCTGTCCAGACCGGGCTGAGCGATCAGGTCATGATCGAGATTACAGAAGGGCTGGAAGAAGGGGACGTGGTTGTCCGGGACGGCGGCCTGGAATTAAAAGAAAAGACCAGAGTGAAGCCGGTTTACGCAAATTAGGCAGATTAGCAAGCATGCTTTGCCCTGCGCTTTTCACACGTACACTTATTATTCAGGCCTGATTAAATACAGAAATCCACGGAGCAGGTGTTCAAGTCAGTCATAGTTTTTCTTTTGCTATTGTTGAGAACAAAGTCAGGCCTCCGGGATTATCCCGGAGGCCTGACTTTGTTAAATTATTTACCGGTCGCTGCCGGGAATTTTCATAACAGCGCCTGTGCTGGCGGATGTCACCTGGGCGGAGTAGCGGGCCAGGAATCCTTTCCCGGTGACTTTCGGGGCAGGTTGCTGCCACTCCTTGCGCCTTGCAGAAAGCTCCTCTTCCGTCAACCGGACACTCAGGCGGCGCCCGGGGATATCGATTTCAATAATGTCGCCTTCCCTTAGCAGGGCAATGGGGCCTCCCTCGGAGGCTTCCGGCGAGACGTGACCGATGCTGGCGCCCCGGGTGCCCCCGGAAAAACGGCCGTCGGTGATGAGAGCAACGTCCTTGTCCAGGCCGATTCCGGAAATTGCCGAGGTGGGGCTGAGCATTTCGCGCATGCCCGGACCGCCTTTGGGGCCTTCGTAGCGGATGACTATAACGTCACCCTTGTTGATTTTACGTTCCATAATGGTGTTAAAGGCCTCTTCTTCGTCGTCAAACACCCGGGCCGGCCCGGAGTGCACCAACATTTCCTTGGCTACTGCGGACTGCTTGACCACAGCCCCGTCCGGCGCCAAGTTGCCCCTCAGGATGGCGATACCGCCTTCTTTTGTGTAGGGGTCGCTCAAAGGCCGGATGACCTCGGGATTTTTAACGGCAGCGCGGCTGATATTTTCACCCAACGTTTTTCCGGTTACAGTCATTTCATTCAGTTCCAGCAGGCCCTGGTCGGCCAACTGCTTCAGCACGGCGGAAATTCCCCCTGCTTCGAACAGGTCAAAGAGACGGTGTGTGCCGCCCGGGCTCAGCTTGCAGATGTTCGGAACACGGGTGCTGATTTCGTCGAAAACCTCCAACTCCAGGGGCACGTCCGCCTCATAGGCAATGGCGAGCAGGTGTAGTACTGTATTGCTGGAACCCCCGATGGCCATGTCCAGGGCAATAGCGTTGCGGAAGGCGTTCAAGGTCAGGATGTCCCGGGGCCGGATGTTGCTCTTGACCATCTCCACAGCCTGCCTGCCGGCCAGCTTGGCCAGGGCCTTGCGCTGTCCGTAGGGGGCCGGGATAGTGCCGTTGCCAGGCAGGCCGATCCCCAGCGCTTCTGCCAGACAGTTCATGGAGTTGGCGGTGAAAAGTCCGGCGCAGCTGCCGCAGGAGGGGCAGGCGCTGAGTTCCATTTCCTGCATTTCGGCTTCGCTGATTTGGCCCACAGCATACTGTCCTACGGCTTCGAAAAGGCCTCGCACCAGGTCCGTCTTCTGACCGGCATGGGTGCCGGTAAGCATGGGCCCGCCGCCTACGTAAACGGAAGGGATGTTCAGCCGGCAGGCCGCCATCATCATGCCGGGCACGATTTTATCGCAGTTGCCCACCAGGACCAGGCCGTCAAACTTGTGGGCCACCGCCATTGTTTCAATAGAATCCGCAATCAGTTCACGGCTTGCCAGGGGGTACTTCATACCATCGTGGTTCATGGCAATCCCGTCGCAAATGCCAATTACGGGGAACTCAACCGGGGTACCCCCGGCCGCCGCAACACCCAGCTTGGCTGCCTGAGCCAGGTCTCTCAGGTGAATGTGTCCGGGAATAATCTCGTTAAAAGCGTTTGCGATGCCGATCATCGGCTTTTGCAGGTCATCGGGGGAATATCCCATCGCGTAAAAAAGCGACCTGTGCGGCGCCCTGGCGACTCCCTCCGTTGCTTGACGACTGATCAAAGCTTCAGGTTTCTTTTCCAAAATAAATGCCTCCCCGTAAAATAATTTGAAGGTACAATGATTGAATGAATAAAGATGAAAGTCAATGCTGGCCGGAAAAGATCCGCTACCTATTATAAATGAATCAACTGTGGGTGATTGATTGATGGGTAAAAGGACCAAACCGGTGTGTGTCGGTCATATACCGTTAATTATTATATCATTGTAATGGGTTATGGAAAAGCTGTTCAAACAAGATCCGTTTATTTAAGCTTCTAAACATTCCTAAAAGCCGCATTGGTAAAGAGAGATTGTGCCCTATGGTTCTTATTAATTCTTAAACATAAACTGTCACTGGAACCTTGGATTCCCGTCATTTATTTATGGATAACGGCAACCGGCAGATAAAGCTAAGCAAACTGGTCTTATTTTTAATATTTTACGATTATAAGGAAGGCCGGGAGCGAACCTGAATAACGGTTTAATCGTCATATGATCATAAAGGGCTAAGAGAATCAACAAAGCTATTACCGGGGAAGGAGTCATGCCGCTACAGTCTGCGCCAGAAAAAAATGTGAAAGAAATAGCAAGGTTGGTTTAAAGAGAAATAGCAAGGTTGGTTTAAAGGGTGGGGAATTCTTAAAGTATGAGAATAATACTGTAAAATTTTAATTACCGGTTTTAAGCCGGCTGTCATTTTTGTTCTCCTGGTTTTGTTGTAATAGGAGGGGTGGTCTTCATGAGAGGCAGGGGTGCATTTTTGCTACCCACCCCAAAAAAAGCCCTTAACAAAGCGTATCCGATGATAAGAGTTTTATTTTTCAGCTATTTTTTCAGGTGAGTATCCAGGCACGCTTCAAGAGGACACGGTTCTTCGTAGGATTAGCCTCCGGTTTTGTTACTTGTTGTCTTTAATCTACATCTGGGAAATAGGGTGGTGTGATCATGCCCGGGAAAGAAAATCATCCAAAGGTTCAATGTTTTATCAACACTGTTATGTCCAGGTTCGAGTTTGCGGAAGCGTATCAAGAAACGAAGGCCACCATAGAATGTTATCTTCTCAGCATTCTGGACGGATACAGCCTGGCCGGGCTGGCCGAAGAGGAAGCTGTTGATCAGGCCATCAAACAAGCTGGTGATCCAATCAAAATAGGGGATGAGTTAAACTTTCTGGAATCCCTTCATGTTTGTTTTTTATAGAAATGATAACTAAAACAGGCCGGAAAACCGTGCTTGATTCTGGTTCTGAATGTTCACCGGCTAAAGCAGTTATTTGACTAAAAGCTCCCGGCGCTCTATAGATATACTTGGATAGGTCCGGCCATCCGCCACGGGAGGCCGCCACAAGTATTCAGGAGAGGGAGCTTTTTTCATCCATTTTAGAAGCGGCAATCCATTGGTGTAATATTGAAGTAAAATGAAAAGCTATCTTTATAAGACCGGTTCAATTATCAGCTAGATCTAAATACCCTTTACAAGTATCTATAAGAGGGGTAGGCATCCTGTCAGTCCAGATACAAAACCAGGACTGGCCACTTTACAAGTATCTGTAAGAGGGGTAGACTATGTTTATATAATATTAATCTTCTAGGGATTTAATCATAGTACTGTATAGGTTATCAAATACAGATAAAAGGGGGGTATAAAATGTCTAGAATTGCTGCTAATCTTACTGATTTAATAGGAAATACGCCACTGCTCAGGTTACATCGCCTTTCTCAGGGGATGGGGGTGGATCTTATTGTAAAGCTTGAATCTTTTAACCCTGGTGGCAGTGTCAAGGACCGTACAGCTTTTCACATGATCCGGCGGGCTGAAGAAGAAGGCCTGTTAAAGCTTGACTCGGTCATTATTGAGCCGACCAGCGGGAATACTGGAATTGCTCTTGCCTTTATCGCTGCCTCCCGCGGCTATAGACTTATCTTAACAATGCCGGATACCATGAGCACCGAGCGCGTCAGCCTGCTCAAGGCTTACGGGGCGGAGCTGGTTTTAACCCCCGGCGCCTTGGGGATGAAAGGCGCCGTGCAGAAGGCTGATGAGCTGGCCCGGCAAATACCGGGGTCCTTTATCCCGCAGCAATTTGAAAACCCCTTTAACCCCGAAATTCACCGTCTTTCCACGGCGGAGGAAATCTGGCGGGATACCGACGGACAGGTGGATATCATAATAGCGGGTGTCGGCACAGGCGGCACGATCACCGGGATCGCCCAGGTTCTCAGACCGCGCAGGCCGCACCTGAAAATCATAGCAGTGGAACCGTTGGAATCTCCGGTTCTATCCGGAGGGGCGCCCGGACCGCATAAAATCCAGGGTATCGGCGCCGGGTTTGTCCCCGGTGTACTGGCTCTCTCTCTGGTGGATGAAATTATCAGGGTGAGCGGTGATGATGCCTATAACAGCAGTAGAGAATTAGCACGGAAAGAGGGGATCTTGGCCGGCATATCATCCGGCGCTGCGATCTTCGCAGCACTTGAAGCGGCAGGCAGGAGTGAAAACAAGGGAAAAATGATTGTAGCCATTCTTCCGGATACCGGTGAGCGTTACCTGAGTACGCCGCTGTTCCGGGACTAACAATTTATGTTAAGGGCATTCTGTCCTGAAGTAAAGAAGTTTTACCTTATTAAAAAAAGATCATTTTTCTTATTTATACTTTTTTGGAGAGGAGTTTGTGAGATATGAAATTTTCTTCACGGGCGCGCTACGGTCTACGGGCAATGCTGGAACTGGCGCTAAATTATAACCCGGAAGAAACCATGCCCCTGGTTCAGATAGCAGAAAAACAGGGAATTTCAGAAGGGTACCTTGAGCAGATGATGACCCTCCTGCGCAAGGGAGGGCTGGTCCGAAGCGTACGGGGCGCCCAGGGGGGCTACAGGCTCAACCGGGAGCCGGGCAAAGTAACAGTTGGTGAAATCGTCCGGTGCCTGGAAGGCCCTCTCAGCCCCACTGGCTGTGTCAGCGAAGACGACCCGGAAACATGCAACCGTGCCGACTTTTGCGTAACGAAAGTCTTATGGGAAAAAGTCAGGGATTCTATGGCTACTGTGCTGGATAACACTACGCTTGAGGATCTTTGTCAAGAAACCGAAAGAATACGTCTTTCAAGAGAAGCAAACATGTACTATATCTAGCCTCCGGATGGAGCCAGAAATGAGTCAGTGAGCCGGGATAGTCAGGGGACGGTTTCTTGACCCGCTCCTAACCCGAAATAAGTCAGGGAAACGTCCCCCCAGGCACTTTAATGATTCTTGACAAATACCTAGTGATTTAATATGATTAAAATGTTCCCCATTAAAAGGCCGTGATAAAAACAGGCTCTTTTTCTTTTAGCTAGGTATATTTAAAATATACATTATCCCAGTATATTTAATATATCAAAGACTTTATGTATAGATACAGGGAGAAGAGAAACGCTTATTAGAGAGATACCAATAGTACAGGGGGGTTAAGAAGTGCGTAGAATTTACTTTGATCACAGTGCCACCACGCCTGTAGACAGGCAGGTTGCTGATGAAATGTATCGCTTTTTGACAGGCGATAATTTCGGCAACCCTTCCAGCCAGCATTACTTTGGTTCGTCCGTAAAAGAAGCGGTGAAAGAGGCACGTGAAAAAGTGGCGCGGTCAATTGGGGCGGACCCGTCCGAAATAGTATTTACCAGCGGCGGGACGGAGTCGGACAATATGGCCATCCACGGCGCGGCCTACAGCAACCAAAAGAAAGGGAACCACATCATTACCTGCGCAGTTGAGCACCATGCTGTTTTGAACACTGTCAAGGCACTGGGAAAACAGGGCTTTGAGACAACCATTCTCCCTGTGGATGCTTACGGTATGGTCCATGTGGAGGATGTGGAAAGGGCGATTACAGACAAGACCATCCTGATCACTATTATGCATGCCAACAACGAAGTGGGGACCATCATGCCCATAGCCGAAATTGGCAAATTGACCCGGGAGCGTAAGATAATTTTCCATGTGGACGCCGTTCAGAGCTTTGGGAAGATTCCCGTAAACGTTGATGAGCTTGGCGCAGATCTTCTTTCAATTTCCGCCCACAAGGTTTACGGGCCCAAAGGGGTGGGCGCGCTTTATATCCGCAAAGGAACGCGCTGGAGACAGAGTCTCTTTCACGGAGGCGCCCAGGAGCGCCTGCGCCGGGCTGGAACGGAAAACATTCCGGGTATCATCGGACTGGGAAAAGCTGCGGAACTGGCAGTAGAAAACATGGAAGAAGAAAGCAGCCGGCTCACCCGCCTGCGCGACAAGATTATTGAGGGAATCAAGGGGCGTATCCCACATGTCCGGCTAACCGGTCACCCGGTCCTGCGCCTGCCCAACCATGCCAGTTTCTGCTTTGAATATATCGAGGGCGAGTCCATGCTTTTATACCTGGACATGGAAGGTGTTGCCTCTTCCAGCGGGTCGGCCTGCACCTCGGGTTCTTTGGAACCCTCTCATGTGCTGCTGGCTATGGGCATACCGCCCGAATTGGCTCATGGAAATTTGCGGGTTACCCTGGGCAAAGATAATACTGAAGAAGACGCGGATTATTTCCTTGAAAAGCTCGTACCCATTGTAGAAAAACTTCGGGATATCTCACCCTATGGTGAGACAGGCTAAGCCGGCCTGTGAGCCAATCTTAAAGGCTACCCCGAATAAGGAGAAACCCCGGTTGCACCGTACAGGGACTCAGCTCATAGCAGACAAATAATCAGCATAATCCGGGAGGGCGGAAAATGTTCAGCAGTCTTCATAAGGACATCCGGGCAGTTATGGAGCGGGATCCTGCTATTAAATCCAAGCTGGAAGTGGTCCTTTGTTACCCGGGATTTCACGCCGTACAGATGCACAGGTTGGCCCATGCTCTTTACCGGCGGGGCTGGTTTGTGCTTGCCAGGCTTCTTTCCCAGTTATCCCGTCTCATCACAGGCATTGAAATACATCCAGGCGCTTCCATAGGGGAGGGCCTGTTCATTGACCACGGCTCCGGGGTCGTTATCGGCGAAACCGCTGTTGTTGGAAACAACGTAACAATCTACCAGGGCGTCACCCTGGGCGGCACAGGCAAGGAAAAGGGGAAAAGACATCCCACCATAGGCAACAATGTCGTTATCAGTGCCGGCGCCAAAGTCTTGGGGGCATTCACTGTGGGTGACAACTCTAAAATTGGAGCAGGGTCCGTCGTTTTAAAAGCGGTTCCCACTGACAGCACCGTGGTGGGTGTGCCCGGGAGAGTGGTTGCCCGGAACGGCCGGAAGGTTTCTGCAGATAATCCCAATGAAATAAACATCGACCTGCGTCATGATCTTTTGCCGGACCCGGTAGCGGAGATGTTGTATTTACTGCAAGCCAAAATTGAGCGGCTGGAAAAGCGAACCCGGGAAATAGAAAAACAGAACAATTCAGTTTTTAACCTATCTCTGGAGAAAAACACCAAAACCTGCCCTGCTATCCTCCAAGGGTGATATCCTGGGTTTCGTACCAGCGGAGAGCCTGGTAAAACTGTTCAGGTTCGAAATTGGGCCACAGTTCATCGATCACATAGAAGTCGGCATATATGGACTGGACCGGCAGGAACCCGCTGAGTCTCCTGCGCCCGCCCCAGCGGACAATCAGATCCACACGGGAGATATCTGCGGATGCGATAAATTCAATGAGGTTGCGCGGAGGTCCAGAGCCGTTGTTTGTGCGGGTAAAACTTAAGGCATGATTTAAATCCCACTTCCAGCCGTAATTGACCAAAAAATTGACCCTGATCCGGCCTTGCCCGAAGGTATGCCTCTTCCGGTAGGCAAGAAGCTCGGGGGGGAAAAGCGGGGATGAATAGTCTCCAATCACAAAAAGGGAAGCGTCCTTGTTGGAAAGCATCCGGACGGCTTCGACACATGCTTTTTGAAAAGCTTTTCTTTGTACCGGCGGCCGCTTTGTGTTATCCTGGGTAAAGCCATAAAAAGTTAGCTCTTCAATACCCAGGTCAAGACAAATCTCGTAGAGCTTGAGGCCGGGGTCGAGTCCCTTCTCATAACCGGCTTCCTTCGGCAGTCCTTGATTCACGGACCATCTCCTGTTTCCGTCAGGAATAATCCCAACATGTCTCGGCAGCCGCCGGAATTTGGAATGATCCATGGTTGTTCACCTCGTTTAAAGCTTTGACTGGGGCTTGGACATAGGATCTATATATAAGAATTCCCCAAAAGTGGATTCATTAGTCTGCATGTCAGTGACGATCTGCAGGCTTTTTTATTTTGAGCGGCGCCGGAAGGAAAGGCGAAAACGTTATCGAAAAAGAATAAATATAAGAATAGCCGGGAGGTTGAATAAAATGTATGATCCATATCATTTTTTTGAGAGAATAATGGATGGTAAGATGGTTTTCGTCGACCGTGAGGCAAATGTGAAGGATCTGCAGTGGAATCCGCATGCGCAGTTTAAAGGCGTGTTTTTAAAACATTTGATTAAGGGAGATTCCACCGGGGGCAAGTTTAGCTACCATTTAGTTAAAATATCGGAAGGCTGTGAAATCGGGGACCACACTCATGAAGGCAAGTGGGAAGTACATGAAGTCGTCGGTGGAGTTGGCCAGGGCGTAATGAACGGGGTGGAAATTGTCTACGAACCGGGCGTTATGGTTGTTGTTCCGGACAGCGTGGTGCACAAGATCTCCTCAGGCAAGGGGAATTTATACATCCTGGCGAAATTTATTCCGGCGTTGCTTTAGTTGTTTTAAAGGATTCCCCCGGTTAACTGATAGTAATAACTATTAATGTAATTAGAAGCCAGATTAATGGAGTATGGAACGAGGGGTCTGCAACTTGATGCGGACCCTTTTTTGCTTTCCGGATCCCCGACAACAGGCCTTGAAACATATAGTATAAAAAAAGCAATAAGAGTTAAAATACACTAATAAAGGAGGGGTTTCGTGAATAAACATCTTACATCTCTGCTCGTAAAGTTTATCATGATCGGCCTGATTAGTGTCATTATCCTGCCTCTATTTGCTCAAATCAATAGCGGCCAGGCAATCCTGATTGCCGTTGTTCTGACTGTGGTTGCTTACCTTCTGGGAGATCTGATGGTATTGCCCCGCTACGGCAATACTACAGCTACAGTATTGGATGCAGTCCTGGCAGCCGTGGTCATCGGCCTATCGGACTGGATGATCAACGGTTTTGTTACCTTAACACCAGCCGGATGGGTATTGTTCCTCGGTATCCTGGCAATAGGTGAATGGTTTTTCCACAAGTATCTCAAAACCAGCCCTGTTCGCGTCGGGGATGCCAAAGAAGAATAGAATTCAAAGGAAAATAAGCGAAGAATAAACGAAAAAGGTTCATCAAGAAGCGCTCTTAAGCAATGCTGCAAACCCGGGCAAGCCCGGGTTTATTAATGTTTCCCGGTTGTTTAGTAACAACCGAATTTTTTATAAATTTTTCTTTTGTAATGGCCCAAGGCACTGTTCACTTTCCGGTTATCCATGAGCAGATCAAACCTGAGTATTTTCTGGGTCAGCTTTTTCGTTAATAGGTTGCGTTCGTCCTCCTGGTGGCAGTAGCCAATCAGCTTTTGCAGAGAGACGATCTCTTTTCTTAGCTGGAGCTCTTCAGGCAGCACCCCGGCGTTTTTAAGCAACGTATAGGCTGCCCGGAGTTCTTCCGGAATATGGGAATCGTTGTCCAGCTTAAGCGGTTTCCCCTTGCAGGGGAGATTGTCCAGTTCACCTTTCTGCATGGCTTCACGGATTTTGTTTTCAGCTATGACTTCAAGGATACTCATTGAAACTTTCACCTTCTAAAAGGTTATTCATTTACCGCCCGGCAGTTGCCTGCGCTGCTATTGTATAATTATTAAGTGCCGGCGGGCTGAATACCTGCAGGTTTAAAAATAAAATTAAAGGAAGTTTTAAGATTCTGAAAAGGATGTGCTTAACGGCTGGTAGAAGCAAAACAACAGTGCGGAAAAACAAACGGAGGGATTAATGTGAGTATCTTATTTGAGCCGCTTGCTATCGGGGCGGCCGGGTCCATGGTTGTGAAAAACCGGTTCGTGCGCTCTGCTACCCATGACTTTATGGGAAATGTGGACGGCAGTCTGTCGGACCGGGAATTTGACTTATACCGGACCCTTGCTGTCCATGAGGTAGGCCTGATCATTACGGGACACTCCTATGTCCTGCATCCCGAGGGAAGGGTCCGGCCCGGCCAGAACGCCATTTATGACGATAGTTTTATTGAGGGCTACCGAAAGCTGGCCGGTATTGTACACGAGTATGGCTCCAAGCTGGTTTTGCAGATCAACCATGCGGGCAGGCAGGTGGATATACTGACCAAAGAGGATGTCTGGACGCCTGTGGCTCCCTCGCCGGTGAGCAACAGGGTTACCGGTATTACACCCAGGGAAATGACAGAGGGGGAGATCCTGCAGTGGATTGAAGCTTTTGTTGCAGCTATGGCCCGGGCCAAGGCCGTGGGTTGCGACGGCGTCCAGTTGCATATTGCCCATGGCTACGGTTTGTCCCAGTTCATTTCGCCTTACACCAACCGGCGCAGGGACAGGTGGGGGGGAAGCCTGGAAAACCGCACCCGCATTTTGCGGGAAATTATGCTCCGGGGCCGCCGGCTGGTGGGCAGTGATTTTCCTGTGCTGGTCAAACTTAACACTACAGACGGTTTCGCCGGACCAGGCTACCTTACCCTGGAAGATGCCGTAGCCACAGCCAGAATGATGGAAAGCCACGGGGTGGACGCCATTGAGGTCAGCGGAGGCATGAAGGAGGCCGGTGACGTAATGTCCCGGAAAGACATCAACAGCCAGGAACAGGAAGCTTACTTCAGCGGTGCGGCCAGGGCAATCAAGGCCGCTGTCTCCGTGCCCGTGATCCTTGTGGGGGGCCTGCGCTCCCTGTCCGTTATGGAGTCTCTTGTCACCGGCGGTGTTGCCGATATGGTCTCCCTGAGCCGTCCGTTAATCCAGGAGCCGGATTTAATTACCCGTTTTCGCAACAGACAGGCAAAGTCAGCCTGCAAATCCTGCAACGCCTGTTTTAACGCCGGGGGAATCCAGTGTCCCCATAAGTGAAATCCTCATAATTGAAGCTTTAAAACGCCGCAAAAACAATAACCTTTATGCGGCGCTTTAAAAATCCAGACATTTTTTGAGGCGAATGTATAAAAACCATGACTTAAAGGCAAATTATTCATGTATGCCACTTTATCCGTTTCCTGCTCCTCTAGAGCAGGATTTCTTTTTCCCTGATGTTTAACCTTGAAAGGCAGCATTGAGTTTAGCCAATAAGTTATCAGCAATTCATTAAACTCTTCTTTCCTAAGATTATTTAGACTCAACAATTAAACATTCAGCTAAATATTATAAACTTTTTTGCTGATTCAGTTCTGCGAAATTTCCGTTGCTTCAGCTTCCTGGTCTTCGTTAAAATTCTGGTTGTGCTGCCGGAGCAGGGCCATCTTTGTATTCCTGACATGGTCGCTGAAATAGACGGAATAGGTTTTCGGGTTATCCTTGCGCAGGTATTCGGGACGGAACATAGCCAGCTGTTTTTTGTGGTACCTCCTGATCTCGTCCAGGGAAGGCAGTTGGTAGACTTGTTTACCGCCCTTAAAAACAGGTACAAGCATTTCAACAGCATCAAACCGGTCAGGGCCGAACATGGCACTCCGGTTTCCGCTCCTTATATCTTCATCAATAAAAGCGATATAGTCTCCCTCGGACCAGCCCGTGCCTTTGTCCAGCATCCGGTAGATTGTTTTTACCCCGGGTGTGGTCACCTTTTCGAAGCTGCCGGAAATCTTTATGACCGGCTGGTAACTCCCATTGGTTTCTTTGGCCACGAGCTTATAGATGCCTCCCAGGGCCGGATCGTCGTAGCAGGTAATCACACGGGTGCCGATGCCCCACATGTCGATTTTTGCTCCCCGCTTCTTTAATTCCTCAATCCTGTATTCATCCAGGTCGTTGGAAGCAACGATCTTGACGTAGTTCAAGCCCGCTTCGTCCAGCATCCGGCGCGCTTTGATGGAGAGGTCGGCCAGGTCCCCGCTGTCCAGACGGATTCCCTTCATTTTTTTGCCGAGGGACTCCAGATATTTCCCGATTTTTATTGCGTTGGGCACACCGGTTTTCAAGGTGTCGTAGGTGTCCACAAGGAGGATGACATGATCGGGAAAAGCGTCGGCGAAGTTTTTAAAAGCTTCCTCTTCACTGTCGTGCTTCTGTACCCAGGAATGGGCGTGGGTCCCCTTGGTGGGGATGCCGAAAAGTTTGCCGGCCATCATGTTCGAAGTGGAATCAAAACCGGCGATGTAGGTTGCCCTTGCTCCCCAGAGCGCGGCGTCCGCCTCCTGGGCTCTCCTCATGCCGAATTCCATCAGGACATCATCGGGGGCCACCTGCCTGACCCTTGCCGCTTTAGTAGCGACCAGAGTCTGGTAGTTCATAAAGTTCAGAATGGCAGTTTCCACCAACTGGGCTTCCAGTAGCCTTGCCTCTACCTGGACAAGAGGTTCGCCGGGAAAAACAAGGCTGCCCTCACGGACCGCTCTTATATTTCCCGTAAACCGGAATTTTCTCAACTCCTCAAAGAAAGCCGGGTCGTAGTTTTCCTCCTGGCTTGCCAAATAAGTGATGTCGTCCTCATTGAAACGCAGGTTATTTATGTAGCCGACTATTCTCTCAAGTCCGGCAAAGACCGCAAAGCCGTTGTCGAAAGGCTGTTTTCTAAAGAAAGCTTCAAAAACGCTCTTCTTATTATGAACGCCCTTTTTCCAGTAGGCATACATCATATTTACCTGGTACTTATCTGTGTTCAAGGTCAAATTCTCCTGCAGCAAACCTGCTTCACCTCAAAATAAATATTTTTAGAAACACCGGGCTTATCCCGGAAAGTTTCGACTATATTAAATACGTTCCTGCGCCGGTGATTACCTTCTTTTTATTATATAAATCTGCAAAACTCACAAATACAGCCTCTGGGCTCGAAACGTATAAGTGCCTGCATCTGATTAACAGGATTTGGATAACGAAAAAACCTTATAAAAATCCATCAATAAAAAAGGTTTACTTTTCCTTTGCACGGCTCAATATATATTTTATCATTCATCAAGCTGTTCCGGCTATTTCCGGGCAATGAATTATTATTTTCTAAGAATAATAGTATTCGGTAATTTGTCTGAAGTGATTGCAGCTAAACCGGGAAGTTTCATAAAATAGGCCTCTTCACAAGTTTTATTTATACCCCTTTGTCCTGTAAAATATCATATAATAAGGTGCGCTGGGACCGCTTAAAAAATGGAGGAGAATCTATGTTTATAATTGACCGCTTTGAAAAGGATTGGGTTATTCTGGAATCCGGCCGGAAAACGTTTCGCCTGCCCCGGCAGCTCGTACCGCCGGAGGCCATGGAAGGAGATGTGCTCAAGATCACGGTGAGCATAGATGCCGGCGCTACCGCGAAGCTAAAAGAGAATGTCCGGACGTTGGCAGACCGGCTTTTTAAGGAGTGAGTACGGCAATGACCTGTCTGAAAAGAATAATCGTATTTGTACTGGCTCTCGTCATACTGGCCGGCTGTGCCATTAAACCTGCAGCCCCTCCCGGGAAGGCGGACGAAAGGCTTGAGCTTATTCCCCGGTCCCGGGAATCATCCCCCGGACCGCACTGTTTGCCGGCTGAGCTGAATGTCCATTTCCTGGATGTCGGGCAGGGCGACTCGATCCTGATCCAGTTTCCTGACGGTCGGAATATGCTGGTGGACGCCGGGGGGAACGATGATGCCTCCACGATTGTCAGCTACTTGAAAAAAACGGGCGTCAAAAAGCTGGATTACCTGATTGGCACCCATCCTCATGAGGACCACATCGGCTCTCTGGATACGGTCATAAACAATTTCCAAATCGGTGAAGTGATCATGCCCAAAGTGACGCACACGACCCGGACTTTCCGTGATGTCCTGGAGGCCATCGACAGGAAGGGGCTCCAGATCAGGCCGGCGAAGGCCGGGGTGAGCATCATGGAGGACGGCCTGCTGGCAGCGAGGGTCCTGGCGCCATGCGGGGAGGATTATAACGAGCTTAACGATTACTCTGCGGTTATCATGCTCACCTGCGGGGAGGTGTCCTTCCTCTTGTCCGGTGATGCGGAAGCGTTGTCAGAAAAGGAAATCCTGGCAAGCGGAGCCGCAGTAAAAGCCGATGTACTGAAAGTAGGCCACCACGGGAGTAATTCATCAACATCGGCAGCCTTTTTAAAGGCCGTTGGACCCAGGTACGCCGTGATCTCAGTAGGGGCTGAAAATGATTACGGCCATCCGCATCAGGTTACCTTGGACAGATTGAAGAAGCAAGGTGTTGAAGTGATCCGGACAGATCAGCAGGGGACAGTGCTTTTCACAACAGATGGGAAAGAACTGTCTTTTACGACAGAAAAGTGAGCAGAATCCGGCGAAAATAACAGTTAGAAAAAGGCCGGAGGCCTGACATTGAGAAAAATGTTGATAAATATCGGAAAATTACTAAAGGATTTTAAATGTTTTTGACGAATACAATGAAAAAGGTGGGAGGGGGTATTATATGCTAAAGAAAAAGAAGGAGTATGTTCAAATTGAGGTGGGGGGAAAACATTATTTGTGCTCAATTTGGTACAGAAGTAAAGATATATTGTGGTACGGGAAAGGGCTGGAGTCTGAAATTTCGAATCTATGCTATGCTGTATCCAAAGAAGGACTACTTAAAAAGATAAGCATGCAGATTGCTGCAGAAAGCAAATAAAAAGGCGGGAGCCCAGTTGAGGGCTTTTTCCTTTTTTATTATTATTTTATATAAATGTATGGGTAAACACTGTATTATTTATAAATAGTTATAGAATAATAAGATAAACGACACGGAGGTTTTCAAGATGGAACAGATTTGGGCGCCGTGGCGCTCTGTTTATATTGGGGGGGGACACGGTGACGGCTGCATTTTTTGTGAGAAGCTGAAATCGGAAGAGGATGAGGCCAATCTCGTTTTGCTTCGCGGTAAAAAAACCTTTGTCATGATGAATTTATACCCGTATAACAACGGGCACCTCCTCATCGCGCCCAAAAGGCATGTGGGCGAAATTGAGGACCTGACCGGGGAAGAGATGACGGAGCTTTTTAAAATGACCCGGGGGATGGTTAAAGCGCTCCGCGCCTTCAAACCGGATGGTTTTAACGTGGGCGCAAACATCGGCAGGGTTGCCGGGGCAGGGGTGCCTGGTCATTTTCACATCCACGTGGTTCCTCGCTGGAATGGTGACACAAATTTTATGCCGGTGCTCGGGGATACCAAAGTAATCTCTGAATCCCTGGAAGTAACTTTTAAGAAAATCAAAGGATCTCTAGAAAAACTTGCGCTGGACTTGTAATTCCGAAAGCCTTCCAATCAGCGGAGGTCGGAAGAGCTCAGCCATCTTGATTAATCTGGTGACAGTAAGCTTTTTAACAGAAGAAACCGCCAAAGACCTTGTTTCCTGCAAGATGGTCAGTTGGAAGTGGCTGAGTCTTTATTCCCCAAAACCCCTGAAAGAGTTATTACATAGTCCCGACCTCCCGGGCCGGTAATTCTTGGCAGATAATCCTGATTCGATAAAACGCACCTGCTGTTTTGCTGGTATTAGAATGTATCCATTTGCAGGAAAATTTCATTGATAGCTTAAAAAATAGCAGAAGGTGAAAATATGGGAGATTCCAGCAGAGCCGAAATAATAAAGTGGCGGAGGCTTATCCTGTTGGTAACCGTGCCGGGTGTCGCCTTATTCTCATTTCCCTGGATCCCGGGCAAGTATAAAATTATGCTGGCCTTGCCCCTTTATGCAATGTTTGTTTTTGTATTTTACAAATATTTATGCGTCAAAAGGGAGGCGTCAGCAGTCGTCAACGGGAGCGGCAAGCAAACTCCTCCAGGAGCTGTTAAAGCCGGAAAAGGAAACCGGAGCGTCGGAACACCTGCTAAAAAAGTCCGTAAAAGACGTTGAACTATAAACTAACCAGTAGATTAGCGGCTGATTGGGGCGGTTGCTCTTTAAATATGTTTGTATTCTTTCAGGTTTTCCAGGAAATACAGCTTTTAATTATGATCGCGGGTTTTAAACAACGGCCGCTGGTGTCAGCCAGAGGCTTTTTTTGTTTAGGGATGATTTAATAAACTAATAAAACCCCGTCTGTGGCTACGGGATGAGGCGAATTTTCCGGCTTGGACTGGAAACTTGCTTTTTATTTCCATGAACTTATAATAAAATAAATTATGACAAATTTCGATCTAAGAGGAAGTGCATAATCTTGAAGAAGAAAAAGACAGATTTTTCTTTGACTGTTTCAGGTTTCGAATACGATAAAGAGCTTTCCAGGGTGCCGATTAAGGTTTTCCCTGCTCTTCAAGCCCTGGTTGCCAATCAATATGATTTAATCAAAATAATCCAAGAACATGTCCCGGAACAGTCTATTTTTCTTGAAACACATCTGTCTGAACTGGTTGAGGTGGAAGAAACAATTCAAAAGGAATACACAAAGTACTGTACTAAAAGGGAAGAACAAAGAAGAAAAAGACAGGAAAACGCTAAAAACATAAAAAGCGCAGCTCAAGAAAACGGAAACAGCCCTGTCGCCCGGGGAGATGATGGAACGTTAACTGATGAACCGTTAACGGAAGAAGAAACAGTGCTGGACAGCCTGGCAGCTGCCCTGAGTCCCGGACTGCCCTCTGCAAAATTCGAAAAGACTTCCAACTTTGCACAGACGAGTCCTGAAAAGAAGGCGGATTATGATGTCAGGCGTATTGCTATAGGCGCTTCAATCAAGGCTCTAAGCAACCTTTTGGGACGTCAACTGACCGGCCTGGAGATTTCCGTCATAGAGGCTCAAGTCGACGCTTATTTGTAGGAATATGCCCTCAGAAATATTGTGAATGAGGGCTTTTGTCCGCCGAGAAAAACCCGGGGCCCGGCTTATCCGGTTTCCGGATCGAAGCCCGCAAGCAAAAGGCGCCGTCCAAANNAAAAGGTCTTCTTTTTTTTCGATAATGTTTTCATGTTTGCCCGTAAAAATACGTTTAGTCCTGCGGCTGTTTTCTTTGGCTGATCTTAGCTGATACCACGAATTACTCATATTACCGTTATGATGGGAGCAGGGAGAGGGATAGCTTGACAAAAAGGAAGCCTTGAACTATACTGCAATCAGTAGTTTAGTAAATTACTGATTATAGACCAGGAGGAAGATGAGCAGGTATGAAGATACCGACGACACTTAAACATAAGCCGGTTATTGTTTCCGAGAATTACGAGAATGTTGACGGTAGAAATGCCTATAATTCCGATGCCAAGGGGCTTTCCCTGGGCCTGGCCCAATGGAACGATAGGGGAAAAGTCAATATTTCCGCCAAGGTATGGCGTCATACAGGTGAGAAATGGTCAAGACAGTCAGAGGAACTGCCGCTTCATCGCGTCCTTGACCTGGCCATATTAATCTGCCGGGCCCAGTTGCATTTCAAAGAAGCTTACCGCTATGAGAAATTCTATGATCCGGAGAGCACAACCATAGACCGTATAGGCTTACAGGGAGATGCAATGACTGTATCTATTTGTACGGAAAACCCAATGATTGATGAGGATATCAAGCTGTTTTTACAGGTTCTCAGCAAAGACGATGAGATTTTAAGTGAACGCCTTAGAACGCTTTCTAGAATTTTAGGGGAAATGGGTCATTAAGGATATGGATAAAATTAAGGATATCAATATTTCTGCATTTTTAGATGCGGAAGGTAAAGTTGTGCAAATACCAGCTAAAAATAAGAAATTGAAGGCAATATTACATTATTTAGCCACAAAATTTGATAAAGGTGTTATTTATTCGGAGAAGGATGTAAATAACATCATCGATCAATGGCATGTTTTTGGTGATTACTTCATACTTAGAAGGTTATTAATTGACAACAGGCTGCTGGCCAGAACTAACAACGGCGAAAAATACTGGGTATGTGAGGAATAAACAGGGACGGCGACGGTCTTTCTTATATACCTCAGCTATTCTTCTTGCTAACTTCTTGTCTGCAGCGTTCCCCAGAGCGATAGCTGACCTGGTTACCTTGTGCTGTAGGTGGAGGATGTTGTACGCAGGGACAGGGAGGTTTGCGTGTTTTTTTGAAGCAGCGGGAAGGCCGAGATGAAGGAATTTGACGTATACATCAAGAGCTGCAGCGATTACCACAGGCGCGGCGTACATTACAAGAATATTGCGGCGGTGGTGCTATATGAGCTGGTCGTTGTAGCACAGGCCCGCAGTGAGAGAGAGATATTGCCGAGATGGAGCTGTAGCACTGTAGCTCTTTTTTATGTCGACTTTCAGGAATACAGTTGAAGCTCCTTGCTGACGCTCCCGCTCCATAAACCGCTCCCGGTGCTGCCGGGGCCGGGCTTCGCGGCACGCCGCTATGACTTCGTGACAAACAAAATAAAAATGTTGGCAACCTAAAATAAAAAAGGCCCCCAATCCTCGGGGGCCTTGATTTCCCTGGTGCGGGCGAGAGGACTTGAACCTCCACGGGAGTTACCCCACTGGATCCTAAGTCCAGCGCGTCTGCCGTTCCGCCACGCCCGCAAATTTTTAAGAAGGGTTGAACCTGAAGGTCCAACCCTTGTTGGTGAGCCATGGTGGACTCGAACCACCGACACCCTGATTAAAAGTCAGGTGCTCTGCCGACTGAGCTAATGGCCCATAATCCTGCTTTCAGCCTCTTGTTATCGGGGTAGGCGGTAAAGCCCTGACCTTATATAGACTGAAAACCTATTAAAAAATGGCTGGGGCGGCTGGATTCGAACCAACGTATGCCGGTTCCAAAGACCGGTGCCTTACCGCTTGGCTACGCCCCAATATAATATTTAATGGGGTGGATGATGGGATTCGAACCCACGACCCCCAGAGCCACAATCTGGTGCTCTAACCGGCTGAGCTACATCCACCATAATCCTGCGGCCTACCGGATAATACATCCTGATTGTCCGCAAAAGATATGTTAACAAATAAACATGGTGTTGTCAAGGAGTAGGGTTGCCAAACTCCCTGAAATATTTTTTCGGTTGCTCTTGGAAAGT
This sequence comes from Pelotomaculum sp. UBA1371, assembly GCA_002305915.1. Classification (GTDB taxonomy): domain Bacteria; phylum Bacillota; class Desulfotomaculia; order Desulfotomaculales; family Pelotomaculaceae; genus DTU098. Next base: position 13,595 of record DBRJ01000059.1, on the reverse strand, counting down.
TGCTTCAATAATGATATCATATACCTTGTGCTGCAGAAACATAAAAATTTCAATTGTTCCAGAAACAATTCCTGAAAGTAAAGCGGGAGCTATCTGCCGAATGTGTTTATTTTTTTAGTTTTTCAGGCGTTTTTGGTTGATCATTAGATCTTATCCAGTTATAATAAGTGGTAACATTATGAGGAGTTCCGTGCCGCTGTTGTTATTCTCAGCTCGTTGAGCGGGCGGGCAGAGCCCAAACCGTGTTCAGGCTAGGGGGTGCCAGGGCTTGTATTAGGCCTTGGTATTTTTGGTTTGCTGAAGGAAATATCAAATGAACCATAGAATAATTAATTCAATGAAATTGGTTACAATATTATTAGAATTTAATGGTATTTTATTTTTATCGAGAGGGGCTCCTTTTCGAAATAGCAAATACCGATTATAATTAAATCACTTAAGGGGGAGCATAATGAAAGCTAACGCGGAAAGGGTCGAAAAAAACACCGTTCTACTAGAAATCGAGTTGGACGCTGAACAGTTCTCCCAAGCTGTGGAAAAAGCCTACCGCAAACTTGTTAAGAAAGTTAATATTCCTGGTTTCCGCAAAGGCAAGGCGCCAAGGATGGTTTTTGATCGTTTTATTGGGAAAGAGGCGCTGTACGAAGATGCTATGGAAGCTCTGGTGCCGGAGGCTTATCTGGAGGCGGTGAAAGAAACCGGGATTGAGCCTATTGAGCGGCCCAAGATGGAAATAGTTCAGGCCGAGGAAGGTAAACCCGTTGTTTTAAAAGCAAAGGTGCAGGTTAAGCCCGAGGTAACACTTGGTGAGTATAAAGGGCTCGAAGCGGTTAAAAGAGATGTTGAGATTACCGCTGAAGATATTGACAGAGAGTTGGAGCGGCTGCAAAACAGACACTGCAAGGTCCTGACCCTGCAAGAAGGTATTGTGGAAAATGGAGACACTGCTCAAATAGACTTTTTGGGGACAATTGAGAATGTGCCCTTTCCTGGCGGGGAGGGCAAGGACTATTATCTTGAAATTGGTTCAAGCTCCTTTATTCCAGGCTTTGAAGAACAGTTGGTGGGGATGTCCGTTGGTGAAACACGGGGCGTTTTTGTTACTTTCCCCAAGAATTATCATTCGGAACAGTTGGCCGGTAAAGATGCGTCCTTTACAGTTACCGTTAAATCTATCAAACGCAAGGAACTGGCGCCCCTTGACGATGAGTTCGCAAAGGACGTAAGCGAGTTTGATACCCTCGGGGAATTAAGGGAAGACATCGGGAATAAGCTTAAGAAGGCTGCTGAGGAAATGAACTCTTTCAGGATGAAACAGGAAACTGTTGAAAAGGCGGTTAAAAACGCCGAGGTTGAAGTCCCTGAGATTATGACCGAGGAACAGCTCAAAGAGATGCTCCAAAGTATGGAAAACCGTATGTTAAGCCAGGGGATTAATTTGAAAACATACCTTCAGTATTCCCAAAAGAGCTTTGAAGAATTGCAGGAAGAGATGCGCCCGGACGCTGAGACTGGTGTAAAAACAAACCTGGTGCTGGAAGCTATCGCCAAAGCCGAGAACATAAAGGCATCAGAGGAAGAAATAAAAGAAGAAACCAGGAAGATGGCGGAAAGCTATAAGCAGGACCCTGACGAATTTTACCAAATGCTGGAAAAGGAAGGTCAGTTTGACTTTATAGCCAATGGTATTGTAAAGGAAAAGACAGTACAGTTTCTGGTCGACAACGCTATAATTGTAGAGGAAACCAAAGAGGACACCAAAGTTGAAAATGGGGAATAGTATAAATAATAATAATCTTAATGAAGCAACTATACCGGCAGGAGGTGTTTGAGATATGAATTTAGTGCCTATCGTGGTGGAACAGACCAACCGTGGGGAGCGTGCCTATGATATTTATTCAAGGCTTTTAAAAGACCGGATCATCTTCTTGGGGGGTCCTATAGATGATAATGTCGCCAACCTGGTTATTGCGCAGTTGCTGTTTTTGGAGGCTGAAGACCCGGATAAAGATATTCATTTCTATATTAACTCTCCCGGTGGTGTAATTACTTCGGGATTGGCAATTTACGATACCATGCAGTATGTCCGGTCGCCAGTTTCCACAATATGTCTGGGGCAGGCCGCAAGTATGGGTTCGCTCCTGTTGTGTGCAGGGACAAAGGGGAAGAGATTTGCCTTGCCCTATTCCAGGATTTTAATCCATCAGCCGCTGGGTGGTGTACAGGGGCAGGCTACGGATATTGAGATCCACGCCAAAGAAATTATCCGGACCAGGGGATTTCTAAACGAAATCATTGCCAAACACACCGGCCAGCCTCTGGAGAGAATCGTTCAGGATACCGAACGCGATTACTTTATGTCTGCCCAGCAGGCGAAAGAATACGGTATTATTGACGAGGTGTTCGATGTCAGGAAGCAAAGGTAAAAGAGGTGGGAATATGTTCGGCGACAAAGGACAACTGAAATGTTCCTTTTGCGGTAAGCTTCAGGATCAGGTTAAAAAACTGGTTGCCGGCCCGGGTGTTTATATATGTGATGAGTGCATCGAATTGTGTAATGAGATTATCGAAGAAGAGCTTAACGAGGACCTTGGTTTAGAGCTTGGTGATATTCCCAAGCCCAAAGAAATTAAGGAAATCCTGGATCAGTATGTGATCGGGCAGGAAGATGCCAAGAAGTCCCTGGCTGTAGCTGTATATAATCATTACAAGAGAATTAACCTCGGCGGCAAAATTGATGATGTTGAACTGCAAAAGAGCAATATTGTCATGCTGGGGCCCACAGGAAGCGGCAAAACCCTGCTGGCGCAAACTCTGGCGCGTCTTTTGAATGTGCCCTTTGCCATCGCCGACGCCACTTCTCTTACCGAGGCGGGCTATGTGGGCGAAGACGTGGAGAACATTCTGCTCAAGTTGATCCAGGCTGCCGATTATGATGTGGAAAAGGCCGAAAAAGGGATTGTCTATATTGACGAGATCGATAAAATCGCTCGCAAGTCAGAAAATCCCTCAATTACCAGGGACGTTTCCGGTGAGGGCGTCCAGCAGGCGCTTTTAAAAATTCTGGAGGGAACGGTTGCCAGTGTGCCCCCCCAGGGAGGGCGCAAGCATCCTCACCAGGAATTTATCCAGCTCGACACCACAAATGTGCTGTTTATCTGCGGCGGTGCTTTTGACGGGGTTGACAAGATTATTCTAAACCGCACCGGTAAAAAATCCATGGGTTTCGGGGCCGAGATCATAAACAGAAAAGAACAGAAAATCGGTGAAATCCTTCGTAAAATTTTACCGGAAGACCTCTTAAAATACGGACTAATCCCTGAATTCGTGGGCAGGTTACCCATTATCGTCACCCTGGATGCCCTGGATGAAAACGCCCTGATCCGCATCCTTACGGAGCCCAGGAACGCTCTGGTTAAACAGTACGAAAAATTATTCGAACTGGATGGTGTTTCCCTGGAGTTTTCCCAGGACGCTTTAAAGGGAGTGGCGGAGGAAGCTCTCAAGCGCAATACAGGCGCCCGGGGCCTTCGCTCAATTTTGGAAGAAGTAATGCTGGACGTGATGTACGATATCCCGTCTAGAAATGATATTGCCAAATGCATAATTACCAAGGAAACGATTCAAAAAAGAGAGCAGCCGCGAATTATCGCCATGGATCGTAAAAAGAAAAAAGAAGAGACTGCTTAATAAAAGAAGAGACTTAAATAATAAAGCCCGCTTAAAAAAGCGGGCTTTATTATTTCGCCCGGCATTTCTGTCGGGCTGGTGGGTTGAAAGAAACCCTGTCGCCCAACCAGCGGGAGGACAACTCGTAGACAAGGCGTCACTGCAGGATATGGGTGCTTGCAACATTTATCAAATCAAATCTGAGTAAAGTGTTTATATGTGCAATTATGGGGACACCTTCCTCCGGTATGGTGCTGTTTGGTCGCTTTACCAACGCACTGATTAGGAGTGGTGTTCCTTTTTGTGGTCAACAAGTGGTTTGTGATTACTAAAAGGGTGTAAACAATCGAGTGCGGAATTTCAAACATAACATAATGCTAGTTAACACAACTGTACATAACATAAAATAACATGATAAACAATAGTAGCGCTGTGTCAATAAATGGTATTTATAATTCTATTTTGACCAGCTATTGACATTGTTGGAACTGTGTCTTATAATTTATGTGTTGTTATGTTGCCTTATGTATATAAAATAGTTAATTTATGTAAAATTAGTAATTAGTTTAGTCATGTTGTGTAATGTTATGTTATCTTTCTTTAGTTGTTGCATGGCTTAGGCGTCTAATCGCGGTGCTGTCAGTTATTGGGCCCTGGTAGCCTTGACGAATCATAACTCTTTTGCCAGTTGATTAAAAAAACATCTTCTTGGCATGCTGAACCAAGGAGAATTTGTGATTGTGAATTGGAGTGAAAAGTAATGCAGCCGGGATGGTTGGAATTTAAGTCCAGGTCGTGGCAAACCGTTACCCTGGTAATGGCGCTGATTATGTTGCTGAGCCTGCTTATGATTGCCGGGCCGGGCACGGCAAAAGCTGATTCCGGCAGTATAGGAGTGCCGGCGGAAACATTGACGATAAAGGTTGGGTATTTTGGGGGGCCCTACTACATAAAAAAGATCTACACGGTCAGCGAGCTGGAGGCGATGCCGCAGATACAACAGGCTTACACTTTTATAGACAGCATGCCGGCGGTGGTTATTGATTCGGCTAAAGGGGTGCGGCTTATCGATTTGCTGTCGGACGCCGGTATCGATGTCAACTCTGTAGAAGCTTTTTATTTTTACGCTACCGATACTAAAGTAGGATGGTATCAGTGTTTACCAAAGTCTTACCTGTTGGACACAACCCGTTACTATTATCCGAATTTGCCGACACATTGGGATAGTGATACTCATTCATCCATACCCGGAGCAGTATATGGGGCGATCCAGGTGGAGCCAATCATAGCGACCCGGGACAACTGGCAGCGGTTTGCCACAGCACCGGATTTTAGTGTTGAAGACACTTCGACCAGGTTCAGGTTGTTGTTCGGCCAGAATGACACCAGTACACGTACCGCTATGCGTTCCGTAAAATGGGTGCATGCCATTGAGGTGATGTTAGGCGGCACACCGCCCAGCGTGGTGACCCTCGACCAGGACATGCTCAATCTCAAAGTTGGCAGCACATTCCAGCTGACGGCCACCGTAGGACCGGATGATGCTTCAGATAAGAGCGTGACCTGGAGTTCCAGCGACACCAGTGTGGCTACGGTTGACGACAACGGTCTGGTGACGGTTGTCGGCGAGGGCACGGCCACAATCACCGTAAGCACTGTAATAGGCAATTTAACGGCAACTTGTGTCGTGAATGATCCAAACCATGATGACGGTGTTCAGGCTGTTGTACCCGCTGGCGCCGGTTCTGAAAATCATGTTGGACAGGATCCTAATCCCGGCAAACGGCAATATTTGACGGAAGAGGAAGTCTCAGCCGTCAGTATTTCCCCGGAATTACCGGGCAGCCAACCCTGGCGTGTGTTCGAAATGTCAGCCGATGCCGTACCTTTGCAGAAGCAGGTGGAGCAAAACAATCTGGATATTTATGCGACAGTGATATTCCTGAGCCTTCTTCTTTTCGGTGCGGGCAAAGAATACGCAGAATATGTGAGGGAGATATAAAACAAGGTGATAGAGTCAATTTTAATTAATCTCAAGGATACCATGCATATTGTTTCGTCTGGTTTATTGATGCCTGCCATTGTTGTACTGCTGCTGTTGCTGGCTTATACGGCTGTAGAGTTGGGCGGCGTGCTGGTGGAAGCCATCACAAGACAGCGCAGGGTGAAGGTCAACGTGCCGGAGTTGGTTAACGCTTTACAGGGGCAAGATGCCGGGGCAATCATTGCAGAGCTCAACAACAGACCCTTGTTGCGGCGTCAGAAGAAGGTCCTCGGGGAGCTGAGCAAGCACAGCAATTTGCCTGCTGCTCCGCTGCAGGCTGTTGCGCGCAGGTTGCTTGCCGGTGAGGAACTGCATTATGCCAGGATTACCAACAGGACCGACCTGGTGGCCCGTCTGGGGCCCATGTTGGGTTTGATGGCTACCCTAATCCCGCTTGGTCCCGGCATGATTGCCATGGGGCAGGGTGACACCAAGACCCTGGCAGATTCTCTGCTCACAGCCTTTGACGCCACAGTAACAGGTCTTGCCGCAGCCGGCGTCGCTTTTACCATATCACGATTGCGTAAGAGGTGGTATGAGGATTATTTGAGCTCTCTTGAGTCTATAATGGAAAGCTTGCTGGAGGTGTTTACCCGTGCAAGGGGGATTGCGGAGCAGGAGTAACAGAAGGTTCAGGGAGTCTGAAGATGTCAATCCTCTGGAGGGCGCCATCAATATTGTGGATGCCATGCTGGTGTTTGCCTGCGGACTGATGCTCGCTCTGATTATTCACTGGAATGTCGACCTGGAACAAGCAAGAGAGCGGGTCGACCTGAACCTTGGACAGGAGGTGACACAAGACCAGGAGGTGCGGGATAACATGAGCGAGACCCAAGAACAGGGCGGTCTTTATGAAAAGATGGGCACTGTCTACAAAGACCCAGTCACGGGACGGCTCTTTATGCTGACGGAGCAGTGACGTGTCCATGTATGACCTGGCGGGTTTCACCGAAATGCGGTGAGCGGGGATGACAGAGCAGATGACATTATTATTGCGTGTCAATTATAACAACGGAGGGAGAGAAAATGTATTTGCATAGATTAAAGTTCAAAATTGAAGCAGGGAAAATTGCCGCCTGTTTAGTTATTTTCATGCTATTCAGCCTGGTCTGGGTGGCGCAGCCAGATACGGCAGGCGCCAAAACCCTTTCCAGCGACGCGGCGGAGTCTCTCACCATCAGAGTAGGCTATGCCAAAGGGACTTTTGCCCCGGTGAAGGAATTTACCGACAGCGACTTTGCGGGCGCGCAGCAGCAAGCCTACTCCTTTATAGACAGGTTGCCCGCACCTTGCACAACCGCAGCGACAGGAATTCCGCTGACCAAACTGCTGTCGGAAGCCGGAATTGATTTTAATAAGGTAAAATCCTTTGCTTTTTGGGCAACGGATATTCCAGGAGCGCCTTATAAAACTTTCACCAAGGATTATTTGTACGAGGACCGTTACTATTACCCGAACATAGTGGAGTATTGGAACGCGGAAACCCAGGATTTCAAGGCCGTGGACGAGGACAGCGTGACGGATATGACTTATAGAGTCCTGGAAGACCGTGTCCGGGTCGACCCCATGATGTGCGTATCGGACAACTGGCAACGCTTTCAACCCCCGAATTTCGGTGTTCAGGACACTTCCGTCAAGTACAGGCTGCTGTTTGGTCAACGTGAGCACGATATAACCGGAGTTATTCCGACCGCTGATAATTCGGCCAAATGGATCTACCAGATCGATGTAACGCTGGACGGCACGCCCGTCACCGGCGTCAGCCTCGACAAGTCCAGCGCCGCCATCGGCGTCGGCGCCACCGAACAGCTGACAGCCACCGTCACTCCGGGCTCCGCTACCGACAAAAGCGTTACCTGGAGTTCCAGCGACACAGCGGTGGCCACGGTCAGCAGCACCGGCCTGGTGAAGGGTGTCGCCACCGGCTCCGCCACCATCACCGCTACGACGGTGGATGGCGGCTTCACCGCCGCTTGCGATGTAGTGGTAGGCTCATCGACGGGCGAACCCTCCCGGGGCACCAAAAAGACCGAAGAAAACGTCGTCGATCCGGTTGCCGGCGGCACGGTTAGCCTGGGCAGCGACGTTTCAGTAAATATTCCTGCCGGAGCGTTAAAAGGGATAATTGACTTAAAAGTAGACATCCAGAAGATTGCAAGCCCCCCGAAAGCGCCTTCAGGTTTCACAATGCTTGGTTCCTCGTTTGAATTCACAGTGGACGGCAGCAAGAGCTACAGCTTTGCCAAGCCCGTTACCCTTACTTTCACCTTTGATGCGGCTTCCCTGTCCTCCGGCGCGACTCCTTCGGTTCACTATTATGACGAGGTGTCCGGCCAGTGGGTTAATCTGGGCGGCAGCGTTTCTGGCGGCGCCATCACGGTAACGGCGGAACATTTCGCTAAATACGCTGTGTTCGCCAAGGACGAAGAAAAAGCAGTTGTTCCAGGCCCCGTCGTTCCAAACCCTCTGGAGGCTTTTAGCGACATCAAAGGCCACTGGGCGGAAAAAACTATCGGTGAGATGGTGTCCCTCGGCGCCATCAACGGCTATGACGACGGTTTCTTTAAGCCTGACAACAACATCACCAGGGCCGAATTCACCACACTCCTGATGAAGGCCTTAATCAAAACAGGTCTGATGCCGCTCCAGGGCGGTAGAGTTATTGCTGATACCAAAGGACACTGGGCTCAGGAGTATATCGCCAGCGCCGCCTCCTACGGCATTGTCAGCGGCTACGACGATAACACTTTCGGGCCTGACGACCTGGTAACCCGTGAACAGATGGCGGTAATGGTTGTCAAAGCTTGTGATTTGGCGCCTGGAGCGGCAGAAATACAATTTACCGACAGCGACGCCATTTCCGGCTGGGCCAGGGACGCAGTGGAAACGATGGTGAAGGACAGCGTCATGGCGGGTTACCCGGACAATACTTTTCAACCCCAGGGAAAAGCCACCAGGGCTGAGGCTATTACAACCTTATCAAAAGCTTTAAGCATGAATTCCAACTAATTAGTTCAATGACCTGCTGGCAATATTTGCAATGTCTATGAAAAACGGGTGCGAATAAAATCGCACCCGGCCCAGTTTTAAGATGCAGCAGAAAGATTGACGAAATTTCCCTTAAATCAGGAGGAAATATGGCTGAAACAAATCCGGAAAAAAAAATGTTTTTCAATTCAAAAACAATACTGGCCTTGGGGATCGTGCTGCTGGTCGTGGTTGTCGTCGTCTTTTCCTTTTTAAACCGCGACGAAACCGGTCTGCAGGAAGGAACGGTGGTCATTAAAGCCGGCGGCGCCACACTGGGAAGTTTTACCCTCGCCGACCTCCGGCAATTGCCGGAGGTGGAAAAGAAGATGAACATTCATTCCTCCCAGGGCAATACCGAGCACGAGTTTACCTGTGTGCCTTTGCTGGCTGTCCTGAATAGCATCGATCCGGAACTGACCCAAAGATATGAAAAGATCCTTACCAAAGGCGTGGATAATTACACCTCGGGATTTAATATGTCTGAAGTTTTGCAGCCGGACAATGTTTATATCGCCTACGCCGATTACGGCAAGCCGCTGAAGACTAAGACAGGCGGGGACGGCAGCATGCGCGTCATCATTTGTAACGATGATTACGGACAACGCTTTACCATGTGGCTTGTGAGCCTGGAATTGCAGTAAATGATTGGGATTGGCTGACTGCCAACAAAATATACAACTGGAGATAACGAAGCGCAAATCATGATGGGGCGTTTGAACTGTGCTTAAGCAGTGGTGCAACTAACCGTAAAAAATTGTGCGGTATTTTTGTGCCCAATATACCTTCATGAAAGGACCGGTGGATGAAAATATTTATAAAAAAACTGCCTTTACTGGCTTTAATTTTGTTTTCGATTTTATTTGCAGCCGCCTGCAGTAAGGAAAACACAAACGCCGGCGTCCCCGGCCCCTATGACGGAGAAAAGATCCTGGTGCACGGGCTGCAGGAGCAGGACTTTGAAATAACCCTGGGTGATTTGAAAAAGCTGCCGGCAATAACCAAGCATGCCGAAGCCGAGCGCTCCAACGGTGAGGTAGTCAAGGTGGACGCCACCGGACCGCTGCTTGATACTTTTCTGAAGCAATACGGCAAAACCCAGAAGGATTTCAGCCGTGTCCGTTTCACGGCCAAAGACAAATATTCCATAGCCGTGCCTGCCGACGTCCTGGCCGGCCGCCAGATTATCCTTTCCTATTTAAATAAAGGCCAACCTCTGGAAGAAGAGATGCAGCCGGTCCGCGTCGTCATTCCGGGCGAGCGGGCTATGTACTGGGTCATGAACATGATCCGCATGGACTTTGAAACCGGCGGCGACCAGGAACCGCCCAACAAAGTGGTATTCCTGGAAACTGCGGTTAAAAGTCTGCCCCGGCATGACTATGAAGATCTCGACAGTGTGGACCTGGCCGTTAAAATCAGTGACCTCATCGACAAATACGCAGAACCCGACGACAGCGGTGTGTCCAATGTTTTTCTGAAAGCCAGCGATGGGCTGCAGAAAAACGAGACCAGAGCCAACTTCCTGTCCGCATTTATTAAAATAACCGGCCCGGAAGCGCCCAAGTTTCTGGCGCCCCAGTTTCCCCAGGGTATGCATATCCGGGGCCTGCTTTACGCTATTTACGGCCGGACGGCTATCTTCAGCTATAACGAAGCTATTGCCTCCCTGCCTAAACTGACGGAAGAGGGCCAGGAGGGCATAGCCTTCTCACAAATTTTCAAACAGACCGGCCTGACCGGAGGCAGCAAATACAGGTTTACCAGCGCCGACGGCAGGAGTATTCAGCTGACCATGAACGACCTGGGTGGCGGCGGACTGATCTTCCAAAACGAACAGGGAGCGCTGGCTTTCACATGCACAGGATCGTCCGGCCGGATCAATGTGCCCGACCTGCTCTCCGTTGAAGTTTTGCCGTAAATTCCCTGCAGGCAGCGACGAATGAAAGAAGAGAAAGGGGCGGGGAAATTGCGTAAGAAAGGCTGGTATTTAGGCGTTTGCCTGGTTTTGCTGGGACTGCTGGCGGGAGGAGCGGTGACGGGAATTGCTTTTCGAAGCCCCGGTCATATACCGCCCCTGAAAGTGACCGGCGACGTGGCCAATGTGCTGACACTGCAGGACCCGGACAGTTTGGGGAAGTTGGAAAATATAACTTCTCAGGGGACCAGGTACCGGGCTGCCAAACTGGCCGATATTATTGCTGAAGCCGGACCGCCGGCTGACGCCGGGCAGATTCATCTGATGGGCCTGGACGGTTTCGCGCCGGCTATCAAGGCCGCCGACATCCATGACTGCTACATCGCTTTCACCTCCAAAAACGGTTGGGAAGCGGTCAATCCCAATCACCCCAACAGCAGCAACACCAAGTTTCTCACCGAGATTGTGGTGGTGGCGGAGGGCGGCGGCAATGGTTCCGCCTTTAACGTGATCAACCGGGAAACCGATCTGGCGCAAATTACCCCGGGCCAGTTGCTGACCCGCCCGTTGACGCTCTACCCCTATGCCGAGGGGAAAGCGGTGGCGCACAAGGACGGCAAGGACTATGAAGCCCAAGTTTTCACCAGGCGCCGGGTATTCAAAATAAGCGAACTCACCCCGTTGGTAGAAGGGGACCTGCTCCTTGTGACGGGCGAAAAGGGTGAACACCTCTTGGCGGACGACAGCGGTTATTTTGAAGTAAAGGATAATTATATCAATTACCTGCAGCCCGACACCCGGACCAAGCTGGAAAGGGTGAAGGGGGTCATCGTGCAGCCTCCTGCGGCAAGTATCACGGACGCGTATTATGACGGGCGGCGTTATCTGGAAAGCGGAGACCAAGTGTTGCTGGTCGTGCTGGACGGGCTCACTTACCGGCAGTACGGCCATGCCGTCGCCAACGGCTACGCGCCTTTCCTCAATAATGCCGGCAAGGCCGCGCAGGCCTGCGGCGTCTATCCTTCGGAAAGCAACGTTGCCCTGGCTGCCCTGCTGACGGGCAAGGCGCCGGAAGAAAACGGCGTTGTCACGGCAAGGGAACACACCTTAAAGGAGCCCTCAATCTTTGCGGAAGCAAGCAGGTTAAATAAAAAAGCAGTCTTTCTGGACGTAGCCCCAGTACGGCTGAACACCGAAACAGAGCCGGTTATCCTCAACGATGAAAACGCCGGCGGCAGTGCTGACGACGAACTGTTTGCAGCAGTCCTGGACGCAATGGAGCAGGGTTATGATTTGCTAGTGCTCCGCTTTCATGGGATTGAAGACGCCAGGGAGCGCTACGGTCCCCTGGCCCCGGAAACCATGCAGGCAATTAGCGTGACAGATGAGTACCTGTCGGAAATTGTAAGCCGGTGGCCTGGCAAAGTAATTGTAACGGGCGCCCAGGGAGCCGGGTCCGGTGCAGTGTCCGGAGCAGTGTCCGGAGCACAGGAGAGCTTTAACAGTGAAAATATGTTTGTTCCGTACTTGCGTTTCGGATAAGCAGGCAGCAGAGGCGTTTTGGCGGCGGAAGACGGTGCGGCGCGCCGCCAAACAACTATGCTTGCGCCGGCGCAACCTGCCGATGGCGAAAAAGGAAGCCTAAACCGTTCGGAATACAAAGAAGCGGGCTTACAACATAAACAGGAAAATCCCGGCCGTCCTATTGGCATTTTTTCTGATGCACCATCACGCCTATGCTCTGGCTGCTGATACGGTTTCCACGGCTGTATTGTCCGACTGGGCGCCGCTTTTGGAAGCGGGCGGAGTGGACCCCTGGTGTTCTGCGGCCACCAGCATGTCTATGTCAGGTCGTACCCGTTGCGCGCGGGGCAAATCGACTATGAAAACGGTATTACCTATGTGGTGGGCAATGCCGGTCAGAAATTCTACAGCAACGCGGAGCCCACCTATCGGAATCTAAACGAGTTGATTGCAAAATAAAGCTAATAGGGTTTAAAAATTTTAAGAACAGGAGGATAACATGAAACCAAGAAAATCACGGCAGTGGTTGGGCCGCAGATTCACCTGCTTTCTAGTCCTGCTGGCCATGCTCTTCAGCATGGCGGGAGGGGCGATAAACCCCGCCCCGGCTTATGCCGCCGGCGGCACAGAAGGCGACCCGACAATCTACGCGGTAACGGTGGACAGCGCCATCACCGGCGGCAGCACGGGCGCACACAGCATCACCAAAGAGCCGGTTCCCGACGGCATCTGGACAGTAACGCTTGATAAAACAGAGGCTTCGGCAGGTGAAACCGTTACCGTCACGGTATCCGACACCGCCTTTACCTCCTGGGCCACCGGCCTTATTGTCACAGGCGACTCCGGCGCAACTTATGAATTTACCACCATCACCGAGGCCACCGGCAACGCCAACAACGTCAACGGACCCGGCGTATACAGCTTCGTCATGCCGGACGAGCCAGTCACTGTGGACTTTACGGCAGACTACACCAGGTTGGACGTGTACATCCAGTATGGCGTGTTTGGTGAGGAGATCCCGGTGCACTCATACACCCGGGCGGAAATGGAAGCCCTGGCGGCGGAGAACACCGAGCCTATTCACTATGCCATGTATGACCGGCTGCCCGCCGTGTTCATGGGCAAAGCCGTGCGCTACGTCACCATCGAGCAACTGGCTAATAGCGCCGCCACCTACAACAACGACGTGCGCTTCGACGGACCGGATTGCAGCTTAAGAGGAGCGAGCCTGGACGGCTGGACCATGGGTTTGAACGGGCTCAGCTGGGACTATCTGATGGGACAGCCCCGCAGCTACTATGCCGGAATCGGCGACCAGTACCTGGCGGAGGAAAACCGGACCGGCTTGGATCGGGAGGTTCCGGCCGTCTTGGCTATCACCGGCTGGGCGGGCCGGAAAACCCAAGTGGACAA
>DBRJ01000069.1:2577-22236 GCA_002305915.1 Pelotomaculum sp. UBA1371 | reverse complement strand
GGAATGTCGTCGCCGGGGAATTCGTAGGTGGTAAGCAGTTCCCGGACTTCCATGTCCACCAGTTCCAGAAGCTCGGGGTCGTCAACCATGTCGGCCTTGTTCAAATAAACGACGATATAGGGCACGCCCACCTGCCGGGCCAGGAGGATGTGCTCCCGGGTCTGGGGCATGGGGCCGTCGGCAGCGGAGACCACGAGGATGGCTCCGTCCATCTGGGCTGCGCCGGTGATCATGTTCTTGATGTAGTCGGCGTGGCCGGGACAGTCTACGTGGGCGTAGTGCCGTTTGGCGGTTTCGTACTCCACGTGAGCGGTGTTGATGGTGATGCCCCGGGCGCGCTCTTCGGGCGCGTTGTCGATTTCGTCGTACTTCTTGACGGAAGCTCCGCCCACAGTGTTGAGGGTTAGGGTGATGGCCGCGGTCAGGGTGGTTTTACCGTGGTCCACGTGTCCGATGGTGCCGATATTAACGTGGGGTTTGGTGCGCTCGAATCTTTGCTTTGCCATTGGTTTTGCCTCCCTTACTGGTTATTATAACCATTTCGCAAAAACACGACTAAAACAAACTGGTTGGACTAACTACAGGCAAACTAAACACAGGTTCGACCAATTAAAAACCAAGCTTAACACGGAGCAAACCAGATACCAGCCAACAAAATGTTGCCATAAAAAACAATATTATGCAGAACCCGGCAGGACAATATTTTAATTTTCTATACAGTGCCGCAAATTCCTTCTGAGCTATAAAAAAAATCAACCGGGGCGTCGGCGCCGGCCAGTTCAAGATCAAGTACAAGTTCCAGTTTAAGTTTAAAAATCCAGGCTGAAATAAGCTGAGGACAGTCTCCGGCGCCCGGTTAAAGGTTTGGAGCTGCCGGATTCATTATTTTTATCATTTTAAACCAGGCATAGTTTGCCGGGCTTCTTTTGGAAGATAAGAAGCAAAAAGACCGGCAAGATACCGGTCTTCATGTGCGGTGGTAGCGGCGCAGGGACTTGAACCCCGGACACCACGGGTATGAACCGTGTGCTCTGACCAGCTGAGCTACGCCGCCGCATGTTTATACTTCTGACTTCTAACTTCATTGTTCTGACGTCCGACGTCCGACCTCTGACTTCTGAAAAATGGAGCCACTAACCGGGATTGAACCGGTGACCTCATCCTTACCAAGGATGCGCTCTACCTACTGAGCTATAGTGGCAGGTTTTTAAAATAGCCTCGTTCCCCGTTTGCTGCTTTTTCAATCTTCCCTTGAAGGCTTCGAAGCTCCTTCAGACCTTGCAAAATATAGATTAGCATATCCATTCGGCGTTTGTCAAGAAACCTTTCCTGGTAATTTATTTTTCATGGTCCCTTCACCATTCGGGACCAGGGTTTAATTTCGCTCAACCTGCTTAAACACAACGTTAAAGGTTGTGCCCCCGGGTCCGGTATCAACCTGGACCACCGCGTCGTGCCGGGCGGCGATGCTGTAGCATACGGCAAGCCCCAGACCTGTTCCGTGCTCTTTGGTTGTGAAAAAGGGAGTACCTATCTTGTCCAGGATACTGGAATCGATTCCTTTGCCCTGGTCCTTTACCGACAGAATGACTCCGTCCCCGTTTTTGTATGTACTGATCAGCAACTCCCCGCCGTAGGGCATGGACTCCAATCCATTGCATACAAGATTTAATATGAGCTGCCGGATTTCTTTATCATCCAATAACAGGTCGGGAATATCTCCCATCTGGAATTTGACGTATTTGTTCTTGACAGTGGCATCCGCCTCAATAAGCGGGGTGAGCGCCTTCAGAATACAATTGAGGTTCTGTAAATGCAAATCAACAGGCCTGTCTTTAGCCAGAGAAAGATACTCGGTGATGATTTCATTGGCCCTGTCCAGTTCCTCGATCATCAGGTTAAAAAATTCTTCATAGGGTTTGCAGCCTTCTTTAGCTAACATCAACTGCAGAAAACCCCGCACCGTGGTCATGGGGTTGCGAATCTCATGGCCGATGCCGGCTGCCATTTCTCCCACCAGGTTCATCCGGTCCAACCGGGCCATTTCTTTTTCAATCTTCCTGCGGTTAGTAATATCCCTGACGGTGGCAACAATGCAGTCCCTGCCCCTGATTGTCGCCCGGTTCATATTGACTTCCACCCAGAAAAACCGGCCGTCTTTGTTTTTGGCCCTGCATTCAAAGAGCGGGGATTCTCCTTTCGCCGCCTTCTTCAGCCAGTATTGAATATCTTCCGGGGTATATAGCGATATGTTCCGGTTCCTGGCAGCCTCACCGAGGGCCTGGAACTGCTCCGGCGTATAGCCGTACATCCCGTATGCTTTCCGGTTGACGTCGGTGAGCAGCCATGTCTCCATATCATACACCAGGATGGCATCGTTAACCGCGTCAAAGATGGCCCGGTAGTTGGCCTCAGAGATCCTTAAAGCCTCTTCGTCCTGCATCCGCTTGACGGCAATGGCGAAAAGCTGGCACAGGCGCTCCACCAACGCCTGGTCCTTTCCGGTATAGTCGCGGGACGAATTGGCCAGGGCCACTACCCCCAGCAGCGCTCCGTCAAAAAGCGCCGGCGCCAGCAATACACGCTCTAAGGGGATATGTCCCGGCGGCGTTCCGGCTGCCCGCGGATCTTCAGCCGGGGAATTGGATAGAAGAGTTTTGCGGTTTTTTACAACCCAACCCCCCAGGTCTCCGAATCTTTTAAAAACAATATTTTTATTCTGAACCAGGCAGTCTTCCCAGCCGTCGCTGCTCAACGTACAGCAGATTAAATTGCCGGTTTGCTGTTCAATATACCCCGCATAACCGTGCTTGCTCCCTGTAAGTCTTTTGGCGTGCTTCAGGACAAGCAGGGAAATATCGTCAACCGGAGCCGGGGAAAGCAGCTTGCTGGATAACTCGGCAAAAACCTGGTTGATTTCCAGCTCCCGGGACAGAGCGTCCTCAACCCGGCTGCGGTTGCTGATCTCCTGTTGCAGCTGCCGGCTCAGCCTGACCAATTCGTCAGCAAGCTTTTTTGACATCTTCTTTAAATGGCCGCTTTGTTCCATAGTTCAGATCCACCCCCATCAGCATTAGTCCTTCTTGAAAGGATCCGGCCCGGCCATATGCCGGGAATTCACCTTTGCCGGCATGGCTCCTATCCCGCAGGCACTGGTTTAAACTCCACCACAGGGAACTGGCCAACCCCAATAAGTTAAATTATGCTAATAAGGTCAAATTCCTCCTGGTAAGATCATAAATAGAATAATAAACCATTAAAAAAAATCCTAACAAGTTTTCAAGCTGCATTCCTTACCATGAGCCGCCCGGGGAATTAAAGGGTTCAGTCCATTACTCCGGCCCAGCTCTTACGCTGCAGGCAACTGCCGCCCGGGTATGATAATTATCATTAACTGACAAGCAACTGTCAACTGTCCCCGGGGATCAAATTGTAGCGTTGTTCAACCGGATAAACCAGGCCGCTGATTGGCCCTGGAACAGAAAGGCCGGCGACACCATGAGGGCGCCTTGACCCCGAAAGCAGTGGCAGCCAGGCATGTTGCCGGGTTGGTTAACTTCGATATTACTCAAACAAGTAAAGTATTCAACAATTACTCACTAGTATTCAACAAACATGCCTTGATTCCTTTGTTAGCTTATTTTTAAACTAGTGTTAGTTTATTATTTAACTAATGTTGAGGTTGTCCGGCCGGAGCCGGACACACCACAAACATGCCGGGCGAACACAAAAAGCACCTCATTTTCTGAGGTGCTTTGCTTCCCTGGTTGCGGGGGAGGGATTTGAACCCACGACCTTCGGGTTATGAGCCCGACGAGCTACCAGCTGCTCTACCCCGCGATGTTGAAACATTTAAAATATTCTCCAAATTGGATTATATCATAAAGGATGCTCACGGTCAAAGGAACCGTCTATCCTTTTAGCAGCAATGGTGGAGGGGGCTGGATTCGAACCAGCGAAGGCGTCGCCGGCAGATTTACAGTCTGCTCCCTTTAACCACTCGGGAACCCCTCCATATAGGATGTGCGATGCTGGAAACGGTGAGGCCTTTGCAAACTTAAAACCTCTTGTTTATCTCAACTTCCAACCTCTCATTGCTTACTTCTCAACTGGAGCCGGCGATGGGACTCGAACCCGCAACCTGCTGATTACAAGTCAGCTGCTCTGCCAATTGAGCTACGCCGGCGCTGACACGAGTATTATTATAAGCGATAACCGGGACGCTGTCAACCACTTTTCCGCTGGAAAATACAGTAACAACAACTCAGGTACCGGGTACCTAAGTTATTGATTTCTTTGAATAGTGAATAACTTAATAGCTTGCGTACCGGGTACGGGAATTAAGTTATATATAAAAAGGCCTTTAAAGGACCTTTACTAACAGGCTAACTGATTAAGCTAGGCTTCTCTTTTCTCCAGGTAGCGCTCCAGTTTGCGCTTAACACGCTGCAGGGCGTTGTCGATGGACTTGACGTGGCGGTGCAGGTCTTCGGCGATTTCCTGGTAGGACTTACCCTCCAGGTAGGACATGAGGACCTTCCACTCCAGCGAGCTCAGGATTTCGCCCATTTTTTCCTCGATATCGTCGAATTCCTCCCTGGAGATAATCAACTCCTCGGGATCCGTGATTTTCGAGCCGGACAGAACGTCCAGCAGGGTGCGATCTGAATCTTCATCATAAATGGGTTTGTTCAGAGATACATATGAATTCAACGGGATGTGTTTTTGCCGGGTGGCGGTTTTGATGGCTGTGATGATCTGCCTGGTAATGCACAGTTCGGCAAAAGCACGGAACGATGAAAGCTTGTCCAGGCGGAAGTCCCGGATAGCCTTGTAAAGCCCAATCATACCTTCCTGGATGATATCCTCACGGTCAGCGCCGATTAAAAAATAGGAGCGGGCCTTGGCCCGGACAAAATTCTTATACTTATTAATAAGATACTCCAGAGCGGCATCGTCGCCCTCACGGGCATACTCCACTACATCTTCGTCAACCAGCGCCTGGTAACCGTCAAGTACTTCCCTCTGGGCCTGAAAAATCACATTATCCCCCCGCTTTGCTCAATTCCCATGAAAAAACAAAAAGCCTATCCCCCTGAGCGATAGAATCCGGGTTCTTTCGGACGGCTCTTTTTCTTTCCACGGGGCAAGGTGGTATGTCAAGGCGAGTTTCTGTCAAGGATCATACTTATTATAACGAAGGGGTGATAGCTCGTCAAGGCAAAATTGGGGACGGCCCGGTTTACAAACAACTACTTTTGACGACGCCATTTTTCCAGCCTGGCGCGGACATTGGAAAGAAGCCTGTTTTCCAGGTAGCCGTCCGTCGGGACACTCTGCCTGTAAAACCGCTGGCTCTCCTTTTTGACCAGCCTGACCTGTTCCCTCAGTTCGCCCGGGGTCAGCCTGTACGCACCCCGGCCGAAAATAATGACCTGCTCGGCCTGGTCGGAAGTTGCCACGTAAACTTTGCCCGGGTCCGGGAGGCTGCCCACCAGGCGCTCGATCAGGGCGTCGGCGGTTTCCCCCGTCTGGGTGTAAATGACTTCGACACCATCGATAATTGCGGTCCTTTCGGCGGTGTTTTTCATGTGGTGCGCGTCAAAAACCAGGATTATTCTTTGACCGGTGAGGGCGGCATAATCGGCCAGTATTGAAATCAGCCTGGACCTGGCGTGGTCCATGGAGGAGGATTCTATAATTTTCTCCAATTCAGGCCAGGCGTAGATAATGTTGTAACCGTCAACAATGAGCGTCTCCTTCATTAAAAAGCCTTTCTTCTCTGCCTCAACACCTCATAGGCAAACAGGGCCGCCGCAACTGAGGCATTCAGGGAGTTGACCCGGCCGTGCATGGGAAAGCGCACCAGGATGTCGCACCGTTCCTTTACCAGCCTGCCCAGACCCTTACCCTCGCCCCCGACGACCAGCGCCAGCGGTCCGTCCAGACGGGCATCCCAGTACAATTCCTCCCCGCCGGCGTCAGCCCCCGCGACCCAGAGCCCCCTTTTCTTCAAGTCTTCCATAGTCGCAGGCAGGTTGGCCACCCTGGCCACGGGAACGTACTCCACAGCCCCGGCAGAAGACTTTGCTACAACCCGGGTGAGGGGGGCCGACCGGCGCCGGGGAATAACCACCCCGTTAATACCTGCGGCCTCGGCGGTCCTGAGAATCGCCCCCAGGTTGTGGGGATCGTGAATTTCATCCAGGAGCATTAACAATGGAGCTTCCCCCGGCGGCACAGCCTTCAGGATATCCTCAACTTCTACATACTCCCGGGCAGCCGCCAGGGCTACCACCCCCTGGTGGGCGGTTTCGGGAGCAAACTTGTTGAGGCGCTGCCGGTCCACCTTCTGGACAGGAATGTTCACTCTCCGGGCCATGCTGAATATTTCCCGGAGGGGACCCGGCTCACCGCCCTCCGCTATCAGGATCTTGTTAATGGGGCGGCCCGAACGCAGGGCTTCCTTCACCGGGTTGCGCCCGGCAATGACGTCTTCCAGGCTGAATCCCTCCAATTATCTCACTGCTGTATTAAAACGGGTTTTACGTTCCAGGAAACATTTCAGGCTAATAAGGGGCACCCATTATTTATTCCTAAAGCGTAAAACCATTGACAACTTAATTTAACTTAATTCAACTCAAATTGTTCTAAGGTTTTATTTTTTGAATTAGCCTGGTTGAATTACCTTACTTGAGTTATTTTTAGTAGTTTTTACTTTAATCGTCTTGATTAAATTATCTTGATTAAATTGTCTTGACAAAATATCTTATATAACAAAAGCCCAGTTAAGGGCTTTAACAAAAGTTCCTGCTTTCCTGCCTTGTGAATTGATTTTTTTAGGCTGAGGCCTGAGGCCTTTAGGCTACAGGTTTAAATAATCCCTTCTGACCTCCTCACTTTTGCCGCAGCTCATCTTGCCTTCCGGGCAGGGACCTTTTAAGCAGGCCGGCCCCGCGTTCCTGAAAATAACCGGAGCAACCGGTTTGACCAGCTTCAACATTTCCCTGGCCAGGGCCCGGATTTCCCACTGAGCTCTGTTACAGCAGCGCAGAGTGAAAAAGTGAAGTAGTTCCCTGGCGTTCATGGTAACCAGCATTTTGGTCTCTGCTGCATTGGGGAGGATAAACCTGGCGTCCTCAAATGAGGTTTCACCGTTAGTGCCCAGTTTTTCAACCCATTCATCATACCAGGCTTGAATTTGCTTCATCTGGCTTTCAAACAATCTGACGGCTTCAGGGCCGAGGGCTTCAATCCGGGGCGGGATGATATACCCGAAAACGCCGTCCGGGACGGCCGGGTCTGCTTTACCGGCTGTGCTGGTCGCAGCCGGGGTAGCCGGCACGTAGCGCTGGGACTTGACGCTGAAACTGGCGATACGGTGACGGGTGATCTGAGCCAGCAGGCTGCGGGAAACCCCTTCCACCCCGAAGGTAAAACCGGCGTGCTCAATTGGGGAAAGGTGTCCGAAATCCAGCAATCTCTCCAGAAAAGGAGCCTGGTCCCGGGACTCGATGCCCTGTTTAAGCGCTTCGATATCCGCCCCGGAATAACACAGCTTGGCCCCCATGGCTACAATCTCCTGGGGATCGGGAGTAAATTTAAGAAGCGTCACGCTCATTTTTTTGGCACCCAAAAAAACACCCCCCACCGGGTACTTAGTTACCAAGTTACTAGGCTAATAAATATTCCAACAACTAAGCAACAACTTAGTTCTTTGTACAGGTTGCTGGCAGGGTTGCGTGTACTGATTTATACTATACCCTGTGCTGCTTTCTCACTGCTGCTGTTCTTCCGCTGCTTCCAGGGCCGCAGCCAGAATGTGGTTCAGGCGGGCGGTGTCTCCTTTAAGGTAAAGGTAGCCCACCAGGCTTTCCAGGGCTGTGCTGTGCCGGTACTCGATGACCCCGGAACTGCGGGGGGTGTGGGGAGATTTTGCGTTGCGGCCGCGGCGGACCACCGCCATCTCTTCCTCACTGAGGCTCCCCTCCAGTGCCCGCAGTGTTCTGGCCTGGGCCGCGGCCTGGACGTATTTGACGGCCTCGCCGTGCAGCCGGTCCACGCGGACCAGTCCGGCGCGCACAAGATGCTCCCGGATCAGCAGTTCGTAGACGGCATCCCCGACGTAGGCCAGGACCAGCGCCGGCAGTTCGCCGGGCCGCTCAATCTTGTTGTCCCCGGTCATGGCAATTATTCTCCCGTCTTTTCTAAGGGTATCCCGAAGGATCAGTCCCAATTAAAATTATCCCTGTCCAGCTCCGTTCATCCCCGCTGATCTCCCTTTACCCTGTCTATATGCGTTCATCTTTACCGATCTCCGCGATCCCATGTTTATCTCCGCTACTCTCTGCTTATTTCAAATTATCCTTGTTTTTTCCAGCGCACTCCCCGGGGGGTATCTTCCAGGATAATACCCAGTTCTTTAAGGCCGTCCCGGATCCTGTCGGCGGTGGCCCAGTCTTTCTTTTTGCGGGCTTCCTGCCGGATGTCTATAATCAGGCTGAGCAAACCTTCGGTCAGGCCTGATTTT
This sequence comes from Pelotomaculum sp. UBA1371, assembly GCA_002305915.1. Lineage (GTDB taxonomy): Bacteria > Bacillota > Desulfotomaculia > Desulfotomaculales > Pelotomaculaceae > DTU098. The sequence continues at coordinate 13,706 of DBRJ01000069.1, read as the reverse complement.
TCCGCTGCGGTATCTTCCAGAAGAATCCTGCCGGCGGGGTCAACTTTAAATATACCGGTGACCTCGTTAAAGGAGTTGAATAGAGCCATGGCTTTTTGCAGGGCTTCCTTTTCGGGCAGGGAAATCTTTGCGCCCAGCTGCTGGACAAAACTGTTGACCTCCCGGGCCAGGTCAAAAATAACGCTGATGGCCAGGGCCGTGTTGAAATCATCGTCCATGGCGGACTCAAAAGAAGCCTTCATTTCATCAAGGGCAGCCTTCAGTGAATCGGCCGCCTCTTTCCCTTTGCCGGGAACTTCCGCCGGACCCGGGCCTGCTTCCCCGTCCCCTTCACCTCTCATTTCCTCTTCCCTGGCCAGGGCTTCCGTTAAGAGCCGGATGCTGGTCTTGATCCTCTCCAGACCCCGCCCGGCGGCAGCCAGCTTTTCGTCATCAAAGTCCAGGGGGCTGCGGTAGTGGGTGGACAAAAGGAAAAAGCGCACGACTTCCGGTGAAAATTTGGCCAGGATGTCCCGTACCAGAAAGAAGTTGCCCAGAGACTTGGACATTTTCTCTTCTTTCACAGTGATAAAGCCGTTGTGCATCCAGTAGCGGACGAAGGTCTTGCCGGTGGCCGCCTCGCTCTGGGCGATTTCATTCTCGTGGTGGGGAAAAATCAGGTCGTAGCCGCCGCCGTGGATATCAAAACCGGGGCCCAGGTATTTGAGGGACATGACCGAGCATTCGATGTGCCAGCCCGGCCGGCCTGGACCCCAGGGGCTGTCCCAGGACGGCTCTCCCGGTTTCGCTGCCTTCCAGACGGCGAAGTCCATGGGGTCACGCTTGCGGGTATCCACCTCCACCCGCGCCCCCGCCTGCATGTCTTCCAGACTGCGCCCGGACAGTTTGCCGTAACCGGGAAACTTGCGCACTTCAAAGTAGACGTCCCCGTCAACTTCATAAGCGGAACCCTTTTGCACCAGCTCTTCCACAACCCGGACAATATCGGGCATATGACCGGAGACCCTGGGATGCCTGTCCGCGCGCCTCACGTTGAGGGCATCGGCGTCTTTAAAGTATTCGTCAATATATTTACGGGCCAGGCTCAAAGGATCTTCTCCTTCTTCCCGGGCCCGGTTGATTATTTTGTCGTCCACGTCTGTAAAGTTCTGGACATAGAGGACATCGTAGCCCCTGTAAGCCAGGTACCGCCGGACGGTGTCAAAGAAGACCAGCGGCCGGGCATTGCCCAGGTGGATGTAGTTGTAGGTGGTGGGACCGCAAACATACATATAAACTTTGCCTGGTTCCCGCGGTTGGAAAGTTTCCTTCCGCCGGGTCAGGGTATTATATATCTCCATGCTTTTTAAGTCGACTCCTCCCGTCGTCAAACTTGCCCGCGGGACCGGGCCGTCCGGCCGGGGCAGAGGGCAGGGGATAACGTCTCCGGCCGGTAACGTTTGCGGCCGGAGCTCCGGATAAAGGGCCGGGCCGGGGCTCTAAGCCGGGTTGCGGGACCAGGCTGAGGGCCGGAGCCCCCGGGCCGGCGTGCCGGTAAAGCCCTAAGACGAGTCCCGGGCCAGGGCGCCTGCCAGGCGGCCGGCCACCTTTTCCTTCCCCAGAATAGCCATGATCTTGTCGAGGTCGGGGCCCTCGATGCTTCCGGTAAGGGCTGCGCGTACGGGTATAAAAATTTGTTTCCCTTTGACGCCTGCTTCCTTGCCGGCCGCCTTCAACAGCGCCTTTGCCGCGTCCGCGGAAAGGGCGGGACAGTCCCGGACCAGCCTTTCCAGGGCCGCAAAGAGCGCCGGCACATGGGAACCCGCCAGGGCTTCCCCGGCTTCATCCTCCAGGATCTCAACCTTTTCGCTAAAATAAATCCCCACGTGGTCTTTGAGATCCTCCAGGCAGACCAGGTACTTGCGGACCAGGGCAACCACCTCTTTCAGCCACTCGTAACGTTCCGGCGCCAGAGGTGTTGTAAGATAACCGGCTTTTTCCAAAAAGGGTATGGACAGATCCGTAATATATTCTATGGGAGCCTGGCGGATGTAGTGTCCGTTCAGCCAGTTCAGCTTGTCCAGATCGAATATGGCGGGGCTTTTGGACACCCTTTCCAGGGAAAACTGCTGGATCAGTTCATCAAGGGAAAATACTTCTTCCTCTCCTCCCGTGGACCAGCCCAGAAGGGCCAGGAAGTTGACCAGCGCCTCGGGCAGGTAGCCCTTTTCCTGATACTGCTCGATAGCCGTGGCGCCGTGGCGCTTGCTCATCTTGCTGCGGTCTTTACCCAGAATCAGGGACACGTGGGCGAACTGGGGAGTCTCCCAGCCCAGGGCATTGAACAGCAAAATCTGACGCGGGGTGTTGGAGAGGTGTTCCTCAGCCCGGATCACGTGGCTGACGGACATGCTATGGTCGTCCACAACCACTGCGAAATTATAGGTTGGAATACCGTCGGACTTGAGAATAATAAAATCGCCGATGTCGCTGCAGTCGAAGCTTACCTCCCCCCGGACGAGGTCCCTGACGACAATGGCATCTTGATCTGGAACACGGAAGCGAATTGCCGGTTTTCTTCCTTCGGCCTCCAGCCGGGCACAGTCTTCCGGAGACAGGTCGCGGCACCGTCCGGAGTATCCGGACAGGGCGCCCCTGGCCAGAAGCGCCTCCCTTTCAGCAGCCAGCTCCGCTTCGGTGCAATAGCAGCGGTAGGCGTCCTTCTGACGGAGAAGCTGTTCGGCGCAGCGCTGGTAAAGCTCCAGTCTTTCCGTCTGGCGGTAGGGCCCGTTGGGTCCCCCCACCTCCACACCCTCGTCCCAGTCCAGCCCGAGCCAGCGCAGGGCGGCAAGGATGTTTTCCTCCGATTCCCGTGATGAGCGCTCCAGATCGGTGTCTTCTATCCTCACGATAAAGACACCCCCGTAACGCCGGGCATAAAGCCAGTTGAACAACGCCGAGCGGGCCCCGCCGATATGAAAGGGGCCTGTGGGACTTGGTGCAAATCTTACTCGGACCGGCAGCAAATTTCGTTCCTCCTTATTCCCGCTCCCGGAGCCTGTCCGGGAAGCGGGTATCCGCGGCGCCGCACCCAGCCGGGAAACGGCACAAATACCGTGGATTTCCACTATTTATGTAGCTTATTATAACACTTCACCGATCACCGGGCAAACCTTTTTACCCCGCTGCTACTGTTTCTCCGGCGCCTTTGTCAGAAGCAGGGAGGTCGCGTAGGCGGCAATTCCCTCGCCTGCTCCCGTAAAACCGAGACCCTCGGTGGTGGTGGCTTTTACGTTGACCCGTGCAGGATCGGCGCGCAGCGCTGCCGCCAGCCTGGTTTCCATCTTCTCTATGAAGGGCGCCAGCCTGGGCGCCCGGGCTACTACAACGGCATCGATGTTACCAACCACAAAACCCTTTTGAGCCAGGATTTCTTCCACCCGGGAGAGCAGGACAAGGCTGCTGATTCCTCTATAACGCGGATCGCTGTCCGGAAAGTGACGCCCGATATCCCCTGCTCCAGCCGCGCCCAGGAGAGAATCCATAATGGCGTGGGTCAGCACATCCGCGTCGGAATGCCCTAAAAGCCCCTTTTGATAAGGAATGTTTACACCACCCAGGACAAGGGCCCTTCCTTCAACCAGCCTGTGCACATCATAGCCGAACCCCACTCTCAAATTAATCAACTCCAGCCCAACTGTATTTGTCTAAATCATGTTCTTCATCTTCACGGGATTAGAAAACAGTCCCCGGCCCGCGCAGGGCAAATGTGAGCGGGACAAAAAACCTGCCCCACTTTCCCTACCGTGCCGGGAAAACCGTGCCTGACCCGCGGAGCGAGTGAGACAAGGAACCTGTCCAGCCCCTGTCCCGGGGCTAAAACTGCGTGTAACCCATCTTTGATTTTATTTGTTTTTTGTCCTCTTGAGCAAGCAGATTCCCTGCAAGTGCCATGCTGATATATTGTTCAACTTCGTCCGGATACAGGCCCTTTCTTATTTCTATAAGCACATCCAGAATATCAAGCAATACGGGTTTCTGCATTGTTTCTTTAAAATCCGGAATTTCAACGGAGATCAAACTTTCGGCAATATAGCCGCGCAAGTGTTTTTTATAGGGGATAATCCCGTGCAGGGACTGGATACATTGCTGCACTATTCCCGGGTTTTTGTCCTTTAAGCACAATAGGTATTCATCAATGGTATCTTCAATCCTATTCCCAACATCCCATCTTGTATTAACGGAAATAAGTATAATACCGGCGACTCTCTGTTCATGGTCTTCACTTTTGAGCATCTCCCGGAATACATTCCAGAAGGGGTAAACATCGGCATTGTTTAAAGACCGGTTTTTCAGCAGGAGCAATGCTTTGCTCCTTACATTTTTGTCTTTATCCTTTAAGTACCCAACAATCAGCGGCAGATCATTTTTATCTACAGCTCCGGATGCTTCCTGCGCAGTATATGGATCCATTTCCATCAGTTCTGCAACGGTCATCACTTAGAATTTCTCCTCTCCTTTAAGCATAACTGTGTAGAAAGAATTAACAGGCCATTTCTTTTCCAGGCCCGCCCTATCCTGTATGTGCTTGCGTCGTTTTTTGCCGGTTTATTTGCCTTTTTATTTGTCGTTTTATTTGTTACCAGGCGGCGGGGGTGGCGAGGAGGGCCGAGGCGATAATCAGGTCCTCGGGGGTGGTAACCTTGATGTTGCGGTAGGACCCCGGCACAAGTTTGACCGGAAACCCCAGCCTTTCCACAAGCCCGGCGTCATCGGTGCCCAGGTGGTTTGCCTCACGCGCAGCCCGGTGAGCCCGGAGGATTAAATCCCGGCGAAAAGCCTGGGGGGTCTGGGTCAGCCAGAGGCGCTCCCGGGGCAGAGTTTGAGCTACCAGGCCGCCCCCGCCGGCCATTTTGACAGTGTCCTTGACCGGCACCGCCAGGGTCGCGGCGCCATAGCCTACGGCTGCCTCAACCACGGCCAGAAGCTCTGCGGAACTCAGCAGGGGACGAGCCCCGTCGTGGATCACTACCAGATCCGTTTCCGGCGAAAGCGCCAGGATGCCGCTGTAAACGGAATCCTGGCGTTCTCTTCCACCCGTCACAATTGCTTTTATTTTTCTGATTCCAAGTTCTTTAACAACGTTCTTCCGGCAAAATTCTTCCTCTCCCGCACCGGCGACAAGCACGATGCTTTGGATCACCGGACTTGAGTCCAGCACTTTCAGGGCGTGCCCCAGGAGCGGAATACCGCCCAAAAGAAGATATTGTTTGGGGACCTGCGCTCCCATCCTGCTGCCGGTACCGGCTGCCGGGACCACGGCCGCGGCTTTAACCAATAATATTCACCTCGCCCAGATAGGCCTGTCCAGTCTCGCCACGCCGGTCATACTTGGGCTTGGCAAAGATCATCCGCCCGGCGGCGGTCTGCAGGACGCTTGTCACCAGGACGGGGATGGTCTGGTTCATATAGCGCTTTCCGTTATCCACTACGATCATGGTGCCGTCGTCCAGGTAGGCCACCCCCTGGCCGATCTCTTTACCGTCCTTGACCAGCTGGACGACCATTTCCTCGCCGGGCAGGACCACAGGTTTAACAGCGTTGGCCAGTTCATTGATATTCAGGACCTTGACGCCGTGCAGTTCGGCCACCTTGTTCAAGTTGAAGTCGTTGGTGATGATTTTTCCGCCTATTTTCTGAGCAAGCTTGACCAGCTTGGTGTCCACTTCCGCAATGTCTTCCAGTCCGCGGTTGTTGTCATAGATCTGTACTTTGATCTCCGTGTCTTTGCGCATCTGGTTCAGGATATCCAGCCCGCGCCTGCCGCGGTTTCTTTTTAACAGGTCGGGGGAATCGGCAATATGGCGTAATTCCTCCAGGACAAAGGCGGGTATAAGCATAACCCCTTCGATAAAACCGCTCTCGCACAGGTCGGCTATCCGTCCGTCGATAATAACACTGGTATCCAGGATTTTATAATGGGGATTGCGCCCGTCGGGCTTTGCCGCTCGATCCTTGCCGAACTTGGGGAAGTTGGCAAAAAGCGACATCAAATCCTCCCGCTTCTTGATTCCGATGCTCAATCCGAGGTAGGCCAGAAGCAAAGTCAATAAAACCCACAATATTTTCCCTATTAAACCTAGAAAAGAAAGAAGAGATCCTATTAAATTAGCAATTATAAGTCCAATAATTAATCCCACAGAACCCATAACCAGGTCCTGAGTCGGTGTCTTTTGGAGGTGCTGTTCTAAAAAAACAGTGAGGCGCACGGCTCCCGTCATGATCGGCGAAGCCAGTAATATCCCTGCTATCAAACCGATCAGCGTCGTCAGGCCGATCAGGCCCAGTTTAAACTGATAGGGCAGGTTCGTCACAAAGGCAATCAGATTACTGTTAACCAGGTAAAAACCCAGGGCCGCTCCAAGACCGGTAATTGCAATAAGTAAAACCACATAAACTGCTTTTTTGACCATATTATCACCTCCTTTCATAATTTATCTAGTGATATATATATTTTTAACAAAATAATATAACTCTATTATATTTGTTTTGGCGAGTTCCCATCAAGTGGAAAAAAATAAAAACGTCAGGTTTTCCTGACGCTCTCAAGCGAAGGCCCCGTCCACAAGTGATTGTGCCTTGTCCTCCTCCAGTTCAGTGGCCAGAACCAGTTCACTGATCAGGATTTGCCTGGCATTCTCCAGCATCTTTCTCTCGCCCGAGGAAAGACCCTTTTCCCGGTCCCGCTTCATTAAATTACGCACCACTTCAGCTACCTCGTAGACATTACCGCTTTTAATTTTTTCCAGATTGGCACGATACCTGCGATTCCAGTTCGGAGACATGGCTGAAGACTGCTGGCGCAGGATGCAAAATACCTGCTTTACACCTTCAGAGTCGATTACCTCTCTTAAGCCGACCCCTGCACCGTTATTGATGGGGATCATGACTTTCATGTCACCTACCGGAAGCCGCAAAATATAGTACTTTCTCTTTTCCCCAAGGACTTCTTTCTCCTCAATGGCTTCGATAACACCTGCTCCGTGCATCGGGTACACCACTTTATCTCCGATTTTAAACAATGCCGTACCCTCCTTAGAATATTTACCACGAATAAATTATAGCACAAAGGATTAGCCCTGTCAAATAAACTATAATTTTAGCATAGCGGTAAGCCGGTGTCAATAATATTTTAGGGACTTTTTTAACCGTGCCTTTCCTGCAGCAATTGTTCCCGGTAGCGGTTCAACCCGTACTTGATCGAGCGGGCCCGCACCTCGCCGATACCTTCTACTTCGTCCAGTTCTTCGATAGATGCATACAGGATCTTGTTGAGGGAACCAAAGGTATTGACGAGGTTGTCAATTACAGGGACGGGCAAGCGGGGTATCTTTTCCAGGATGCGGTAGCCCCGGGGCTGGACATGCTGGTCCAGAATGCTGGCGCTGCCGGGAAAGCCCAGAGCCCGGGCAATCAGGGACAGGTCCAGAAAATCCTCGGCAGGCCAGCTTCCAATTACCTCGAGGATGGAAGCCGGTGTCTTTTCCCCGTCCCCAATAGTAGTGGCGTAGTCCTGGATCACCAGCAGGCCTTCTTCTTCAACATTGGCCAGGAGCTCCTCCAGCTGCATGGTAATCAACCGGCCCTCCACACCCAGCTCGCTGATATAGCGCTCGATTTCCTTGACCACCCTTAAGACCATTTCCACCCGCTGGATGACTTTGGTTACATCGTAGAGGGTAGCCGCTTCCTCAAATTCCAGGATGCTCAGGACCACAAGCACCTTATCCAGAACCGAGCGGTATTTCTCCAGGGTCTGGATGGCCTGGTTGGCCTTTGTTAAAATTACACCAAGGTCTTTCAGCACATACTTCAATGTGCCTTTATAAATGGTAATTACACCGCGCCTCTGGGAAATGGCGATGGCCAGGTTGCCTGTTTGCCTGGCGACCCGTTCGGCTGTCCGGTGGCGAATGCCGGTCTCGCTGGAAGGGATGTTCTGGCTGGGGACCAATTGGGTATTGGCAGCCAGAATTTTTTTTGTGTCCTTGCTGAGAATAATCGCCCCGTCCATTTTGGCCAGCTCGTATAGACTGGCCGGCGTAAAGTCAGCGTTAATCACAAAACCGCCCTCGGCAATCTGCATCACTTCAGGCGTGTCACCGATAATAATGAGCCCGCCGTTCTTGGCCCTCAGGACATTCTCCAGCCCTTCCCTCAGCTGGGTCCCCGGCGCAACCGTACGCAGGACTTGTAACAATGTTTTTTCGGCTTGTTCGTCTCTCAATTGTCACACCTCAAACCTTTAAAGCCAGTTCCAGGGCTCCGGCCAGTGTGTCCGCCGTAAAAATCCCCGGGTTTTCTTCCGGCTCCGGAACGGCGGTCCGGGAGGCCGTTAAAAAACGGCTGAAGCCCATTTTGAAAGCCTCTTTAATCCTTTTTTCCGCTCCTGTGACCGGCCGCAGTTCGCCGGTAAGGCCGACTTCCCCCGCGCAGGCAAGGACCGGATCTACCGGCACGTCTCTAAAACTGGAGACCAGGGCGCAGGCTATGGCCAGGTCCACCGCCGGCTCATCGAGCTTAACGCCGCCGACGGCATTTACATAAAGGTCCTGGCTGCCCAGGTTCAGGCCCATCCTTTTTTCCAGAACAGCAGCAATCAGGGCAACCCGGTTATAGTCTACGCCGGCGGTCATCCGGCGGGGCACTCCATAACCGGTGGGCGATACCAGGGCCTGGATTTCAACCAGAAGGGGCCGGGTCCCTTCCAGGGCGGCCACAATGACCGAACCGGGCACGTCCGGCCGGGAGCGCTGGATTAAAAAAAGGGCCGAGGGGTTGGCCACCTCCACCAGGCCCTTCCCGCTCATTTCAAAAACACCGATTTCATGGGTGGAACCAAAGCGGTTTTTCATGCCCCGCAGGACCCGGAAGAACTGGCGCCTGTCCCCCTCCATGTAAAGCACCGTGTCCACCATGTGCTCCAGGACCCGGGGTCCGGCCAGCGTACCCTCTTTGGTGACGTGCCCCACCAGGAAAATAGATATTCCCGTGGTCTTGGCCAGGCGCATCAACTGGGCCGCACACTCCCGCACCTGCCCCACGCTGCCGGGGGCGGAGGGGATGCCGGCTTTATACATAGTTTGAATAGAATCAATAATTGCCACCGGGGGAGCCAGGCACCGCAGCTGGCTTTCCACCGCATCAAGATCGGTTTCACAGAGCAGCAGCAGCCCGGGAGAAAGCGCTCCCAGCCGGTCGGCCCGGAGCCGCACCTGGCGGGCCGATTCTTCCCCGGAAACATAAAGTACCTGCAGCCTGCGGCTGAGCTGATGGGCAGCCTGCAGCATCAGGGTCGATTTGCCTATACCCGGGTCTCCTCCCACTAAAATCAGGGAGCCCGGAACGATACCCCCGCCCAGGACCCGGTCCAGTTCAGCAAGCTCCGTAGGAAAGCGGTCCTCGGCCAGAGCGGGCACTTCGGTGACAGGCAGCGGCAATTGGCCTCCCGTGCCTGCAGTGGCGGCTGCCCCGGCGGGCTGGTTTATTTCTTCCACAAGGCTGTTCCAGGCTCCGCAACCCGGACAACGCCCGAACCAGCGGGTTGACTGGTGGCCGCATTCCTGACAGTTATAACGAATCTTTACACGCATTGACAAAAAACCCCAAGTTTAGTATCCCTAAATTATAACATTGGGAGCCACATCTTACAAGGGGACATCTAACAGGGAGCTGTGAGCGCTGGAGAATCATTTATAACTGACGCCATAAAATCCGGGCTGCTCACCCGTACCGGCCATGGTCTTTGGCATTGTCCCGGCGCCTGGAGAAATCCCAATAAAATCATTTGTTCCTGACGCCTAACAAGCTAATCCCGGATCCGGACTCCTTGCTTAAACTGGACCTTGTTGACCAGGCCTGTAAAAAATACTTGGCACCGGGTCCGCCCCTGGTAAATGAACCCGGCTTGCCCACGGGAGCAGCCGGGTTTTTGTTTAATTTACACAAAATACTGTAGATATTGTCTAGGGATTGCTTTCGGTGGTGTTCATCTTTTTAAAGCTTACCAGTACAAGCTGCCCGCTGTCGTTTTTGTAGAAGTCAAAGATGACGGGATCGTCCTTGTTCAAAGTACCCCCGATTAATTCTGCCGGGGCCAGGAAGGTTCTGGCTTCATCACCCACTTTAATTTCAATAAAGTTGTTGTCGAGCCGCCCGGTGTAAATCCCGGTCCAGGTTTTAAGCTCCACTCCTTCCGCGGGTTTTACCGTCTGAGCCGGAGCCTGCGGGGAGATCCCGGTTTGCGCCGCTGCCGGAACCTGCGCGCCGGTCTGGTTCTCTGCATCTGCCTGGTTCTCCGGAGCCGTCCGGCTCTGACCGGCTCCGGAGGGCTGCTCATTTGACGGTTGTTCCGCCCCGGGTGACTGGAGCTGTTGCAGCGTCCGGCCGGTCCGGCCTGCGGAGGAAGAGTCGAGGGGCCCGCCTGTAAACTGCCCTACGATGTACACATATACCACCATTACCATGATAACGGCTCCGATGACAATCAGTATCGAATGGTTAAGGGGTTTCTTCATAATTTGTTTAATCTCCTTGTTTTGATAAATTTGAGATAATACTATTATACCTATTTATACCCCCTTTTTGCAGTTCTAGACAAATTTTATTTATTCTGTTACCCTGCTGATAGTTATTTTTGAATCCTGCAGGTCCAGCAGCACGCGATCCCCCTTCTGGAAAGTTCCCTTTAAAAGCTCCTCGGAAAGACGGTCTTCAACCAGGCGCAGGATAGCCCGCCGCAGCGGCCTGGCGCCGAAGTTTTCGTCGAAGCCCTCTTTGGCCAGCAGGTCTTTGACAGGCTCGGTCACTTCAATCTCAACTTCGTTTTCCCTCATCCTCTCCGCAACTTCTTTCAGCATCAGGTTTACAATTTCCCGGATGTGTTCAGGAGTGAGAGAATGGAAAACAATGGTCTCGTCGATCCTGTTCAGAAATTCAGGGCGGAAGGTCCTTCTCAATTCTTCCGTCACCTTGGACTTCATGTCTTTATAGTTGGATTCCCGGGTGTCGCCGGTGCGGAAACCCAGGGTGGTTTCCCTTTTGATGGTCTGCACACCCACGTTTGAAGTCATGATTACAACGGAATTTCT
>DBRJ01000069.1:0-2542 GCA_002305915.1 Pelotomaculum sp. UBA1371 | reverse complement strand
ATTTCATCAAGGAGAATCACTGTGTAGGGCCTGCGCCGCACCGCTTCGGTGAGCTGCCCGCCCTCATCGTAACCCACATAGCCCGGAGGGGCCCCTACAAGGCGGGAAACCGAAAACTTCTCCATGTATTCGGACATGTCCAGACGGACCATGGCGTCCTCGCTCCCGAAGAGAACATCGGCCAGGGTCCTGGCCAGCTCGGTCTTGCCCACTCCGGTGGGTCCCAGGAAAATAAAGGAACCGATGGGCCGCTTCGGGTCTTTTAAGCCGGCCCGGGCCCGCCGCACCGCCCGGGCTACGGCCTGGATGGCTTCATCCTGCCCCACAACCCGCTGGTGCAGGGTTTCTTCCAATTTCAACAACCTTTCTGATTCTTCCTCCGCCAGTTTTTTTACGGGGATGCCGGTCCAGCTGGCGGTGATATGGGCAATGTCGTCCTCGTCCACCACCAGGTCCTCGCCGCCCTTTTGCTGCTTCCAGGTATCCCTTAAGCTTTCCAGTTCGGCCCGCAGCTTTTGCTCCTGATCCCGGAGCTCGGCGGCCTTTTCAAATTCCTGGCCGTTTATGGCAGCTTCCTTTTCCTTCTGGAGCTGCTCCAGCTTTTTTTCTTTTTCTTTTAAATCCGGAGGCGGGGTAAAGGCCTGCAGCCTCACCCTGGAGCCGGCCTCGTCAATGAGGTCGATGGCCTTGTCGGGCAGGAAGCGGTCCGTGATGTAACGGCTGGAAAGCCTGGCCGCCGCCTCCAGGGCTTCATCGGTAATCCGGACGCGGTGGTGCGCCTCGTACTTGTCCCGAAGCCCCCTTAAGATTTCCACTGTTTCCTCAACTGTGGGCTCGGACACCATAATGGGCTGGAAACGCCGCTCCAGGGCAGCATCCTTTTCAATATGCTTGCGGTACTCGTCCAAAGTGGTGGCCCCGATGCACTGCAGTTCCCCCCTGGCCAGGGCCGGCTTCAAGATGTTGGCCGCGTCAATGGCGCCCTCCGCCGCTCCCGCGCCCACAAGGGTGTGCAGTTCATCGATGAACATAATCACATTGGTGGATTGCCGGATCTCTTCAATGATTTTTTTGAGGCGCTCCTCAAATTCACCCCGGTATTTGGTCCCGGCCACCAGGGTGCCCATGTCCAGGGTGATAACCCGCTTGCCGGCCAGAATTTCGGGAACGTTGCCCTTGGTGATCCGCTGGGCCAGTCCCTCGGCAATGGCGGTCTTACCCACACCGGGGTCTCCGATCAGGACCGGGTTGTTCTTGGTGCGCCTGCTTAAAACCTGGAGCACCCGTTCAATCTCTTTTTCCCGTCCCACCACCGGGTCCAGCTTATCCTCCCCGGCCATGGCGGTGAGATCCCGGCCGTACTGGTCCAGGGTTGGAGTTGCGCCGGCCTTGTCGGGGCCCGCTGCAGGACCGTCCCCCTGGGCCGTCTGCCCGCCCTGCAAATGGGCAACTGTAGCCCGCACCTTGCGGTAATCCGCCCCGTAGGCGTTCAGAATCTGAGCCGCAACCCCTTCACCTTCCCGGATCAAGCCCAGGAGCAGGTGCTCCGGCCCGACGTAATTATGGCCCATGCCCCGGGCCTCATCCACGGATAACTCCAGCACTTTTTTGGCCCTGGAGGTCAGAGCCGGCTCCGGCACAGTTTGCCCGCCGGCCGGTTCAACCACCTGTTTGACGGCCGCCCTGACCTTGTCGGCGTCCATACCCACAGCGTTCAAAACCTTTGCTGCAATACCCTGGCCCTCCAGAATAAGGCCAATCAAGAGGTGCTCCGTTCCGATATAAGGATAGGCTGTTTTTTTTGCTTCTTCCTTGGCGAATAAAAGAGCTTTTTGAGCCCGTTCGGTAAATCTTCCAAACATAATTTTCACCTCCATATAAAAGGGAACAACCTAAAAGGGTCAACCGGGGACATTTCTCCGAAGGAGGCAGGCCCCTTTTTTTGCCCTTCCTAGTTTTAAGACATATGGCGCCGGTCTGCAAGCATCTGCAAACACAGGACACCGCTCCCCCTGCAGGGGGAAGGACAAACGCTCAAGCAGGAACAGGCCGAAACCATCTTCCGCACCCAAACGCTCTAGTCTTTCCGGAGGGGCCAGGGTTTCCCCCGGTCCTGCCAAGATTTCTAACAGGGTACCCCTCCCAGTTCTTTGCGGACCAGCCCGGCCCGGTAAACCTTCCTCTCGGGGGGCATCATTTCTTGTCCGGATATTTTATTCAAAAAAGCAGGCCTTATTTTGACCATTAATTCATTTAACAGACTAACCCGGATTCCCGGAATGATATTCAGGGCAACACCAAGCCTCAAGTCCGAGATAAGCCGCATGGCCTCCTCCGATGAGAGGAGCCTGGCGTATTTCAAGGTCCCGTAAGCGCGGTAGACACGGTCCTCGACGGCTTGCGTGCTCTTCTGGTAAAGGATCTGCCGCGCAGCTCTTTCCTGGGACAGGATCTGGCAGGTGCTGGAAATAAGGTTGTTGGTAATGTCCTCCTCCGACTGCCCCAGGGTAATTTGATTGGAAATTTGATACAGATCCCCCAG
>DBRJ01000028.1:4552-4992 GCA_002305915.1 Pelotomaculum sp. UBA1371 | reverse complement strand
GTAGATATCGGAATAACCTTCTCCGTAGGAAAAGGTTTCACCAGCGAGAATGAATGTACCGTCGCTGTTGACCCAGACGGAGCTGCCGTAATCGTTCCCCGCCCCGCCGAAAGTTTTCTCCCACTGCTTGCTGCCCGAAGCGCTGGTTTTGATCAGATACATGTCGTAGCCGCCGGCGCCAGAGGAATTTGTGTCACCGACCACAATATAGCCCCCGTCGGAAGTCTGACGGACGCAGTAACCACAATCATGCCCGGCCCCGCCGAAATTCCTTTGCCAGACTACGTTGCCCGAGGCGTCGGTTTTGACCAGGTAGACGTCGCTCCCCCCGTTGCTGGGCAAATACGTGTCACCAACCATGATATACCCATTGTCCGAGGTCTGCTGGACAAACCTGATAATGTCTTCAGAGGTCCCCCCGTAGCGCTTTTCCCATTCCA
>DBRJ01000028.1:0-4516 GCA_002305915.1 Pelotomaculum sp. UBA1371 | reverse complement strand
GCCTTCCGGCGGCGCCGTCAACCTCGCCGGAAGCCGGAGAGTTTGCCTGCGGTTCCAAATCCAAATCCAACGCTCTTTCTCCGTACCCGGCTACGGGCAAGAAATTTAAAAACCTGTCCGAACTGTCATAATTGTATTCACCAGCTTCGGACAGGCAACTTCCGGAGAAAAATAATAAAAAAATTAAAGCCAACAGGGAACTTGCTAGGCTAACTCTTGAATTGCGGCAATGGCTCATATTTTAGAAGCCTCCTAAATTATATACCTGAGTAAAGATTCTAGTTAAATAGTTAATCAGATTAAAATAATGATAAAATAATAAAATACATACTACATATGTTTTCTATTATTATACAATATTAAAGGACAATCTTACCAAAAAATTTTTTATTATCAATCTTACTGTCCTATAATAAATAACAAAAAATGAAATATTTTCTTTCACCAAGAAAAATAAAAGGGAACACTCCTATCTTCTCAAGGAATGTCCCCATTATTGTTTTTTGCCTACCTTAAACCCCTGTATAGCGATAAGCTGCATTATAGTCATTAATTTAGATTTTGCGAAGCTGAAATAGTTCAAGCCGGCTCTTGAACCCCGAAGGGAACCCCGTTGCTTACTTTCCCGTTGACGGTTACTCTCAGGTCGCCGCCGAAGAACTTGTCCGGAACTTTGACAACGATAGATGTAGCCGACCAGGAAATGATTTCTTCGGCCGGGACACCGTTAAAAGTAACCGTGCTGATGTCCTGAACGGCGCCGAAGCCGAAGCCGTTGATGGTAACCTGCGAGCCTGTCTCACTGCTGTCCGGGGAAACAGAACAAATAACCGGTCCGTCGTCCAAAATAAAATCCACAGCAAACCCGTCCTGGTAAACCCCCGAATTGTAAAGCTCCACCTGCAGCGTGTATTTTGCGATGTTACCGTCCGATTTATACACGCAGGAAGGTACGTTGTGCACAAACAGAGCGGGGCTTCTATTCGCGCTTACCGTCAAGTTGCCGGAGTGGGAGTATACGGGGCTGGCGCTTCCCTCCTTAAATATCTTAACCTCAAGATCTGTGGCTGCGCTGCTGTCCAGATCGGCGTTCCACACGTTCAAGGCCAGGCGGAGCGCGGCCTGGGCCGGGATCAAGTCCAGCCTGGTTCCGTTTTGAAAAGGGCCGACAAACCAGGCGTAGCCCTCCGGTTCGTTCTCCGAAAAGCCAAGCCAGGCTCTGACAACAGCACCGTGCTCGTTTTTATATTCAAATCTAAATTCACCCGGCTGTACCAGCGAGGGCGGGCTTAGAGTCTGCAAGGCCCTTTCAGGATGCGGTGGAGTGTCGTAAACCCAGAGTAAACTGTTAATCATGCCTGGTTCAGCATTTAACCGGGGCAAAAGCCAATCCTCATAATTACGCCAGGTATACATGGTTCCGTCTAAACTTGAAGGCGGATCGACACCCCGGGAATCATGTACGTAGAAATCAAGCACGCGCCGTTCTCCCTGCCGGTAATCCCTGTAGCCGAGAACAAGTAAGGAGTAGCCGGGATAGCGGAGAATTAAGGGATTTCCTTTATCCAATTCCGCTCTCATAAACTCCTTCAGATTACCGGCAGAAATCCAGTTACAGGTCCTTGCCTCCACCCCGGTGAGGCTATGGAAACAATGATTGAGCCTGTGTTTAAAATCCCAGGTGTCGACGTTATTAACAAGTTCTTCTCCCACGCACTTCAAGAAGTCATAAATCTCAATTTCGGCGCTGCGATCTGTATAGGGAGAGAAGGCCTTGCCGAGCATGGCAGCGTCCGCTGCCCAGGATGTTTCCGCAACCCGCTGGTAAAAGGGCATTTTGATTATTTTTTCAGCGCAGGGGGCGTCAGACCTGCCGGCCACTTCGATAATAACCCGGTAACCGGGGAAAAGTTCTTCCCTGACCTGTAGTCCGGCAGAAGCAAGTCTTTTACCGCTGAATTGAGGCAACTCAAAAGTAGTGCTCTGCTCAATCAGGGAAACTACCACATTCCCCGTCAGGGGGAAGTATTCAAAGGGCGGTCTTACTCCTTCCCCGGATTCAGGGTTATAGTAATAAACCCCTATTTGTTCCAGGTTGAGGCCGCTCTCCACAGGCACGGCAAGATACGCCGGCAAGCGCTCGAAAACGCCGCGGACTTCATAGGCCTGCCAGTAAGGGCTACTGAAGTTTCTCTCGTTTTCTATTTTACACAGGGTAAGGCTGGTCCCGGCCTCAAGAACACCGGGGGAAACAAAGAGACAGGCCCCATCCGGAAGGGTGACCATTCCTCCGTCCGGGCCGATGACACCGGTTTGCGACTCCAGCACTGTTTCGTTTCCAGTAGTTACTTCGAAATAAATGCCGTTGCTGGACCTGCCCTCAACTGTTACTACCACGCTGCCGCTGACGGCCCCGTCCGGTACCAATACCTTAATTCGACTATCGGACCAGGCTGTGACGGAGGCGGTCAAACCGTTGAAAGTTACTGTACTGGTCCCCTGGGCCGGGCCAAACCCCCTGCCCAGAATTTCAACTTCCGTGCCTACCGGACCGCTGCCGGGCAAGATTTCGTAGATGAGCAGTTCCTTGGGTACGGGTCCCTGGCCGATAAGGTTGTAAACCAGCTGCATGTCCAATATATTGACATTTCCATCATAGTTTAAGTCCGCTTTCTGGGAACTGGAGCATTTGACCGGTCCCAGCCACTGGGACATCCACAATAGATCGAGGACATTGACGGCATAATCCCCGTTCAGATCCCCTGTAACATCCTCGGCCTTGTATTTGACCAGCCAGCCGTCACTAAAGACGCCTGCTGCAGAAGATGTTTCACCAGCAAGGAGAAAACCACCGTCCGCGGTTTGAATGGCGCAGTTTCCGTAGGCATTTTCACCCTGGCCGCGGGTCTTTTCCCAGAGCAATTCACCGTAAGCGCCGATCTTTACAAGATAGAAATCACTGTCCCCCAAACCGAAAGAGCATGATGAACCGCCTAGAAGGTAGCCGCCGTCCGTGGTTTGCCGGACCGACCGGGCCCAATCGTCAGCTTCGCCCCCAAAACACTTTTCCCACTGACGGTTTCCCGAAGAATCGGTCTTAACCAAAAAAGCGTCGACCCCGCCCTCACCGAATGATTCTGTACGGCCTGCAACAACAAAACCACCTTCTCGGGTTTGCTGAAGGTCAAAGGCCAGGTCATCCGCCGGTCCACCGAAAGTTTTGTGCCACAGCTTGTTGCCGTAAGTGTCCGTTTTGACCAGGAAGGCGTCACTCATTCCAGCGCCGAAAGTTTTTGTCCCGCCGGCAATAATGATCCCGTCACCTATTGTCTGGACAGATTCAGCCCAATCATCATTGCTTCCACCGATGCACTTGCTCCAGAAGTGGGACCCCGAGGCACCCACCTTAAACAGGTAGATATCGGACCCACCGTTACCGAATGAGTTGGTTTCACCGGCTATGAGCATTGTACCGTCGCTATTGACCCAGACTGACTTGCCGTAATCGTCAGCCATGCCGCCGTAGGTTTTCTCCCATAACTGATTCCCCGAAGCGTCCGTCCGGATCAGACAAACGTCGTAACTGCCGACGCCGGGAATTTCCGTAGAGCCAACCAGAACATAACCCCCGGGGACCTCCCGGACGCAGCAGCCAAAATCATTACCCTCTCCACCGAAATTGTTTTGCCAGACAATACTGCCCGTGTCGTTTACCTTGACCAAGTAGATATCGCTACCACCGTTGCTGGGGGAACAAGTCTCGCCAACCATGATATAGCCGCCGTCAGAAGTCTGCTGTACAAACCGGATGGTGTCATCCAACGGCCCGAAATATTTCCGTTCCCAATCAAGGTCCGGACCCCAATCCTGCAGACTCCCGACACTGCCGGCACCATGCCTGTTGTCAGGCCACGGTGATTTTGAATCTGTCCGCTGGAAAGAAGATGCGGAACAGTCCTCACATGCAGCCTCAACATCAGGAATATAGGAAAAGGCCTGAAGATCCAGTTCCTGAATGCAGACAGTTTCACCCGCTGTCTCTGCCTCCAGCGCCTTGCTTAAAAGCCTGTCTACGCTGTTATTATTACAGAATCCGTTACGGCAGAATCCGGAGAAAAAGAGGAGGAAAAGTGTGAATATACTGGCTAATATGTATATTGAACGGCACCTTAATCTCATCTCTGAGCCTCCATTTTTTAGCCTCATTTATCTTTCATGTTTAACATTATTTTTAATATTTCTATTTATAACAGCAGTAAAATAGCAAAAAAAATCAATACTTCCATTCTTCTATAATTATATTAAAGAATAGCTTTTTCCTGCAGGCTTTCCCCTATATTCTGTTTATCATATTTTCACGTGGACGGTTCTCAGTGTCAGGATTCTTATTTTTTTATTTTAAAGGAGAAAGCCTCATATGAGATGTGAGATGTGGGAAGTTGGAGGTGAGAAAAAACCAAAACCCCCCGGCATCCTCGCACAGCAGAATAATAAAGGACACACCTAACAAACAAAG
>DBRJ01000017.1:9972-13635 GCA_002305915.1 Pelotomaculum sp. UBA1371 | reverse complement strand
TACAATCCCGTATACAGGGTGCGACCGTCCCTGGACAGCCAGATGGGGTACTGGTAGGCGGCAGAGGTGAGGAGGGGCGCCAGCCTCCGGGGGGTCGGCGCTGTCCTTTTCCCTGCATTCAAATAAACTGCCTGCCGGAATGTCCTGGCGCCGCTCTGTCCAGCAGGCAGCTTTTCCGGATAAAGATAAAGGACTCCCCTATTCCCGCTCCACTGGGCACGCACTTCCGTTAAATCTTCCAGAAGGCCAGGGGGCATAACAGCCCGGCCGTTCCTGGACGCCAGGCAAAGCGCCCTCGGGCTGCTCGAAGAAACGAAGCAGTATAAACAGCAGGTGGAGGAACTTCTGCACAAACACAAACAGGACGCCGAAATGCTCCTGAACAAGTTATATGATAATATAAACAACCATATAGACTCCCTCAAAGAAGAGTTTTTCCGGGAAATATCCGACTCCCTGACCGGACTGGAGCAAGTGTTTACAGCCGCCGGCAAGCCTTACACGGAAGGAGACCTGATTGGCAGCAGCCATCCGGCATAACAATAAAATCTGGGAAGCAGGGGGACGGTTCTCTGAAAACCAATCTGAGAACCAGGGGAACGGTTCCATGCTTCCTTCTGTCAAGCTGTTATGTCAAACTGTTATTTATCGGGAGAAAATAAGTGAATTTTTCAAGCCTGACCCCAAAAAACCTGAGGAAGCAGGGGGACGGTCCTCCTGCTTCCTTCATGTTAAGCTGTTATGTCAAGCTGTTATTTATCAAGAGCAAATAAGTGAATTTTTCAAGCCTGACCCCTAAGGCAGGAGCATCACGTAGGTCAAATGGGAAACGCGGCCGTTTTTGTCCGTTAAGGTAGCATAGAGGTCAACCGTTTCACCAAATATCTCTTTAAGTTTCAGAAGGGAAATCCCGTCCTGTTCTTTGTCCAGCATACCCAGGTAGGAAATGGCGTCAAGTTTGTTTACACCCTTGACCAGCTGCTGCGTGGTGCTCAATTCTGTCGGGAATTTTTCCGTTTCCGAGGTCAGCACCAGCTCGCAGTCCCGGTTCACCGTGACACTCCCTCCTGTAACCTTGGCAGCTTCGGGCAGGGAAGTGAAGTCAACCGTGCCTTTGGTACCCCTTGACGACAGCTTTATGCTTGGAGATCCTTCTGTTACGTCCACAGTAAGGGCTGTTATTTCCGGCATGCTGACGCCGCCGTTGCCGCCACCGCCGCCGGTAGTCGCTTTAGTGGTGAAGGTCGCTTTCAGCGAGTCAACCAGCAGCTCGTCCGAATCTCCGATTGACAGGTGTCTGGCAATAGTTGTTGGCTTGCTGTCCGGTTTTGACGGATCGTAAACCTGTACGGTGTATTTTCTATTTTTCAACACCACGATTGTATACGTGCCGTCGGAGCCGGTGACAGCAGAAAAGGTAAGGTTATCGACAATGTACAGGACCTTCGCGCCGGCCACCGCCCGGTTGTTATTGTCAATAATCTTGCCGGTAACCACCGCTCCCGGCGTCAGGACCAGTTCAATAACGGCCATCCCGCTTTCCACCTCTACACCGTTAGCATAGGCTAAAGCGTCCGGAGCAACGGCGGTCAGGTCATAGGACCCCGGGGGCAGTTCCAGCTCGAAGAAGCCCTGATCGTCAGTGGCAACCCCGGCGACATCTTCACTTTCACCGGCCTTAAAAACTGTTACCGTAACGTCTTCAACCCCGGCCCCTTCCCTGGTTACGAAACCCGAGATACCGGTCTTTCCTTCAGGAACGGGCAATTCGTATTTGAGAGCCCGATCCAGGCAAACCAGGGCTTCAGCCCTCGTGATGGGTTTTTGCGGCCCGAAGTTCCCGTCCGGGTAACCCTTCATCAGCCCGGCCTGAACAACTGCTTTGATACTGTCCCTGGACCAGGCGGCTATGTAGCCTTCATCCAAAAATCCTGCCGTCCCGCTCTCTTCCAAATTCAGCTCCAGCAGCCGCGCCAGGATAACGGCGACTTCCTGCCGTTCAATCTCTTTCCCCGGCCGCATGGTATTGTCCTCATAGCCCGTGATATAACCTGCCCCAAGGGCTGTAGCCACCTGACCGTAGAACCAGTCCGTCTCGGAAACATCGGAAAGGTTCACTTCCGCGCCGCCGGCGAACCCAAAGGACTTGTTGACCAGGGTGATAAATTCAGCCCTGGTGATACTGTTTTCCGGCCGGAAAGTCCCGTCCGGATAGCCGCTGCAGAGACCCCTGTTGAGCCAGTCCGTAATCTGCGGCCCGGCCCAGTGTCCCTTGATGTCCTGGGCCTGGGCGAGTCCCGTAAAGGATAAAACCAGGCTCAGCGCCACACACAAGATAAATACCTTCCTCCACCTCAAGACCAATACAATCCCTCCTTAATTTATTTCTTGGTCTTACCTATCCTGTTTTGATTCTTCTTGCCATAAAAATGCAATTCGACGCTAAAAAAGGAAATTCCTTTATTCACGGCGCTTTTTGTAAAAATAAAAACCAGTCCGGAATATAAGGGTAACCAACAATCACCTGCAGGCTACACCCGGCTCACCTTATACACCTTATATACCTTATGTCCCCCATATCTGAAGCCAGGGGCTTTTAAGGCGCATTCTGGTAAAAANNAATAATGTCATCTAAAAAGAGCCTGTGGGCTGTTTTTCTCGTAACTTTTTTATGTGCCGCCCTGGGAGGTACGCTGCTCTATTACCAGGCCATCCAAAAACAAAGCCGGGACAGCCCGGCCTTACAAAACAACGCCCCCCGCCCGCCCTCCGCCGCAGGTACCGGGGAGGATACCGGAAACAACCTGAGTCCTGGGGGTACAGGCAGTGACGGCAATACACCGGGCAGCCCGAACCCGGGCAGCGGTGACGACAAATCAGGCAGCGGGCCTGCGTCAGGTACTCCCGGGCATTCCGTCAGAGGAGAGACGGACCCCCGGAACACAACAGGGGCAGACATAGAGGGAAAACCCGGCGAAACTGAAGCGGCGCCAGGCAGCCCTCCCCCGGCAAAAGACCCCGCTGAACCGGCAAATCCCCGGCAACCCGCAGGGGACGACACCTTGCGGGGCCAGATCGAGCTGAACTATATCTCCCAATTGCAGACCATCGCCTCCGGCTACGAGAGCCGGTTAAACGCCCTGGCGGCTGCTGCCGCCAAAGAATACAAAGCCGCAATTGAAGCAGACCCCGGTGCCGATATCACCCCCATCGCAGGCAGGTACTACGCAGAAGGAAAGGCCCTGGAAGCTGAATGCGACGCCCGGGTGTACCCCCTTCTGGAAGCCTTTGAAGGCGAGCTTAGGGCCAACTCCTTCCCCATCGACAAGGCCGTTCAGGCCAGAGAAACCTACGAGGCCAGAAAAAGCACCAGGGCTGGAGAGCTCATCTCCGTCAGCCCATGATAACCCGGCAACAACTTCAAAGGCTATGGCCGGGGAGCTTACATCGGCAGCAGACCATGATACCCGGCGAGGAAACTTCGACGACTTCAAGGGCTATGGTCTCCCGGGGGTCCTGCTCCAGCAGCCCATGAGACACCCCCGCGAGTAAACTTCGATGACCTCAAGGGCCATAACCGGCCAAGTACCTCTAATTCGTCAGCCCATGACATCCCGGGCATTTGACCGGCCACCCGGGCCCAGCGACCACCCGGGCATTTGC
>DBRJ01000017.1:8586-9882 GCA_002305915.1 Pelotomaculum sp. UBA1371 | reverse complement strand
CCTTTACTTTTCTAAGGCCCGTTCTCGATTAACAAAACTGACTGCTCCTGCTGCTTTTGCTCCCGGCAGTGCCGCGATTCTGAAGAGAATGTACTACAGGCTTTTGCTCCTTCTGCTGCTTTAAATTCTTCCGCTGCTTTTACTCCTTCAGCTGCTTCTGCTCTTCCTGCCGCCGCATGCCCGCCAGCGCCTCGGTCAGCCTGGCAATGCCCACGGTCAGGTCCTCCAGTTTGCCCTCGATACGCACCAGCAGGTATGTTGCCACAGCTACTGGAAAGCCCACGCTGCCCACCGCCTGCAGAATTAGTTCCAGAGAGATCACTCCTTAAGTGGTTTAGTTTGCGGGAGTCCGCCCTCTGCCTTATTTTGCAGACGTCAGCTAAAGGCGCTGTCCTCAGGAAGCTGAAAGAATCCTCCTGATCCCTCGTGTTTCTCCCAGCTCCCCCCTGTTTACTCCTGCTCCTTCCTGCTTTCTTAACCCAGTCCGCCCGCTTCTACTGGATGGGCGGGTCGTAGAGATCGTTGGTGGTGCTGTCAATGATGCGGATATCCTGCTTGGAAACCAGATCTCCGCCTGAACTTGAGAAAATGTTCCTGGCGATAACCAGATCCATGGCCGCCTCAATTTCCGCAGCCGTCACGTCGTCCCGGGGGTTGTCCAGGCTGAACGTAACGTTTTTACCGGACTGGTTTTTAAACACCAGGCGCAGGGTCTGGGTTGTAGTTGCCAATCAAACTCCTCCTTTCTTTATTAAATACTCAATATTCAATATTCGATATACATTATTTTCCATACAATGTTTTACGGTAACAGTTTAACAAACCAGGCTGTTCAGTGAGACACCTATTCTTCCACAAGATGGGCGTTGTCGATGCGTATAATGTTGTTCAAGGGGAGCTCCTGCAAAGCTGCCAGACTGGCGGCCACGTCGAAGATATCCTGGTCGGACGCGGTGGGCTTGACATTGCTCAGGCTTTTGTTCCGGAAAACCGGGTTGCCGTTGCCGTCGACGCCGGCTTGCAGCTCCAGCCTTAAAACTGAACCGATTGAGACTTTGCTTACGGCCATTTACTCATCTCCTTTCCGGTAGAGGACTGCCTGCGGAACAGGCTTTCCATCCTTTTTGAACCGGCCCGGAGAGGCAAAGGCAAAAATTTTGGGGCAGTAAAATGATTGCCATTTGCCTGCCCCGAACATTTGTTCTATATGTATATTAGCAAACTGGTAATAGGAAGTCAACCCTGAAATAATAAAAAAATGGAAAAATAAGTGTCGAAAATTGCCATAGATACCCA
>DBRJ01000017.1:5038-8508 GCA_002305915.1 Pelotomaculum sp. UBA1371 | reverse complement strand
CTTTACACCAGTCTCCCGTCCTCCAGCCTCAGGACCCTGCCGCAGGCGTCCGCCACCCGCTGATCGTGGCTGGCCACCAGCACCGTCTTCCCCGCATCATTCAAGTCTTTCAAAAGGCTG
Source organism: Pelotomaculum sp. UBA1371 (assembly GCA_002305915.1). GTDB lineage: Bacteria > Bacillota > Desulfotomaculia > Desulfotomaculales > Pelotomaculaceae > DTU098. Next base: position 8,388 of record DBRJ01000017.1, on the reverse strand, counting down.
ATAATCCCGGCGCCTGTGGCTGAATCCAGGTTCCCCGTGGGCTCGTCCGCCAGGATCAATTCCGGGTCCAGCAGCAGCGCCCGGGCGATGGCCACCCGCTGCTGCTCGCCCCCGGAGAGCTCACCGGGGCGGTGCTTTTCCACACCGGCCAGACCCAGCCGGCGGAGCAGCTCCCGGGCGCGCTCCCGCATCCGCCGCCCGTTTCCCCGGGGGTAGACCGGCGCAAGCACGTTCTGCAGCGCGGTCAGGGAAGGGATCAGGCAGTAGGCCTGGAAGATAAAGCCGGCCTTTTCCCTGCGGTAGCGGCATAAGCCCGCCTCCCCCAGCCCGGCAAGGTCTCTGCCCTCAAAAAAGATGCTTCCCCTGCTGGGCCTGTCCAGCGCGCCCAGCAGGTTTAAAAAGGTGGTCTTGCCGCACCCGGAGGGGCCGGTCACAGCTACAAAGTCTCCCCTGGCAAGATCCAGGCGCTGGATATCCAGGGCCTTTACCTCCCGGGACCTTCGCCCGTAGACCCGGACCAGGTTTTGCACAGAGATGAGCACATCCGCCATTCAAATCATCCCTCCGTCCTAATCCCCCCGTCTATAATCCACGCAGGATTTCCGCCGGCGCGGCCCGGTTGGCCCGCCAGGCCGGGTAAAGGCCCCCCGCAGCCCCCACCAGCACGCCGCAGGCGCAAACCGCCGCGGCTACCCTCAGGTCCAGGGCGCCGATGTCCAGGCCAAGGTACCCCTTTGCCCCAACCAGGCCGGCCCAGCCCAGGGCAACCCCGAGGATCGCGCCCACCAGGCTCAGGAAAACGGACTCCACCAGCACCATCATGGCGATATTACCCGGAGTCCAGCCGACGGCCTTGAGAATGCCGAACTCACGCCTGCGCTCCACCACCGACAACAGCATCACCACCATGATCGTAAGGCAGCCGGCCACCACGGCCACCAGCGACACCGCCAGGAAAAACTGACCTAAAATCCTGAGCACATTGGTCAGCGGGATCAGCAGCTCCCGGGGCACCACAATCTGCACTTCGGGCTTTTTCCCCGCCAGCCTCAGCTCGATCTCCCGGGCGGCCTCCTCAACGTGTTCCATGCCCCCCACCTGCACACTGATGGCTGAAAATTTGCCGGGCTGCAGACGGCCAAGCTCCCGGGCCAGCTTTTCCGTGCCGCTGAAGCCTCCGTCCAGCAGCTCATTACCCGTCCGGTAAACGCCCACCACCTTGATGTCCCGCACATCCTCCTTGCTCCCGGAGACACGAAACTGGTAAACTCCGCCGGTTTCATAGAAAACATTCATAAACCCCAGGTACTCCTGGAGGCTCTTGCCGATCACCACTTCGTCGTCGCCGACAGGCGCAGCCCCTTCTACAATCCTGCGAAAAGGTGTACCCCCCGCTTCTTCTCCCCCGTAACCAAACAACGGCATCACCAGCGCAGAGCCCACCGGGCGCAGTATAGCCGTCACCTGACCGGTAACATTCGTTACGTGGGGTACATCATCGATCAAACCTATGTAGGAGTCCGGGATAGAGGACGAACCTACACCCTGAAACAGCCCGCCAAAAACAGAACCCTTCTGGGTAACCATTATCCGTCCGGAAAGGTTGCTGAAGGTTTGCTCCACCCGGTTTTCCATCCCGGAGGCCACAGAAAACAAAAAAGTCATCAGGGCGCAGCCGAAGGCCACCCCGGACACCGCCAGGGCGGCCACCGCCTTTTTGCGAAAGGCATTGCGGATGGAAAAGAATAACAGGGACACCCGGCAACAACTCCTCACCCTTTAAAACATAAAAACTTTTACATAAAAATCTTGACCGTCAAACATTTGCCCCATCTTACAATTATAATGGGAAATAGCCGGGAAAAACCAGTTTTTTTGCCCCGGCCACAACCTTTTCACCCAAAATAAACCATCTGCCGGCAAATTACAGCAGGAAACGGCAGCAAGAACCAAGAAGAAAGAACTTCAAGAAAACAAGAAAAATGGGAAGATGGTCTAAATCATGAAGATACGCAAGAAAAAAAAGAAAAGCTACAACAGAAGGTTAAAAAAGAAGATCAGCGTTTTCTTGAAAAAGCACAATTTTAACATGACCACGGTTTTGGGCTGCCTTTTCATCCTGGCAGCTGTAGTAATTGTCCTGCATCTAATGAACTAACCCTGGCTGCAGTCAGCGTGTCATGGATGATATCCACAAGGTGAATGCAGCCGTCAGGGCCTCCGATTATTTTGGCAACCTCTTTTTTATTAAGCTCCGCAATACTTCTTCCGGTAAACGGCCCGAGGAACTCCGAACTCTCAATACAAACCGGACCCGGCGCCCGTAAGAAGGCTGCTTTACAGGAAGTTATCCTGTCCCCGTCAAAGGACAACTGCACATTCAGTTCATGAAAACTATCGCTAAAACTGCCGGTTGCCAAAAAGGACCCGTCTGTCCGGCGGTATACCGTCATACTTTTGTACCTGTTAAATAGGTTGATTTCCCTTCTGTGCTCGCCGACATAGGCGAACCAGTGATTCTCGCCCATGTTTTCCCGTTTATAGTAGCGGCAGGAATCTACATGCTCCTGTTTCCAGCACCTCTCATATTCATCTTCTGTAGGGAACCCCCTGTATTTGGTAATATAAGTTTCCGCCTGAATGATTCCCCTGACACACTCGGTTAGAAGCCCTTTGACCAATCCGCCGCCAATCCTGTCCGTCGCACGGCTTAAAAACCTGCCGGCATTGAAATAAGCCTCAACCCCCTTTAACTCCGGCAAAACGCCCCTGCCCTGCAATTCCGGGTCCGGAGCGCGGTGTATTTCCCAGCCTGCCTCTTTAATGCAAAAACTCTTTAAATCAACCAGAAGCGTCCCCACCGCCTCAAGCTCAGTGCTTAGGAAAACAGTTTCAGCCAGAAGTTCACTGTCTTTAACCTTCTTAACCGAATAAAAATAACTGCCCTGGTATAACACCTCCACTTTGCAGGCACCCCCGTTTTTTTTCCTCATTATACTTTTCGCAAGATATTCCAGGCAAGAGCACTGCACAGGAAAACCCGGGGAATAACAAACAAATCGTTTTAAACAAAAAAAAATAAGCTGTTTAGACCAGCTTTACAAAAGGAGATTTAAGAGGGGCTATAATATTAAAACTTTAATAGTTCCCGTCAAAGAAATACAAGGAATCACCTTTTTACAAATATTACTCTCTCTAGTAAGATATTTTTTTCACTATCCATGCTTTAATAATATCTTACATTGTTACACGAAGAATTTGAAATATATCTTTACGATTGCATTAATAATCAATACTAATCAATGGGACTTACGTTCATTTCACCACTTTCCAACAAGTCCCACTTTCCA
>DBRJ01000017.1:2903-4937 GCA_002305915.1 Pelotomaculum sp. UBA1371 | reverse complement strand
CCGGCAGCATCCATCACCAGGTCGCTAAGCTGAAAAGCCCTGCCGGGAACAAGGATCTGGTGGATTTCATCGGTTATCCCGTAGACCACACATATAGCCAGGGCTGCGGCCACAGCTTTCACTCCCCTGGCGCCGCACTGCCTCACAGCATTGTGAACCAGCATCCCCAGCACAAAAAAAACCACCCCGTGCATGTACTCACGGGCAACTGAATTTACCTCAGAGATCAACCTCAACATGTCCTGATCAGTAATAGCCTTCCCGGTCAGCTTCAAGGCGTTTTCAACCAGAAAGGCTACTATACCTTTGCTGTAGGCATTAGAAATACCGGCAGGGTGCGCTGAAAGAAAATATATGGCCAGCATGAACAGCAGGACAGCTAGCCAGGACAGGGCTGGTTTGAGCTTGTGGTTTACAGTCATATAATCCTTCTCCGGGGTGTTTTCTTATTTATCCCTTTTAGTCCCGGGCCCGGGCACATCCCGGGCCGCACGGTAAAAAAAACTCCTTTTCCGCCGCTATCTTCTTGTGCTTAAAGCACTAAATCAACAGATTTTACAATACTAATCTGGTTTTCTTTTTTCAGTTTCCCATATTCACTTTTCGAATCAAATCCAGGTATATCCGACATGCAATCCTCAAGGATAACGAATTTCCGCAATATATCCGGCCTGTTGGAATAATACTCCAGAAACTGCTGAATTGACCTCAAAACACAGTGGCTGGCCGCTTCACCGGCAATAATAATTTTATGATATTTTTCAAATAAATTAAGGAAGTCAAGATTAACATAATTCTTTTTATCATACTCCGGCTTGATAATGCCGTACATTTCTGACAGAGGATCGGTCCCCTTGACAATACATATTGGCGTACTCTTTTTTGCCACCGCATGAAAGTAAATCATATTGCTCAACTGGTTTTCCAAAGTACAGCCGAATGTCCCCTGAATACAATGATAAGTCCAGATAAATAAATCCATATTACCGGCTTTTTTCAGACCTTCGACGTAATCAACACTATCCGCGGGGAAATACACCGGTCTCCATTTTCCATTGACTAAATCTTCCTTTGTAATCGGAGTAAATGGCGGAGGATTATTGCCATCCTGATCAACCCACCAGCAAGGAAAGAAAATTTGGTGGGGTATGTGGGTATCCAGGGTCATGGCAATTTGGGAGATTTTAGCCATATTTTTATACACAAACCTGGTAAGCCTTTCAACATCACCGTGGGAACCGGGAACACCCAAACTTCCATTTTCCATAAAATCGTTCTGCATATCAATAATAACCAGGAGGTTTTGTTCCGGATCATTTTCTGCCGGAGAAAGGTTCTCTGCGCTTGCAAGGGGTAAAAGATCATTCAAATTCCTTGTATTCTGGGTCTGTCCAATTGCCTGAACATCAACAATTTCCTCATAGGATGTTTTAAGCATAATTCAATTCTCCCTCCTCTATCTCAATGATTGTAATGTTATCTCCCGATATTTCCCATATTCAGAATAATTTATTCAATGTAGTCTAGTAATTTATTCAAAAGTAAATTTCCGCTTTCTAAATATTATACTCAAAAGTATGCAGGTTACCAGCAATACTGTCCAGTTAATGGAAATAGCCGCTACTTCGAATCTATATTCGCGGTGAATACCATAATTAGCAGAATATATGATCAGAGATGTGATTGTTAAAAGAAAACCAAAGCTGAAGACCCTGCGCAATCCTTTTTCCATATTGTCAGTTCCTGAAAAAACCGGGACCAGGCAAAGGAAGGAAACACTCATCAGCAAATACCCCATCTCCTCCAGAGCTATGAATATTCCGTGGGGATTATACTGCGTCAGAAGGGACGCTTTCAGCTCCCAACTCCCACCTGTATTTTTCCACTTCCAGGCAGCTGTTTCCTTTTTACTTCCGGAATAATCTCCAAATCAGGCAAATTTCAATGATGCTGCCGGCAGCATGTCAGGCATCAGGTACCATCACCGCTAAATTGTTTCAATATTCAATAAGTTGATAAGTTGGTGTCAGGCAC
>DBRJ01000017.1:0-2859 GCA_002305915.1 Pelotomaculum sp. UBA1371 | reverse complement strand
CCAGGAATAAGCCTGTAAAAATGATTTTATAAACAAACCCGCCGCGCTTATAACAAAAACTGAAGCAACCGATTTCCCGGTTTCCGGAAAGAAGGTAGTCCACCGGCGGTTAAGATAGAGAGCCCCGAAGGGCAGGGTATAGCCCAGGTTTCTGATGATAATCAAGACAGAACTCACGCCGGCCACGGCAAACAGCCCCAGGGACGTGGTTTTCAACAGCACTAACACAAGCAACACATTTAAGAAACCGGTTATAGTCACCAGTATGGAATTAACCCTGATTTTATTAACAATTGTAAAAATGTTATGTATTATGGCCGTCTGCCCCATTATAGCCCAGGGTAAAACCGTTATGACAGACAACAACTGCAGCAAACCCGAATCCTGCGTGGGGAACCACAGGGCGTACAATATATCTCCAAAGGCTATCAGCAGGGCTATGGGAATATTAATAATCATTCCGGTAATTTTCATATACCGTTTTGCCGACTTAACAAGCTCATCGTATTTTTGTTTGGCATACAGCTCCGTCATGTCGGGCAGAAATGTTGAAATCATCGCGTGCAAAATCATATTAATAACGTTGGGAATAATCTTTGCAACTGCCAGAATTCCCATAGCTGTTGCACTTAGCATCAAATTGGCGATCAGTAAATCAAGACCATCCTGCAGGATCTGGCCCAGGCGGGTGATGGAATTCCAGACACCTGAGGAGATCAGTTCTTTGACCTTTTTCAGGTCAAAGAATTTTCTGTTTATGTTCAGGTCCGGAATCAGCCTTCTCTTCCAGTAAATATTCGCTGATTGAGTAAAGATCGTTATAATCAGAGTGATTAAGCCGATGTAAGCAACATAGGGTTCAAAAAAAGTAAAAAATCCAATCAGCAGCACAGCCCGGAGAATATGGCCGTATACCTGGACCAGAGAAAACAAATACAGCTTATTTGAGACGTAATATGATATACCCAGGTTTGTAGCCAGCAGGTCAACAACAAAATTAACCGCCATAAAACCCATTAAAAACTGCACATCAACAAGCAAGTGTGCAGGAACATTGATTATTTTAGCGATGTTTAAAATGGCTGCTGCCAGGACCGGGAAAATTATTGCTCCCAGAATAACATTGGCGTAAAACGTTGATGCAAAATATTTGTTTGCCGCTATGAAATCCCCTCTAAAACAGGATACCATTATGAACCGGCTGGACATGGAATTCAAGGCAACTGATAAAATTGCAAAATACGAGATCAGGACATAGGAAAATTGTACAAAACCGTAAGCCTCAACCCCAACAGTCCTGACTATATAGGGACTCAGAAAAAAACTAATCCCCATTTGAACAAAAAGGGCAATATAACTTGCCAATATATTAATGGCCAATTGCCTGTTTTTGCTTATTGTTCTAACTTGCAGGTTCAACCCGATTCCCCTGCCCCGCCTTAATTAACCTGATTATGATTATACTGATTCTACGGGTGTCCCCTCATCTCCTCCGGGGCGAGGAACTATCCGGGGTCCTGCCTTCAATCGAAAACTCCCCGGTGCTGTCTGGCTGGGTATTCCGGGAGGTGTTACACCACCTATCCGGTTGCCGGGAACCATCATTTCGCTGGCCATTAGATGACAATCAGACTGATGCTGTATCATGTATTATGTATTATAAGGAATCCTATTCCTCAAGACTAAGCAGGAAAACGTCAAAAAACGTATGCCTGGCCTAAACTATGTCCACAAAGAGCTGCTCAATAATGGAGTCAGCCGAAAGCTCTTATGGACAGAATACATGGAGAATTGCCGCTATTTACATGAAATTATTTATACTCCCAAATTATTTATACTCCCAGTTGGTGTCAGGCACCTCTTATCATCTTATTTACCGCTTCACCTGATACTCCAATGTTTGCACCGATTTCCTTAAATGTATAACCCTGTTCAATCGCTAGTTTTACATAACTGAGCTTATAATCCTTAAGTGACCGCTGCCGCGATCCTGCCTTAATCCTTTCAAATTCCTCCGCAGTGGGTACCGCTCGTCTTAAGATTCCATCCAGAGTGTTATCCTCGCATTCCAATTTTAGAACAAGTTCACCGTCGTCTTTCGATGCGTCTTTAGATGCACCGATGACATCTACAGCTTCATATTCATCATAAGCATTTTTGTTGACCATAGGCTCATCCTCTTCCATGAATCGCACATATTCTTCCAACGCAATTCTCCGATCATCCGAAAACATATCGAGAATCTTATCCACGCTCACCAACCCGTTGATATTTTTCCTGTAATAATGGTCACTGCTCCATTTATATTGAGCAATTTTTTCGCTAACTTTTGCCCGCACCGGATTATGGTGAATATAGCGAAGCAACGTAAAGAGATATCTGTCGTCAAGCACCAGGATACCTTTGTATCTTCCCCCAAAAACATGATCCGAGCGGCTATGCCTTTTGTTGTAGTCCTTACTGTAGCGATTATTGACAGTTTGCATGATTTTACTAAGGGGCTTGTCTTCGGTCTGTATGATCAGATGATAGTGGTTATCCATGATCACATACCCCATGAGGTTAAACCCGCCGTCTTCTTTGGCATATGCAATATATCTCAGCAAAGATTCTTTATCTTCCCGTCCCTGAAAGATATAGTCCCGATTATTTCCCCGCTTAATGACGTGATAGATTGCCCCTTTAAATTCCACTCTCGGTTTTCTACCCATCACAGCCCTCGTCTACATAAAGCTCAATATATATTACATTTTAGCAAATATGTTAATATTTTGCTATCACTATCATAAAAAATAAACCATAATTGACAGCATTAAATTGTTTGAATAATCAATAAGTTGATAAGTTGGTGTCAGGCAC
>DBRJ01000055.1 GCA_002305915.1 Pelotomaculum sp. UBA1371 | reverse complement strand
TTTGGCTTCTTTGCCGCCTTCAATCAGTGATTTCAGGTCTTTGTAGCCGGACGCCCGGCCGCAAGCAGCTACCGGGCGGCACAATACTTAATTTAGCACAGGGCTTGATCTATGTCAAGCCATCTCTAAGCACTTTTTACATTTTATTATTACTATTGTTATTAATCCTATTTTATTCATCGGTATCTACTTTCGCCACGGCAACGACATTATCTCCCGGGTCAAGCCGCATCAGGGTCACACCCTGGGTAGAGCGGCCTATAATTGATATATCTTCTGCTTTTAACCGGATGATTATACCCTCGGCGCTAATAATCATAATTTCTTCATCATTTCTAATGACTTCCACCGCCACTACCGGGCCGTTCCTCTCCGAGGTCTTAATATTTATTATGCCTTTACCGCCCCTGCTTTGCCGGCGGTACTCGGAAAGATGGGTGCGCTTGCCAAAGCCGTTGGCTGTAACTGCAAGTAAATAAGCATCCGGACGAACAGTTTGCATGCCGATAACCTCGTCTTTTGATGTCAGACTGATTCCTTTGACACCCCGGGTTGCCCGTCCCATCGGACGCACTTCTTCTTCTAAAAAGCGGATAGCCTTGCCACCTCTGGTTGCTAAAACAATTTCTTCTTCTCCGCTGGTTAACTCGACGCCTACCAACTGATCCCCTTCCTTCAGGGAAATGGCAATGATTCCGTCCCTGCGGGAGGTATTGTATTCACTTAATGATGTTTTTTTAACCATACCCCTGCGGGTTGTCATGAAAAGGTATTGATTGGTATCAAATTCCCGGACAGGTATAACAGTGGTTATTTTTTCTTCGTTCCCGATAAAAAGAAGATTTACGGCAGCCGTACCCTTGGCCTGGCGTCCAGCTTCGGGAATTTCGTGCACCTTCAGGCGGTAAACCTTTCCCTGGTTGGTAAAAAATAAAAAGAAATGGTGTGTTGTTGTAATAAAAAGATGGTGAACAAAGTCCTCCGTTTTGGTGCCCATGGCCGTAACACCGCGCCCGCCCCGGCGCTGACTGCGGTAGGTATCCAGGGGAATTCTCTTAATATAACCCTGGTTGGTGATGGTAATAACCACGTCTTCTTCCGGGATTAAATCTTCCGCTTCTAAATTAACATCCTCATTTGTAATAACCGTGCGCCGGGCATCAGCATATTTTTTCCGGACAGCAGTAAGCTCTTCTTTAATAATTCCGAGGACTTTTCGGTCGTCTTCAAGGACCGAGCGGAGATAGGCTATTTTTTCCATAAGGTCTTTGTATTCCTGCTCCAGTTTTTCCCGTTCCAAGCCGGTCAATTGACGCAGGCGCATTTCAACTATAGCCTCGGCCTGTTTTTCGGAAAGGGTGAACTTTTCTATTAATGCTTTTTTGGCGATATCCGTGGTCTGGGAAGCCCGGATTGTTTTAATCACTTCATCCAGGTAGGTCAAGGCAATGCGCAGGCCTTCCACGATGTGCGCCCTGGCTTCCGCCTTGTTCAGCTCATACCGGGTACGCCTGACAATTACGTCCTTTTGATGTTCCAGGTAGTAAAAAAGCATCTGCTTCAAGTTCAGAACCCGGGGTTCTCCATCCACCAGCGCCAGCATAATCACTCCGAAGGTATCCTGCAACTGGGTGTGTTTGTATAGCTGGTTCAGAACAACCTGGGGGTTGGCGTCCCTCTTCAATTCTATATAAATACTCATACCGCTCCGGTCCGATTCGTCCCGGAGATCGCTGATCCCTTCCAGTTTTTTTTCCTTGACCAATTCTGCGATTTTTTCAATGAGCCTGGCCTTGTTAACCTGGTAGGGTATCTCAGTGACAATAATACTGTGTTTGCCTCCGGCTATGGGTTCAATACTGACCCTGGCACGTATTTTGATGCTTCCCCTCCCGGTACGGTAGGCGTTCCAGATGCCCTCCCGGCCCATAATCAAGCCGGCGGTGGGAAAGTCCGGCCCTTTGACGACGCTCATCAAATCCTTAATATCCGCATCAGGATTGTCTATCAGCATAATGACCCCATCAATTACTTCCCCTAGATTATGGGGCGGTATGTTGGTGGCCATGCCCACGGCAATGCCGGCCGAACCATTTACCAGTAAATTTGGGATCCTGGCAGGTAAAACTGTAGGTTCCTCAGTTCTCTCATCATAATTGGGAATAAAGTCAACGGTATTCTTATCGATATCAGACAGCATTTCCAGGGAGATCCTGGCCAAGCGGGCTTCAGTATAACGCATGGCTGCTGCGGAGTCTCCATCCACTGAGCCGAAGTTACCGTGACCATCCACCAGGGGGTAACGACAGGCAAAGTCCTGAGCAAGACGGACCAGAGCGTCGTATACGGCCACATCTCCGTGGGGGTGATACTTTGCCAGGACTTCACCGACAATGTAAGCTGATTTGCGATGGTTCTTATCCGGCGTCAGACCGAGGCTGTTCATGGCGTAAAGGATACGCCTGTGGACCGGTTTCAGCCCGTCCCTAACATCCGGCAGGGCCCGCCCGACAATTACGCTCATGGCATAGTCCAGGTAGGAATGCTTCATTTCATCGTTGATATTTACTGGGATAACTTTACCTTTTGAGGACGGCAAAAAGGTCACCTCTACCCTTAATTCATTTCGATGGAATTATACCAGAATAAACTGTCAAATGCAATTTTAGCCAATCATCCTGTTTATAGATTAAAAGAGCGGGCTTAATTCCCGCTCCAAAGCGCAGTTATTCAATTTTTAAATCATCGGCAGAAGGCATGTTGAGGGGGTTTTGACCCGCAGGTAATATTTACTATAAATAACCCGGTATAATAATGCCTTATCACTGCCTTGCTGATTTTTGTTTAGTCCCCCTCACGCCAACAGGCCGGGGGTTTATGCAAGCAAATCGATCACCTTGCTTCTTTAATTTTCTTTTTATCTCTTTTTAACTAAGATATAAAATGGACGGAATCTGCGGCCGGCCTTTTTAGGTCTGAGCCTAAGTTCCTGCTTAAATTTTTGCAGGAGCGTCTTTGGCCAATGCCGGGAAACAACTATTATTCTTGTGTCTCCCAATTAAGCCCCTCCTCAACTATTCTTTTTAAGGACTCCTGGCCCGGTGGGACAAGGCATTGTATAAAATTGCAAGGGAGACCACTGCAGTCCATTTTAACTGTCCTACCAACGCGTTCACTTTAAAAACAAACCTTTCCCGCAGGAATGTTTTTATTCCGTCCAGGGCAACAGGCACTGCCGCCGCCAAATCTTGCAGGAAGTGAGCCGTGTTCTGCATGGCGGCCCCGGCAAGAAAGGCTATGGCCAGCATGACCAGAGTCATCAAGAATGACTTGATTCTTTGACCCTTTGTCGGCCTGTAGTTTGTGATAATTTTCATGCCCTGCCCTCCCGGTTTTATTATTTTCATCCCGATCACTTCCCGGCAAGTCCTGCCTCAATTTTTTTGTGCGCGCCGCTTATGGCCGTGGGCGTTGGCCGGTGGAGGTTTATTCTCGTTCTTAAAACAAGCAAGGGACAACACCTAACCTGTTTTAATTCGCATATTTTCCATACATTTTAATTTGCCAGGACGTTCCTGCTTTTAATATAGGTTTTTTAGGATTTCTTTTTTCTTCAAACCCCCCTTTAATTTTTTTCACTTCGCTTTGCACTCCGGTAATCATTTACTCTCACCGGTCCCGGGCCGGGCTGGTTGAGATAAATTTAGCCCCAGTTCAACCGCTCCGGCCGGTCAGGAAACGCCCGGGGTGCGCTCCCTATCGCAAAGCACTTAATTGAACCCTGTATCGCATAAGTTTATTTAACAGCTCCACAAATTCTGGTCAGCTTTACCACCGCATCATACATGGTGGACCAGAATTTTTCTTTTTCCAGGGCAATTTCCTCCTTTACTTTAACCTGGGCTTCACGCCTGAATAATTCCTTTTCCCTTTCCAGATAGTCTTCCTCATAGTTCTGGCGGTACTCCCCGTTTTTTTCCCTGAGCCGGGACTCAATTTCCCCAAGGCGTAACTGGTATTCTTCCTCCTGTTTTTGGACCATTTCCTGAAATTCCGCCATCTTTTTCTTGTATTCCTCTTCCTGCTCCCTTTCCCTTTGGATTAATTGCTGCAGTCTTTCTTTGTGCAGGACCTCCTGGCTCAGTTCCACTTCCTCAATTCTTAATTCCCTGGCACAGATTTCCTGTTCCCTTTCTTCTAAATCCTTTAACTTTTTCTCTGCATAGGCAATCTGCCCGAGAATCCTGTCCAGTTCCTCCCTCGCCGACTGCATGTCCTCCGCCTGAAGGCGCAGGCCGGCAGCCTCTTTCCAAAACTGAGTCATTGAGCAGGATCTATCTTTTATATACTTGTGGACCGCTTGCATAATTGCAGCGGGTATTTCTATATTTGGTAAGCGGCTGTTCTTACTGTTTTCAGCAGACTTTTGCTCCGCGGCCACTCTTTTTAAAGTAGTTACTTTTGACAATTTTTACCACCCCTTTTTGCTTTTTATACTACCATACTGATGCAAGTCCTGTATTTCTTAAAAAAAACAAAATAGATTTAAGAAGCTTTAAAAAACTCCTTAAACCTATCAATTACTAATAAACACAAGTATTAACATTATTTGTTTTTATACTTTTATCTGAATCTTTTTAGACATCCAAATTCCGGACGGCCCTGGCATTTTCCTGAATAAATTCACGCCTGGGCTCCACCCGGTCACCCATCAGCATTGAAAAGGTGGCGTCGGCCTCGATGGCGTCTTCCAGATTCACCTGCATCACTGTCCTGGTTTCCGGATCCATGGTCGTTTCCCACAACTGGGTAGCATTCATTTCTCCTAAACCTTTGTAACGCTGAATGCTTACACCCTCTTTGCCGATTTTTTTTAGTAATTGTGCCAGCTCTGCATCACTGTATACATAGCTATCACTTTTGCCCTTTTTCACCCGGTAGAGCGGAGGTTGAGCAATGAACACATAACCAGCCTCGATCAGCGGTCGCATATAGCGATAGAAAAAAGTCAGCAGCAATGTTCTAATGTGGGCACCGTCAATATCGGCATCGGACATCAAAATTAATTTATGATATCTGGCTTTGCTGAGATCAAAGTCATCACCGATTCCTGTTCCCATGGCAGTGATCATAGCCCTGATTTCTTCATTGCCCAGGATCCGGTCAAGACGAGCTTTTTCTACGTTTAAAATTTTTCCCCGTAAAGGTAGAATGGCCTGAAAACGGCGATCTCTTCCCTGCTTGGCCGATCCGCCCGCAGAATCACCCTCCACCAGGTACAATTCAGAGACAGAGGGATCACGATCCGAACAATCCGCCAGCTTGCCCGGGAGGGTTGAATTTTCCAGGGCGCTCTTGCGCCGGGTCAGTTCCCTGGCCTTGCGGGCCGCCTCGCGGGCCCGCGAAGCAGTGAGGGATTTTTCCAGGATTCGCCTGCCTACCGGAGGGTTTTCTTCTAAAAAGGTTGACAGTCCTTCTCCCATCACATTATCAACAATGCTTCGGACCTCGCTGTTACCAAGTTTTGTTTTGGTTTGTCCCTCAAACTGAGGATCCGGGACCTTTACGCTGATGATTGCGGTTAAACCCTCCCGAATATCTTCTCCTGAAAGGTTGTTTGTCCCATTTTTAAGCAGGTTATATTTTCTCCCATAATCATTGATTACCCTGGTCAGGGCAGCCTTAAATCCGGCTTCATGGGTTCCGCCGTCGATAGTGTTAATGTTGTTGGCATAAGAATAAATACTTTCAACATAGGCATCCGTATATTGTAAAGCCACCTCAACCAGCACATTGTCCTTTTGTTTTTGAAAATGAATCGGCCTGCTATGCAAAGGAGTCTTATTTTTATTTAAAAACTTTACGTAGTCCCTGATTCCTCCGTCGTGTTGAAAAACAGTCTCGCTATCGATACGACTGTCCCTGAGGATAATTTTTATCCCCATATTTAAAAAAGACAGCTCTCTCAAACGGTGGGACAGGGTATCATGATTAAAGGTCAATTCTTCAAAAATTTCGCAATCCGGTTTAAAGGTTATTTTTGTACCGGTGCTTTTTGTCTTTCCAATGATTATTAAATCTGTTACCGGCACACCCCTTTGATATTTTTGCTGATAAACGAAGCCGTTCCGCCTGACCTCAACTTCCAACCACTCGGAAAGGGCGTTAACTACAGAAACCCCCACTCCGTGGAGACCCCCGGATACCTTATATCCGCCCCCGCCGAATTTACCGCCGGCGTGAAGCATGGTTAAGGCTACCTGCACGGCGGGCAGGCCCACTTTTGGATGAATATCCACTGGTATTCCCCTGCCGTTGTCAACAACGGTAACTGATTCATCCCGGTTCAGGACAACCTCAATCCGGTCGCAATAGCCTGCCATGGCTTCATCGATACTATTATCAACTACTTCATAAACCAGGTGGTGTAAACCTCTGGCACTGGTGCTGCCGATATACATGCTCGGCCGGCGCCGAACGGCTTCAAGACCTTCGAGGACTTGTATATCTTCGGCTCCGTACCGGCTGTCGTTAAGTTTATCATTATTCAATGCCAGACACACTCCTTACTAGATTCTCTTAACAATCTCAAATTATTATTTTATCATAAAAGTAATTTATTATCAATTTTTACCTGGCCGGCATAAGCCTGGATTTTAAATTTGTTTATTCCAAATATTTAGAAGATCTGGCTCTTTTTTGTAAAGTTTTACATGAAATCGGGGAAATAAAAATTTCTCTGGTTGTCACTACATAAGATTTTTCTTTATCACCGGAAGTATTCTTAATAAAACCCTCATCCCCGGCAATTTCAATAAATTCACGGGTAGCAGAAGAAGTGAGGGTATGGGTATCCAGAATCATTATTACATCTTTTTTAGGAACTACGACATCTCCTCCAAGATGCAGAAACACTTAAATCACCATTCCTTTCTTGAGCAAGAATATCCTTATCGCCTATTAGACTTTAACTATCTTGCCATTTACTACATTATACAGATTTCCGTTAACGCCGGCGTCCAGTTTGAGGTTTTCCCTGCTGGTAGAGGTCAAAAATACCTGGACGTTTCCAGTCACATAATTCAATAAAGCCTGGCGGCGAATCTGGTCCAGTTCCAGCAGTACGTCGTCAAGCAGCAAGATGGGATATTCATTAACATCAATTTTCCACTGTAAGATTTGGGCTATTTTTAAAGTAAGAATTACAGTCCTCTGCTGCCCTTGGGAACCGTAAGTTTTAGCGTCAGCGCCGTTTAAAAAAAAAGAGAGATCATCCCGGTGAGGTCCGATCAAGGTCTGAGCCCGGGCTATTTCTTCTTCTTGTACAGCAATCAAAGCTTCTAAATATTGATTAAATATCTCCTCTTCGGAGTACATGTTTGCAACTTTAAAAGAGGAGTGATATCTAATCTCAAGGTTTTCACGTCCGGTGGTCAACTTAAGATGCAGTTGCCGCAGGTGGGGGCTGAATTTTTTTAGTAATTCCAATCTAAAAAGTAAAACTTTTGCGCCGTAACGTCCAAGTTGTTCGTTCCAGGCCTGCAGGGTATGGTTTTTAATCCGCTTTTCCCTGATTTCACGGAGAAGGTTGTTCCGTTGAGAAACAACCCTGTTATAGCGGGAGAGGTAATGGTTGTAGTGCGGTTGAAAAAGACCCAGTTCGTAGTCCAAAAACCGCCGCCTCTCCTGGGGAGAACCTTTGATTAGAAGAAGGTCATCAGGTGTAAATAAAACAACTCCGGGCCAGCCCAGAGGATACCCATGTACAATATTCTCGTTTACTAAAAACTTTTTTTGTCCCGGATTAAGCAAGAGTTTTATTTTTAGTTCACGGGTTTCAGTTTCCAGGAGGCAGTGGATTGCGGAAAAATCGCTGTACCAGTTAATCGCTTCCCGTTCCCTGGAAGTACGAAAAGATTTCCCGGTACAGGCCAGGTATATTGATTCAAGAAGGTTGGTTTTTCCCTGGGCGTTTTGTCCGATCAGGATATTAAAGTGAGGGCAAGGTTCAATTGTTTGACGGACGTAATTCCGGAAATTGATCAGTTCCAGGCTTTTCAGGTACAAGTGTTAAACACTCCTCACAACAAACCACTAAAAAATCATCCTCTCCCACTTTAACCCTGTCCCCGTCCCGGAGGATTCTTCCCCTTCTGTTTTCCACCCTGCCGTTCACCTTCACCAGACCTTCTTTAATTATTATTTTGGCCTGGCCTCCTGTAGAAACGGCACCTGCCCATTTTATAAACTGGTCTAACCTGATTTCTTTTTTCACCTTGACCCGCTCGGTTATCATGATCACTCCTCACGCAACCGCACCGGCAAAAGTAACGAAAGATATTCATTATCTCCGACCGGTTTGATAATCCCGGGGCTTAAAGGTCCTGTTAATTCAATGATAATTTCTTCTGAGCCAATTACTTTCAAGACATCACCAAGATATTGGGCATTGAAGGCTATTTGGAGAGTTTCACCCTCCTGGTAAACGTCTAATTCCTCATGAACCCTTCCGGCTTCCGAATAGGAAGATACAATAATTTTATTCTCACTGATGTTAAGCTTGATCACCGGTGATTTTACCTGGGCCAGAAGAGAAGCCCTTTCGGTAGCATCAAGCAAGTCTCTAGTTTTGAGCCGGACTTTTAAAATATGGTTTTGGGGAATAACCTGCTTATATTTTGGAAAATTTCCCTCGATAAGACGGGAGATTAGCCATACATTGCCGGCTACAAAAAGGATTTGGTTTTTGGTAACTGTAACCTCTATTTGCTCATTAATGCCGATAATTTTTAATAACTCATTAAGAGTTTTGCCAGGAATGATTAAATTTATAGCAGTTTCTTCACAATTTTCAATAATCACCTTACGCCAGGCCAAACGGTAGGTATCTGTGGCCACAACCTGCAGTTCGCTGCCGTTTATTTCAAATAGCACGCCCATGAATACAGGGCGGTTTTCATCATTACCAGTTGCAAAAACAACTTGCCTGATTATTTCTTTTAATAATTCCCCTGGCAAAGTAAAAGAATTAATACCTTCGGGTAAAGGAAGTTCAGGAAACTCTTCCGGCGGATAACCATTGATTCTGGTTTCGGATTGCCCGTACTGGATTGTTACACTCCCGGTAGCAGCATCTGCTTCAATAAAAATAGGTAGTTCGGGAAGCCTTCTGAACAGTTCACAGATATACTTTGCAGGGAGAACAGTTGTACCCTGTACGATTACTTCTGCCGGAAAGGAGCAGCGAATTCCGATGTCCAGATCTGTGGCTGTGAGTATAACCTGATTCTCCCGGGTTTCGAATTTAATCCCCGCAAGAATAGGCAGGGGATTTTTAATTGAAACAGCCCTCTGTACCAACTGGACGGCGTTATTAAGGATTTCTTTGTTGGTTAGGATTTTCATTTTATTAATTTCTCTCACTTATCAGGAAAATATTTTTTATTATTCTTATCATTATATATAAGTAAGTAGTAATAGTGTCTGTGATTATGTGAAAAACTCTGCAAAAGGCAGCCGGCCGTAAAAATGAGGCCTGTTGGTAAAAGCAAGATAAATCTATTTAAAAAAAAATTTGACTGGAAGTCAATTTAAGTAAATCAACAGGGTTAATGACAATTAATTCACAGGCATTGTTAATTTTTCTATCTTCTCAATCAGTAATTTGATTTTTTCCTGGAGGTCAAGGCTTTTCTGCAGTTCACTGTTAATTTTTTCGCAGGCGTGGATAACTGTCGTATGGTCACGTCCTCCAAATGATTCACCAATTTTAGGCAGGGAAAGGTCGGTCATTTCCCTGGTCAGGTACATGGCAATCTGGCGGGGAAAGGCAACGTTCCGTGTTCTTTTTTTTGCTTTAAAATCTTCTATGCGAATATTGAAAAACTCGGAAACAACTTCCTGGATCAGTTCAGCAGTGATCTCTTTGGGTTTGCCGGAAGGAAGCATGTCTTTAAGGACTTCTGCAACCATTTCCTGGTTTATCTCTGTCCGGTTTAAAGAGGAAAAGGCGATAACCCTGATCAGAGCTCCCTCCAGTTCACGAATGTTAGACTGGATTCGTGTTGCTATGAAAACAAGGCAATCGTCAGGAACGTACAGGTTTTCCACTTGAGCTTTTTTTCTTAAGATAGCTATTCTGGTTTCCAGATCGGGAGGTTGGATATCTGTAATTAGACCCCATTCGAATCTGGAACGAAGCCTGTCCTCAAGGGTGGGAATATCCTTGGGAGGACGGTCACTGGAGATAATTATTTGTTTATTGGCCTCGTAAAGGGTGTTGAAAGTATGAAAAAACTCTTCCTGGGTACGCTCTTTGCCGGCCAGAAANNGCCTTATCGTCACGGATAGAGTTAATCAGTTCGTTGGTGAACTTTTCAGATGAAACATAGTTGACTTTTATTCCGGCGCTGTGTTGCAGGGTGTAATGACCTATGGCATGCATCAGGTGGGTTTTGCCTAACCCGACACCCCCATAGATAAATAATGGATTATAGGCTTTTGAGGGTAATTCAGCCACAGCAAGACAGGCTGCATGGGCAAAGCGGTTGCTGTTGCCTACAACAAAGGAGTCAAAGGTATACTTATGATTCAAATGGGAGATACTAGTAAATTCAGATACCCTTTCCCTATCTTTTTTTGACGATTGGGGTTTGATGCTTTGAATTTCGCTGGAAAGCAGGAATTGTACCTCGACATCTTGCTTGAGGACATTTATTAAGGCATTTTTAATAATCGGTGCGTAACGATCATTGAGCCAGCCCCGGGAAAAATGATTGGGCACTTCGATGATGATTTTATTCTCGTCAAAACCCAGGGGTTTGAGTGATTTTAACCAGGTATCATAGGAATGCTTGCTTATTTTTTTTTCTAATGAACGGAGGGCTTCTTCCCAAGATTCCATTAAATCACTTCTAATCAAAACAGACCCTCCAATTAATTAAATCTCATATTTAGTAATTACCTGGGAAAACCTAAAAACATCTCCTTGCGGGATTATTATAGAGGTTAAAGAATCAACAAAAATATCCACACAGATATCCACAGGCTGTGTAAAAACCAGTATTTCGTTGATTTTCCAGCGCTAAGATCATATCAAATTTTATATAAGTTATCAACAGGCATTTTGGGATGGGTTTGGGCCGGCACGATCGGTAAAACTCCTGCTTCTTGACGTTAAAAAGCGATTATTATATAATTGGTAGTGTGTGTCAAGGAGAAGGTTTCAGTAATAAATTAAGAGGTAATAAATTTTATTTATTGAATAATAAAAAATTTAATGCTCTTTATTTTTTTATTATCAAATCTTTTCTAGAAGATCCTTACAAAAAGAACATAAAAAGGAGGTGTATGTATTTGAAGCGTACCTATCAACCAAAGGCACGTAAGCATAAAAAGATTCACGGTTTCCTGTCCAGAATGGCGACACGCTCCGGTCAAAAAATAATAAAGAGAAGAAGATTAAAGGGAAGAAAAAGGTTAACTGCGTGAGGCCGCTAAATCACAGTGGCCTTTCTAGCTGTATAACGTTGTGGAAGTATGGTTAGGTTACGTAACGGTAATAATAGAAAATTGAGGAATCAATGGTTAGCCTTAATATCATTAAAAAAAACAGTGATTACCGGAGAGTTTACAGCCACGGAAAAACGGTAGCAGATCGATTTATTGTTCTGTATTTTTTACCGAATAACACAGAGCAAAGCAGATTCGGTTTCACTGTAAGCAAAAAAGT
>DBRJ01000001.1 GCA_002305915.1 Pelotomaculum sp. UBA1371 | reverse complement strand
TGGTGAAGGACAGCTTTTTGCAACAATTCTGGGACGAAAAAAGGGGCTGCCTGTATGACGTGGTTTCTCCGGAGGGGGTGGACTCCAGGGTCCGGCCCAACCAGCTGCTGGCGGTGAGCCTCCCCCATACCATGCTCAGCCGGGAGCAGGGGCTCCGGGTGGTGGGCAAGGTCTGGCGGGAGCTCTACGTAACTTACGGGCTCCGCAGCCTCTCCCCATCTGACGGGGAGTACCGGGGCATTTACACCGGGGATCGCTTCCAGCGGGATGGCGCCTACCACCAGGGGACGGCCTGGGGCTGGCTGATGGGGCCCTTTATCACCGCCATCCGGCGGGTGCACGGCTACAGCCCGGCCAGCCGGGAAACTGCCTTAAGGTTAATCCGGCCTTTCCGCGATCAGCTGCGCGACCACGGCGCCGGCTATATCTCAGAGATTTTCGACGGCGACGAGCCGGCCCTTCCCAGGGGCTGCATCGCCCAGGCCTGGAGCGTGGCCGAGGTGCTGCGGGCCTACCTGGAAGATGTGCTGGAAATGGGCCCGCCCGGGGATCCGGCGACATTATAGCAGCCGGCGTTGGAACAGAAATTGAATGATCATCCGTTAATGATTTGTTGTTGATTGTTATTGCTGAAAGAACGCAAAAGTATTGATAAACCTCTATTAAAGGAGGAAAAGCCAATTATGAATGCTGTAAAGGATTTAAACTGCCCGGAGGAACTTTGCAAGCTGGATACAACGGGCATGTTCGAAGCTCTGATGGGTTTGCCCGCCCAGTGCGGCCAGGCCTGCTGGGATCTGGCCGGGCATGTGGAACTGCCGGAAATTGAGGCCGTTTCCAATATCGTTGTGACCGGACTGGGGGGCTCGGCCATCGGGGGGGACCTACTCAGGGTCTACACCGCCGGCAGAATGGCTGTACCCGTAATCGTCAACCGGGACTACGTCCTGCCGGAGTTTGTAGGTCCCGATACCCTGGTCTTCGCCGTCAGCTATTCCGGAAACACCGAAGAAACCTTGAGCGCTTACGAAGAAGCCCGCTTAAGGGGCGCCTCCGTAGTTGCCGTAACCACCGGCGGCAGGCTGGGTGAGTTGGCCGGCCGGGACGGTGTGCCGCTGATTGGGGTTCCCGGCGGTATTTCCCCCCGGGCAGCCACCGGCTTTTTGTTTATCCCAACCCTAAGGGTTTTGCAAAGGCTGGGACTGCTGCCGGACAACGTGGACGAGATTTCGGAAATGATCGACTATATCCGGATTTTGCAGGGAAAGCTGGCTCCGGAAGCCCCCGAGGAGGAAAACCAGGCCAAGCAGCTGGCCCAAAAGCTTTTTAACCGGATCCCGGTAATCTGGGGTTCCAGCGGCACAACCGAGGTTGTGGCCCAGCGCTGGAAGGGCCAGATCAACGAAAACGCCAAGGCCCCTGCTTACTGGAACGTGCTGCCGGAATTGAACCATAACGAAATTGTGGGCTTCCAGTTTCCCAAAGAGCTGTTAAAAAAGCTCCACGTGGTGATTCTGCGGGATGAGCGGGATCACCCCCGGGTGCACAAGCGCATCGAGATCACCAGGGAAGTAATCCGGGATGTTGTGGACGGCTGTACCGAGGTCTGGGCCTCCGGTGAAGGCGTCCTCTCCAGGCTCTTTTCCCTGATTTACACCGGTGATTACACCAGCGTCTATCTGGCGGCCCTGTACGGTATTGACCCGGGTCCGGTCAAGGTGATCGACTATCTCAAAAGGGAGCTGCGGGACGATTAAGTTTTTTGCCGACTACCACACCCACACAAGATACAGCGACGGCCGGGGTACCCCGGCTCAGAATATAGAAGCGGCCGCCCGGCGGGGCCTGCGGGAAGTAGCCATCACCGACCACGGTCCCAGGAGCATCGGCACGGGTGTGGCGGATGCCGGAACATTTTTGGTAATTAAGGAAGAGGTGGCCGCCCTGGCTCCCCGCTTTCCGGAGCTCAAGCTCCTGGTGGGGTCCGAGGCAGCAGTAATCAGCCGGGACGGCCGCCTGGACCTGCCCCGGGAAATTATCGACCGGCTGGATTTGCTGATTGCCGGGCTGCATCCCTACTATATTCCGGAAAGCCCCGGGGACGCCCTGTACTATACCCTGCCCAATCTGGCGGCCAGGTTCTCCGGGAGCCTCCGGGAAAAAATGCGCTGTACCAACACCAAAGCCCTGATTGAGACCATCCACAGTTACCCGGTGGATTTTATCAGCCACCCGGACCTGATGGCTCCGGTGGACCTGGATGAACTGGCCCGGGCCTGCGCCGGTACCGAAACCGCACTTGAAGTTAACACGGGACACAATTATAATAAAGAAGGAATCGTCCGGGCCGCCGCCCGCCACGGGGCCGGGCTGGTGGTCAACAGCGACGCCCACTATCCGGAAATGGTGGGAAGACTGGATGCCGGGGCGGAACTGCTGGACCGGCTGGGGTTTCCCGCAGAGCAGGTCATTAACGCCCTGTTTTGAATTCCACATGTTGTAAAGGGGGGTCAGCAAAATCATTATGCCGAAACTTGTGATAGTCACCGGCCTTTCCGGCGCCGGAAAAACCCAGGCAATGCGCTGTCTCGAAGATCTGGGTTTTTTCTGCGTGGACAACCTGCCCCCAACCTTAATTCCTAAATTCGCCGAACTTTGTGCACAGGCTGCCAGTAAGATTAATAAAATAGCATTAGCAGTTGATATCCGGGGCGGGGAATTTTTCAACACCCTTTTTGAAGTTCTCCATCAGATTGACCTGCAGGGAACCGGGTACGAGATCCTCTTCCTCGAAGCGTCCGATGAAACCCTGGTGAGGAGATACAAAGAGTCCAGAAGGCGCCATCCCTTAAGTTCCCACGGGGAGATCCTGGAAGTAATCCGGGAAGAGCGAAGCCGCCTTCAGGACTTGAGAGGCAAGGCGAACAAGATCATCGACACATCCAACATGGCCGTTCAGCAGTTAAAAGAAGAGATTGCTGCTATTTACGCAGGCAACGCGAATAACTCCAGACTGCACATCACGGTCATTTCTTTTGGCTACAAATATGGTATACCCCTGGACTCCGACCTGGTCTTTGATGTTCGCTTCCTGCCCAATCCCCACTACGACCCGGCCCTGCGACCCTTGAGCGGCAATGAGAGGCCAATCCGGGACTATGTTTTCGGCTCCCCGCCAACGGAAGAATTTATGGAAAAATTTCAGGACTTTATTGAGTTCTTAATTCCCCAGTACATTAAAGAAGGAAAAACCACCCTG
Source organism: Pelotomaculum sp. UBA1371 (assembly GCA_002305915.1). Taxonomy (GTDB): domain Bacteria; phylum Bacillota; class Desulfotomaculia; order Desulfotomaculales; family Pelotomaculaceae; genus DTU098. Next base: position 15,078 of record DBRJ01000001.1, on the reverse strand, counting down.
ATGATTGCCATCGGCTGCACCGGAGGCATGCACCGTTCCGTTGTCCTGGCCAACCGCCTGGGGGAGATTCTGGAAAGCAAGGACCTGCCTGTAACGGTTCGCCACCGGGACATTAAAAAAAATAGGGGTTGAAAATGTTGGATCTGCTGAAATGGCTCTATCCGGGCATGCGCGTGAAGCGCTGGCTGTTTCTGGCGTTGTCCGGGTTGCTCCTGGCGGCTCTGGGCGTGGACCTGATTATGGAGGGCAACTTATTCGGGTATCTGGCCCGGCCCATTCACCACCTGGAGTTCATGCTCCTGGACCAGGAGCTCCACCGGACAGCCGGCTTTTTTCTTCTTGTCTCAGGACTGGTTGTGATGGCCCTGGGATTCCTGAAGTCCTTTCACTCCGTGGCTGGTGTGCTGGCCCCGGATCAGGAAGGCAGAATGGCTGATATTATCTACACCAGGCACAGCTTGCGGCGCGGCCCCAAGATTGTTGTGATTGGCGGCGGCACCGGCCTGTCGGTGCTCCTGAGGGGATTGAAAGAATATACCAGCAACCTGACCGCCATTGTGTCGGTGGCCGATGACGGGGGCAGTTCCGGCCGCCTCAGGGGCGATCTGGGGATGCTCCCCCCGGGGGATATCCGCAACTGCCTGGTTGCCCTGGCTGATAAAGAGCCCCTGATGGAAGAGCTTCTCCAGTACCGTTTTAAAACAGGGGAGCTGGCAGGTCACTCCCTGGGCAACCTGCTCCTGGCGGCTTTAACCAGCATGACCGGCAGCTTTGACCATGCGGTACGGGGTTTGAGCAAGGTTCTGGCCATCCGCGGCCAGGTGCTGCCGGTAACGCTGTCCGATGTCACTCTCTGCGCCGAACTAGGGGACGGGACGGTGGTGCAGGGTCAGTCCCAGATTTCCCACAGCCCGGGCCGGATTCAAAGGGTGTTTTTGAAACCCTCCCGCTGCCTGCCGCTGGCTGAAGCCCTGCTTGCCATCCGGGCTGCTGATGCTGTTGTGCTCGGGCCGGGCAGCCTTTACACCAGCATTATTCCCAATCTCCTGGTGAAGGGGATTCCGGAGGCGCTGGCCAAAACTCCGGCCCCCAAAATTTATATCTGCAACGTGATGACCCAGCCGGGTGAGACGGATGGTTATACCGCCTCCGGTCACCTGGAAGCCCTTGTTGCTCACGGCGGCACGACAATTGATTATGCAGTTGTCAATACCGGGCCGGTTCCCCCCAGACTGCGGGTTCGCTACCTGCAAATGGGAGCAAATCCCGTGGCGGCGGACATTGAAGAAATAGAAAAAATGGGCATCCAGGCCGTGGAAGGGGACCTTGTGCACCAGACCGATGTGGTGCGGCACCATCCCGATAAGCTGGCCCAGGCGGTTTTGCGCCTCACCTTTGCGGACAGGGGGCGGCACAACAGGGTCCGTTACTTGAATGAACGGCGCCGGGACAGTAAGGGTAAAGAACTTTTCAGGGCTGAGATTTAGAGGGTTCCAGCGACATTATCTGCGGCATTAAAACAGTTTTTTTGATGAAATTTCTAATTCAGTGTCTTGTTACCGTTAAAGGCAATTGAAAAGTGTAAAAAAATTAAATCAAAAAAGACGGCGAGCTAGTCCCGCTGTCTTTTTACTGGTATAATATATGCAAGAGGAAAGAGGGGAAGATGGCTTGTCCTTTTCGGCGGTAACTAAAAATGAGCTGGCGCGGGTTTCAGGGCAGCGGCCCTGCTGCCGCCTGGCGGAACTTGCGGCCCTGATTAAAATGGACGGGACTATCCAGATCAGCGGCTCACGCCAGATTTCCCTGAGCATTATAAACGAAAACGCCGCAGTAGCCAGAAAAATTTTTTCCCTGATCAAAACTCTGTTTGGGCTTCAAACAGAGGTTCTGGTACAGCGCAAGACGCAGCTCAAAAAAAATAACGTTTACTGGGTGCGCATCCTCCCCCAGCCGGGCATGGGCGAAATTCTCCGGCGCCTGGGGATGCTGGACGCCGCGGGAAGGCTGAGCAGTATTGCTGTAAGGGACGAGCTGGTCCGCCGGGAATGCTGCCGCCGGGCCTACCTGAGAGGGGTTTTTTTGGGCGGGGGTTCCGTGAACAGTCCCGAAGGCAATTATCATCTGGAAATAATTACGGGCAACGAGAGCTTTGCCCGGTATATTGAAAAAATGATGCAAAAAATGCATCTGCCTGCCAGAGTCAGCAGGCGGAAAAACTGGTTTGTTGTATACCTCAAAGAAAGCGAGCAAATCAGCGATTTTTTAAATATTGTAGGGGCCCACTCCGCACTGCTCAATTTTGAAAACGCCAGGATTTATAAAGATATGCGCAACCAGGTCAACCGCCTGGTCAACTGCGAGACAGCCAACCTGAATAAAACAGTCAATGCCGCAGTGCGGCATCTGGAAAATATTGAACTGATCAGGGATACCGTGGGTTTGGAGCAAATTCCGGAATCCCTGCGGGAAATAGCAGTGCTCCGGATCAAGTATCCCGATGCCAGCCTGAAGGAACTGGGAGATTTGATTCAGCCCAGACTGGGTAAATCCGGGGTCAACCACCGCTTGAGAAAGATCGAAGAAATTGCCGATCAAATCCGGAGCAAGCAAGGATGAGAAAATACAAATCGTTCCCTTCTCCCGGTGAAAAAAACTCGATGCAGTATTCATTCAGCTTGGTAAGCCTCCCCAGGGTTGCCTTTCATTTCTTAATTATTACCTTTTGCCGTTACCTTCCCTTTTTAGAATTTAAAAACCTGTTATACCGTCACTTTTTGGGTATGAAGGTGGGCAGGAATGTGTCAGTGGGCCTGATGGCCATGTTTGATGTCTTTTTCCCGCAGCTCATCTCCATCGGGGACAATACTATCATCGGCTACAACGTGACGGTTCTGACTCACGAATTCCTGGTGCGGGAGTACCACAAAGGCCCCGTTGAGATTGGCGCGGGGGTTTTGATTGGTTCCAATGCCACCATCCTGCCGGGAGTCCGGATCGGTGACGGGGCTGTTGTAGGGGCCGGTTCCCTGGTCAACCGGGATATCCCCCCGGGGGCTCTGGCGGCTGGTGTTCCTGCCAGGATCAGGCGCCGGGAAGTGGGCGCCGGGCGTCCGGAAGCCGGTGCGGATTCCGGGACCGGTTCCCCCGAAATGACTGTTTAAAACTACCAACTTAAAAAGGACGTCTTTCTCTTGGCTCAAGTGCTCAGGCTCTGGCAGGACTTCTGGGACAATCCCCGGCAGGGGCGCTTTATGATCCCCCTTGTGATTATTAATGCGGTTGGCTCTGCTTATGGTTATTACTGGTACCGTGAACAGCTTGCCCGCACACCGTATTATTACTGGCCTTTTGTCCCGGACAGTCCGCTGTCTACTACCCTTTTTGCCCTGGCGCTGCTGCTCAGCCTGGCCGGTACGGGCAGGCTTCTGTTTCAGACCGTGGCTCTGACAGCTTCCATCAAGTATGGAATCTGGGCGGTCGTAATGATTTCTCATTACTGGCTCCAGGGCGGCCCGCTGGAGTTTACCGAAGGAATGCTCTGGGTGTCCCATCTTGGTATGGCCCTGCAGGGATTTATCTATCTTAAAACACTCCAGCCTGGTCACGGGGTTATTATGTTCACTGCTTGCTGGATGATCCTTAACGACCTCATGGATTACGGACTGGGGCTGCACCCGGATCTGTTTGCAGCCGGTCAGACGGGGCTGGCTCTGATAACCGCTGCGGGTCTTTCCCTGACAATCACTGTGGTAATGGCCCTGCGCAGGCGGTTCAAGGCAGGGCCGGAGGGGAACGGGGCAGCCGGTTAAGCCGGTATGGAATAAAGATAATGATCTTCGCAAAAATTTGGACCAGCACCCGGGCTGATCAGGAATGAAACAATTACCTGGCGAATATCTCTTGGATCAGGACGAGCAGGCAGGAAAACGCCAGGTCCTTAGAGAATTAAAAATATAACGAATATTGTCATTTCTTCTGAGGAGTGAAAAACGCAATGCGAATGGGTTATGGGCTTAATGTTGAACAAACTCAAAAGTTAATCATGACCCCCGAATTGCGCCAGGCCATTACTGTTTTGCAGCTTTCTGCGCTTGAACTCTCCATGTATATTGAACAACAGCTTGAGGAAAACCCCTTGCTGGAGTTGAGGGAAGACGAGGTCGAAAGAGGGGAAGAGGCCGGGATTGGAGATGAACAAAATACGGCCGGTGATGAAGATACGGACAGAAAAGAATATGATCTGGACTGGGAAGAGTATTTTCAGGACAGCAGCGATCTCGGGGTAGTCCGCCAGGAAAGGATTCAGGAGCAGGAAGATTACAGTTACGAGAATTTCCTGTCGCAGTCGTTGACGCTTTCCGAGCACCTTTTATTTCAGTTGAACCTGACCCCCTGCAATGATGCAGACCGGTTAATCGGCGAATATATTATTGGTAACCTTGATGAACATGGATACCTGCGGATATCCCTGGAGGAAGTAGCTTTGCGTCTTGGTGTGAGCGAGTCCAGTGTTAATGATATGCTTAGTGTGATCCAGGGCTTTGACCCGCCCGGGGTCGGGGCCAGGAACCTGGAGGAATGCCTTTTAATTCAGGTTAAGCAGTTGGGAATTAAAGATATCGTACTGGAAAGTCTGATTAAAAACTACCTGGTGGATCTGTCCAAGGGTAAGTTGAACCGGATTGCCCAGGAACTGGGTATAACTGTCCAGACTGTCCAGCAGGCAGCTGATCTCTTAAAAACTCTTGATCCCAAACCTGGCCGTAATTTTTCGAATTTGCACAGTACCCGCTATATAATTCCGGATATTATTCTGGAAAAGGTAGAGGGTGAATATGTTATACTGGTGAACGATGTGGCTATTCCACGTATTACCATAAATGCGACCTACCGCTCCGTGCTCTCCAAGGATAAAAACCATGACTCCAGGACCCGCCGCTTTGTGGAAAGCAAGTTGAATGCAGCGGCCTGGTTAATCAGAAGTATTGAACAGAGAAGACTGACCCTGTACAAGGTCGCCAACTGCCTGGTTGAACTGCAAAGGGACTTTTTGGATCGGGGTGTGAAATACCTAAAACCGCTGAACCTGAAGAAGGTGGCCGGGATGGTGGGCCTGCACGAGTCCACTGTCAGCAGGGCTACTTCAAACAAATACATTCAGACTCCCCAGGGTGTTTTCGAGATGAAATATTTCTTTTCCACGGGTTTAAGCAACTCGGCCGGAACCACCACTTCATCTGAAAGCATTAAAAAAATGCTTCAGGAGATCGTGGCCCGGGAGGACGCCAGGTCTCCGCTGAACGATCAACAAATTTCTGAAATGTTCCGGAGGCGCGGAATTACCATATCCAGACGTACTGTGGCCAAGTACCGGGATGAACTGGGAATCGCCGCCATCCGCAAAAGAAAAAGATATTAGGAAAAACCACACACTACGGGGGGTACTGACAACAAGTTGGTACCCTGTAATTCTGTTAAATATTTTTAAATTGGAAGGAACTTATCAACATATAGAGAATTAAAGTATATACTATTTCATAGAATGTGGTTAATTAGGTATACTAATGAAAGGAGCGGGTAGTACTAATGGGGTGAAAATAGGGATTAATGGTCTCGGAAGAATAGGCCGTGACGTCCTGAGATGCGCTTTAAAACGACCGGACATAGAGGTTATGGCTGTCAATCATAAGTCCCGGAGAATTGCGGTAACCGATACCTATGCCCAATCTGTGGCCCACATGCTGAAGTACGATTCCATTCACGGCACATTTGACGCAGAGGTCAGTGCCCGGGACAACCGTGCAATTGTGGTTGACGGTCATGAAGTCCTGCTGCTGGCTGAAGGCGATCCCACGCTATTACCCTGGAAAGAGCTTGGAGTCGAATTTGTGGTGGAGTCCACGGGAAGGTTCAACAATAAAGATGACGCGGCCAAGCACATCCAGGCCGGCGCCCGGAAAGTTGTTTTGAGCGCTCCGGCCAAGGGCGAGTGCATGACTGTAGTAATGGGGGTAAACGAGGATCAGTATGACCCTTCCCTGCACCATGTGGTGTCAAACGCTTCCTGCACCACCAACTGCCTGGCCCCGGTTGCCAAAGTGCTCCATGAAAATTTCGGAATCGAAAAAGGGCTTATGACCACCATTCACGCCTATACCAACGACCAGCAACTCCTGGATATGCCCCACCGGGATATGCGCAGGTCCAGGGCGGCCAACCTGAACATTATCCCCACCACAACCGGGGCAGCCAAGGCTGTGGCCCTGGTGCTTCCGGAGCTGAAAGGAAAGCTGAGCGGATTTGCCATGCGGGTCCCGACGCCCAATGTTTCAGTGGTGGACCTTGTGGTGGAACTGACCAGGACCGCTTCCGCTGCTGAGATTAACCGGGCTTTTCAAGAGGCCGCGGCAGGTCCCTTAAAGGGGATCCTGGAGTATTGCGAGCTGCCCCTGGTTTCCATAGACTATAACGGCAATCCCCATTCGGCTATCATAGACGCCCTCTCCACCATGGTTATAGGCGATAATATGGCCAAAGTAATCGCCTGGTACGATAACGAGTGGGGTTATTCCCAGCGGGTGCTGGACCTGTTGATGTACATGGCCTCAAGAGAATAAGGGCAGGTTTTTAAGGACAATTTATTCCCAGGGTAAGAAAGCGCTGCGACAACATTTTTGCGCGGGCCGGGGCAACGGCGGCGGGTGAATGTTCTGGCAGCGCTTTCCAGGGATGTCCAAAAAAAGGGGTGTTTGTATATGGCCAAAAAGACAGTAAGGGAGCTTGACGTGGCGGGGAAGCGGGTACTTGTCCGGGTAGATTTTAATGTGCCCCTGAATAAGGAGAGCGGGCGGGTTTCCGACGATACCCGGATCCGGGCAGCCCTGCCCACCATCGATTATTTAATTCAACAAAAGTCAAAAGTCATACTTGTTTCACACCTCGGGCGCCCAAAGGGCAAAGTAGACGAAAAATATAAAATGGACCCCGTAGCTGCACGCCTGTCTGAACTGCTGGACAGGCCGGTGAAGAAGGTGGACGAAGCTGTGGGTGAAGTCCCCCGGTCCGCTGTTGAGCAGATGCAGGGCGGGGATGTAGTCCTCCTGGAGAATGTGCGCTTTTATCCGGAGGAAGAGAAGAACGACGAGAATTTTGCCAAAATGCTGGCAGACCTGGCTGACATTTATGTCAATGACGCTTTCGGGACTGCTCACCGGGCCCACGCCTCTACCGAGGGAGTCACTGAATTTCTGCCCGCAGTGGCAGGTTTTTTAATGGAAAAGGAACTGGACATGCTGGGCCGGCTGCTGGCAAACCCCGAGTCCCCCTTTGCAGCGATTATCGGCGGGGCTAAAGTTTCGGATAAGATCGCCGTTCTTTCAAATCTGATCGAAAAGGTGGACATCCTGATTATCGGAGGCGGGATGGCCAATACCTTTCTCAAGGCCCAGGGGTTCGATATCGGCAAGTCCCTGCTGGAGGCCGACAAACTGGAAATAGCCAGGAATTTGATGAAGAAGGCTAAAAACAGGGACGTTCAGCTGCTTCTACCCGTGGACGTAGTGGCGGCGCCCGGGGCGGCCCCCGATGCTGAGCCGTCAACAGTACCTGTGGACAAAATCCCCCCTGACTTTATGGCCCTGGATATTGGACCTGAGACCCTGGGCCATTTTGCCGCAGCCATGAAAAACGCCAGGACAGTGTTCTGGAACGGGCCCATGGGTGTTTTTGAAATGAAGCCCTTTGCGGGGGGAACCGAAGCCATCGCCCGGGAGCTGAGCCAGGTTAAAGGCATTACCGTAGTGGGCGGCGGCGACTCCGTAGCTGCTGTAAAACAGGCGGGAGTGGCCGACCAGCTCACCCATATTTCCACGGGGGGCGGCGCGGCCCTCGAGTTTCTGGAGGGAAAGGAACTTCCGGGAGTAGTGGCGCTGCTGGACAAGTAACCTCGTTTTGGGGACGGAGCCCGGCCGGGGTGCAGCTGAACTATACCCGGGCTTTGCTCCGGGCTGGTAAGGCCGGCTTGATGATTGACTTTGGCGCAGCAAGACCCCACAGGTCTGCCGGGAGGATGTTGCGTTGAGCGGGGAGGCCCGGCCTTAAGCCGGGGTTGAGCTTGAAGTACAGGTTCCAGGCCGCATTTTTTGCGAAGCGTCATCCTTTTGTTTTCCGGGCCGGTGACCGGGGGCGGGGCCGGCTGTGACAGACTTGCGGCGGGAACCTTTGAAGAAGGAAGGGGGTAAGGAGTAATGATGGAGGGCCGCAGGCCGCTCATTGCAGGAAACTGGAAAATGTTTAAAACCGTACCCGAGGCGGTTTCCTTCGTGCAGGAATTGAAACAGGCCGCAGCAGGGTTTAAAGGAGTCGAGGTGGCGGTTTGTCCTCCCTTTACCGCCCTGGTTCCGGTGGCCGCAGCCCTGCGGGGCACGGAAATAGCCGCCGGCGCCCAGGATGTCCACTGGGAGGACAGGGGAGCCTTTACCGGGGAAATTTCACCTGTGATGCTTAAAGATGCCGGCTGCCGCTACGTGATCATAGGTCACTCGGAAAGGCGGCAGTATTTCGGAGAGACCAACGAGCTGGTTAACCGCAAGATCAAGGCTGTTCTGCCGCACGGCCTGGTCCCGGTAATGTGTGTGGGAGAAAGGCTGGCGGAGCGGGAAGCGGGCGTTACCAGGCAGGTGGTGCACGACCAGACGGTGGCCGGCCTGGCAGGTCTGACACCGGAGCAGGTGGCCGGCCTGGTCATAGCCTACGAGCCGGTATGGGCTATCGGCACGGGAAAAACGGCCTCGGAAGAGGATGCCCAGCAGGTAATCGGCTACATCCGCGCGGTTGTCAGGGATTTGTACGGCAGCGAAGCTGCCGGACGGGTGCGCATCCAGTACGGCGGAAGCGTCAAACCGGGAAACACCGCCGGGTTGATGGCCATGCCGGATATTGACGGAGCCCTTGTGGGGGGCGCCAGTCTTGAAGTTGACAGTTTCCTGGGCATTATCAAAGCGGCCGCAGGCGGCAGGGCAGGAAGCCCCGGGGCCTAACCGCCGCTTAAGGCATTCTAATCGTCAGGTTTAACGGATCTGTGATGCAATTGAGGCCCGCCCATCTTTGAGCGGGAATTCCAGACAAGCACTGTTTAACGGATCTGTGATCCAATTGGAGGTACCTTTTTTGACATCAGGCAAAAAGCCCCTGGTGTTGGTCATCCTGGACGGCTGGGGTTTAAGCCCCAGGAAGGAAGGGAACGCCATGGCCCGGGCTAATCTACCCAACTATAGAATGTTTCTTATGGAATACCCCCACTGCACCCTGGCCTGTTCCGGGGAAGAGGTGGGTCTACCGGAGGGCCAGATGGGCAACTCCGAAGTGGGGCACTTGAATATCGGCGCCGGTAGGGTTGTTTACCAGGAATTGACGCGGATTACACGGGCCGTCCGGGACGGGAGCTTTTTCCGGAACGAGGTCCTGCTGGATGCGGTGAAGCACGCTAAAGAGAACAACAAGTCCCTGCACCTGATGGGACTGCTGTCGGACGGCGGCGTGCACAGCCATATCAGCCACCTCCTGGCCCTGTTGGACCTGGCGGCCGGACAAAACTTAAGCCGGGTCTTTGTCCATGCCTTTCTGGACGGGCGTGACGTACCGCCGGACAACGCCAGGGAATATTTTGAAACCCTCAGGCAAAAACTAAGTGAACTGGGGTTTGCCGTAGCTACAGTGATGGGTCGCTATTACGCCATGGACCGGGACCGGCGCTGGGACCGGACCGAACGGGCCTACAACGCCATGGTCTTCGGCGAGGGCATCCAGGCCGCTACCCCGCTGGAAGCAGTGGAACTGGGCTACGGCAGGGGAGAAACAGACGAATTTATCCAGCCCACGGTAATCATGAACAGTACAGGGGAACCGGTGGCCAGAGTTGAGGATGGGGACGCCGTAATCTTCTTCAACTTCCGGCCCGACCGCGCCCGGCAGATTACCAGGGCTTTCGTGGACAGGGAATTTACCGGCTTTAGCCGGAAAACCGGTTATCCGAAAGTGCACTTCACCTGTATGACCCTTTACGACAAGATGATAGAAGCGCCGGTGGCTTTCCGGGCCCAGGCCTTGAACAACACCCTCGGGGAAGTTTTGAGCAGGCACGGCATTGCCCAGCTCCGCCTGGCCGAGACGGAAAAATACGCCCATGTCACCTTTTTTTTCAACGGGGGCGTGGAGGAGCCCAATCCCGGCGAGGATCGAGTCCTGGTGCCTTCGCCCAAAGTTTCTACATACGATCTCAAACCGGAAATGAGCGCACCCGGGGTTACAGGGAATTTTTTGGAACAGCTGAGGTTGAATAAATACGGTGTGATTATCATGAATTACGCCAATCCGGATATGGTGGGACATACCGGAGACCTGGAAGCCACAGTCCGCGCCCTGGAGACCGTGGACAGTTGCCTGGGCAAAGTTGTCCGGGCTGTGCTGGAAAGGGAGGGTACGGTCCTGATTACGGCGGACCACGGTAACGCGGACGAAATGCTGGACGAAAAGGGAGATATTTGTACCGCCCACAGCACCAACCCGGTCCCCTTTATCCTGGTCAGGCAGGACACGGCCGGCCTGTGCCTGCGGAACGGCAGTCTGGAAGACATTGCCCCCACCATCCTGGACCTGCTGAACATACCCGTGCCGGAGGAGATGACCGGAGCTTCACTGATTAAAAAGGAATCATAATTATGAAAATCAATAGACCTGGTTTAAGGCAGACAAATCGTTTTTAAGAAACAAAAGGAGGAAACAGCCTGTGTCCACTGTCATTGAAGAAATTATGGCCCGGGAAATCCTTGATTCCCGCGGCAACCCCACCATTGAAGTTGAAATCTACCTGGAAGACGGAAGCATGGGAAGGGCAGCTATTCCCTCCGGGGCGTCCACCGGTACCCGCGAGGCCGTTGAGCTGCGTGACGGCGATGAGAAGAGGTTTGCCGGCAAGGGGGTGCTGAAGGCCGTTGATAACGTCAACAACATCCTGGCCCCGGAAATCATTGGTTACGACGCCACAGACCAGATTGGCATCGACCGGGCCATGATTGAGCTGGACGGTACGCCCAACAAGAGCAAGCTGGGCGCCAACGCCATCCTGGGTGTCTCCCTGGCTGCCGCCAAAGCCGCCGCCTGGTCCCTGGGCCTGCCCCTGTACCAGTACATCGGCGGAGCCAACGCAAAGGTGCTGCCGGTGCCCATGATGAACATTTTAAATGGCGGGAAGCATGCCGACAACAATGTGGACATCCAGGAGTTTATGATTATGCCCGTGGGCGCCCGGAATTTTGCCGAGGCCTATCGTATGGGTGTTGAAATTTACCACAAGCTGAAAGGCGTGCTGAAGACGAAGGAGTTGAACACCTCCGTGGGCGACGAGGGCGGCTTTGCGCCGATGCTGGTCTCCAATGAAGAAGCCCTCATGGTTATTATGCAAGCCATCCAGGCCGCAGGCTACACTCCCGGCGAAGAAGTGGCCCTGGCCATCGACGCCGCCGCTACGGAGTTTTATAAAGACGGCAAATACGTCTTTGAGGCTGAAGGAAAAAGCCGCACCGCAGAGGAATTGATCGATTACTACACCGTGCTGGCCGGCAAATACCCCATAATTTCCATCGAAGACGGCCTGGCCGAAGACGACTGGGATGGTTGGCGGTTATTCACCGAACGTCTGGGAAAACAGCTGCAGATCGTCGGGGACGACCTCTTTGTTACCAATACGGAACTCTTGAGCCGGGGGATCAAGAACGGGGTGGCCAACTCCATTCTGATTAAACTGAACCAGATCGGCACCCTGACCGAGACCCTGGACGCCATCGAAATGGCCAAACAGGCCGGTTACACCGCCGTGGTTTCGCACCGTTCCGGCGAAACGGAGGACACCACCATCGCCGACCTGGTGGTAGCCACAAACGCGGGACAGATCAAAACCGGCGCCCCGGCGCGCACGGACCGGGTCGCCAAGTACAACCAGTTGCTCCGGATCGAGGAGGAACTGGGGGACTTGGCCGTATACAGGGGAATTAAAAGCTTTTACAACATCCCCTATTAAGGAGCACCCCGATCAATCTTTCAGCCGGTACGGTTACGGGCAGCCCTTTATTTACGGCATCCAATTGTCAGGCTAATAATCCTGTGGTATAATTGCTTCGGCACAGCCGTGCCGGGGAGGTGAGTTCGTGGAAGTTGTAAAGATTATCTTTATGGTTCTGCATGTTCTTCTTGCACTTGCCCTGATAGCCGCAGTGGTCCTGCAGTCCGGCAAGAGCGCCGGTCTTTCCGGTTCCATCGCCGGCGGGGCGGAGACATTATTCGGCGGCAAGAAAAAGGGTCTGGACGAACTGCTGGGCAAGGTTACAATTGTAGTAGCCATATTATTTGCGGCAACAGCCCTGTTACTGGTGATTTGGGAGTAAACAAACAAAGTAAACAGGGATAGAAGCATAAAAGCACAAAAGCATGGAAGTATAGAAGTATAGCAGCATTTAAATATAAAAGCAAAGAAGTGTATAGAAGCATAGAAGAAGGGCATGAGGCGTAGAATATCATACGCGGATGTAGGAATCAATGACGGGGATAGATAATAAAATGAGCCCGTTGCAAACATAATGTACCCATAATTGAAGCATGGCTTAAATGAAACATAACATAAACGAACGGATTGTTCAGAAGCGCCGGTTTTCCGGCGCTATCTTGATCTTGCAGGTAAAGACAGAAATTCGCTGTCGCTGCACCCTGGACACTAGAACAAGGGACAAACACCAAACAGGCAAAGACGGATATTACGCTGCCATCGCCGCACTTCATCCTGTTCCAGCAGGTGCGGGGTGGTGGAAAGGGCGAAGCTGGAGATATCCCACGGCGAAAGTTGCCAATATGAGGTTGTTTTAGTAAAATGAACAGGGAACTGAATTAGAGAAAGAGGGGAAGGATATGCTTGAATCCCTGCGTGAAGAAGGTATGTGCTTCGGCTGCGGCTCCCGCAACTCCATCGGCCTCAAGCTGATTTTTGAGCAGGACGGGGAAGTGACCCGCACAACCTTTGTCGGCGCCCCCGAGCACCAGGGCTGGAAAGGCGTGATCCACGGGGGCCTGCTGGCCACCCTGCTGGACGAGGCCATGGGCCAGTGGCTGTGGGCGAGAAAAATTGTTACCATGACTGCTGAAATGACCACCCGCTACAGAACCGCCACGCCTGTGGGAGTGAAGCTGACTGTTGAAGCCAAAAGAGTAGCGGAAAAGGGCCGGCTGATTCAGATGGAGGCCTGGATCAAGCTGCCCAACGGGACGGTATCCGCCCGGGCCGCGGCCAAATTTTTAAAAGTAAAACCTGAAGACATGCCGAAAGGAGCGTCATCGCTTGAACAGAACTGAAGCTCTGTCGTTATTGAAGGAAAACCTGACCAATAAAAATTTGTTCAACCACTCCCTCGCCGTAGAGGCAGTCATGCGCCGGCTCGCCGGACATTTCGGCGAGGATGTGGAAAAATGGGGCCTGGCCGGCCTTTTACACGATATCGACTACGACCGGACCAAAGACTCCCCTGATACCCACAGCATTGAGGGCGCGGAAATGCTGAAAGCCCTGGGTTTGCCCGAAGATATCGTCTATGCCGTAAAGGTGCACAATGACCGCCACGGCCTGCCCAGGCTCTCCCTGCTGGACAAGGCTCTCTTTGCTACCGACCCGCTGACCGGCTTTATCGTAGCCGGCGCCTTGATCCGCCCGGAAAAGAAACTGGCCGCCGTGGACGTCCCCTTCCTGATGAAGCGGTTCAACGAAAAGGCCTTTGCCCGGGGGGCAAACCGGGAGACAATGAAAGCCTGCGCCGAGCTGGGTCTTTCCCTGGAAGAGTTCATGGAATTGGGCCTTGAAGCCATGCAGGGGATTGCAAAGGAACTGAAACTGTAAAAGTTTAACCTCCTTGACAAAGCGCAAGGGGATGCTATAATAACACTACGCACTTAAAACGACCATCACCGTTATCATTAATCTTTGCCCTTAACCCTGCCGGAAAGGGTTTGTTTTTTCAGGAGAGCCGTCATGACTATCAAAACCGTTACGGAAAATAGGAAGGTCAGGCATGAGTACCATATCCTTGAGACCTACGAGGCCGGCATTGCCCTAACCGGGACCGAGGTAAAATCGCTGCGCGCCGGCAAGGCCAACCTGCAGGACAGCTATGCCCGCGTTGAAAACGCCGAGCTGATGCTGTATAATATGCATATAAGCCCTTACGAACAGGGGAACCAGTTTAACCACGAACCCAAGCGCACCCGCAGGCTGCTGATGCACAAGCAGGAAATCATGCGGCTTCTGGGCAAAACCCGGGAAAAGGGCCTGGCGCTGGTCCCGCTGAAGGTCTACTTCAAAAACGGCCTGGCCAAGGTTGAGCTGGCTCTGGCCAGAGGCAAGAAGCTCTACGACCGGAGGGAAGACATCGCCGCCAGGGACGCGCGGCGGGAGATGGACCGGGCTGTGAAGGAAAGGTCCAGGAGATACTAAGCCGGGAATAAGTTGCCGGATATACTGGGATGCGGATTAAATCGCAATCACCTTGTATGTGAGATTTAATGCGTACCGCGAATTTATTAAAATTCGCCGGCATTTGAGAGAATAGGAAAAGTTAATATAATTGTATTGTCACGTTTAACCCAAATGAAACAACCCAATAATATAATGATGATAATGTAATCATGGGGGCGCACTGGTTTCGACGGGGGAAGCGGTGGCAGGAGGAGCGAGCCGGGGTTCCATCAGCCCGTTAAACGGTGGAAAACTTATAATTGCCAAGAACGAATACGCCTTAGCAGCTTAATTGCTGTCTAACCTTCTACCCGCGCTGGGCCCGTGGCCCGGGCTAGGGGGTCATTTAAACGGGCTGGCTTGAGACCAATTCTCGGAGGGTTCAAGCAAGATTCATCGAGATAGTTCCAACGGAGCTTGGCTGTAAGCGCCTGCGGAGCGAAAACTAAATTACAGCCTGCGCTCGGAGAAACTCCTGTGGTCGGTCTTCCGGACGGTGGGTTCGATTCCCCCCGCCTCCACCA
>DBRJ01000064.1 GCA_002305915.1 Pelotomaculum sp. UBA1371 | reverse complement strand
TTTTACTATACTAATGCTGAAATTATTTTCAGTTTAGGTTATAACATTACCAGGATAACTACCATAATGTCCATTCCCCTTCACAATTAACTAATAATCTAAACAATTGCAGCTTACCTTGTACTATCAATAAAAACTGGAAAAAGCAGATATGGACGGTCCTTGCCTGCCGGAGGCATAAATATTAAGACGAAAACCAACGTTCTTCTAGAGGGAACGCTGGTTTATTTCTAAGCTATTAACATTCTCTATTAGCCAGTTTTACACTTACTGCCTGCATTTTTATCCAGTGAGCTGCTCCATGAGAGAAGTTATATAAAAATTAAAAATTAGTGTATTATTTGATGAATACTAACCCGGGTTAGTACAGGAAGTATTAAAATAAGGTTTTTCAGCTACCCCAGCCGGGCCGCCGCTTCGGCCAGCATCTGCCGGATGGGCAGGTTATAGGGGCACCTTTCCTCGCATTCGCCGCAGCCGATGCAGGCATCCGCCCCGGCCTTTAAGGCCCGGTAGCGCTCCCTGGCCCAGTCCTGTAAATTGTACCTGGTGTAATAACCGTCCAGCAGAAATACCGTGGGGATGTCGATATTCTGGCCGCAGGGTTTGCAGTATTCACAGCGCCTGCAAAATGCGCCGCCCAGTGTTTTAACTTCTTCATCCAGCGCATATCTTTCGGCAGCGGTCAGGGGCAGCGGGGCATTTCCTACTCCGGCGTTTTCCTCCACCTGTTGGAGGGAGTCCATCCCGGGGATTACAGTGGTTACATCGTGTTCCAGAATGTAGCGCAGGGCCAGGTTCCCGTTTCGCAATGCGCCTCCGGCCAGGGGTTTCATTACGATTACGCCTTTTCCCATGGCTCCGGCCTGTTTCAGCAACTCCGGGACGCCTACGGTTTCCACAGCGTTAAAAGGAAACTGTACAGTTTCTATTTCTCCCAGAACCAGCGTTTGGGACAAGAAGTCTTTAATATGCCCCGTTATACCGATGTGTCTGATCAGCCCTTCTTTTTTTGCCTCTTTTAAAGCAGCCAGGGCGCCGTCAGGGCTGAGGACCCTGTCCAGTTCCCTTTTGCTCTTGACATTGTGCAGCTGATACAGGTCGATGTAGTCCAGGCCCATGGTTTCAAGGCTTTTCTTAATGTCCGCAGCCATGGCTTCTCCCGTTCTGGCCATGGACTTTGTGGCGATGACGGCCTCTTTTCTCCTGGCTTTTAGAGCTGCACCCAGCTTCTCCTCGCTGTCGGTGTAGGCGCGGGCAGTATCAAAAAAATTGATGCCCAGATCCAGAGCCCTGTTCACGATGGCGTTAGCTTCGGCGGCTGAAACCCGCTGGATGGGGATGCCGCCGAATCCTACTACAGAAACTTTCAACCCTGTTTTTCCCAGTGTTCTATATTCCATGGTTTACCTCCTGTATTATGTCAATTGTTGATTAATGCTGATTAATAAGGATAAGTCTGATAGCAGGCGATAAGTATTCCTTTCCTGGCCGGGGAGGCCTGCCGAAAAATCAAGGGAAATCCAAACCTCAAATAACCCTTGCTTCATAAAACAAACCTTATGTTCAAATCTTAGGGTATCATAAACTCTGGAAAAGGGGAATCCCCCGGCTTTCCAAAAATTTAACAACCCGGTTTACAGTTATGGTAGTTATGGTTATGGGGTGGAAACTACAGTATCGCGGCAGTCTGCAGTTCTGACAGCCTGCGCTTCTGACATAATTTGTTCTCGGATATGGTTGTGGGGGGGATAAAGCTTAGAGTGGAAACAGCATAATTCCGTGGTGGACCAGTCGCAGGGATGACGCGGCCTTACAGTGTCCGGCTGCGCTTCGGCCAGGGACGGGCGCTTTAACTCAACGTGGCAAGATCCAGCCTGCGGCTGCAAGCATCTCATAGTATATCCGACTTGAACCGGCCATAAATTTTATTAAGAGAGGTCTTTATATTGAAAAGATAAAGCCGAATTAAGTTCACCTGATTGGATCTGGGGGGATCTTATTGGCCCAAAGAGAACCGGGAAGGAATGATCCCTGCCGATGCGGCAGCGGTTTAAAATACAAAAGATGCTGTCTTGGCAAGGAGGTTGCCTTTGTAAACTACAAAGGGGAAAGCGCGGTCTATCTCAGGAATGAGTTGAACGTGTTCGCCAATAGGTTGACGGCGCTCCTGGAAGAAATCATTTCCGGCAGGGACGCCCTGGCTAAGTTGACCGGATTTAAGCTGTTGCAAGATATCTATAATATTTATGGACAGATGCACATTTTTTTCAGCCGCTTTTATTCCTGCGGGAAAGGCTGCGCCCATTGCTGCTGCCTGTATATAACGGTCAGCAGGCTTGAGGCGGATTTCGTAAAGCATTATGTGACAAGCAGCTTAAGTGAAGATATGCAGAAAAAACTGTACAGCAATTATTTGGAACGCAAAAAAAGATACCCCGCGAACGATCATGAGCACAAAGGCCAAGAAGCTGTTTTCTCTTTAGCAAAAGAGTATTTTAATAAAAAAATCCCTTGTATCTTTCTGTCAGGGAATGGAGAGTGTCTTGTTTATGAAGTAAGGCCTTTTTCCTGCAGGGGTTTGGTGGCAACATCCGACCCTGAAAACTGTAAAGGTTCTAACCGGATTAAACGTTTTTACCCCTATGCTGAGCAAGATTCCATAAAAAAAGCCATCCTGACCCTTTCCAGGAGGGTATATGGCGATCATGCGGCGGTAAGGCACTTTCCGGCCTGGTTTAGCGGTGGTTTCGGAAATAATGCATGAAACGTGGGAACATGTTATTCTATTTTAATTTACCCTCTTCCGGAATACACCTGACGAAGGTTTCAGGAGCAGCAGTGAAAGCGCAGTCCTTTTTCAGGCTCCGCTGCTTCAGCTGGCATCTGCCTGATGGGCAGGTTGGTCAGCGGCAGCAATCCGGTGTTTTGTGAAAGGACCCCTGTTAACGAAATATGGCTTTGTTTATAGAAGAAGATGGCAGCTAAGGAAGCTGCCGTTCTTATGTTGCAAAAAAGGCGTGGTAAGCGTACTAATAAGTGCAACATAAGTAATTTGTGTAGTAGATAAATTAGTACTTATTTAAAGTATTAATCTATTGTATCGCATCTTTCTTATAGCTATAATGAAGTGAAAACCGTTTTGGCAGGGTGTTTATTTCTCAAAAAGATATGTATTAAATCTAAATAGATTACAAAAAGCCCCGATTTTATAATCTTCCTGGGAACCTTTTGAAAAAGGCAGAAACGTTCCGCAAAGTTTTAAAATCACCCTTGGAAAGGTTGTGGCTGTGTATTGCATAATTCCCGGAAGGAGAGGGCTTTTTTGCTTAAATGCCGGAAGTATTGGGAGCAATGCCGCTATGGCGTTGCAGGCAGAAGAATGAAAGAGTACAGGTTATATTATGAGTATATTAAGGTAGGTGAATGAATTTGGAGTACAAATGGAAATTCTGGTTAATACCACTGATACTGATAGTAATACTTGGTTTTATTGTCAGCAAAAATATCCTAAATAAAAGGAGTATTCAGCCTCCGGAGGTACATATTCAGACGGTGAAGGTCAAGGCAGCGGAAAAGGTTAAAAAAGAAGACATTCTGGAATATACCGGCAGCATTGAAGCTTTTGACGAGGCCTTGATCAGCGCCAGGGTGCCCGGTCGGGTAAGCCGGGTGCTGGCGGATAACGGCGGGGCGGTGGTAGCCGGCCAGCCGCTGGTTATGCTGGAAGACCAGGACTATGTCATTGGTCTGGCGGCCAGCGAGGCGGCCCTAAAAAAGGCTGAGGTCAATCTGGCCGGGATGAGGGCTAACTTTAAGCGGATGCAGGAGCTTTATGACAGTAAAGTTGTTTCCCGGAAAGATTTTGAAGATGCCGAAAACGGGCTGAAAGCGGCGGAAGCAGATGCCGAGGCAGCCGCCTCGGGGGTGGCCGCCGCCCGGGAAGCATTACGCAACGCTACGATTGTTTCTCCTATCAGCGGCTTTGTTGCCGGGCGGAGTGTAACTACCGGCCAGGTGTTGTCGCCTGGAGAGCCCCTGATGACGGTGCAGGATATATCTAATGTTTACATGGTAATCCATGTGGAGCAGAAAAACCTGGCCAGGGTTAAAACGGGCCAAAAGGCTGAAGCGACAGTGGATGCTTTCGGTGACCTGAAGTTTGCGGGACATGTGGAAATTATCAACCCGGCTGCGGACAAGTCCGCCAGGGTCTTTGAAACCAAAATCAGACTGAGTAATCCCGGTCATCTTCTAAAACCGGGTATGTATGCAGGGGTGGAAATAAGGTCCGGGGAAGCTGAAGAAGTTCTGGTTGTACCCCAAAATGCGGTTATCAGTGTGGAAGGATTGTATTTTGTTTTTATCGCTGAGGGCGACCTGGCCAGGCGGCAGCAGGTTGAAATCGGCCGGGTCATTGACCAGTCAGTTGAAATCAAGTCCGGTATAACCGAAGGCCAGCTGGTTATAGTCAGCAATGTCAACAAGTTAAAGGACCAGGACCGGATTACGTTTGCGGATTCACAGCAACAGGAGGCTTAAGCCATGTTTTTAACCAACCTGAGCTTGAAGAGGCCGGTGTTTGCTACGGTAACTATCCTGGCGCTGGTGGTCCTGGGCATCGTCAGTTATGTCAGTCTGAAGATCAATGATTATCCGGACGTGGAATTCCCCTACGTGGCGGTTACTGTTGTCCTGCCCGGGGCTTCTCCCGAGCAGGTGGAGTCCAAAATCGGCCATAAACTGGAGGAGGCCCTGGGGCAGATAGCCGGGGTCAAGCATATTTACACCAATGCTCTGGAAGGGGTCTGTATTACTTTCGGGGAGTTTACCCTGGAAACCGATCCCGATGTGGCCGCCCAGGATGTCCGGGATAAAGTCGGCGCCATCCGGGGTCAGCTGCCCCAGGATAGCGAGGAGCCGGTTATCTCCAGATACGATCCCCAGGCCATGCCCATAGTTTCCCTGGCTGTGACCGGGGACCTTACCATGCGCGAGTTGTCTAAAATCGTGGACGACACCATCAAGAGCCGCATCGAAACAATCAACGGTGTGGGTGCCATAAAACTGTACGGCGCAGAGGAAAGAGAAATTCAAATCAAGCTTGACAGAGAAAAATTGGCCGCCTATAAACTGACCACCTCAGAAGTGCTGGGAAGCCTGCAAAGTGAAAATATGGATGTTCCGGGTGGTAAGGTAAGCAAGGACGGCCTGGAAATGACTTTGCGTACTGTGGGAAAAGTGAGCTCGGTGGAGGAATTTACCGGCCTTCCGGTAGCCCGGCGGGAAGGTGTGCAGCTTTTTGTCAGGGATATCGGCACGGTGGTGGACGGGGCCAAGGACCAGGACAGCTTTTCCCGTTATCAGGGCAGGCCGGCCATCGGTATTGACGTTATAAAGCAGTCCGGGAGCAATACTGTGGCCCTGGCGGACCAGGTCTTAAAAACCGTGGAAAGCATTAGAAGGGAGCTCCCTCCCGGTGTTTACCTTGATGTGGTTAAGGACAATTCCGTAAGCATCCGGAGCGGGGTCAGTGATGTTCAAAGGACCATCATGGAGGGCGCTTTCCTGGCAGTGCTGATGGTGTTTGTATTTTTAAAGGACTGGCGCAGTACGCTGATCAGCGCCCTGTCCATTCCCACTTCCATTATTGCCACCTTTTTTGCCATGAGCATTCTGGGCTACACAATCAATTACATGACCTTGATGGCTCTTTCCCTCTCGGTGGGTTTGCTTATTGACGACTCCATCGTGGTTATCGAAAACATTGTCCGGCATTTGCGGATGGGCAAGAACCCCTTCCAGGCAGCCCGGGAAGCAACCGCCGAATTGGGCCTGGCGGTAACGGCCACCACGCTGACGGTGGTGGCGGTGTTTCTGCCTGTGGGGATGATGAGCGGTATCGTTGGGCAGTACTTCAAACAGTTCGGGATCACCGTGGTATGCAGTGTGCTGGTTTCCCTGCTGGTTTCCTTTACCCTGGTGCCCCTGCTGGCTTCCCGGCATTTAAAGACCGGAGATTATGTCCCCAGGGGGCCGCTGGGAAAGTTTTTGTCCTGGTTTAACCGTGTCTTTGACCAGATAACCATAGAGTATATTAATTTTTTAAAGATTGTCTTGAGAAACCGTTTAAAGACCCTGGGGGTAGCTGTCGCTTTATTTATCGGAAGCCTGCTGCTTATACCCTACCTGGGTTCCAGCTTCCTGCCACCCGCTGACCTGGGTGAGATTAATATAACGGCGGAGTTTGACGCCGGGTTGAACCTGGATGCAGCGGGTAAGATTACCGAGGAACTGGAGGGTATCATCCGGAGTTGTCCGGAAGTGCATAAAATATACTCCACTGTTAGGGCAGGCGGCGCCAGTATTTATGTCAAGATTCCGGAAAAAGGACAACGTCAGTTTGCAATTGAGAAAACCGCCGGCGAGCTGAGGCAAAGGCTGAACTCCGTACCCGGTGTCAAGGTTGTGGTTAACTCCCGGGCAGAAATGATCGAGGGGCCCACGGTCCAGTACCTTGTGCTGGGGGAAGACCTTGACGAATTACAGAAGTATGCGGAAAAGGCCCAAAAAATAATGGAAAGCACCCCCGGAGCGGTGGATGTGGGTATAAGTTACAAGCCGGGAAAACCGGAGGTAAGGGTTGAAGTTAAACGTAACCTGGCGGCGGATCTGGGCATCAGTACGGCCCAGGTATCGCAGACTTTGGCCACGCTGTTTAACGGAACGGTTGTAAGCCAGTACGAAGAGGAAGGAAACCGCTACGACGTGCGGGTCCGCCTGGCGGATACCCAGCGTCAAGAACTGGCGGATTTAAGCAATATTTTTCTTCCCGGTATGGTTCCCTTGAGCCAGGTAACCGAAACTGTTTTTTCCAGCGCTCCCAATGAAATCAGCCGCTATGACCGCACCAGGGAAATTACTTTATCGGCGAACCTGGAAAACACCTCCCTGGGAGAGTTTGAAAGAGAATTCATGAAGCGGGTGGAGCAGGAACTGGAAATGCCGGAAGGCTACCGGCTCTATGCCAGCGGACAGTCCGAGTTTATGGGAGATACTTTCAATACCATGTTTATAGCCCTGTTTGCCGGGATACTTTTTATCTTTTTTATCCTGGCGGCTCAGTTTGAAAGCTACATCGATCCCTTCTCCATCATGTTGTCCATTCCTCTGGCCGTGGTGGGCGCCATCCTGGGTCTGCTGGTCACGGGAAGCGACTTGAGCGTAATGTCCATGATCGGTATGATTATGCTCATGGGACTGGTGACGAAAAACGCAATTTTGTTAATCGACTTTACTAAAAAACAGCGCGCCCTGGGGGTGGAGCGGAACGAAGCCTTGCAGAACGCGGCCCGGATCAGGCTGAGGCCCATTGTGATGACTTCCCTGGCCATGATCTTCGGAATGACGCCCCTGGCCCTTGGTTTGGGCTCAGGCGCCGAAAGCCGCGCGCCCATGGCCCACGCTGTTATCGGCGGCTTGATTACCTCAACCCTGTTGACCCTGGTGGTGGTGCCGGTTGTTTACTCCTATCTGGA
>DBRJ01000048.1:11766-20102 GCA_002305915.1 Pelotomaculum sp. UBA1371 | reverse complement strand
GCGCAGCTTGGCTGCGTGGTTCACAATCTGGTCGGAGGCCAGGGTAAAAAACGGGCTGAACATAATTTCCACAACCGGCCGCAGGCCCATGACGGAAGCCCCCACGGCCAGTCCGGCAATGGCCTGTTCGGAAACCGGCGTATCTTTCACCCGGTCAGGCCCGAACTCTTTTAAAAGCCCATAAGTGGGCATGACCGGACTCTCGTGGATGGATACCCCAATCCCCTCACCGGCGATAAAGACATTGGGATCCCTGCGCATCTCTTCGGCAAGGGCCTGCCGGACAGCCTGGCCCATGGTGATAGTTTGCATCAAACCACTCCCTTTCTTTTTAGGCGTAAACGTCCTCCAGCGCCTCCGGGGGGGCGGGCCAGGGGCTCTCCTCGGCAAATTGAACGGCGGCCTCAACGGTTTCCCGGACCTCAGCTTCAATCCTTTGGATCCCTGCTTCATCAAGTAAACCAAGCCCGAGCAGTTCCTCCCGGATTTTCTGAACCGGGCAGCGCTCCATCCAGCGGGCAATCTCGTCTTTGGGCTGGTAAACCTGTTGGTCCAACTCGCCGTGGCCGCGCCACCGGTAAGTCTTACATTCAATAAGGGTGGGGCCTTCCCCGGCCAGACAGCGCGCCCTGGCTTGCGCTGTGGCCTCATAAACAGCAACGGCATCGTTGCCGTCCACCACTACCCCGGGCATGGCGTAACCCACTGCGCGGTTCGCCAAATCTTTCACTTTGGTGTGCTCTTCCTGGCGCTGGGCGCCGGAATAAACATTGTTTTCACAGATAAAAAGAACGGGCAGGTTCCAGAGCGCGGCCATGTTTAAAGATTCATGAAAGCTCCCCTCATCCGCCGCCCCGTTTCCGAAAAAGCAAGCGGTAACATGATTACTCTTCTGATACTGCTGGGCAAAGGCCGTACCCACGGCTATGGGGATGCCCCCTCCCACCACTGTTGTCGTGCAGAGGGCATTGACTTCCGGAACGGCCAGGTGCAGGGTGCCGCTTTTTCCCCGGTTGCAGCCGGTGCCCTTTCCGTAAATTTCCGCCATGATTTCCTTGGGGTCCGCCCCCTTGGCCAGCAGGTGCCCGTGGCTGCGGTGATTGCTGATGATAACGTCCTCTTTTGCCAGCGCTCCGCAGACCCCGGCCGCCACAGCCTCCTGCCCGGTGCAGAGGATGATCATACCGGGCAGTTTTCCTTCAATCCTGCAGAGCTCGGTCAGCTTTTCTTCAAACCTCCTGATCAGCAGCATGCTCCGGTACAACTCAAGTTTTTTCTGGTTGTCGACCATTTACTCAACCTCCTTCATGCTTAACCGGATGGTTCACCGGCATTCCGTACCGTATCCAGAACTTTCAAAAGCTTTTAAGTCTTTGTTCAACGCCCGTGCCCAAAATCCCTTTAAGCAGAATTTTTATCCGGGATTAACAAACCTTTAAAATATTTTGAACTGTTGGAAACTTTTCCGTCTTTCATATAACGAAACCCGCTTCACCTGTTTGAGTGGTGAAGCGGGTTATTTAAGTTATTTGTTCCATACCTGTTGTCTTTTCTTAAGGTTTTAAAACATTATTCGCCGGTGGCGAGGAGAGCCCCTTAATCTCTTAATTAAACTTAATTGAGATTTACGTACAGGACCATCCGGCATCAACCATCAGGTTATGCCCTGTGACAAATCTGGAGTCTTCCGAAGCCAGCCAGAGGACTGCCGCTGCTACGGCCTCGGGCGGGACTAAACCGGCAATGAGGTGGCCCGAGGAGAACTGCCTGGCGGCTTCTGCGTATTCAAGCCCGGCTTCCCGGGCAAGTCCCGCCACCATTTGGGTATCGCATGTACCCGGACTGATACAGTTAACAATAATATTATAGGGAGCAAGTTCCTGGGCCAGGGTTTTGGTGAGCCCCACCACACCCCACTTAGCGCAGGAATAGTGAAGGGAATAAGGCAGGCCCTTGACCCCGTTCACGGAAGAGGTGCTGATAATCCGGCCGCTCTGCTTCCGGATCATGTGTGGGATGACGGCCTTGCAACCGTGCCAGACTCCTTTCAGGTTGATATCCAGCATGGTGTCCCATTCTTCCTCTGTGAGTTCATGGGAAGGCGCTATGCCGGCGATGCCCGCGTTATTTACCACGATGTCAATACCGCCCAAAGTCTCTATGGTTTCGTCCACCGCAGCCTTGATTTCTGCAAAGCTCCGGACATCCCCGTAAAAAGCCAGGGCTTCCCGCCCCAGGGCTTTGATTTCCGCAACTGTTCTCTCCATATCTTCCACCCCGGCCAAATCATAGCTCGGATAGCTCAAATTTCTACAAATATCAAAGCAGGCAATGTTTGCTCCCTCAGTGGCCATGGCCAGTGCTGTAGCCCGGCCCTGCCCCCTGGCAGCACCCGTGATGAAGGCAACCTTTCCGTCAAGTTTTCCCAATTCGGCTTTCCCTCCAACCTAGTAAACTCCGCAGATACCGTCTATGGCAAGAGTTTCAATGATCACTTCTTCCAGAACGGCGGGGTCTTCCGTTTCCCTTTGTCCTGCGTCCGGGGGCAACTCCGGACTGCAGTTCAACTCCCTGGAGGTTTCCGGGTCATTTTTTACTTTTTGCTGCTCCATGTTGAAGCTCCTTTCTTTAGTTGAAATTAATACAATCATAAACAGGGTTTACCTGAAACACCGTCGACAAAATACATCTTTACTTGCTATTTTAATCAACTGGTTATATTGTACCTTCATCCCAGTCGCCGGGCAACTTTTTTAAAAAAACCCCTGTATTTTCCAACCCCCGCCAACAAAGTAAAGATAGCGTTTAAAAAAACCAGCACTAAAAAATTCAGGTTAAAAATTTCCAATCCCTTTCAAGTGCGCTGTCAGGAGCTTGGGAACCGCCATTTCAGCACATAATAACTGTAACTTTGAATTAATTTTCTTAAATAAGGGGGATGGCCGGGTGGGCTACTTGATATATACGTCACTTGCCTTAGCTGTTGTAATAATTTTTGTGGGAAGAAGGTTCTACATATTTTGGAAGGCCGGATTCATCGGTGTAGGGATAATGCTGTTAGCCGATCTGCTCGGCACAGGATATAATCTCTACGCCTATCCCCAGGGAATTCTGTACCTGGGCGGGATTCCGGCCCTGCATATCGTCCAGACTTACGCCAGTTCAATACTCTACCTGAACTGGCTGCCCCGCCGCCGGGACCTGCGAGTCGCCTATACAATCCTTGTCTCTGCTTTGTTCCTGGTGGTAGAAGCGATTATGCACTATATCGGCGCAGTCGTTTACCCCAGTTGGAACCTCGCTTACAGCTTTATTTTACTAATTTTTGGATTATCAATGCTGGGCTATTTATCCGGTTTTGTGATAAAAGATGCGGTTGAAGAGGCAACACCCTGAAAGAACAGGTTCTATCCAGAAGGGGATAGAGCAACAATTTTAAAAAAATATGCCGGCCGGTCAAGGGCCGGGACTTGCTATCCGCCACTAAATATTTTGACCATTATTGAAACAGGATCCTGCCCAGCCAGGGCCGTTTGATCCGCACCGCTTTTTGCGGGCATAATTCCTGGCAACAAAAGCAGCGAATGCACTTTTCCAGGTCAACCCGGGGCATTTTATTTTCTATCCGGATGGCACAGGCCGGACAGACCCGGGAACACTCCCCGCAACCAAGACAAGTTTCAGGAGAAAATGCGGGGTTCGGCCGCAGGCGGTTATTAATCGCCCGCAAGAGCCAGCCAGGGATGAAGCTACCTGTATTTGCCTTGAGAAGGTCCATATCAATAGCCCTGGGCGGCAGGCTGAAGCGTACCCTGGGCAGGGAAACCGGGTCACCGATCAAGGGAATATCCTCCACATTTGCCGGAATGTAACCCCGCCTTACTGATTCTACAATAGTAGGCACTTCCCCGGCCTCGACGCCCACCAGGGCTGCAGCTACGCGGTCTAAGGCAAAGGGGCAGGAACTTCCCAGGATTAAACCTATTTGGGCTTTTTCCCCGGCGGAAGGTCCCTCGCCCTCCATCCCCACCACCGCGTCCATCAAGTGCAGTCTGGGCGCCGCTGCCCGGACAACGTCCACCAGCATTGCCGAAAACTCCTTAATCCCGGGCATGCTGACGTGATACTCAGCCTTTTTCAGGCCTGGAATAAGCCCGAACAAATTCTTGACGGCCCCGGTTAAACGGGTCAGGCTGTGGGTCTTAAGCTTGCTCACGGAAATTATACCTGCAGCATCTGTAACTGCTTCCATGACCGTGACCGACGCAAGAAGGCCGCCTGCGGGTACCTTCAGCACCGCTTCCCTGGTATTGTAGTTCAGTTCTGCGCCGCTGCCGGCTGCAGCTTCCAGCATCCCGCAGCCTTTATAAACCCGCTGCAGCAACAGCGCGTTCAGAGGTCCCCCGGGGCTGTCCCCAACAACAACATGACCTCCCGCTCCCCCGATGCCCCGGGCAACCGCCCCGACCACTGCGGGATGTGTTGTGACGGCTTCTTCCGGCGGCTTATTCAGCAGCAAGTTTGGTTTCAGTAAAATTTTTTCACCAGGGCAGACATACTTGCCCCAACCGCCCATAAGGCTGGCCAGACGC
The DNA here is from genome assembly GCA_002305915.1 of Pelotomaculum sp. UBA1371. Taxonomy (GTDB): domain Bacteria; phylum Bacillota; class Desulfotomaculia; order Desulfotomaculales; family Pelotomaculaceae; genus DTU098. Next base: position 15,510 of record DBRJ01000048.1, on the reverse strand, counting down.
TCCACTGCTTTTTGCACAACATCCGGTTCATAGTTTGGACACTCTACGATATAAACACCTTTGTCCAGCTTTAAATCTTCCACAACAATTCTCCTTATTAGCCTTGAATTACCAGGACAATTCTTTCTACACCAGCTAGAGATCCCCTTCAAGGAACGCTCATGATATCGAAAATCTGTACTTTAAGGAAATTTTAATCCTTTTGCAAGGAATTCTTAAAACTAACATAGTATCCTTCATAAAGGCAAAACTAAATTAACTGGGCCGCTCAAGACAAAAGAACAGCCTTCAGGCAAATCAATTCAAATTCAAAAGGAGGGGTTTAACGTGAAACTTAAAGGAACACGTACAGAACGCAATTTACTTACGGCTTTTGCCGGCGAATCCCAGGCCAGGAACCGCTATACTTTTTTTGCATCCCAGGCTAAAAAGGAAGGTTACGAACAAATTTCAGCAATCTTCCTGGATACGGCAAACAACGAAAAGGAGCACGCCAAGCGCCTGTTTAAGTTTCTGGAAGGTGGAGAAGTAGAAATCACCGCTTCCTTCCCCGCAGGTGTAATCGGCAATACAGAAGCCAACTTGAAGGAATCTGCCGGCGGGGAAAATCATGAATACAACACAATGTACCCGGAATTTGCTAAAATAGCAGAAGAGGAAGGTTTTCCCGAAATAGCTGCTGTACTAAGGGCTATAGCCAAAGCGGAAATGAGCCATGAAGAGCGTTTCCTGAAACTCTTAGAAAATATTCAAAAAGGACAGGTTTTTCAGCGCCAAGATAAGGTATACTGGAGATGCTCCAACTGCGGTTATATCCACCATGGGACAGCAGCGCCGGAAGTTTGCCCTGCCTGCGACCACCCCCAGAGCTACTATGAAGTCTGGTGTGCAAATTACTAAACCGGGGGAGCAAAGCCTAGTTTAAAAATCCTGGGAAGTGATCTGTTGCTTCAGGCTGTTCTTTTTGATTTGGATGGAACTCTGCTTCTAATGAACCATAAAGAATTTATTGCAGAATATGTGAAGGAATTATCCGGTGCTGTAATGCCGGTAATAGAAACTGAGCATTTCGCCCGGACCCTGCGGGAGTGTATCGGGGCGACGGTAAACAACCTCAGTCCTGATTTGACCAACGCGGAGGTATTCTGGGCTAATTTGGAGGCCCGCCTGGGGAACCGGACGGAGCTTCTCAAGCCTTTGGTTAAACAGTATTATGCCGAGCGCTTCCACAAACTGGGCCGGTTGGCCCGCCCCAGCAGCGAGGCGCGGGCTGTAGTTGAGGCAATCCTGGCCAGGGGTAAGCGAATAGTCCTGGCCACCAACCCCCTTTTCCCCCTGTCGGCCATCCTGGACCGGATGGCCTGGGCTGGGGTGGCTGACCTGCCCTGGGAGCTGATCACCAGTTACGAGAACATGCACTTTTGCAAACCCCACCCGGAGTACTACCTGGAAATTGCCCGGAAACTTAAAATAGAGCCGGGGGAATGCCTCATGGTCGGTAATGATACCCAAACAGACCTGGTGGCAAAAAACGTAGGAATGAAAACCTATATAGTTACGGACTACTTGATCGGCAGCACCGAAGAAGCAGCCAAAGCAGACGGTTACGGCAAATTGAGCAGTCTTAGGGACTGGTGCCGCCTCCGGCTGAAATAAAACCAAATTTAGAAACCCCAGCGGAGTGCAGCCTTAAAGCCGGCATTATTTAAACCCCAGGTTGTACGTCCGGTCAAGAAGGAACTTCCCTGCAAAACTTTATGTAATTAGATCAGCAAGTAAACTCCCCCTATCGCCCGGACCAGGGAACCGTAACCGCCGGACAGGTCAATGGGCGGTTTTCCCTTCATCTGAAACAATCCGAAACCGTTCAACAGCCCGGTTATATTGCTCCAAGCGCATTCCGTTTCCTTCATATGATTTGATTCGAAAGCTATTATTCCGGAAGCAAGCAGTCCTTGATTTGTAACAGGTGTTCTCGTCAGATTGATATATTATGCAATTACACCAGCAGAATCACCTGTACCTTAGCGCCCGGACCAAGGGGGGCGCAACCGCCGGGGAGGTCAATGAACGCATTTCCCGTCATAAGTGTAAGAAGGCTGCCGGCGCCCCTTGGAGCAGGACGCACCAGACATTCATCCTGCCACCGAACCTCAGCCCGGACTAAACTCCGGCCAGCCAATCCTCCCTGGATATTCTCCACCAGGGTCGCTTCAACCCTGGGTAAAAAGATCTCTCTATACCCGCCCATACGCCGCAGCACGGGCCGTGCCAGCAGGGTAAAGGCGGCTACGGCGGAAGCAGGCTTTCCCGAAAGTCCCAACAAGAGGCGGCCGTTTTTCTCCCCACAAACAATATATTTGCCGGGTGTTAGCTCCATATGCCTGAAAAGCAGCTGGGCGCCACAACGCCGCATTGCAGCGGAAGCCAGATCCCGCTCACCCGCGGCCGCCCCGCCGGTGGACAGCACTAGGTCGGCAACTGACAGCCCATAATTGTATTGCCTGCAAATAAGATCTTCCTCGTCGGGTACGGTTTCAAGCAGGACGGCCTCCCCGCCGGCTTCCGACACCAGGGCAGCCATAGTATAGAGGTTACTGTTGTATATTTTCCCGTTGCCCAGGGGCTTTCCAGGAGACTGAAGCTCGTCACCCGTTGCAAAGACGGCAACCCGGGGCTTCCGGTGCACCTTAATCCGGCTGAGACCCAGCGCCGCCAGTACCCCTGTGGCCGGTGCGCCGACCACCGTACCCTTAGGCATAACGCGATCCCCGGCAGCTACGTCCCCGCCGGCAGGTACAATGCCCTGGCCGGGCCTCAGGGGTGAAGAAAGGACAACACATCCCCCTTCCCGGCGAACATCTTCGAAAGGAACCACACAGTCCGCACCCGGCGGTACTGGCGCCCCGGTAACAATAGCCATGGCTGTACCCGGTTCCACACCGGTTGAAGCAAGCTGGCCGGCCTTAAGCGACCGGGTTATAAGCAGACTGACGGGTCTTTCAGAAGAGGACCCGTCAGTATCACCGGATTTAAGCGCAAACCCGTCCAGGCGGGAGCGTGTAAACGGAGGGACCGGCTCCGGTGCCGGAACATCTTCAGCAAGTACCATCCCAAGCGCCTGTAATAGGTCCAGCTCCACCGGCTCCAGGGGTTTTACATGCTGCAATAAAAGTTGCTGCGCTTCTTCCAGTGGAACCATATACTTCATCAAAAAACCTCCTGTAAAAAACATATAAAGAACCCAGTACGTCTTAATGGTTTAAGTCTTCGTCTTCGAACTTTCGCATCAAATAATGCAGACGCATATCTGCGGGGCACATCTAGCGTTTTTTTAGCCGGTCTATTTCATCCTGCAGTGTTTCGATCCGCTCGAGCAAATCAACGATAATAGCCGCTCCGGGCAGGTTAACCCCAAGCTTACGGCGCAGACGCATCAATTTCTGCAAGCGAACCGCCTGGCGAAAGTGGACATGGCTGCCCCGTATTTCCACGATGCCCCATTCAACCAGCTGCTGCACAATGTCCGGGTGGATCTCCAGGCTTTCCAGTTCCACCCATTCACTGTCCTCAGCGGTGGGAAGGGTATGGCGATAGATTTGAATGTAATATTTTTTTTCCAACACCTTCACACCCCTTTCTTAGATGCTGCCAACTGTTTATAGAGCCGCTCTTCCTCTGCTGTAATATGTTCGGGTATATCAATTTTAGTCAGCACGTATTGATCACCGCGGTCCCCCCGGT
>DBRJ01000048.1:10872-11724 GCA_002305915.1 Pelotomaculum sp. UBA1371 | reverse complement strand
ACTGCCTGTTCAGGTCGCAGGGTAATTTCAACTTCCAAATCGCTGCCCAGGATCTTGTAGGTCCTGTGAGGGAGAATGCGCACCTTTAAATACAGGTCACCCCGCTCACCCCCGTCAAACCCTTCCCCGCCCTGTCCTTTCAGGCGGATTTTGCTGCCGTCAATTACACCCGCCGGAATCTTTACGGCCAGGTTTTTCATACTGGATGTAACACCGGTCCCGCCGCAGCGCGGGCAAAAAGACCTCCCCTCAAACCCGGTCCCGGCGCAGGCATGACACACTTCTTTGCTTGACACCTGCAAAGTTTTTTCGCCACCTCTGTAAGCTTCCTCCAGGGTCAATTCCAGTTCATATTCCACATCCTGTCCCCGCACCGCACCACGCTGGCGGGACGCACGGGCCCTGCGGCCAAAGCCGCCTCCAAAAATAGCTTCAAAAAAGTCACTGAAGCCGCTCCCTGTTGTGTCCGTCCCGGTATAAAAGTGAAAATCCCCCATATCCGGCGGTGGGTAAAAATCTTCACCCGCCCGCCAGTTGGCGCCCAGGCGGTCATATTTCTCTCTCTTTTCTTTATCGCTCAGGACTTCGTAAGCCTCGTTAATTTGCTTTATTTTTTCTTCTGCTTTTTCCTTGTCTTTTCCGGAGTGAAGGTCCGGATGCCACTTGCGGGCCAGCTTCCGGTAAGCAGACTTGATTTCTTTATCACTGGCCTTCCTGTCGACACCCAGAATTTCATAATAGTCCTGAAAAGGTATACTCACTGCAGCTCACCTTCCCTTTATAACCATAAGCCTATGCCGGACGGCAATTACCGTGACCAGGCAAAAACGGCCGGGCGTATAAAAACCATGA
>DBRJ01000048.1:0-10843 GCA_002305915.1 Pelotomaculum sp. UBA1371 | reverse complement strand
ACGGTAATCATCGAAAGACAGTATTCCTGGAGCATTTATTTATTCTTTTTATATTATACATGATCTGTTTAAACCTGTTAAGAAAAGCACCAACCCGGCCGTTAGTATTAGCCGGGCTGCGCCGATTTATTATTTTGTTTTCAACCCTATTTTAATACTAAAAAGAATTCAGGCCTGTTGGCCGACTGCGAATACATCCCCAGCCACGTCAGCTGAAATGCTCCTGCGAAACTCATATTATAGTTCATCACAGCAAGCATAGAATAATTAGCAGGCGCCTGCCAATCATTGACCGATAATAATATGCTCTTTGACAAAATGGTAGCCGTCTGCGGGACGTCGCTGCTGGAACAACAACAGTAAGGAGACAATCCCAATGCGCCCGATAAACATGAGAAAAATAATCACAGCTTTACCTGAAGAGCTCAGTTTTTCTGTAATTCCCATGGAAAGGCCGGTGGTGCCGAAAGCGGAGCAGACTTCAAAAAGAATCTCCTTCAACAGAAAGGGCTCCATAGCCTGAAGCAGGATAACCGCCCCTGATACCAGCATGGCGGCTACAAAGAACACGATGAAAGCCCTCATAACATCATCCTGATAAAGCTCCCGACGAAACACTTTGATCTGGGTCCGGCCCCGCAAAGCGCCTGCCACGCTCAAGGCCAGCACGGCAAAGGTGGTGGTCCGGATCCCGCCGCCGCAACTGCTGGGAGAGGCCCCGATGAACATCAAAAGGCAGAGTAGCAAAAGGGTCGCGCCTTGTAAGACACTGACGTCCACCGTGCTGAAGCCGCCGCTTCGTGTCGTCAGAGACTGAAAAAAAGCAACAGCGAACTTCTGATGCCAGGGGAGTCCCGCCAGGGAAGCAGGCAATTCAGCCAAAAGCACCGCTAAAAAACCCCCTGCCAGTAAAATAGCAAAAGTGATGGTAGTAATCTTGGTGTACAGGGAAAACTTATATTTTCTTCCTTTGCGCCGGGAAACCAGGTAAGAGTAAACCTCCAGGATCACCGGAAACCCAATGGAGCCGGCCAGAAGCAAGATGCCGATCACACCCTGGACCAGATAGTCCTGCCTGAAGCCCCACAGGCTGTCCCCAAACAAATCAAAACCGGCATTGGTAAATCCCGAGATGCCGTGAAAAATGCCCAGACCCAGGGCTTCTGTCAGAGGGATCTGGTAACCCTGCCAAAAATGAAGGGTCAGGACCAGAGCGCCTAAGATTTCAAAGGCAATGGCCACTTTGAAAATGAACAACATCAGCATAACCATCCCCTGGAGTTCCGTCTGGTTCTGGTCCGCCCTGATCATTAGCCGTTCCCGGAGGCTCACCTGGCTGCCCCTCAGGACATAAACCAAAGTACCCAGGGTCATTATTCCGAGGCCCCCGATTTGAAACAAAAAAGCCAGAAAAATTTTACCCGCAAAACTAAAGGTTTCGGGCGTGTTAACTACGGTAAGGCCGGTTACACTGATGGCGCTGGTTGCAGTAAAAAGGGCGTCAATAAAACTGAGCCGGACCCCCGGGCGAAGGGAGAAAGGCAGGCTCAGCAAAAATGTCCCCAGAACAGCAAAGATAAGATACCCGAGGACAATTAATTGGACCGGTGTAATCTGCAGGCGGTTTTTTTTGAGATCCTGGAGGAACATAGGCCCCTTGTTTTTCATTAAAAGCTCCCACCCCGGTGTCAGAAAGTAAGCTAGCGGTTATCTACATGGTTTCCTTAAACGGCGTTAAATATTGAAGGCCAATTTATCACAACTATAACAAGATTTGATGCAAAATTAAGATTTCCTTCTTTACGTAAACTGATATAGAAAAAGCCGCCTTTCTCCGAAGGAACTTTGGGAGCTCCTTGGAAGACCGGCGGAAATTGGAGCGGCGTTCATTATATCATATTGTTGCCCCGGGCCAAATCCCATAACCTTTTCCCGTTAAGTGAACAGCGCCGCCCGGGACCAGGACAGCAGGTAAATACTGCGTAAAGGATGAATCGATATCAATAGCCGCATGCCTGGCCGGGTCCAATACTGCCCCACAGTCGGCCTGGATTACCTTTAGCACTGTCATGTTCCGGATCGCGAAAACAATGAAATGATAAAATCTTACCAAGCAGTTGAATCAAATGAAAAAAATACAACTTTTCAGCCACTCCATTCTCGTTCTATACCGAACCATGCTAAGAATAAGTACCACTTTTTACTGCTTACGCACGAAATAAGATATTCAAACCAACGGCCCGGGTCCATGTGCGGCTTTTAATGAAATATACAAAAAACTAAGCCACAGGAAGGATTTTTGAGGAAAAAGTTGAATAATGTAAATGAGTCGGGAAACGGTCAATTTGCCGGGCCGTTTTATTTAAACTGGCTCTTGCATGTGTTGTGTGGGGGTATATCTCATTTGAATCCGGTGTTGTAGGAATGATTCATCCACCTAAAAGAGCGCCTACCGGAGTGCTCATTTTTTTTGAACAAAGCAGCTCCAGTTGCAGGCAACAACCCAAAAACAGGGGAATTACTTCAACCTGTTTTCACCCCCCCGGTTAAACAATTTCCTCCACCACGGCAACGCTGCAGCAGCTTTATTTTGTTGCTGCATCAGCAGCCTGGCCTGCAATTTGCGGATGGATCTCATTACTTCCCGATCCCTCTCCATGATCTTCTCTTCAAGCAGGGACACGCGTCGGTCTACTGTTTCTTCAACAATTTTTTGGGTAAAATTAAAAAAAACTCTCGCTGTATAGATATCCACAGTGGGAACCAAAGCCCGGGAGTGAAACGTTCCAGCCTCAGCTGTTTCATTATTCTCCTCTTTGTTCAAGATATCTGCACTGGTTTTTGTAATACGCATCAAATCCCCCATTTTAACCTGACCCCTTTTGTTAACATTTTAAGTATAATAGCTTTCGAGATTCCTCGTCCCAATTCCTTCCAAATCATAATTCATTTCAATTACATTTTCCTCGGGAAAATTACAATTTTTTTTATTCTTTAAAGGGTATTTCTGGTATCTAACGAAATTCTATAGATATAATGACCTGCAGGCAGTAATTTAAGTATTAATATAAATCCCGGGGAAGGTGAGCTGTATGAGAGACGGTAATAACAAATCGATTCAATTTAATCCAGGGCATAACGCTGAAAAAATCAGTTACAGGCCGGCCGATTCACAGAATCTGCCGGTCATGCAACGCCGGACCGGGCGAAAGAATACGGTTGACCCCATTGGTTATATTATTTTTTTTTACATTGTCCTGAGCCTGGTTTTGTTTTCGCTTTTCGGCTGGCTTTATCATTCCCTTGACCGCAAAATGGTAGAGCTCAGCGATCAACTTGCAGCTTACGAACAAAGGATTGCTCAATCGGAAGCCAACCCCCTCCTTTTAGAACAGGAAAGTGCCGGATCTCCTGCAACTGCCGGACAGACGAGGGCAAATGAACAAGACCATCTGTATACTTCTTCCAATAGCGCCACATCAGAATCCACAGCCTATACCGTAGTGCCGGGAGATACCTGGTGGGATATTTGTCAGAGGTTTTATAAAGACGGGACCTATTACCACAAATTGATTGATTACAACAAAATGAAAAAGGAAGATTTAATCAGAGGCCTGGTGATCCAGATACCTCCCAAAGAAGAATTGGACGGGATTTAGAACGAACAAAAACATCTATAACCTCAATAGACAAACCTTAAAACGTATATGATACTAGTAATAAAGCATCCCTTAAAACAGGCTGATCTTGAATTGCAGAATTGATGCAAGGAGGCTGACCATGGTGCTGGCACTCGATTCCCACGCTCACTGCGGACTAACCCTACCTTTCATAATGCTGCACTCTCTTTGGGAAGAGGGTAAAATTGCCGGGGGTGTCCTTTTTTCTCCGGTTGAAGAAATTTATGATCGCTACAACCGGAAATTTATTGACAGCCAGTACTATCGTGAGTCCCGGCAGAGGGTACATAACTACCTTGAATCGCTGATCTCCGGGCAAATTTTTGTCTACTGGTTTGTCTGGAATGATTTTGCCCCGCCAGGGGATTGTTTTACGGGCATTAAGTGGCACCGCCACCCGGGTGAACCGGAATACCTGTACGGCACGAAAGAATGCGAAAATTTTATTGAAACTGTCTGCAGCCTGCAGCTTCCGGTTGTCCTCGAGGAGGAATTTCACCATACCCTCAAACTGGCCGAGCGGATTGACAGGCGTACGGTTATTATCATCCCGCATATGGGCGGTTTAAACGGAGGATATTACCGCCTGAAGCAGGCCGGTCTTTTTGAAAACCCTGCGGTATACGTAGACACTGCCCTGGCCGGGGAGGAGGAAATTATTGACTTCGCCGGAGATTACGGCGTAAGCCGGATTCTCTTCGGCAGCGACTATCCATTTGGAGACCCCTCTTACGAGCGCTACAAGCTTGAACGCGCCTTTTCCGGTAAAGAATTGAAAAAAATTCTGGCTCAAAACCTGCTGGAACTTCTTGGCTCCTGAAGGAGNNGGTTAACTGAGCTAAAAGGAACTGATCGCCTCATCCTGGGAGGTATAGATGGAAAATATATTGGTAAAACCGGCAATGTCAAAGACTTCCTGGACCATATCCCTGAGGTTGGCGAGAACCATTCTTCCACCGGCGCCTGCTGATTTTTTGGCGCCCATGAGCAGTACCCGGAGTCCCGCACTGCTTACATAGGTCAGCCGGGCTAAATCAAGAACAAAATATTTTTCCCCATTGCTCAGCAGTGACATGATCTTTTTATTCAGATCTGCCGAAGTTACCGTGTCAAGGCGACCATCCAATTCAAGAACTGTTACAGCACCTCTTTTGTTTTCAGTAATCTGCATTAAAACACCTCCATTATTGTCTTTATGTGGGGTTTTACCCTGTTTGATTTATTTTTTTCTTCATGATCAAGATGTTCCTGCCATCTGTTCGCTTGTAATCCAGTTCATCCATAAGATTACGGACGAGGTGAATACCCAGTCCGCCGACAGCCCTCTCCTCAAGCGTCTGTTCAAGGTCCGGTTCGGGCATTTCCAGCGGGTTGAACTGGCGCCCGTCGTCTTCAACTTCAACTATCAGCTCATCATCCACAAGTGACATACTGATTTTTACGAAATGTTCATTTTTATCTTCATAGCCATAAGAGACAATATTTACAAAGATCTCCTCAAGGGACAGGTTTAGATTGAAAATAACATCAGGGGGAATCTGATGAGTTTCACCGAACTCTTCAACATTTCTGCATATTGATTCTATTTCGGAAAGGTCGTTCTTTACCTGCATTGACATATCCCTGCTTTCCAAAAGATATTTCAAGGCCAAAATTGTAATGTCGTCCGACTGTTCGGCACCGTTTGCAAATTTCCTTATTTCGTCCAAAAGATGAAGGCCCAGATTTTTGGGTTCATCACTGCCGGCATGCCGCAAAACTTCTTCCAGCCGCTCCTCATCGAATAATTTGTAATCTTTGTCGGCGGCTTCAGTCACTCCGTCCGTATAAAGGAGCAGGGTATCTCCAGTCCTGATTTTGATTGTATTCCTGCCGTAGGGTATTTCTTCCATGACGCCAAGGGCTATGCCTTCAGTTTTTGGCAGGGGTTCAACATCGCCCCCGCTCCGTACAAAATAGGGGGGATTGTGACCGCCGTTGCTGTAATTAAAGACACCGCTGCGGACATTTAAAACACCCAGAAAAACCGTAACAAACATCCCGGAATCGTTATCAAGGCAGAGTTTATCGTTCACAATGCTTAGAATTTGATCCGGTTCAGATGCCCGGCTTGCCTCGGCCTTGATCAGTGTCTTGGTAACTGCCATAAACAGCGAGGCAGGCACACCTTTGCCGGAAACGTCGCCGATTGTCAGGCACAGGTGGTCATCATCCAGGAAGAAAAAATCGTAAAAATCCCCGCCCACTTCCTTGGCCGGCTCCAGGATGGCATAAATGTCAAATTCGGTTCTATCCGGGAAAGGGGGGAACATCTTGGGCACTATGCTCATCTGGATTTCCCGGGCCACTTTAAGTTCGCTCTCAATCATTTCCTTTTCAGCTTCCGTAGTGCGCTCCTTGATCAGGTTGACGATGATAAAGGCAAAAATGGACATACCCAGAGTATTGGCCAGAATCATGGGCAGGGCCACCTGTTTGACAACAATCAGGGCCTGGTCGTAAGGGCGGCCCAGCAGCAAAGTCAAGCCCATATGCAGGGACTCTATAAAGAAGGCAAATAAGACCGCACCTTGAACACCAATGAATTCACCTTTTTTTAACTTATATATTGCTCCCGCGGCCAGCCCGGCGATTATTGTGGAAAGTGCGCAGGGCAAGGCGGTTACACCGCCGAGAGAATACCGGTGGATGGCTCCAATCAGGGCCGCCCCCAAGCCGGCCACGGGTCCTCCCACCAACCCGGCGATGGCGGGTCCGAGATCCCTGATATTGGCATATGCTCCGACAATATTGATGCCGCTCAGAGTACCGTAGATTGAAAACAAACCACAGGCCATGATTAAGCATGTAAGATTATCAAATGTTAATTTTTTATTCAATATTTCCCGATAGAACTTGGAGCGGGTCATTAAATAGGCAACCACCACGACAACGCACATGCTTTTAATCAATGAAATTAACGTATTGACAATTTCACCCGCCAATGAACAACCCCGCCTTTAAAAATATTTATGCATATTACCAATCAACCGGACCGGACCACTTCCTAAAATCCGGATGACCTACACCGCTTTATAAAAAAAACTTCCCGTTAGAGCATGAGTTTGGCCTGGCTGGAAGCCTCAATCCTGTCTTTCTCACTGATGACATACGGTACAGTTCCCCGGCAAAACCGGATTCGGTACAGGGATCTTCCGGAACGATAGTGAAGTTGTTTCGTTTTTGCAGTCTTAGAATATCACCTTCCTCCGTACACCCGTGAATAACCCCGAGAAGAAAAAGCCCCGGTCTTCTTAATTCTTGCTAATATAAGGAAGTATACTGGTTTCCATGAGGAATGTCGATATAAATACAGTCAATTCGCTGATTATTGAACTGCCTCAGGTGGTGACTCACTACCCGTATATAAATGCCAGCAGCGCCGGCAAAATCTGTATATCCGCCTTCATCCTGATCCGGACAATTTCGTTACTCTGAACCATGCTACCCCTCTCCCTAAAATGGTTCATCTTAAAACCTTAAGGCTATTTTGCTGAAACAAAGAGAAAAACAGAATTATGGCTAATTGTGTAAAAAAAGGCCGCGTCTATGTAAATTCAATAAACACCACTTAATCCTCTACATTAATCTGAATTGAATATGTTTTCGCAAAGAAATTTTTGACGTTATCTCTGAAGCCGGCGACCAACCAGCCGTTGGTTAATCTTGTTGGTTCTAATCACCCATCACCTTAATAACAACCCTTTTTCTCCTCTGGCCATCGAACTCAGCGTAGTAAACCTGCTGCCAGGGGCCGAAATCCAGCTTGCCCTTTGTCACGGGTATGATTACCTGATGATGGACAAGCAGGCTTTTTAAGTGAGCGTCCCCATTATCCTCTCCAGTCCGGTGATGGAGGTACACCTTGCCGAAGGGAGCCAGCCGGTCCAGCATTTCATCGATGTCCTGGATGATGCCTGGTTCATCGTCATTCACGTAAACTCCGGCCGTGATGTGCATCGCTGAAACCAGGATCATCCCTTCCCGGATTCCGCTCTCCTGTAAGGCCCCTTCAACTTCCCCGGTTATGTTTATGTATTCGCGGCGCTTGGAAGTGTTGAACCAGAGGTATTTCGTATGAGTTTTCATAAGTTGCTGCCCCCTTCTCTTTAAATCCCCGGTTGCCGACAATCCGGAATTTCTGCGGTCTCCGCAACGGATATCGGCTTATCCGTGTTTTTTTTATTATCCTCTTTTTGCTGCTCTTTAATTATTTGAGGCTCTTCTTCCCGCTGGTAAAGAACCCGCCTCGGGTAAGGGATCTCAATACCGGCCCGGTCCAGGGCATTTTTAAACCGGCGGCGCAGCTCGCGTTCCACAGCCCAGTATTTTGCCGGCACGGCAGGGGTAGTTATGCGGATGTTGACTGAGGAATCAGCCAGTTCAATGATCCCTTCCACATTGGGCGGAGCAAGAATGGCCTCCATTTCCCTGTAGGCAGCCTCACCCTCCTGCTGCAAAACGGCGATGGCCCTGTCGATGTCTTCCTCGTAAGCAATCCTAATGATCACCAGAGCCAGCATTTGCCCCCGGTTGTAGTTGGTTACCCGGGTAATACTTCCGTTGGGCAGAACCTCCAACTGGCCTGTCCAGCGGCGAACCTTGCAGGTTCGCAGGCCGATTTCCTCAACCGTGCCCTCCACACCTTCAACTATCACGTAGTCACCTACGCTGAACTGGTCCTCAAAAATGATAAAAAAGCCGCTGATGACATCCTTGACCAGGCTCTGGGCACCGAAACCAATAGCTAAGCCCAGGATCCCCGCGCTGGCCAGGATGGCGCCGGTGTTGACATTGAAGATCTGAAGAATCGTAACGCCGGCCAGAAAAAACACCACATAGGTCAGGAGGCTGCGCAGCAGCGCCTCCAGAGTTTCCGCCCGGCGGCTTTCTGAGAAGTGATCTTTGATCCGGTGCCGCTCAAAAACCTGCTTGACAGCCAGCCGGCCGAAATTGATGAGCAGCTTTGCCCCCACCAGAACGCCGATAATTTTAAATACCTTTGTTCCGATGGACTTCAAGTCGTCGGCCGAGATAATACTCACATTGAAAATTTGCAGTATAATAATGGCTGCTAAAAAATAACCACCGTAAAGAAGCAGTGTTTGAAGCAGAATCCGTACCGAGCCAATTAAACTGTCGGACAGCATAGCCTTTTCCGCCGCGGCTTCGTCTCCTTCTGTCTGCTCCCGGCTGCCTTCCTGCAGCAGCCTGCTCAAGATACGGTTCAGAGTTTTAATCAGGATGTATGTGACAGCCAGAACCACCAGGGAGAGGAGCAAATCCACCAGCAGTGCCTCCAGATTTTGGGGCTCCAAAAACATCTCTATTCTGCGCGTTATTTCCTGCCTGTTCAAAATATCTTTCACCCCGCACATTGGTTTTTACTATGATAACAATGGATTAACATTTTCATGCTGTTACCGGTAAAAGCAAGCTCCCAACAGACCCCGGAGTAATCCCATATCATAATGTAAAAACACCCGGCACACCTTAAGAAAACAATCAATCAAGATCCTGCCTTGAGAACTACGTTCTTTACTTTATCCTTGACAAACTTACCTTCTTCCACCAATTCTTCGGCAACAAAGACAAAAGTAATAAAATCTTTGATTCCGGCTATTTCCATAACCCTTTCCATATTTTCAGCACTCCCCAGTTCTTTAACGGCTTCGTATACCAACGCCTTTTTAGCGTCGATAAAACGGCCCAGTTCTTCCCGGCAGAGTTCTGTCTGCAGGATTCTTCCGTTCATTTTTTTAAAATAACCCATCCGGATCAGTTCATCAATGTTTTCATCATCTTCCCATGCCAGCAAAAGGCGCTTAAATAACATTTCATCCATTTTTCATCCCCCCAATCAATTGTTCCACCAAAAGTCTCTTTTTTCCTTTAATGCTCCATAACTTGCAAACACTACAAAATAATTGTAATATATGAAGGAAATGCGCCCTTTAAAACGTGCGTGCACTGCAGCATTTAACGGCCCTGGGCCCCGGGCAGCGTACCCCGTGGCGCCTTTTTGCATATCAAAGCAAATGCCAGCTTTTTACCCGGATGCAAACTCGCTATTTGCCTTCAAAGACAATTTGGGAGGTTAACAGCCTATGCTCAAAGTGACTGTAGTATGTGAAAACACCGTAGGAACACCCGAAAACCTGGTCGGAGAGTGGGGCCTCTCTCTATATATTGAAAAAAACGGCAGGAAAATTCTATTTGATACAGGGGAGCAGGGCAACCTGCTGTCCAACGCGTCTGCTCTGGGTCTTGACCTGAAGCAGGTGGAAACCCTGGTCCTGAGCCACGGCCACTACGACCATACAGGGGGTCTGAGGGCTTTTCTGCGCCACCGGGGCAGGCTGCCTGTATATGCCCACCCCGCTTTATTTACCTCCCATTATGCTGCGGACAGGCCCCGTTATATTGGAGTCCCCTTTTGCAGGGAGGAACTGGAAAGCTCCGGGGCTGATTTCGTTTTTACCAGGGAGCCCCGGGAGATAATGCCGGGAATCTGGGTAAGCGGTGAAATACCCCGGGAAACTTCCTTTGAGAAGACGGACAATAAACTGTACTGCCTGGAAAACGGTAAGAAGATCTCTCCCGACCCGCTTCTCGATGATCTGAGCCTTTACTGCGTCATACCGGAGGGACTCGTGATTATCCTTGGCTGCGCCCACGCCGGCCTGGTAAACATAGTCAAACACGCCAGAAAAACAACCGGCATCAGACAGATTTACGCTATCATCGGAGGCACCCACCTGGGGCCGGTTCCCCCCTCTCAGCAGGAAGCCGTTTTTGCCTTTCTGCAAGACCTGGACTTCCGTTTGCTGGCCGCCAATCACTGTACCGGACTATCCGTAATAGCCCGTCTGGCTTCCCTTTTCGGTTCCCGCTTCCGGTTTGCGCCGGCCGGTTCCACATTTACATTGCCGCTACAGGAAAAATAAGCCGGGGTTTTAAAGAAACGCTCACCTTACCGGAGGGCGCTTGAAATAGCGTCCAGATACCCTTTGGAGGAACTGCCTTTAAGCTCCAGGATCCGACGGTGGACCCTTTCCACCTGAATGCAGAAGACTTCCAGCCTCGCCTCAATGACCTGAGGAAAGGCGTTGCCGTCAGTTTCA
>DBRJ01000052.1 GCA_002305915.1 Pelotomaculum sp. UBA1371 | reverse complement strand
AGACTCCGCCGGCCAGCTTAAAACCCTCGGGTGCTGCGGGAGGCGTGGTCACTTTTTCTATTTTTACTTCCACCGCGGCGATTCCGGCCAGTGCCCCGGCCGGTATTTCGATAACGGCTTCTTTGCCAAGACTAATCGTACCGCCTGTGAAGGGTGAGATCCTGTCGCTTATGTCCACAGTTCCACCTGTAACTGTGTAGGTAAAGGTGGCGATATCGCTGTTCTTTTTACCCGGGCCGATTGTAATTGCTTTAATTGTTGTGTTCTTTTTTATTTCTATAGGCTGGTTAATGCTGTCCAATTCATCCGCACGCGACGTCCACCACCTACTGGCAATCCAGTTATACATAGGACTTTCCATGGTCGGAGCGCTGCCGTCCGTGGTGTAGTGAATCTTATCAGCGTCGTTGTTGTTATTGCTCAGTTTTACCAGGGTCCCTGCGGACACGCTGCCGCTTCCAGGCTCGGCTTTCGGCTTATCCCATGTTCCCGGGTCGGCAGTTAGTACTTCAATTTTTTCTACATACTTAGTAAACAAATGACCGTTTTGCTCGGTTACCGCCCGCTGTCCGAGCATCAACAGCAGGGCATCCATGTCATTCATAAAGGCAGGATTGTCAGTACCTTCGGCACTAACAAGGGCGAGAACAGGTTCTACTTCTTCCGCTCCTAGGGGAGAACCGGGTATATGACCGAAATTGGGATCATTGGCCTTTAATTGGGGGAAGTAATAACGTTTGTCCCCGAGCAGCTCCTGCACCGTCAACGTCACTGTGTAGCCGTCGCGGGAAGTAAATTTAATCTGTTTGGCGCTCCCTTTTAGCCCAGCTGAATTGAGCAGTTCTCTCAACCGAACCCCTTTACCCACGTACCATTTCTTGCTGGGCCAGGTGTTGATAGCACTGTAAACGTGCTGATATTGTTCCATGCCCTGAAGCTGGGCCAGGGTAAAGGTTTTGGGAGTGTTCACCCCGTCCCCCGTTATGGTCAGCACCACGTCTCCCCCGGGGTCGGTCGTACCTCCATTGCCCCTGATTGTTTGGGTCACTACGGTGTCCAGATACCCGGTTGCCTGGACCGCGATAATGTAATCCCCGGCTTTTTTGAAAACATCTGCATTGATGATAATTATGCTGGTCTCCAGGGAATACTTCCCGGCGTCCAACACCTCACCGTCTACGCTTACCCCGGTGATTGCCGCCCGCCAGGCCGCGTCGTCCTCAAAGGTCAGCTCAATTGCCTTGCCGACTATGTTATCTACGGTGTCAGCCGTCAGTTCCGGTGGTATCTTCAAACCCGGCAGGATTGTCTGAAGCACCCCGGCTTCCCTGTAACCGGTGGCCTGAACCGTTATATTGTAATCTCCGGGGTTTCTGATCACACCCGCCTTGATGGTCAGTTTGCCAGCCTCCACAAGATAATCAGCAGCAGCCAACGGGGATCCGTTCACACTGACACCGGTAATTGCCGCCCGCCAAGCCGCATCGTCTTCAAAGGTCAGCTCGATTGCGCTGCCCACTGCATTATCAGTAAGATCAGCCCGCAGCTGCGGAGGAGGTAAAACGGACACCTGATAGGTGAAGGTTACCACATCACTATTCTTCTTGCCTGGACCGATGGTGACTGCTTTGATGATTGTATCCCCGGTGATTTCAATCGGGTGGTTAATCCTGTACAAATCATCCTGGCGGGTAGACCACCAGCGGCTGGCGATCCAGTTGTAAATGGGACTGTTAAGATCCGGGGTGCTGCCGTCCGTCGTGTAATAGATCTTATCTTCATCCATCCGGGCGTTGCTCAATTCCACCATGGTACCCGCGGGTACGATCCCGCCTTCTGGATTCGCCTGCGGGTTATCCCATTTTTCCGGCTCAGTTGTCAATACCACGATTTGATTGACATACTTGGCAAATAAGCTGCAGGTTTGCTCGGTAACCGCCCGCTGCCCAAAAATCAGCCTCAAGGAACTCAGGGAGTCCATCTGGGCAGGATTATCGCTGCCTTCCACACTGACCAGGGCCAGGATTGGCTCTACCGCCTCGGCGCCTTCCGAAGAGCCGGGAATGCTGCCGTCGTCGGGATGATTGTCCATTAAGTGAGGAAAATAATAACGGGGACTGTTTAATAATTCTTCAACTGTAAGCGTCACCACGAAACCGTCTTTAGCTATGAATTTAAGCACTTTGGCGTCTTCCTCGAGCCCTGCCAAATTCAGCAGGTCCCTTAACTTAACGCCTTTTCCCACACACCATTTCTTGGTGGGCCAGGTGTTAATGGTACTGTACACATGCTGGTACTGCTCCATTGCTTCAAGCTGGGGCAGGGTAAACTCCTGGGTATTCGTTACACCGTTTCCAGTGATCGTCAGCGCCGGTGTTTCGGCCAGGGCGGCTGCGGGCACCGTCAGGCCAAGGAACCCGACCAGCAGAAACAAGCTCAAGACAGTCATCAAGAACACAGAAAACTTTTTCATCCGATTACACCCCTTTGCACAAAAACAATTATGTCTAAAAATGTCTGTTTCCAGAGCAGGGAAATCAGGCCTTATTTTAAATTGCATCAAACAAGCTTTTTAAAAGGAATCAAAGTTCGCAAACGGTACTGCAGAATTTTGTCAGTTCACGCCCAGAATAAAGCTTTAATTAAAAGCATAGGGTGCATTTAAAATTCAATAAAAACTATAATTCCTGCTCTTTTTCCTGATTTGAATCTGAACTTGAGACATTTTTAAAACAATTATTCTTTTTAACCAGTTGTACTACTTTAAAAGCAACAAGGCCGCCGAGGCCGCCAGATAAAGACGCCACGGCCAAAGATAGTATTAAAGGTATCAAAGGCAGCCGGAAATAAATTATATTGACCAGGGCAGAGCCTGAGACGTTGGCAACTACACCTGCCAGAAAGGCGCACAGGGGACAGCATACCCGGTGCCTGATTAAAAATAGCAGCAGATCCACAGCAAAGCCGGGAAAAGTGTAACTGAGTAAAGTCATAGCCCCGTGTGAGCCAAAAACCCCCGTTCCGAAGACCATCAGGGCCTGCACAACCCCTATCAAAGTTGCTGTACCCGGTTTGCCGACGATTCCCGCTCCGAGTACCAGCCACAACATATAAAAACCACCCGCCACAACACCGCCGGGAATCAATAACGGACCGGTGATAATATGACTGAGGGGCACTATAACCGGTTTACTGGCAATGCCCAGGGTAGAAATCATCGCAATAATGATTAAATCAAATACTGAAAATTTATCGAGCATTTTCTGTAAAATTTGCAATCCTATGATGCTCCTCTATCTGTATAAATATAACGGGCGGTTCCGGTTTCGGTTACCACAGGCCCTCAGACTGGATTTGCCGGTAAGCAAGCTGAAACCGGCAATGAATTCTTCGGGATAATAATCACTATTGCCATACTAGTATTTATTATCATTTATAGAGGTTTAGTCCCAACTCACCTCTTTTGGGTTACATTTCTGGCAATTTGATACCCGCCATCCCCGGTGAAAGTTAACTGATTATTTAAATTAGCAGTAGCCAATACGACTTTATCCGGCCCGATCAAGACAGCCCCGGTACCCGGCAGATCCTCGACGAAACTCATTCCGCGCCGGGGCCCCAGGACAAACAGCGCTGTAGACAAAATATCCGCATCTGTAGCAGATTCTGAAACAACTGTTGTCTGGATCAGTTCCCTCGCCTGCTTCCCGGTGGATGGATCTATTATGTGGTGGTAAAGAACACCTTCCTGCTCAAAATAACGCTGATAATCGCCTGATGTCACCGCTGCTGAATCCTTTAAAGATAATATGGCAACAATGTCCCCGCTGCTGCGGGGGTCCTGGATGCCCACACGCCATGGCTCTCCGTCCGGCCTGGTCCCCAGGGCATACACACATCCACCGGCATTAATCAGAGCATGTTTCATGCCTACTTCCCTTAGAGCCTTAACTGCTTCATCCATAGCATAGCCTTTGGCAACTCCGCCCAGATCCAAACTCATCCCCGGTTCCGTTAAAAATACCGTCGCCTTGCCCGGATCAACTTCGACTTTGCCGTAGTCCACCAGACTGAGCGCCCTGCCGATTTCCTCATCGGCAGGAACATATTGCTGATTATTTCCAAAACCCCAGCTGTCCATTACCGGTCCAATGGAAACATCAAAGGCGCCGCCGGTTAACCCGGCATAGTACTGTGAACGCTGGATGATTCTGATAGTGTCAGCACTGACCTGGACGGGCTTGAGCCCGGCGCTGCCGTTAATTTTTAGTACATCACCCGGTGAGAAAGCTACCGGTTTATTTTCGGGAAATCTGTTCGTCAAATGATCGATTTTTTTAAATACATCAAAGGCTTGTTTCAGGGCTTTCCTCCCTTTTTCTTCATCTTCACAAATAACATGGACCCGAACCAGGGTGTTCATGATAAACTCTTCCCCTGAAAAATCCTGCAAGGACGTTGACCTTTGCCGGCATCCGGTGCAAGCAATTAGCACAAATATTATTGTGACTAAAACAGTCCAACTCTTCAAATAAAAATTCACCACAACAAACTTTAAAAATTTAATTTAAAAGTAAAAAAGCCGGCAAAGCAAGTTAGTCACAACGGGCTGCTTACTTAGTCAGCTAAATCCTTTCCGCACTGGGAGGCGTACCGGTTTCCCGGCACACCCTACCGGCCTCCCTGCCATAGTTTTATAACCACAGGCAATGGAAACTCAGATTTATGTCATTTTTTCAGTTATAAAACAGTAAAACCGCCATGCGTAAGGACATGACGGCCATCCTGGAATTCCCGCTAAATCCTTTCCGCACTGGGAGNNGGTTTCCCGGCACACCCTACCGGCTTCCCTGCCATAGTTTAATAACCACAGGCAATGGAAACTCAGATTTATTATTTTTAATTATAAAAGAAACTATTGGATCTTATTCTACTGAAACTACATAATTCCTTTTTATATCCAAAAAAATTTTTTGGATAATAATACCACTTTTCAAACTTGCTTACTCACATGCGGAAAGAGCTTGGAAAAATCCAATTTAAAACGCCCCTTTCAACCCACAAATTGTAGGTTTTCAGGGGCGATGTTCATAAAAAGAAAAAAGCCCGGAGTATTTATACTCCGGAGCCGGTTTATAAAATGCAATACGCTCAGGGATTGGCGCAATACATCAATTGGATCAAATCAAATGGTACTTGTTAAACCGTTGCCTAACGCATAATTCAATGGAGGAGAAGCAAAAAGCAGAATGAATTTCCTTGTCACAATACAATTTTTTTCCTTCGCCTTTCTTATTTGCTTCTAATCCATTCAATACAGCGCTTTAGCGTATTAACTTGAGTAAGGACAGATCTATTGAGGAAAAGAAAAAGGGGTATCTATAGGTTACCCCCTATCCAGCGACGGTTCTATCTTGATACTGTTGCCATGCTGTTGCCATACTATCGTCAAAGGTATCAAGGGAACGCTCTTTTGGCAAAACGGTTATGATTATCTTCTTTCTCATAATGTATTATCCAAGTGAGGGGGTTATCCCATTACATTTTAATCCTGTACCCTTGCCTCAATTTCTTTCTTTAGTTTATCTCCCTCTACACGACCCTTTTTGTAAGAGGCTAATTGAGATTTGGGCAGGTCAAAGGGCTTATATTTGCCATCGTAATCCTTTTTTTCGTCCAACAATGAATCTGAGATGCCTCTACGGTATGCAACACCTTGCTCGCCTTCTTCTGATTGTTTCTTTAGTTGGTCCCCTTCCAGGCGTCCTTTTTTGTAAGCTTCTACAGCCTCGTCTTTATGGGGCAAATCAAATGGTAAAAAGATACCATCATAGTCTTTTTTATCTTGCAATAATGAATCTGAAACACCTTTTCTAAATGATTTAGCCTGACCGCTTGGTATATCTTTTGCCATGTTAATAACCCTCCTAAATTCATTTTATTTAATAACAAGAACCGTCTCTCCAGCATGGCTTCTTTTGTTGGCCTTACTTCCTCAACAGTGCCCTTACCGGCAGTTGTAGACACGAAAATAACTCCAAGTTTTTGCCCGTTGTGAGCCACTGAAAACAACCATCCCCACAACCCGAAAACAGGATCAATAGTTATAAACAACCTTTTTAAAGATTTCTGCTAAGTAATTTGTTGCTTTTTATATTTTGCGTTTTCCCCTTCAGGCTCGCTAATCCTTCGGGAAGCTTTAGCTTACCACCGGGTTAAGGCGGCATATTTTCGGAAATAACGCCATTACCTTTTCTTTGTTGGCAGTGCTAGGGGAGCCACCCTCAAACTGTTGTATGACGAGTCCCAGTTCTCCGGTCATCACTGTAATTGTGGCTACTTCTTCAATCCAGAACTCCACAGGCCACAAGTTCTTGAATTCACGTGAATACCTGGCCCCACTCACATTATCCCCTGTTTAACAACAGGGATACCTTAACGTTTATCAAAACTGGACAAGGTCAATAGTCCGATAAACCTTCCGCATCACCACCTATAAAAATTTAGGTGTACCACTTCAAAACCGTGTAATACATTTTGTCACAACCATTCTCTCTTTTTGATTCTAACACCCGCCAACGAGTAGAGTTAAATATTTATTTCTGATTACATTTATTAGCCCCATCGATATATTGTAAAAGGCAACAAACCATCTCCAGCCAGGG
Organism: Pelotomaculum sp. UBA1371; assembly: GCA_002305915.1. GTDB lineage: Bacteria > Bacillota > Desulfotomaculia > Desulfotomaculales > Pelotomaculaceae > DTU098. The sequence continues at coordinate 5,427 of DBRJ01000052.1, read as the reverse complement.
ATAGAAAAATCGGTCAGTAAAGCCAGGAATTTCTTTTTTTCTGCCTGATTAGACGGCAGGCTTCGGGTTTTATAGCGTTCTTACAGAATAAAAATGCATATTAATGGATGTAAGATACTATATATATAAAATGGTGATTTGCACCTACTCCTACCAGGACATTCCAGTGATGGACTCTGCAAACAACAGAGCAGAGTAAATAACAAGAATCAAACTGTCAGAATTGTCATTAAGGCTGCATGCATATATTGCAACCTCTTACAGCGAAAAGCATTACCTCGCTTCAATAAGGTAATAAAGGGCAGGATCACTGCCCCTGCCCCTTATTTACCGACAAAACTGATTTATCATTAGATTGATTTATCAAACAAGATCGAAACGGTCTGCATTCATCACTTTATTCCATGCAGCTACGAAATCCTGCACGAACTTAACCTGAGAGTCGTCGCAAGCGTAGATTTCTGCAATTGCCCGGAGCTGGGAGTTTGAACCAAAGATCAAATCGACACGTGTGCCGGTCCACTTGAGTTCACCAGTCGCACGATCGCGGCCTTCAAAAACGTCTCCCTCTTCGGAAGCCGGTTTCCACTCCGTGCTCATGTCCAGAAGGTTGACAAAGAAGTCATTCGTGAGCGTTTCCGGCCTCTTGGTGAAAACACCGTGCTGAGACCCGTTATAATTGGTATTCAATACACGCATGCCTCCAAGGAGAACTGTCATCTCCGGAGCAGTCAATGTCAGCAACTGGGCGCGGTCAACCAGAAGTTCCTCCGGCAATACGGAATATTTAGCTTTCTGATAGTTGCGGAACCCATCTGCTTTAGGTTCCAGCACCGAGAATGACTCTATGCTGGTCTGCTCCTGGGAAGCATCTGTTCGCCCCGGCTTAAATGGAACAGATATATCATGCCCGGCTTTCCTTGCAGCCTGCTCAATAGCCGCACATCCTCCCAGTACAATCAGATCGGCAAGGGAAACCTTCTTATTGCCTGACTGTGCGCCGTTAAAATCAGCCTGAATTTTTTCAAGCACCTGCAGCACGGTTTTTAGTCGGTCCGGCTGGTTGACTTCCCAATTCCGCTGAGGCTCAAGGCGAATCCGGGCCCCGTTGGCCCCGCCACGCTTGTCGGAGCCGCGGAAAGTGGAGGCTGAAGCCCAGGCTACACCGGCCAACTGGGATACAGAAAGGCCCGAAGCGATAATTTTGCCTTTAAGCTCTGTGATGTCCTGTTCATCAATCAACTGGTGATCAACTACTGGTACAGCGTCCTGCCAAATCAGTTCTTCCGCAGGAACTTCCGGACCGAGATAACGTGAACGGGGGCCCATATCGCGGTGAGTCAACTTGAACCATGCACGGGCAAAGGCCTCCGCGAATTCCTCCGGGTTATCGCGAAACCTCTCTGCAATTGGCCGAAAGATGGGGTCCATCCTAAGTGAGAGGTCCGCGGTAGTCATCATCGGTGCATGACGTTTGGCAGGATCGTGGGCATCCTCTACAGTATTCGCCGCATCGGGGTCTGTCGGAATCCACTGCCAGGCACCGGCAGGACTCTTAACCAAATCCCAATCGTATTTGAACAGGGTGTTAAGATAGCCCATGTCCCATTTTGTCGGGTTTGGCTTCCAGGCTCCCTCTATACCACTGCCGATTGTATCTCCGCCCTTGCCGCTCTTAAAACTGCTCTTCCAGCCAAGTCCCTGCTCCTCGATTCCAGCAGCCTCGGGTTCGGGACCAACATGGGAGGCAGGACCGGCCCCGTGGCATTTGCCGAAGGTGTGCCCACCGGCAATAAGGGCAACAGTCTCCTCATCATTCATACCCATACGCGCGAAGGTCTCCCGAACATCACGCCCGGAAGCAAGTGCGCTCGGCTGGCCATTGGGGCCTTCCGGGTTCACGTAGATCAGACCCATCTGTACAGCAGCGAGTGGGTTCTCGAGTTCCCGGTCACCTGAGTAGCGCTTGTCGCCAAGCCACTCGCTTTCAGATCCCCAATAAACATCTTCCTGAGGTTCCCAAACATCCTCACGGCCACCTGCAAAACCAAATGTCTTGACTCCCATCGATTCCAAAGCGCAGTTTCCAGCCAGGATCATGAGGTCGGCCCAGGAGATCTGCCTTCCATATTTTTTCTTGATTGGCCATAGCAACCGGCGTGCCTTGTCCAAATTTACATTATCAGGCCAGCTATTCAGCGGAGCAAATCGTTGTGTTCCATCTCCTGCACCACCGCGACCGTCTCCAATTCTATAGGTTCCTGCGCTGTGCCAGGCCATACGGATAAAGAGCGGTCCATAGTGACCGTAATCAGCCGGCCACCAGTCCTGTGAATCAGTCATCAATGCATATAGGTCTTTTTTAACTGCTTCAAGGTCAAGTTTCTTGAATTCTTCAGCATAGTTGAAGTCCTTGCCCATAGGATTGCTCAATTCTGAGTTCTGATGAAGAATTTTCAGGTTCAGCTGGTTTGGCCACCAGTCTTTGTTTGAAGCACCACCACCTGAGATGGTTCTTCCTGTACGAACAGTTACCGGACTCTTCGTTTCTTCCATAACTAAACCCCCTTTTTATTTATATTTGCATCAGGCCAGACACCTTTTAATTACACATTTTCACCATTAATCTCGAACTTATTTAATTCATCGGATGTTAGGAAATCCATATCAATACTAAAGTCATACATTATTACATAGACCCACACTTGAGTCCACATGACTTTCAACCTCAAGATCATTTCTGGTTTCGTTATTTCTGTTGTAATATCCTTACCATACCTGCATCAATCTTTTCATATGAAGGGGCCGAATAATTTTAGTTTATAATTCTTTCTCTAATCATTGCAGGATGGTTTCATTAATAATCAGCTGGTTCTAAGATAACCTTCTAATCTCTATAATATTAATAAATATGTTATTGTTTTCATTCATTATACATGCTGGAACTCCTCATTACAATGAAACAATTAATTGTTTATTTAGATTTAATACAATCTTAATAAATGTAATACTCTATTAATAATAAGACCGCCAAGAAAGGAAATTCCTTAATTGGCGGTAATCATATTGTTTACAGATCTACATCTATCTAAACGTTGACATAAACTAAACGTCAATTTATCATCAAAGACTGTTTTCCTCAATGAGAGCCTTAAAAGCCGGATCATTTTCTGCCACAGTCCCACGAATAAATAGACCGGAGCAGAAAAACAATCAGTCTGCCAGTCAGGAAGGAGCCTTTGGCAGCGAGTGGATTGCATATGGAGACTCTGCCGGGTTGCACGTTGCCATCGATTTTCCTGGAAAGCGATTTGATGAGGGATTTAGAAACTACTGCCTGCAAAATGGACTGTATATTACTCCAGTAGAGAGCTATTGCATAGAAAAAGGCAGGCATCAAAGCAAGTTGCTGATCGGATATGGGCATCTGGAACCCGCTGTAATCAAAAAAGGTGTTGAACTGTTATCTGATATTATAACGGGATTAAATATCTGATTTTTTAAGAAAACATTATCAGGCGATATGAAAATGCTTTGTAACTGTGCAAAGCATGCCGGATGGGAATTCAAGTTTGTATTGTTGAGCTCACCCTTCGTGGCAAGGGGTCGTTTCCTTTGGCACGTTTTTTTGTTCGTTAAGCGTAATGGCATAAATAAAAAAAGACATCCTTTTGTTTATGCAAAAGGAGTGTCTCTTATGTTTAGAATTATTGGGCACAGCCCGAGCTTTGCCGTGTAAACAGGGAAAGGATAAAAATCCCGACTATTCCTGCAATCACCTGAGGCGGGAGGGGTACCCTAATCTAAATACATGCAGGCCACGCTTCCGTAGGGGGGAATGGGTTTGTCTTCTCCGGTCAGGACCCAGAGCACGGGGTAGCGGGGCGGGTCCTCGGGCAGGATTGCGTATCCGTCGGTAAGGAAGACCATCAACGAGGGGTGGATATTACGTTTTTCGATTTCCTGGAACAGGGGGCCCGTGGGGCGGAGGTGATCTCGTCATAAAGGATGATACCGGCAGCGCCGTCGCACTCCACATGGGGCAGAAAGGAAGGAGCCAGCCAGTCCGCCTGCCGGGTCTCCCTGTTGGGATAAGGAATACCGCACAGGTCGATGGGGTTCAGCAGCAAAAGCCGCAGGTCGAGGAGCCCCAGCCGCTTTCGGCGGCTATCTGCTTGACGATACTGAACTTCCCGACTCCCGGGGGCCCCCACATACAAGTGTTTTACCGATCGAACCTTAGGAGGCCCGCCGGATTCTCAGTCAGTTAATGGAAAGCTGATGAAGCACTGTACCGCTCCAAGGCAACTGGTCGAAACCGGACCACGGCTTATGTATAGATTAAGCAATTCCCTTTACCGGGCTTATCTTCTCAATCCTCGCGACGTTTTCTATGTGGCGGGTCCAGGGGAACATATCCACCGGTTGAACTTCCCGCGTCAGATATCCTCTCTCAGTAAGACGGCCAAGATCCCTGGCCAGGGTACCGGGGTCACAGGAGACATAAACCAACCGTTGTGGTGACAGCGCAGCCACCGCATCCAGCGCTTCCCTGCTGCAGCCTGCACGGGGCGGGTCCAGCACCACCACGTCCGGGCGCAGCCCCTGGGCGGCCAGTCCGGGAAGGAGCCTTGCCACGTCCCCCGTGTGAAACTCAACATTTTTGATTCCATTTAGTTCAGCATTCCGGCGGGCGTCCTCCACCGCCCGGGGAACCACCTCCAGGCCGTTCACCTTTCGGGCTTGCCCGGCCAGAAAGAGGGCGATTGTACCGACCCCGCAGAAGGCATCCACCACCGTTTCCGCCCCGCTCAGCCCCGCGTAGGCCAGCACTTTTTTGTAGAGCACCAGGGTCTGGACCGGGTTTACCTGGTAGAAAGAAGAGGGAGAAATTCTAAAAGCAAGGCGTCCAAGATAGTCGGTGATATAAGCACGGCCGCCCAGGGTGCGGTTGTGCCTTCCCGAGACTGTCCCGGAAGGCTTGTCATTAATACTGCGCACCACCGAAACAAGCCCGGGGTAACCGGACATGAGCTCGGCGGCAAATTCTTTTTCCGCCGGCCACGGACCGCTCCCGGTCACCAGCACTGCCATTATCTCACCGCTGGAAAAAGCCTTGCGCAGGACAACATGGCGAAAAAACCGGCCATCTTTGACAGGAGCAGAACTGCCGTACTTATCAAGAAGATTTTTGATGAACGCCGCGGCCCCGTTTAAATCCCTGTCCACAAGCAGGCAGCCGGCGGCTGCGCCTTCTTTAAAAAAACCGGTCAGGGTGCGGGAACCCTCTTCGTAGTAGCCCAGCTCATAACAGCCCTCGGCAAATTGCACGTGAAAGCTGGCCTTGTTGCGGTAGTGCCAGGGGTAATCCATTCCAATGGTATCCAGGACCTTAATATCGTCCAACCCGGCCAGGCGGGACAGGCT
>DBRJ01000034.1:3825-4559 GCA_002305915.1 Pelotomaculum sp. UBA1371 | reverse complement strand
GCTCCGGCCAGCTCCACCAGCTTTCTCGCCTCTACTGTGGACAGGACCAGCGGTTTTTCCAGGAAAACGTCCTTTCCGGCCAGTAAAGCCGCCCTGGCCAGCTGGTAGTGGGTGGGAACCGGAGTTGCTATGAAGACTGCCTGAATCCCGGGATCATTCAGTAATTCCGGTAAGTCAGCATAAATCTTGAGGTTTTTATAAGTCTTAACCAGATCAAGCCTTTTGGCCGGATCCTTTTCCACAACAGCTGCCAGAACACCGAGCTGAGCGAGGGTGCGGATCAGGTTCCGGCCCCAGTTGCCGGCTCCTACAACAGCAGTTTTCAGCAAGTGCCTCCCCTTTCAGATATCATAAACCACCAAACCGCCTGCACTGCCGGGGCTCCCCGGCCTCCCGGACATCCTGGCAGCAGGCCGGGTTAATTAATTTATGACCCTGAAGCATCCCCCGGCAATTCCTCCAGGATCTCCCTAACCATCTGGCACGGTGGGAGCAGGATAATTTTGTTCAAATATCGACGCTCCATTTTTTTATGATATCCTGTATAATTTTTCCCCTGGTAGTATATTCAGGCAAGGGGTTTTTGGTCATAAAAAACAAGCCCTGAAAAAAGGGCTTGTGCTGGGCATATCTGATCAGGGATTAACTGCGCCGTCCGGGAAAAAACGGTATTGTGTTGCCGCTAATCTTTAACAAGTAGATAGCTTTTTACCCGGGATTCTGCCTTTTAAGAA
>DBRJ01000034.1:2717-3784 GCA_002305915.1 Pelotomaculum sp. UBA1371 | reverse complement strand
ATCCGCCTCCTCATCCGTAAGGGTCCGGTCAGCAGCCTGGAATTCGAGGGTGAAAGCCATGCTCTGGTGCCCTTCGGGGACCTGCTCCCCCCGGTAAAGGTCAAACAGCGCCACTGAGCGGAGTATATTTCCTCCTTCTTTCCGGATTGCCTCCATAATCCCGTCTGCCGGCATACCCTGCCTGACCACGATGGCAATGTCCCTCTCGATGCCGGGGAATTTCGGCAGGGGGCGGTATTGAAAGGGATTTCCGGAAACCTCGAAGAGTTTTGCCAGATCGATTTCCAGAGCAACCACCCTGTCCGGCAGTTCGTAATGCTCCAGGACATCAGGATGAAGTTCACCCAGGATACCAAGGCTCACACCGCCTGTTTCCAGGGAGGCGCAACGGCCGGGATGGAAGCTTGGGTTGGCGGTCTCCGGCCGGAACTGGACCGGCCTGGCAGCGATCCGGCAAAAAAGTCTTTCCAGGACGCCCTTCAGGAAGTAAAAATCCATCTCCAGGGGGGCTATGTTCCAGCTTCCCGGCGTGCTTCCCATGGCAGCAGCGGAAAGGACCGCGCGTTCCTCCGGAAGGCTTTCCGCCCCCCGGGGGTAAAAAACCCGGCCGATTTCAAAGACCGCTCCGTCCTGGACGCGCCGGCTGTAATTCCTGGCCAGGATTTCCAGGAGTCCTGGCAGCATCATGGTCCGCATGACCGAATGCTCTTCACTGAGCGGGTTCTGGATTTTTACAGCGTTTCTCAAGAGACTATCCTGGGGAAGGTTCATGCGGTCAAACACCCTGGGGTGGATAAAGCTGTAGGTAACCACCTCGTACAGACCGGCACCGGCCAGATAGTCCCGGATCCTCTTCATAAACAATTGCTCCCCGGTTCGGATTCCCTGGGTTGACTGCCCATAGGGAAGGGTTGCGGGTATCCGGTCGTAGCCGTACATCCTGGCGACTTCCTCGATCAGGTCCGCTTCCAGATTGACATCAACCCGGTGGCCGGGAACGGTCACAAGCAGTTCCTCCCCGGCATCCTGCACTTTAAACTGCAAATCTGTTAAAATTCGTGCGGCCT
>DBRJ01000034.1:0-2640 GCA_002305915.1 Pelotomaculum sp. UBA1371 | reverse complement strand
CCCATCATGTGAATCAGCTGGGCAGCGCGGTCTGCCGCCCGGGCGCAGCCGCTGATATCGATCCCCCTTTCAAAGCGCTGGGATGCCTCCGAGCGCAGCCCCAGGTTTTTGGAAGTCCTGCGGATGCTGATGGGATTAAAGAAGGCCGATTCCAACAGGACGCTGGAGGTCTCACCTGTCACCTCGGTGGTCAGGCCGCCCATGACCCCGGCAATGGCCACCGGCCCCGCAGGATCTGTAATAAGCAGCATCTCCGGGTTGAGCGTTCTCTCCACACCGTCCAGGGAGAAGATCTTCTCTCCCTTACGGGCCCTGCGCACAATAATCCGGCCGTCCTTCAGCAGGTTGTAGTCAAAAGCGTGCATAGGCTGGCCGAGCTCCAGCATGACGTAGTTTGTAACGTCAACAATATTGCTGATAGGCCGGATCCCGGCATGGCGCAGGCGCTGCTGCATCCAGAGGGGAGAACGTCCCGCCCTGACATTTTTGATCAGCCGCCCCGCAAAGCGCCGGCACAGGTCAACAGCCTCGATTTCCACCCTGGCCTGATCCGCTATTGTCTCCTCCAGTTCCGGAAATACCGGTTGAGGTACCCGGCACTGCCGCCCCAGCAGGGCAGCCGCTTCCCGGGCCACACCCAGCACGGAAAGGCAGTCGCCGCGATTGGGTGTAAGGTCAAGTTCAAGGATATAATCATCCAGGCCCAGGAGCTCTTTGGCGTCCTTGCCCAGGGGAGTGCCCGGAGGCAGAATCATGATCCCGTTGGCCTCGTCGGCAGGCATGGTTTTGGGGTTGATCCCCAGTTCCTGGCCTGAGCACATCATCCCCCGGGACTCCACTCCCCTCAGTTTAGCCCGTTTGATAACCAGCCCGCCGGCCAGCCTGGCCCCCTCCACAGCAACGGGGATCACATCCCCTGCGCGGACATTGGTGGCGGCTGTGATAATCTGCAGTTCTTCCGCTCCGGTGTTTACCCTTGTAACCACCAGTTTATCGGCATTGGGATGGGGTTCAATGGATTCAATGCGTCCCGTGATTACTTTCTCAATCCCAGCCCCCGGTTCTGCAATCCCTTCTACGGTGACGCCCGCCAGGGTCAGGCGGTCTGCCAGTTCCCCGGGGGATATGTCAATTTCAACAAATTCCTGCAGCCATTTATATGATACACGCACGTGCAACTAACCTCCTGTATTTAATCGACGGCACGAATATCGCCCGCCCTGCTCATAAAAACTCACTAATTTCAAAACTGTCGTAAAAACCTCAGATCGTTTTCAAACAACAGGCGCATATCGTCAATGCCGTATTTCAGCATGGCCACCCGCTCAACTCCCATCCCAAAGGCAAAACCCGTGACTTCTTCGGAATTATAACCGGAAATTTCCAACACCCGGGGGTGCACCATCCCTGAGCCGAGGATTTCCAGCCAGCCTGTGTGGGAGCAAACCCGGCAGCCGCTGCCGCCGCAGATCACGCAGGAAATATCCATTTCCGCGCTGGGTTCGGTGAAGGGGAAAAAACTGGGCCGGAACCTGGTCTTTGTTTTCTTGCCGAACATCAGCCTGGCAAAAAGATCCAGGGTGCCTTTAAGGTCGCTCAAAGTAATTCTTTTATCTATGGCCAGCCCCTCCACCTGGCTGAACATGGGTGAGTGGGTGGCGTCGTCGTCGCGGCGGTAAACCTTGCCGGGTACGATAATCTTAACCGGCAGCGCCGGGACTGTTTTCTCCATAGTCCGCACCTGAACCGGTGAGGTATGGGTCCTTAAAAGGATATCCCCGGTGATAAAAAATGTGTCCTGCATATCCCGGGCAGGATGATCCTTGGGCAGGTTCAGAGCCTCAAAATTGTAATAATCGGTCTCGATTTCCGGACCTTCGGCAATGCTGTATCCCAACCCCAGAAAGATATCCTCAATTTCCTCCAGGACAAGGTTGAGAGGATGCTTGCCGCCCCCCGGCACCGGGGTACCGGGTAGAGTAACATCAATGCCTTCTTCACGCAGTTTCTGTTCCTTAAGCCTGTTTTTCAGCAGGGCTGTCCGGTCCGCCAGCTCTTTTTCAATGGAGGCCCTGACTTCATTGGCAACCTGGCCGATTCGGGGCCTTTCCTCTGCGCTCAGGCTACCCATACCGCGCAGGACCTGGGTCACTTCCCCCTTCTTGCCGAGAAACCGGATCCTGATCCCGTTCAGCTCCTCGAGGGTTTCAGCCGCTGCCAGGGCAGCGCCAGCCTCTTCACCAAGTTTTCGCAACTTTAAATCCAACAAAAAAACCTCCCGGCTGCATAAAATGTTTGATAAAACCCTAATAAAAGGCAATCGAAAATATCTGTTCGTGAATGAGTAACCGCACCTTAAAGTTCAGTCCCTGCCTATTAAACCCGGTTAGTGCGCCTTTTAGCTCATTCACTGAGATCCTTTTGTCTTCTTTAATTATCTTATACCCATTAATAACCATAAAAAAACGCCCCTTCTACAGGGACGGATAATTGTTTTCCGTGGTACCACCCTCTAGTCTATACTATTTAAAGCATAAACTTCTCTTGTTACAGGTCATAATAAACCCGCTACTGCCTTCCGATAACGGTAGAAGAACCGGCGCCACCTACTTGTGCTACGTTCAGCTGCAGTTCCGGGGC
>DBRJ01000041.1 GCA_002305915.1 Pelotomaculum sp. UBA1371 | reverse complement strand
ACATGACATATTTGTTAGCGGTCTGGCCCGGCGGTCAGTAAGGGAGGCCGGAAATTTTCTATAGGAGGCAGATCTGCTTATGGAGGCTGTGGTGGCTCGGGGCCTGACTTATCGCTACCAACCGGGCGGACCTTTGGTGTTAAAAGATATTGATTTCCATGTGTCCAGGGGAGAAATAGCTGCGGTGACGGGCTTGAGCGGCTGCGGCAAGAGCACCCTTTGTTATTGTATATGCGGCGCCGTCCATCATAACCGGGACGGGGTGATGACCGGGCAAGTGCTGTTAAACGGCAAGAACATCAGGGAGCTGAGGGCTGCCAGCTTGGCCCTGGAGGTGGGCATGGTCTTTCAGGATCCGGACACGCAGCTTTTTTCGCCCACGGTGGAGGACGAAATCGCTTTCGCTCCGGAAAACCTGTGCCTGCCTCCCGCCCAGATCCGGGAGAGGGTGGAGCAGGCGCTGGATCTCCTGGGCCTCGCCGCCCTGCGGGAAGCCAATCCCTACAGGCTTTCCGGCGGAGAAAAACATCTGGTGGCCCTGGCCGCGGTATTGGCCTTGGACCCGCCGGTGCTGGTCCTGGATGAAGTGATGTCACAGCTTGACCAGGCCGGCAAGAAAAGAGTGGCCGCTGCCCTGAAGCGGTTGCGCGATATGGGGAAGGCCGTCATTGCCGTCGAACACAACCTGGAAGCCGTTTCCTTCGCCGACCGCCTGTTGGTGATGGAGAAGGGGGAGTTGCTCAGCTGCGGCAGGACGGCGGAGCTGTTGGCCGACCGGGAGTTTATGGAGGCCAGGGGGCTGATCTATGATCCCCCCGGGTTGTAGTAGTGGGGGGGCAACCCGTCGCCCAATCGGGGATATTCTTCGGCATTGGGGACATACCTCGGCCCCAGAGCCAGGCTTAAAACGGTGGTGTGTACCCATTCCGCTGTCATTGTAATGTTTTGCTAAGATACAAGTCTACTGATATACAATTGGGTTTGTTGTTTCCGACGTCCGGCATCCTACCACTGACCACTGAATTGTGTCCCCATCCCTCTGCGCGGCTGAAGCCGCGCCTGCTGGTCTATGATCAGCCGAAAATTCTTAATGGCAGGGAGAAAAGGTAATGTCTTTTTTAGAAATAGACCATGTTTCTTTTACATTTCCCAGGCACGACAAGCCTGTGCTCACAGAGATCGACCTGCATTTTGACCAGGCTGTGATAACGGCTTTGGTGGGGCCGAACGGCAGCGGCAAGACTACCCTGACCAAGCTGATGATCGGTGTCCTGCGGCCGGCCTGTGGGGAAATCCGGCTGGACGGACGTCCCCTGGTTGAATATTCGCTGGGGGAAATCGGGCGCCGCGTGGGCTATGTTTTTCAAAATCCGGACCTGCAGCTTTTTTGCGGCACCGTGGCCGAAGAAGTGGGCTTTGGTCTGGCCAACCGGGGCTGTCAGCGGGAAACTGTGGAGGAGAGGGTAGCCTTCTACCTGGATTATTTTGAGCTGAAGGATTATGGTGGTGTTTTCCCCCTGCACCTGAGCCAGGGTGAAAAACAGCGCCTGGCCATAGCCGCCGTGCTGGCCAATGAACCTTTATTCCTGGTTCTGGACGAGCCCACCGTGGGCTTGGACGCTTACCGCAAAAGACTGTTGGAGGATTATTTGAAAAAGATTTCCCGCTCGGGCCGGGGCATGGTCCTGGTTAGCCACGACACGGCCTTTGTGGACAGGGTGGCGGAACGGGTTGTTATTCTGGAGAACGGCCGCGTCATAGAAGACAGCGGGCGGAAGGGAAAGGCCGCCGATGAAGCTTGACCCCCGCACCAAAATGGTAATGGTCCTTTGCCTTTCGGGCCTGGCCCTGCTCTATAATACCCCTGGCAGGCTGCTGTTGCTGCTGGCGGTGACAGTGGCGATGCTGCTGATCTTCCGTTTTGATCTGGGTGCCATAGGGTCCTACCTGAAACCGTTCCTGTCTCTGATGGTGTTTCTTTTTGTGATCCAGTGCCTCTTTGCGCCGTCGGGCTGTGTGCTGCTGGCCGTGGGGCCGGTTCCTCTGGTAACCACCGGGGGGCTGCTGACGGGGGCTGGCGTGGTTTTGCGCATTGTGGTGGTTACCGCCGCCGCCATGCTGCTGGCCACTTTTAACGCCAGGGATTTCATCCTGGGCCTGGTGCAGTGGAAAGTGCCCTATGAACTGGCCTTCATGGTTTCCATCGCCCTCCGTTTTTTGCCGGTTTTCCGGGACGAGCTGGTCAATGTGGTGACGGCGGTCCAACTGCGGGGGGTAGATCTGAAGAAGGTGCCCTGGGGACAAAAAATTACCATGTACAGCCGCTTGTTGTTTCCGGTGATTTACGGGGCTATGCTCAAAGCCCAGCGACTGGCGGTGTCCATGGAAGCCCGCGGCTTCAGAGTCTACCCCCGGCGCACTTACCTGCGGCGGCTGGAGTTCAGCCGCGCCGACTATGTGGTCTTGACGGTCTTCCCTGCTGCCGCCATCGCGCTCGTTATACGGCATATTAACTTGTTGGCGCACTGATCGGCGCCAGCCGGCCGACCGGCTTTAACCCGGCCATGCTGCAATAGGACAGCTAACGCTAAAAAGGGCAGACACTGTGAAACCACCTGTGTCTGCCCTTGATATTCTCACTTGATATTTATTGAATCAAACGTTATTTGCTTTAATCTACAAGTAACTCAAAAAGCGTTTTTGCTTTCAGACGAAGAACAATCAGGACCATTTTAAGACTCAATACGCAATTATAATATCTTTTTATTATTTTTTACAGGGTCCAACCGGCAGAACGACCCGTCCGAAGACAGTATTGAAAATTCCTGCGGCTGAGGTATACCAGGCTGCAAAAGCTGTTACAATGCCGACATACCCGCCCCAGGTATGGGCCGCATGATTTCCGGCCGCCCCGATAGTCAAAAGGATAAAGGCCAAGAGCAATAAAGTAAATGTTACTACAAGAGCTTTATTGGTTCCAAAACTTCCAATCCACATGTAAGCGGTAAAAATAGTCCAGGCGAGAAGAAACAGCCAGACGCCCTGCGGTGGTACGACCCACACTTTCTGTACGGCAAGCAGTTCAAATAAGCCAAAAGATACCCAAAAGCCACCATAAGAGGAAAAAGCCGTGGCTCCAAAGACATTATTTTTCTTGAATTCCCACATGCCTGCCAGCACTTGTACGGTTCCTCCGTAAACCAGCGCCAGGGCAATGACCACGGCCACGGACTCTGCTACAACCAGCCCGGCATTGACCATGCTGAGGCAAAAGGTGGTCAGGGCAAAACAAGCCAAACCAAGGGGTCCCGGATCAGAAATAGCTGACTCTTTAATTTCGTATACCTTATTATCCGCCACAAATACACCCCCAATGAATAATCTAATCTAATCTAATCAACGAATCAGTAACTGCCAATTCACCTCCCCCGATAAAAATAAGAAATAATGGTCCTGCTAGATTATAATAGTTTTTTCGAATTATGTCAATATTATGAATATATTGCTCGATTTCTGCCTATTTCATAAATATATGTCGTTTCTCTCTAAACCGGGTTAAAATTTGTAAAACTTAGCAATACTAAATGAAGAATCTTTATCACGAGGTGATAAAAGTGGGAGAATTCCCATCCGGTTTTGGAGGCATTCTGACTTTTATTCAGGTTTTCTTTGCTGTGGTTATCGGACTTTATTTCTGGAATCTGCTCAAAGCGCAGCAGGGAAACAAATTAGTTGTAGAAAAGGAATCCAGAAAGGAAATGGAAAAACTACAGAGGTTGCGTTCCATTTCCTTGACCGAGCCGCTTTCTGAAAAAACGCGTCCCACCTGTTTTAAGGAAATTATCGGCCAGGCTGAAGGGATTAAGTCCCTGCGGGCCGCCCTTTGCGGACCCAATCCCCAGCACGTGATTATTTATGGTCCCCCCGGTGTGGGGAAAACTGCCGCGGCAAGACTGGTGCTGGAGGAGGCCAAAAACAACCCCTTATCCCCTTTTAAGGAAGACGCCAAATTTATTGAACTGGATGCAACCACGGCGCGCTTTGACGAGCGTAATATTGCCGACCCGCTGATTGGTTCTGTGCACGACCCCATATACCAGGGGGCGGGGCCCATGGGCATAGCCGGTATTCCCCAGCCCAAACCCGGCGCGGTCACCAAGGCCCACGGCGGGCTGCTTTTTATTGATGAAATAGGGGAACTGCACCCGATCCAGATGAACAAACTTTTGAAGGTGATGGAGGACCGCAAGGTTACCCTGGAGAGCGCTTATTACAACTCCGAGGACAACAACATCCCTTCTCATATTCACGATATTTTTCAAAACGGGTTGCCGGCAGACTTTCGCATGGTGGGTGCTACAACCCGGGGGGCTGAACATATAGCCCCGGCCATTCGCTCCCGTTGTCTGGAAATATTCTTCCGGCAGCTCCAGCCTGACGAGATTGAAATAATAGCAGCAAACGCAGCCGGGAAAGTAGGTATACCTCTTCAGGAAGGAGCCCTGGAGGTTATTAAAAAGTACGCCACAAATGGGCGAGAAGCAGTTAATATTATTCAAATCTCTGCAGGGATTGCCATTACCGAAGGCAGGGACGAGGTTCGCAAAACCGATATTGAATGGGTTATCAACAGCGGCCAATATTCACCCAGGCCGGAGAAAAAAGTACCGTCCCGTCCCCAGGTGGGTCTGGTCAACGGTCTTGCCGTTTACGGGCCTAACATGGGCATGGTGCTGGAGGTTGAATGCAACGTCATACCTGCACTGCGCGGGCAGGGAAAGCTAACAGTCACAGGGATGGTGGAAGAAGAGGAGATTGGGGGGAGCGGCCGGACCGTGCGCCGGAAAAGTATGGCCCGCAGTTCTGTGGAAAATGTTCTCACTGTGCTCCGCCGGACCATGGAGGTGGACCTCAGGGATTATGACATTCACGTCAATTTTCCGGGGGGGGCGCCAACGGACGGCCCTTCTGCAGGGGTGACCGTTGCCACGGCGGTTTACTCGGCGATTATGGGGTTGCCTGTTGATAACAGGGTAGCTATGACCGGGGAAGTTTCCATCCGCGGCCTGATCAAGCCGGTTGGGGGTATTGTAGCCAAAGTGGAGGCCGCCCGGCAGGCCGGTGCCAGAAAGGTCATTATTCCAATTGAAAACGATCAGGAACTCTTGAAAACCCTTGAAGGCATTGAAGTAATTCCGGTGGAGCGCCTGGAAGAGGTATTCCGTGCGGCCCTCGTCTGCCCGCCGCCTGCGGAAAAGAAGAAAGAGCACAGTCCTTCGCTGCCGCTGGAGGTGCTGAGCGCCTCGGTTTTTGGAGCCGGACAGCCGCTATCCAAATAATTGCGAAAAATGACATTAGCTGACCAGTAACTTCAAATCTCCCCGGAACCCGGCCTAAAAGCCGGGTTTCGCAGTATTCGTAGTAATTATTGCTATAGCCGGATTTCTAACTTTTATGATAGAATATAAGCGTAACCTTGCGCTTGAAAATATACAATTATTAGAAACAAGTTTTTGAGAAGGAGGTGCAGCTGTGAAATCCGAAGTAAAATTCTTGCCTTTACTACCTTTGCGGGGTATTCTGGTTTTCCCTTATATGGTGATTCACCTCGATGTAGGGCGCGAAAAATCAGTGCAGGCCATAGAGGAGGCAATGATCCAGGACCGGATCATCTTTCTGGCTACCCAGAGGGAAGCCCAGACGGATGACCCAGGTGTGGATGATATTTATCAGATAGGTACGGTGGCCGAAGTCAAGCAGCTTTTAAAGCTGCCCGGGGGTACCATCCGGGTTTTGGTGGAAGGTATCTCCAGGGCCAGGATCCGCCGTTTTCTTGCGGATGAGCCCTTCTTCCAGGTGGAAGTGGACCAGTACTCCGAGGTTTTTGAAAAGAACAGCGAGATTGAAGCGCTGATGCGCAGCCTGGTTTATCAGTTTGAGCAGTATGTCAAACTGTCCAAGCGCATACCCCCTGAAACAGTTGTTTCGGTAGTGAACCTGGAAGAGCCCGGAAGGCTTGCGGACATCATTGCTTCCCACCTTGCGCTGCGCATAGATGATAAACAGAATGTCCTTGAGGCGGTCAACATCGTTCAGAGGCTGGAAAAACTATGTGCTCTTGTCGCAAAAGAGCTGGAAATCGTTGAACTGGAGCGTAAAATCAACATCCGCGTGCGCAAACAGATGGAAAAGACCCAAAAGGAATATTATTTGCGCGAACAGATGAAGGCTATCCAGCGCGAACTGGGTGAAAAAGACGAACGTATGGCCGAGAGCGAGGAACTGCGTGAAAAAATTGCCGAAGCCAAGCTGCCGAAAGAGGTAGAGGATAAGGCGCTGAAAGAAGTGGAGCGTCTGGAAAAGATGCCGCCGATGGCTGCCGAGGCGGCGGTGGTGCGCAATTACCTGGACTGGCTTTTGGCTCTGCCCTGGAACAAGGGTACCCGTGACCGCCTGGATATTAAAATGGCGGAAGCCATCCTCGATGAGGACCACTACGGCTTGAAAACAGTTAAAGAACGGATCCTTGAATACCTAGCCATCCGCAAACTGGCCAAGAAAATGAAGGGACCCATTATTTGTTTTGTCGGGCCGCCCGGTGTCGGTAAAACATCCCTGGGCCGTTCTATTGCCCGGGCCCTGGAGCGCAAATTTATCCGTATGTCCCTGGGTGGTGTGCGTGATGAGGCTGAAATCAGGGGCCACCGCCGCACTTATGTGGGTGCCATGCCGGGCAGGATTATTCAGGGTATTCGTCAGGCCGGTTCCAAAAACCCTGTTTTTCTGCTGGATGAGATCGATAAAATGAGTATGGATTTTCGGGGCGACCCCTCCGCAGCCCTGCTGGAGGTGTTGGATCCCGAGCAGAACAATACCTTCAGTGATCACTACATCGAGGCGCCCTTTGATCTGTCCAACGTGATGTTTATTACTACGGCCAACCTTCAGCACAATATTCCCCGGCCGCTGCAGGACCGGATGGAGATTATTTATTTGTCCGGCTACACGGAAGAGGAAAAGGTCCAGATTGCCATGCGTCACCTGCTGCCCAAGCAAATTAAGGAGCACGGTTTGAGCAAGGGTATGCTGAGGATGACGGAAAACACGGTCCGCAAGATTATCCGGGAGTATACCCGGGAGTCCGGTGTGCGGAACCTGGAGAGACAAATTGCAACCATTTGCCGTAAGACCGCGCGGCAGGTTGTTTCTGACAAAGTGAGCAAGGTCCAGGTTACACCTCTGAATCTGAATCAATACCTTGGCACCCCGCGCTTCCGCTATGGTGTAGCGGAGCAGGACGACCAGGTGGGTGTGGCCACGGGGCTTGCCTGGACGGAGGTCGGTGGGGATACCCTGGCAATTGAAGTTTCAATTTACAAGGGGAGCGGCCGGCTTACGTTGACCGGAAAACTTGGCGACGTGATGAAGGAATCTGCCCAGGCCGGCTACAGCTACATCCGCAGCCGTGCCGCCGAGTTATCCATTGACGAAGAGCTTTATGATAAACAGGATATTCATATTCACATCCCGGAGGGCGCCATTCCCAAGGACGGTCCCTCGGCGGGCATTACCATGGCCACCGCCCTGGCTTCGGCTGTAACAGGGCAAAAGGTACGGCACGATGTGGCCATGACCGGTGAAATAACCCTGAGGGGCAGGGTTCTGCCGGTGGGCGGAATCAAGGAAAAGGTCCTTGCTGCCCACAGAGCAGGTATAAAAACACTGGTTTTACCCAAGGATAATAAAAAGGACCTGGACGAAATCCCCAAGAAAGTTAAAGACAAGCTGAATTTTATTCTTGTTGAGCATATGGACCAGGTGTTGGAAGCAGCCCTCGCCGAGAAGGAATTTGTGCCTGAAGATGTTACAGGGACTTCTCCGGTGGTTCCCCAGCCCCCGGCGTATCAGCATCCAGTAGCGCATAACGAAGGAGGAGCCCAGATCCCTTCATGAAAATTAGTTGTGCCGAATTTGTTACCAGTGCAGTCCGCAAGTCAGACTACCCGGCCGGGGAGCTTCCGGAAGTTGCCCTGGCCGGGCGTTCTAATGTCGGGAAATCATCTCTTTTGAACAGGCTTGCTGTAAGAAAGAGCTTGGCCCGCACCAGCAAGACTCCCGGCCGTACCCGTCTGATTAATTTTTTCCTGATTAACGGCGTCTTCCGGTTGGTGGACCTGCCCGGCTACGGATATGCCAAAGTATCCGCCGGAGAGAGGGAAAGCTGGCGGAAGATGGTGGAGGATTATTTGTCAACGAGGAAAAACCTGAGGGGTGTTGTGTTGCTGGTGGACAGCCGGCACCCGCCCACATCCCAGGATGTGCAGATGTACGGCTGGTTGAAGCACCGGGGGATACCGGCGGCCGTGGTTGCCACCAAGGCGGACAAGCTATCCCGCTCCAAATTGCTGCGTTCCCTGAAGGTTGTCCGGGAGACGCTGGCCCTGGCCGAAGGGGAAACACTGGTGCCTTTTTCCGCTGAAACCGGGCAGGGCCGGGAGGAACTCCTGGAAGTTATTGGCCGGTGGACTGGTATTCCCAATGAAGAAAACGTTAAACAAAATATTAAGATTAATACTTGAGCATATAATTCGCAAGGGATGCCGGTAAAAAAGGATAACGCTTCAAGCATGGAAGGACGATTTCCGGAAATAAGAGTGGGCGCATTTGCAGATGCGCCCACCAGCTTTTTCATGGCCGGTTATTTTTTTCTGCGGGAGTATTGTTTTGATTCTGGTCTTTCTGGGACGGCTCTGAATTATTATCCGGTGCGGGTGTGGCCTTCGGCTCCGGTTTTGGCGTTGGAGTTGGGGACGGTGTTGCGGGCGCAGGTGCAGCTGGTGCCGGAGTCGGCGCCGGTGAAGCTGCAGGCGTTGGTGCAGCTTTTGGCGCAGGTGTAGCTTTTGGCGCGGGCGCAGCCTCTGGCGCAGTTGAGTCCGTACTGGTGATTTCAAAACCCACGCCGCTTATGGTCCGGTCATTCAGGTTCAGGGTGACCGCGCTTATGGGCCCGTCTTGCTCGTCTTCCTTGACACCGACATACCTGGCCCGGACATCCAGCCAGACGAAATCCTGGGCCGGTATCTTCTGAATCACCTCAGTGATTTCTGCCCTGCGGTCTTTTTCATTTTCACCGGTACCCACCAGAATATAGCTTGTTCCGTTAACCTGGAGCCAGGTTGCCGTTTCTCTTTTGGCCAGATCCCCGGCAATGTTTTTAACGACATCCGGTGCCTTGTTTAAATCAACCTTGCTGAAGCCCACTTTAGATGTTTCGGGCACCACAAGGGGTTTCGGATCGGGTGACGGGGCGGGTTTGCGGGCCGCGTTGCAGCCCGGAACCAGGCAGAAAACCACAAGAAACATTAGGATCATGATTTTTCGTATTAGCATTAGAATAACCCCCGATAGAAGTTTTCTTTATTGTTTTCTAAGGGCGTTAAAAAAATGCATGAGAAGAGAGCCTGACCCGGGAAAGCTCGAATTTATCTGTTAAAAAACTTAAAAAAGTTTCTTTTCCTGGCCATTTCCTCCTCGGCCAACCGGTCATAGGTGACGGTTGCCATAGCCTGGCCGGCAAAATCGTTAATAAAAACTGTTTCATAGGAAAAAGTACGGGCAATTTCCCCTGCCCTGATGGCGGCGCTTTGGAACCTTTCAAAAGATTCCCTGGAGGCCCGGAGATCGCTGGTCCAGATTCCCAGGGAACGGTATCGTTCAATTGAATCTACAAGGATCTCCCGGTCAAGATTGGGGAAGGACGGCAGGACTGCATCCGCTGCCTCCCCGGCACTGTGCTGGTCCAGCCACAATAGTGCCTTGTAAACAGCATTGGTGAACTGCTGAATAACCTCAGGTTTTGAATTAATATAATCAGGCAGGGCCGCATAAGCTGTAACCGCCATGTCTCCTGCCGCCTGCCCCACTGAAGCTGCCACCCGGCCGTAGCCTTTTCTTTCGGCAATGCTGGCATCCGGTTCCAGCACTTGCATATAATGCCCTGTACCGGCGCGAAAAGCCCCCATGCGAAGTTTAGCGGGGATGTTGTAATAGATGGTTACCGCTCTGAAAGGGGGCAAACCATGACTCCTTAAAACTTCCTCCAGGGCGATGACTGAACTGTCGTCCTGGGAACCGCTGATAATGGTTTTATTTTTTAAGTTTTTCCACTGGAATTCAGCCGGGTCCTTTCTGGATAGGAGCAGCGAGCCGTCTTTTTTAGCTATGGCGGCAAAAATTTTAGGCTGGGGCGTCTGGGTATTGGGGCTGAAAATGATTTTTTGCAGGCCGCACAGGGCAATATCGGCCCTGCCGTCAAGCAGGGCTGCGCGGATGGCCTCGGGGCTGGCTGTTGATATCTCCACAACAAGATTTTGTTCTTTGAAAAAGCCCAGGTTTAAGGCCAGATACTGGGGAAGGAAATAAGGCGAGCGTACGGACTCCATTACCCTTATTGTATGAATAGGAGCGCTGGGAGGCCTGAGGATGCTCCGGGTAAGGAAAGTCACCGGGATCAGGAGAACCAGGATCATGAGCCAAAAAACAACTCTTTTTTTTCTGGGATTCATAGACCAAAACCTCCAGTATTTATCTTTTAAAAATACTATTTTCAGGTGGAGGTTTTCATGCTTCAAATTTAAAGGTTGTCCGCATAAAAGAAAGTCGCCTACATAGAATTTAGAAAAGCCTCTAAAGGGGGGTTTCAGATGAAGGGCTATACTTTTATGCGCTGGTCCAAACAGGGGGTTCCTGTGGCTGGAAAAATCAGATGCAGGGCTGTTATGGCGGGTCTGGCCCGGGCCTTTAGCGCCACTCTGGCTTTATGTGCTCTAATGTGCGCATGGGTGGTGCTGTCTGCAGGGTTAACTTATGATTTTAGTAATTTTGTTACAGCGGGTACTCTCCTGGGGGCGGTGCTGGGCGGGTTTGCCAGCGGTAGGGCCGCGGGGACACTGGGCTCGCTGCATGGCTTAATAGCTGGTTTAATCTACGGGATGTTCCTGTCGGCTTTAGTTATGATCGGCAGCGAGGGAAGTTACTCAGCTCTGGGCCTGGTTTTCCGTACTCTGGTTCTGGGGGTGGCAGGCACTGCCGGAGGGATCCTGGGAGTAAATCTGAAAAGTAAAGTGAGGATTGTTTCGAAAATAAGAACGAAAAAACAGCCCGGGCTTTAGAGCCTGGAACTTTTAATCAGTGACAAAAATCTTCTGTTATTTATGCCCAGGTTAACCATGCGTCGATGCGAAAAGGATAAAGATAATAAACACCAGTTATTTAGTGATAATTTCTAATTACCAGTTCAGTGAGCAGGCCCCGGCCTTCACCTTTGCAGTTTATGGCCCGTCTGGCTTTGACTTCCACAATGTTATAACCCCTGTACAGCTCACGAATAAATGGGGTGTCGGAATTGCTGAGCATCACCCTGCACCCCCTTTGATCGAGGTTCTGAAAAGCCCTGGCCAGCCGGCGTTGCTCCTCTTCCCCGAAGGAATCAGATGTATAGCTGGTGAAACGGGCTGTTTCCGACAGCGGATGGTAGGGTGGATCCAGATATACGAACATCCCCGGTTCAGTTTCTTCAAGCGCCAGCGAGAAATCACCGCACAGGATCCTGGTTTTCTTAAGCCTGGCGCTGACCAGGATAAGGTCCTGTTCGTGGACGAGCTTTTTATTCTTGTAACGGCCGTAGGGCACGTTGTGGATGCCCTTACTGTTAACCCGCCAGAGGCCGTTATACCCGTACTTGTTCAGGTACAAAAAACGCGAGGCTCTTTCCAGAGAGGTCATTTGCGCCGGGTCCAGGCTTCTCACCCGGTAATAATACTCTTCGGTGTTGACGTGTCTTTGGAGATCGGCAAGCAACTCTACCGGATGATCCCGGACCACCCGGTAGAAGTTCATAAGCTCCTCGTTTTTATCGGAAATTATGGCCCCGGTAGGGTTCAGGTGAAAAAATACGGCTCCGCCGCCAAAGAAGGGCTCCACCAGGAAGTTTACCTTTACGGGGAAAAGAAACAGGAATTGAGCGATAAGCCGGCTCTTGCCTCCGGCCCATTTGATCAAGGGTTTTAAAGGAAGGTTTTGTTTCCGGTGGCAGTCGGGCATCATAATCCTCTCTCTAACTTATTAGTTTAATGTAATGCATAAATCACTCCGGCTAAGACATTATATCATTAATTGCGGGGAAGTCCTACCTGCTTAAAAAAGGTTTAGAAGATTCCACAAATTAAGGAGATCTCAGTTGACACGGCCCTTTAAAATCGTTAAGATATTTTGTGAGTCATATATTAAAGGCTGTGAAAGGGAGGGGAAGGATTCCCCGGGCTTTGGCAGTTTGGCCGTTATTAGAGAGGGGAGACCCGCGGCTGCAAGGTTTCCTGCCCGTTCCGTTCCTGTCGCCCTTGAGCCCCCGCGCAGAAACTTAAGTAAGCCCGGGCGGGTTTGGCCCGTTACAGCCGGCGAGAGCTGCCAGTATTGAATTTGCCCTTGATTGATGTTTCAGAAATTCATGATAGGGAACCAGCCTTTGTTCTGGGTAGTTCAGTATTTGGCTGGAATCAGGGTGGTACCGCGGATGATTCCCTCATCCGTCCTTGAGAGACGGAAGGGGGTTTTTTGTTGCGGAGCTAATACATCATTGTGAGGAGTGAATTTCTTGGCCAGAGCGGACATACCTATTACCTATGACCCCCGTTCGGTAGAGGATAAATGGTATAAATACTGGGAAGAAAACGGATTCTTCCACGCTGCCGTAAACCCCGAGCAGGAACCGTTCTGTATTGTCATGCCCCCGCCCAATGTAACCGGTCAGCTGCACATGGGGCATGCCCTGGACAATACCCTTCAGGACATAATTACCCGCTGGAAAAGGATGCAGGGTTATAACGCCCTCTGGGTGCCCGGCACCGACCACGCCGGTATCGCCACTCAGGCCAGGGTGGAAGAACAGCTGGCGAAAGAAGGTACAAACCGTCATGAACTGGGACGTGAAGAATTTTTAAAAAGAGTATGGGCTTGGAAGGAACAGTACGGCAACCGGATCACCACCCAGTTGCGCAAACTGGGTTCTTCCTGCGACTGGCAGCGGGAGCGTTTCACCATGGACGAGGGGTGCTCCGAAGCAGTGCTGGAGGTATTTATCAAACTTTATGAGCGGGGTTTGATTTACAGGGGCTACTATATTACCAACTGGTGCCCCAAGTGTCATACCACTATCTCCGATATTGAGGTGGAGCACCTGGATCGCCCCGGGCACCTCTACCACGTCAGATACCCTTATAAAGACGGAAACGGAGGTATTGTTGTCGCCACAACCCGTCCGGAAACAATCCTTGGCGACGTTGCTGTGGCTGTACACCCGGGGGACGAACGCTATGCCGGCGTTGTGGGGAAAAAGCTGGAGTTGCCCCTGGTGGGACGGGAGATGC
Organism: Pelotomaculum sp. UBA1371; assembly: GCA_002305915.1. Lineage (GTDB taxonomy): Bacteria > Bacillota > Desulfotomaculia > Desulfotomaculales > Pelotomaculaceae > DTU098. The sequence goes on along the minus strand of DBRJ01000041.1, from coordinate 11,899 downwards.
CGGTTATTGCCGATGAGTACGTGGATCCCTCCTTTGGCACGGGGGCTGTTAAAATCACCCCGGCTCACGATCCCAACGACTTCGAAGTGGGGCTGAGGCACAACCTGCCCCAGGTTATTGTTATTGATAAGGAAGGAAAGATGAGCGAGGAAGCCGGACCCCGCTACCGGGGCCTGGATCGTTACGAATGCCGCAAACGGATTGTGCGGGACCTTGATGCAGGCGGTTACCTGCTCAAGACGGAGGACCACGCCCACGCAGTGGGGCATTGCTACCGCTGCAACACTGTAATTGAGCCCATGCTTTCACGTCAGTGGTTCGTAAATATGAAGCCCCTGGCTGAACCTGCCATCGAGGCTGCCAGGGACGGCCGCGTCCGGTTTATCCCGGAGCGGTTTACCAAAATCTATTTGAACTGGATGGAAAATATCCGTGACTGGTGCATTTCCCGCCAACTCTGGTGGGGTCACCGCATCCCGGTCTGGTACTGCCGTGACTGTGAGGAGATGATCGTTTCCAAAAAGCCGGTAGCCCGCTGCACCCGGTGCGGCAGCACCAACTGTGAGCAGGATCCCGACGTGCTGGATACCTGGTTTTCCTCGGCTCTCTGGCCCTTTTCAACACTGGGCTGGCCCAGCAAGACACTGGACCTGGCTTATTATTACCCTACTTCTGTAATGGTTACGGGCAGGGATATAATCTTTTTCTGGGTTGCCCGGATGATTTTTTCCGGCCTGGCCTTTATGAACGAAGTTCCCTTCCGGGATGTCTTTATCCATGGACTGGTGATGGACGCCCTGGGCAGGAAAATGAGCAAGTCCCTGGGTAATGGTGTCGACCCCATTGATGTTATCGAGTCCCACGGAGCGGACAGTCTGCGGTTCATGCTGGTGACCGGCAATACGCCCGGGAACGATTTGCGTTTCCATTTCGAGAGGTTGGAGGGAGCGCGCAACTTTGCCAATAAACTCTGGAACGCCTCCCGCTTCGCCTTGATGAACCTGGAAGATTATGACCCTGCCGGAAGGCCCGGGCCGTATACCCTGGCTGACCGCTGGATCCTCAGCCGCTACCAGAAAATGGCCGGGGAGGTTACCCGTTTTCTGGAGGCCTACGAACTGGGAGAAGCAGCCCGGATCCTATATGAGTTTACCTGGAGTGAATTTTGCGACTGGTATATTGAGCTGTCTAAACCCAGGCTCTACGGTAAAACCAGTCCCCCGGACCGGGCAACCGCCCAGCATGTGCTGGCTTCAGTTTTAAAAGGGACCCTGGAGCTCCTTCATCCCTTTATGCCTTTCATTACAGAAGAAATTTGGCAGCACCTGCCCGGCAGGAGCCTTACCATCATGCGCGCGCCCTGGCCGGAGCCCCGCCTGGAGCTCAAAGACAACGAGGCAGAAAAGGAAATGGAGGTGCTCATGGACATTACCAGGGCCATCCGCCATATCCGCAGTGAAATGAATGTTCCTCCGGGCCGCAGGGCGGAAGTGCTGCTGGCTGTTCCTGAGCGTAACCTCCGTGCCCTGTTGAAAAAATCCGGCTCTTACATCAGTGTACTGGCTGGAGCTGACCTGAAAGTATTTCCCGGCCTGGAAAAAGCTCCGGAACAGGCTGCCCACGCGGTGACCCGGGGTATAGAGGTATTTGTCCCCTTAAAAGGTCTGATCGATGTGGACAGGGAAACTGCCCGGCTGAAAAAAGAGCTGGCCTCGGTGGAAAAGGACCTGGCGAGAGTGCGGGGCAAGCTGGGCAATCCCGGTTTTTTGGGCAAGGCCCCGGCTGATGTGGTGGCAAAGGAGAGAGCCAAAGAGGGTGAGCTTTCCCAAAAGCAGTCTGCTATAGGAGAAAGATTGGCCATGCTGGAAGGTACTTCATTATAGATAATTGCCTGGTATTAATTTGTAATAGAACAATGAATCCAAAAAGTGCAGGTGGATCCGTCTGGAGCATGGGGATCTTGAACAGGTTGACCTGTCAAGTTATAGGTGCGATTTTATTCGCACCAAATTTATTGTTCTTTCATTTACTGTTAACGGTTAGCTTTTAGTTTTCAGCAGCAACTGCTGCATCATACTTGTGCATCGGGTTTTCCCTTTATGTTTTGCTAATCTTGTGCCCTTTGCAGAGGAGCGATCAACTTGAACTATCAGGAAGCCCTGGATTACCTCGCCAACCTGGCCAAGTTCGGGTTTAATTTCGGGCTTGGCCGGATTCAAGAGTTATTAAAGCGTCTGAACAACCCGCATCTCGCATTGAAAGTAATCCATATCGGCGGAACAAACGGCAAGGGTTCCACTTCAGCCATGCTGTCCGCTATTCTGCAGGAGGGCGGGTACCGGGTCGGGGCCTTTACCTCGCCACACTTGAAATCCTATACAGAACGATACCGGATTAACGGGGCAGAAATCTCAGGGGAACAGGTGGCCGTGCTGCTCGATGAACTCCGGCCCCATCTGGAAGCCATGGTGGCGGAGGGGTTTGAACACCCGACCGAATTTGAGGTGGGTACCGCCCTGGCCTTTCTTTATTTCAACCGGGAGAAGGTGGACTTCCTGGTTGTTGAGGTGGGCATGGGCGGAGCAATTGATTCTACAAATGTAGTAAAGCCGCTGCTATCAATTATTACCAACGTATCAATGGACCATATGGATTACCTGGGGCATACCATCGAGGAAATCACCCTGGTCAAAGCAGGGATTATCAAACCCGGTGCGCCGGTGGTTACGGCGGCGCGCGGGGAGGCTCTGGGGGTCATTGAGAGCGTTTGTCTGGATAAGAAATCGCCCCTTTATGTAGTGGGAAGGGATTTAAGCTGGCAGCCTGCTGCCTGGAACCTTTCCGGCCAGGAATTTAGCCTGCGGGGTCGCAGGAAATATTACGAAAAACTTTTCATACCCCTTCTGGGCAGGCACCAGTTGGTCAACGCAGCCACCGCTGTAGCTGCTGCAGAGGTTTTAATGGACCTGGGTGTATCCTTGAACGGTGACGTGGTGCGCCTGGGATTGGCCCGGACAAGGTGGCCCGGGAGAATGGAGATCGTGAGCCAAAAGCCCCTGGTGATTATTGACGGAGCCCATAATTACGATGGCGCCAGGTGTTTGCGCCAGGCGCTGGAGGAATATTTTCCCGGCCGAAGCATTGTCATGGTCATCGGCATGCTGGGGGATAAGGAGCGTGCCCTGGTCGCCGCCGAACTGGCTGGTGTGGCCAGGGCGGTGGTGGTGACCCGGCCTGATAACCCCAGGGCGAACAACTGGCGGGAACTGGCCGAAGAGGTCAGGAACTACACATCCGAGGTCTACCTGCTGGAGGACACCGGGGAGGCTGTACGTAAAGCCCTGGCCCTTGCCGGACCGGAAGAAGTGATTTTAGTGACAGGCTCCCTTTACATGGTGGGCGGTGCCCGGGAAGTAATACTGGCACAGTCCTAGCCGGCAGGACTTCCTCCGGTCAATGTATCACAGAGAATCTATATAAAAACCGGTGAAGCATTATCATCCACTTATCATCGTTATTCCAGATTAAAACAATATCCTTGCCTGAAGGAGGATGTTGTTTTTTTTATTAAGACAGAGACTTACATATTTACGGCAATTTGGCAGATACTCATAAACAAAAACTTTTTAGCCATAATATTAAAGATTATGCAATGAACTTTTCTTTCCTTATTTTGCGGTCCCCGGAGGTTTGTAGTTTGGGAACAAATATATTTTCCAGACTTTTAAAAAAAAGAGCGGCAAAAAAACCGGGACCCGGCCTGGATCGGCAGGATCCTCTAAAGGGCAAAGCGGTCAGTAGCGAAGATTTGAAAACCAGAAAAATTTCCAGGAATCTCAAGGAAAACAAGGAGTACCTGGTAGGAATCTTAGGTCGAAACGTCGATCTTGTAACCAGGGAAATCAACCCGGGCGGGGTGAATAGAACCATCTGGCTGGTTTACCTGGAGACCCTGGCCGATAATAATGGAATTAGCGAGAGCATTTTAAAACCGCTGATGCTGGAGCAATTCATAGGTGAAATTGAACGGCCGGATGCGGATTTTATTGAATTAATCGAAAATTCCATTATAACAGCTCCGCAAATCCGTTCGAAGGTTTACACCATGGACGATGTCACCGATGCAGTTATGTCCGGGACTGTGGCCTTATTTGTTGACGGCTGCACTGAGGCTTTGCTTATCAGCCTCAAGGATTGGCCCCAGCGCGGTGTGGAAAAAGCTGATATTGAAGTTGTTGTGCGGGGCCCAAAGGAGAGTTTTGCCGAAACCATCGATGTGAATGCCGCCCTGGTCAGGCGCAGGCTGCGCTCGCCAAACCTGGTTATAGAAGGTCTGAAGCTGGGGCGGGAGACAAATACTGCCGTTGCCATTGCCTATCTGAAGGGAGTAGTTTCTCCCGGGCTAGTCCAGGAAGTGAAGAGTCGGGTCGACCGGATCGATATTGACGGAATCCTGGAAAGCGGCTATATCGAAGAGTTGATTCAGGATGATCCCTATTCGCCCTTTCCGCAATTAGGCTACAGCGAAAGGCCGGACCGGGTGGTGTCGACCCTTCTGCAGGGGAGGGTGTGTATCCTTATTGACGGCACGCCGATGGTCCTCTATGTTCCTGTGGCATTCACCGACATGCTGCAGAGTCCGGAGGATTATTATGAGCGTTACCACTACTCAACGGCGATCAGGCTTTTGCGCTTTCTGGGCTTAATAATTTCCCTGCTTTTGCCTTCATTTTACATTGCTATAACAACTTATCACCAGGAGATGATCCCAACCCAGCTCCTGATTAGCATCGTGGCCTACCGGGAAGGAGTGCCTTTACCTGCCGTGCTGGAAGCCCTGGTTATGGAAATGACCTTTGAAGCGTTGCGGGAAGCCGGGATCAGGCTCCCCCGCGCGGTGGGACAGGCCGTCAGTATCGTAGGAGCCCTGGTCATAGGCCAGGCGGCGGTCCAGGCCGGCGTTGTCTCCCCGTTGATGGTGATCGTAGTTGCCTTAACCGGCATAGCTTCTTTCATGATCCCGGCCTATAACCAGGCCCTGTCCATGCGCCTGATTCGCTTTCCCCTGATGCTGCTGGCCGCCACCCTGGGTTTGTTCGGGGTGATGACCGGATTACTGGCTATGCTAATCCATATGGCCAGCCTGCGCTCCTTTGGTATGCCTTACCTGGCGCCCCTGGCCCCGCTGAAAGTTTCCGATCTTAAAGACACCTTTGTCCGGGTTCCGTGGTGGGCTATGCATAAACGCCCCACAGAGCTTGTTAAAAGGAATAAGCAGCGGATGGCTCCGTCTTTAAAGCCGCGTCCTCCGGGAGAAGGCGGCAGCCAGTCTTCCGTCAATCCTGTTAAAAGGAATGCCGGTATCCCTTCCAGCTACCGGGATTATGGCGGGTCCGGCAAAGATCAGGGGACGGGCGCCGGTAATTCCCCCTCGAAAAGGAGTGGTGGTGGTGGGACTTAATTTCAAAAAAAAGGTCATGCTGCTGCTTATTATCACCTGGCTTCTGAGCCTGACCGGCTGTTGGGATCATCTGGAGGTCGAGCGGTTGGGCATTATCGGGATCATAGCCCTGGATCAAGCCCCTGAAGGCAAGTTAAGGGTGACGGTGCAGATAATCAACCCCAAGGTCTTGGCCGGCGGCGGGCAAGTCGGTGGGGCAGGGGGAATGTCTGCTTATGCCCGTCCCTATCGCAATGTCAGCGCCGAAGGAAACACTATTATGGAATGTATCAGATTGCTATCCCTGCACGCGCCCTACCGGCTCTTTTTTGCCCACAACCAGACCATCCTGATTTCTGAAGAGCTTGCCAGAAACAGGGATATAGAAAAAATCGTAGACTTCTTTGACCGTAACCAGCAGTTCAGGCGGAATAACTACGTCCTGGTTTCCCGCAGCGATATCAGCAGTGTCATGGGGCTTCCCGGTGAAACACAGGTCCCGGCTACCCAACGCATACCCAGCATCATCAGGCAACAGTATTTAAGTTCTTTTTATCCCAATGTTCAGCTCGGGGACTTCCTGGAAAACCTGGAGTGTGACGGGAGAGATGTTTATGCCATGGGAATCCAGGTAGAACCCAATGAAGCCGAGGTACGGGAACAACTTGCCGGAGAGTCTGACGGCAATGCTGAGGAACAGCGCACGAAAACAATCGGCATGCTGGTAAAAGTGGGCGGCACGGCAGTGTTTAAAGGCAATAGGATGGCCGGGTGGCTGAATGAAAGGGAAAGCCGCGGACTGCTCTGGGTAAAGGGGCAGGTAAATGGAGGTGTCATCACCGTACCCTGTTTTCCGGAGCAAACACCCGGACAAAACAAAAGTGTTTCAATGGAGATACTCCGCAATAAGTCCAGGATTCAACCTGAATTCATTGACGGGGAGCTAAGCGTAATTGTCAAGATTGATGTGGTAGCCACTGTTCAGGAGGTCTTATGTATGGTGGAATTGGAGCAACCCGCATTTATAGAATCTATAGAGGAAGCGCTGGCCGGTGCAATACAGACGGAGGTGGAGGCTGCCCTGGCCAAAGCGCAGCACGAATATCAATCCGATATATTTGGATTTGGTGAGGTGGTTCACCGGAAATACCCCGCTATCTGGAAGGAGCTTAAACCGGACTGGGCTGAAATATATCGCAATTTGCCTGTATATCTTGAAATTGATGCCAGGATCAGGCGGACCGGATTGATTACCAAACCGGTGGAAGTACACCGTTAAAACAGGCTGAAGGAGGTTTTAATATGGCGATTGCCTTACTCGCATTGATTTTTATTGCGATTATTGCCTGGGAGGTGCCGGGTCTGGTCAGAAAAAAAATGTGGCGGGAATTTGCAGCTTTTTCTGTATTGTTGCTCATCGGTATGGTGCTCAGTTTCGGGCAGGCCTTAAAACTGCCGCTGCCCAACCCCACCAGGGGAATCGAAGCGCTGTTCGGGCCTGTAGCCGCTTATTTAGAAAGGTTGCTGGGCTGATTTCCCGGAAAAAGGAGTTGTTTGGGTGTGCATGGTTTTCATGCAATTAAGCCCTTTAAAGACGGGACATTACTTGGAAAATTACAGAAGATATCTTCTGTGTGATTATATCCGCGTCACAGCTTGTCATAAAATACGTGAAATGTTAAACTGTTATAGTAATATGATGAATTTTCAAATTCTATTTGTTCCGGGGAGAGGTTAATGGCTAGAAGTTATAAAGGCAACGGCAACCTTTGGGTGCTGGTCCTTCTTCTCTTTGTTGGGGGGCTGTGCGGCAGCGCCCTCGGCAATGCGCTGGCGCCGGTCGTCCCGTGGCTCAAAGCTACTTCAACCATCGGTTTAAAACCTTCGACGCTGGATATGCATTTTTTAAACCTGACCTTTGGTTTTACCTTTTCCCTCGGGCCGCTTACTGCTCTTGGGTTGATTCTGGGTTACCTGGTTTACCGCAAGGTTTAAAATGAACAGACAGCTAATCCTTGCCTCATCATCACCCCGCCGCTCGGAACTTTTAAAACAGCTTGGTCTGGAATTTCGCACCATACCCTGTAAGGTTGAGGAGACTTCGCCGCCGGGTATGAATCCCAGTGATATGGTGGAAATGCTTGCTGCCAGAAAGGCGCGGGCAGTTGCTGCGCTACTTGACGACGGAATTGTGATTGGTGCGGACACAGTCGTTGTTTTAGACAATCAAGCGCTGGGCAAACCTGCTGATTTAAATGATGCCGTGGAGATGCTCCGGCGGTTGCAGGGTAAGAGCCATGAGGTTTACACGGGAGTAGCCCTGGCTGATGCCGGGCGCCGGAAAATTATTACAGATCACGCTAAGACACGGGTTTATTTCAAACCGCTGCAGGAAGCTGAAATAAGAAAGTATGTTTCAACCGGAGAACCGCTGGACAAGGCCGGGGCCTACGCTGTCCAGGGCCTGGCGGCAATGTTTATCACCCGTCTGGAAGGCTGTTATACCAATGTGGTGGGACTGCCCCTGGCAAAACTTGCGGATATGCTCCAGGAATTCGGTTATAGGGTACTTTAATCAAGAAAATAGTTTAATATAGGCGCAGTCTTCTTTGGAAGAATGTTTTAGGAGTGTAATTATTTTGGTTTCCTTGAGCTACCGTCCCACAATGAAAGAGCTTCCGGAAGACACCCGGCCCCGTGAAAGGCTTTTGAAGGAAGGTGCCGGGGCGCTATCAGAAATTGAATTACTCGCTGTTCTTTTGTCAACCGGTTCCCGGGAAGCTACTGCTCTGGAACTTGCTTCTCAAATGATGGCTAAGTTTAGGAGTATTCATGTGCTTCTGGATGCCTCGGTGGAAGAGTTGAGCGAGATCAAGGGGGTCGGTCCGGCCAAAGCCGCCAAAGTAAAGGCGGCGCTGGAACTGGCCAGGAGGCTCTCCCAGTTTTCCATGCTGCCGCGCCCGGTAATAAAATCACCGGATGATGCTGCCGGGATGGTCATGGAGGAGATGCGTCATCTTGACCGGGAGCATTTCAGGGCACTGCTGCTCAATACCAGAAACCAGGTCATCGGGATGGATAGAGTATCGGTGGGCACGCTGAATTCTTCTGCTGTCCATCCCCGGGAATTGTTTCGCAACGCCATCAAAAGGAGTGCCGCGTCAGTTATTCTTGTGCACAATCATCCCAGCGGCGATCCCACCCCCAGCAAGGAAGACGTGGAAATAACAGGGCGTTTAATTGATGCCGGAAAGATTATCGGTATCGACGTCCTAGACCATATCATTATTGGGGATAATAGATTTACCAGTTTTAAAGCCAGAGGACTGCTTTAGACATTTTCAAGAAAGGGGCCGGAACATGCGCGTCGGTCTGTTTTCAAAAGATATGGGAATGGATTTGGGTACCGCCAACTCCCTGGTTTATGTCAAGGGAAAGGGGATTGTAATTAGGGAGCCTTCGGTAGTAGCCATCCAAAAGGATAGCGGCCATATCCTGGCTGTCGGTGAGGAAGCGAAAAGGATGATCGGCCGCACTCCCGGGAACATAGTGGCCATCAGGCCCATGAGGGACGGGGTTATTGCCGACTTCGACGTGACCCAGAGTATGATCAAACACTTTATCAACAAGTCCCTCCGGGGGCGCGCTTTTTTGGTTCGCCCCAGGGTTGTTATAGGTGTGCCGTCCGGTGTTACCGCTGTAGAGGAAAGGGCCGTGCGGGAGGCTGCGCTTCAGGCCGGAGCCAGGGAGGCCTACCTGATTGAGGAACCGATGGCTGCAGCTATCGGAGCCGGACTGCCGGTTCACGAACCCACCGGCAATATGATCGTGGATATTGGCGGGGGTACAACCGAGGTAGCGGTTATTTCACTGGGTGGAATTGTTACCAGCCGCTCCATCCGGGTTGCCAGTGACGAAATGGATGAAGCTGTGATCAGCCATGTCAAAAGGACCTATAATTTGATGATCGGCGAGCGGACTGCCGAACAAATCAAGATCCAAATCGGCACAGCATACCCCCTGACTTCAGTGGAGTTGGATGAGGTGCGGGGCCGTGACCTGGTTACGGGACTTCCCAAGACCATTGAAATAACTTCGGAAGAAATCTATAAAGCTCTTTCGGAGCCTGTTACCAGTATCGTTGAAGCCATTAAGGCTACTCTGGAGCAAACGCCTCCGGAACTTGCGGCGGATATCATGGACCGGGGTATTGTTATGGCCGGAGGCGGTTCGCTCCTGCGCGGGCTGGACCATTTGGTCAGTGAGCAGACCGGTATGCCGGTTCATCTTGCGGAAGAACCCCTGCTGGCTGTCGCCTATGGTGCAGGCCGTGTGCTTGAGAATATCGACGTACTGCGCAAGGTTCTGATTCAGCCCAAAAAACTGGCGTAGTGAGCCTGCGGCGGGATGTGTTGCCGCTCCAGTCAGGGAAAGAACTTGCCAGGTTGAATTGTGTCAGTGTCTTAAAGCAGATAACAATTTTTAGGGTTTGTATTCTTTGTAAACACCTAATAATTATGAAAACTTGCTGGATCGAGTGAGGAGTTGAATGCGGGGTGAGTTGGGTTACTGCCAAAAGGCTTTTTTGTCTTATTGTCCTGGTAGCGGTTACCCTGTGGGCTATGCACATTACTGTTCCTGATGCCACCGAACAGACACCCCTGGAGTCTTCCCGGCTCAGGGATGTTCTGGCGCCGATGCAGAAAGGGCTGACCTGGCTCAGCAGGCAAGCCCATTTTGTCGTTTCCCTGCCGGTATCTATGTACCGGGCAGCCGAGCGCAACCAGGCCCTGGAGCAGGAGGTAGCCAGCCTGAAAAGCCAGCTTGCCCGGCAGAATGAATATATAATGGAAAACCGGAGATTGGCTGCCTTACTGGCCTACAAGCAGGTTATGGAGCAGGAATATAACTTAATGACAGCATCTGTAATCGCCCGGGATCCGGGTAACTGGTTCGCAACGGTAAAAATAAACCGGGGCAGCCGGGATGGAGTAAAGGAGAATATGACGGTTCTGTCCCCCGAAGGTTTAGTAGGGCGGGTGGTTTCAGTTTCTCCTTCCAATTGTGAAGTCCTGTTGATTTCAGATCCCCGCAGCGGAGTAGGCTCGCTGGTTCAAGAAACACGCACGCCCGGTATTGTGGAAGGAACCCTGGGTGGTTCCGGGATGGCCAGAATGATTCATATCCCTAAGAACTCGCTTCTGGAAGAAGGACAGATTGTTGTTACATCGGGCCTTGGCAGCGTGTTTCCAAAGGGTATTCCCGTCGGTACTCTGGGCAGTGTCCGGGACGAACCCACAGGGTTGTTTCAGAGTGCCGAGGTTAAACCTTTTGCAAATTTAGATAAACTGGAAGAAGTGTTTATTATCGTTAATGTTCTTCCCGGAGCCGGTTCTTCACCGGAAGGAGGTTAAGGACGTGCCCTTTCTAGTTTTGTTGCTCCTCCTGGCAGGCGCCATAATCCTGCAGACCACCGTATTGGACTATGTTGACGTGCTGGGGATAAAACCCGATCTGATTATGCTCATTGTAGTTCTAAACGGCTTCCTCCTGGGTACCAGAGAGGGGGCCTTTTTGGGTTATGCCGCCGGCATCCTGGAAGACCTTTTTGCCGGCGGCTTCATCGGACTGAACGCTCTATCCAAAATGGCTGCGGGTTACCTGGCAGGGATGGCGGGTTTGCGTCTTTTCAGGGAGAATACCCTGGTAGCTACCGGCGTAGTTTTCCTCAGTACTTTTGCCGGTAATTCAGTTTATTATATTTTGCTGAATATGGTTGGGATTAAGGTACCGCCTTTTTATGCTTTTTTTAGGGTGATCATACCGGTTGCCGTCTATACTTCCCTGCTCACACCCTTATTTTTTAGACGGATTTTCCGTTTCGTGCAGTTAAGGGACCGGGATATTTAAAGGCGTGCAAGTCATCCTTTTGACATATGGACAGTTCCTTGTTAAAATATGCTTTTGCTGACTGGTTACCTTCTTGAGGGGGAGGTGAAGGGTTAAGATGGAAAGAAAGTGGATTGAAAGCAAAATGCAGGTTTTCCTGATCATTGTCTGTGCAATTTTTGTTTTTTTAACGGGCAGGCTGGTCTATATGCAGCTTCTGGAAAATGATAGATTTACGACCCTGGCCCGGGAAAATAGGATCCGGTTGACAAATATCACAGCACCCCGGGGCGAGGTTTTTGACCGCAACGGGATCAAGCTGGTGGGCAACCAGCCGGTCTACACCGTTACCCTGGTCAACCTGGGCCAGGAGGATACTAGCGGTGTGGTCCAAAGGCTTGCTTCAATTCTGGGCCTTGATCCGGGAGAAATACAGGCAAAAATCGATAACCAGAGTCGTATGTACGAACCGGTCAAGATTGCTGACAGGGTTTCCAGCGAGGTTGTTACAAGGATCGAAGAGCAGCGATTGGAACTGCCCGGTGTGGACATTGATATTGAGTCTCAGCG
>DBRJ01000070.1 GCA_002305915.1 Pelotomaculum sp. UBA1371 | reverse complement strand
ATGGGAAAAAAACTTAAATGGTAACTGTGGTAATTCTGTACAGCAAACCACCGACGGCGGGTATATCGTCGCGGGTTCTACGTTAACTGAAAACGGAATGCGATCGTTACTAATAAAATTAAAACATGGTGAGTTTAAGATCACCTCAACTTATCCCGAAAATGGTGCCCATGAGATCCCAAACGAGGTAGTTATTAGTTTTAATAGGGATATAACATGGGGTTTTATGTCCAATAACATTTCTATTATTGAAGAATCGCCTGATGGAAAAAAAGTTTTTAATATTGAGCAATATAACTTTGCAACTATATCTGGAAATAAATTAACTATTAATTGGGAATGGAAAGATCACACAAAATATATAATAAATATTCCGGCCGGCTCAATTAATGATTTAACGAATAATCCTTTGGAATATAATTTTGAGCTGGTTTTTTATACTGGAAATGGGGAAATGCCGCCTGTTGGAGATATAAACGGCGATTATATGATTAACTTGCTGGATCTCCTCTGGGTGGCCGCAATAATAGGACCGGCAAATAATGAGGATGCATTGAAAGCAGATATAAACAATGATGGTCAGGTAAATATTCTTGATCTTCTAATAGTGGAGCAAAATATTGACAGGTAGTTTAAGTAGTTTTATATTGCCCTGTTATATTAGGATCAGTTGTATAAATGGGCAATATTATAAGTCAGCCCGTAAATTTTAAAGATAATTATTACAGTCTGACAAATGTAGAAATTACAATCTGAAGAGTGATTCTACTTATCAGTCCGGGCATGCTATATATTGAACCTGCTTTTTGTGCCGGTAGTAGCAGCAGCAGGCTTGCCCGGTCTGCCGCTTTTATTAACGGGTGATGATTTACAGGACAAACTCCACAGGATTTAGTCGTTAAAACCAATGAGAACGATTCCGATTAATCAGTTCTTATTCACAGTGAATGTATCGCTGCCTTCATTCTTCACTCTTTCAATTACCAGCCTGTAAAATTCCCGCCACTGGCCGGACATGTGGTTTAGACCCGGCAGCTCAGGGCTGGGGGCATCGCCGGTGGTATCCCTGGTTTTTATGGAGACAGTCTTTTTCCTGCCCTGACGCTTTTTTTTATTTTTCTCTTTCTTTTTTGCTCCCAAGTAGATCCCCCTTAGCATGAACCAACTCAAAAAACATCGCCTTAGACGTCGACCCATTCTTTACGGAGGGTGAAAAGTTCCCTCAGCTCGCTGGTGGAGAATTCCGTCAGCCAGGCTTCACTATTGCCTATAATTTGCTCGTTCAAACCCGACTTGCGTTCCAGCACTTCGTCTATACGTTCCTCCATGGTGCCCAGACTGATAAACTTATGCACCATAACGTGACGGTTCTGCCCAATCCGGTGGGAACGGTCGGTGGCCTGGTTTTCCACGGCCGGGTTCCACCAGCGGTCAAAATGAAAGACGTGGTTGGCGGCGGTCAGATTTAATCCCAGGCCGCCGGCTTTCAGGGAAAGGATAAAAATATTGTAATTGTCCCCTCCTTTTGAGGTTGTCCCCTGAAAACGGGCCACCATTTCGTCCCGTTCCTTCCTGGGGGTGCCGCCAAACAAATAATAGGACGGTTCTCCCAGCTCTCTCAGCAATACCTCCTGGAGCAGTCGGCCCATCCTGACAAACTGCGTGAATACAAGGCAGCGGTCCCCTTCCTGGCGCAGTTGGGCAATCATTTCCAAAAGGCGCTCCACTTTTTTAGAGCGTCCGCTGATGTCATTGACATTTTCCAAAGGGTCTTCTTTCAATAACAGCGCCGGGTGGTCACAGACCTGTTTCAGCCTGCTCAGGGTAGACAAAATCAGCCCGCGGCGGGCCATGCCCTCTGATTTTTCCAGTTTTTCAAAGAGATCGTGCAAGACGCCTTCATAGAGGGAGGCCTGTTCCACCGTCAGCGGTATATACTCCTTTTGTTCCTGCTTCTCCGGCAGGTCCAGTTCTATGGCCGGGTCGCTCTTGACCCTCCTCAGGAGGAAAGGCCGGATCAGCTTCTGCACCCGGCAGATATCCGCCGCGTCCCTTTTCTTCTCGATCACGCCGACGAACTTGCGGCTGAACTCCCCGCTGCTCCCGAGGTAACCAGGGTTGATAAAATCATAAATGGACCATAGCTCGGTAAGGCGGTTTTCCATCGGGGTCCCGGTCATGGCGATGCGGTGGCGTCCTTTCAATCTCCTAATCGCTGCGGCCTGTTTGGTGTAGGCGTTTTTAATGTTCTGAGCTTCGTCCAGACAGATGCAGTCCCAATCCACCATGGACAGTTCAGCTTCATCTATGTGCGACAGGTTGTATGATGTAAGCACCACGCCGGCTCCCTGGATGGAGGGGAGAAAATCAGCGCCCCTGGGCCGCTGCGGGCCGTAATGCAGCCGGACTTTCAACTCCGGGGCAAAGCGGGCCAGTTCCTTTTGCCAGTTGCCCAGGACCGACGTGGGACAGATAAGTAAAGCCGGCAGGACTGGATTTTCTTCTTCCTTGACTTTTAACAGGTAAGCAATCCATTGGATTGTCTTCCCGAGGCCCATGTCATCTGCCAGACAACACCCCAGGCCGAAGCGGCGCAGAAACAACATCCAGGCGGTACCCATTTGCTGATACGGTCTCAGGGCGCCCCGGAAAGACGATGCGACTTCCGGAACGGGAATTTGAGTCAGGTTACCCAGTTGCTCAACCATCTGCGCCAGCTGCCCGCTCAACTCAACCTCTACCTGGAGAGCGTCATCCTCCGCTCCTGCCTCTTTTTCCACAGGGGTTGACGCAGCCGGTCCGAGCAGGCGCAGGTGCAGGATTTCACCCAGGGAAAGACCTTCCTTTTTCCTGATGAACCGCTGGATCTTCTTAAAATAAGAAGGGTCCAGCTGGAACCATTTGCCCTGGATTTGCACCAGGCGCCGCTTTTTTTTGACAATTTCGCGAAATTCGGCTTCCGGCAGCTCCAGATCGCCGACAGCCAAATTCCAGTCAAACTGCACAATCTGGTCCACTCCCAGCCGGCTTTCTTTCCAGGAGCCCACCGAGGAGCGGGTCCTGATTTTCAGGGCCGGTACGAGCTTTTGCACTTCCCCCCACCATTTGGGCAGCAGGACAGTATGTCCGGCCTGTACCAGTTGGACACTCCCGGAGTCGAGAAATTCCCAGGCCTCTGCTTCGTTCAGCTCCCGGCGCAGCCCGGCCCCGTCTTCCGCCTTTGCGCCGCCGGCATCCTCCAGCCACGGCAGGACCTCGATCCATTTCAGCACGTGGCGCCGGATACTTTCCCGGTGCTGCCGCCATTCCGGCGGTATTGCTTCATCCCGGCCGGGCTCCCAGAGGATTACCTGGGAGTGGTCCTGCTTGTCCTGTAAAATAATATTAAGACGCCAGGCGGCGTTGTCACCCTCCGGTTCAACCAGTTCCAGGCAGGCCCTGAAGGGCGCGGGGTCCTGCCGCCAGCCTACGGCCTCCAGCCAGGTTTCTTCGTCGCCGGTTACCGGCCGGAGGCTCTTGATGGGAACCAGCAAAGGGTGGGAGGATATTATTTTCTCCCAGGCCTCTTTGATATCCGGGTCCTGTTCAATCAATTCGTCAATGAGCAAACCGGCCCATTCTTCCAGGTACGGCACCGTCAACACCACCTCCGGGAGGTCCGTGGTACAGGCCTGTTCCCAGTCAAGGCGCCATCCCCGCCGGCCCGCCGCCCAAAGATCGAAGTCCGGTTTCCAGTAACCTGCGGCCAGGGCTGCCTTTAACAGCGGAGCAGCTGCTTTAAGCTCGATAATCTCCTTGCTCCAATGCCATTCCACCTCATCAGACCAGGTCTGTGTGGTAAGGAAGTCCAGGGCAGTGAGGGGGGAGATGAATAGCCCATCCCTATCCTGGTAGTTGCTGCTATCTATGAATGTCCCATAGAAGGAAGGCTGGTGCCTGGCAAAAAGCAGGTATTTCAAATCGTGGCCGTATATCCCCCTACCACCGCCCCAAAGGAAAAACCCCTTTCCGGAAACCCACTCGAGAAAAACTTTGATGCTATAATTCATCATTAGGAGATCAGCTTTCCTTTCCGCAATTCTTCCTGAAACGCCCTCAGGCGCGGGTAGTACGAAGCAAGACGGGAAATAAACGTCTCCCATTCCCTTTTTCTTTTTTGCTTTCTATAGATATTGCGCAGTTTTTTCAGCAGCCTGACTGCCTCCTGGTAAGATTTCCGGCCCTTCTCCTCAATGAGCCTGGCCGCCCACTGGTGATACAGGGGGATCAGTACTGCCGGATCCAGGGATTCCAGATAGCGCAGGTCGCCTCTGTCAATGCCGGTTTCCATGCGTCCCAGGCAGCTCATGTGTAATTCAACCCATTCCCTGTGCAGGCCTGTCTCCAGAAGGTAATCCGCATAGACATCGAAACCGTGGGGCAGCCAGAAGCGGAACAGCTTGATAAACTGTTCCGGTGCTTCGCTATTTTCAGCCCCCCGGATGCAGTAACGGCAGATTTTTTCAATTACCCCCGGGCTTGCTTTCAGCACAGCGGGCGCCATCCAGCGCAGCCAGAGCAGGAGAGCATCCCATTCCTCCTGCCTGGTCAGGTATTCAAGGTAAAAAAGCATGTCCCCGACCCGCTTCTTTCTCGGCTTTTGAAGCACGGCCAGGGCGGCTTCCTTCCTGTTTCCGGTAATATACAGGCTGGCCAGGGCCAGGGCGGCTACATAATACTCCCGCCCGCCCTCCTCAGCCTTCTCCATTTTTTCTTCCAGGTAAGCCTTCTCTTTTTTCCACCATTCCTGGTCGCCAAAGACATCCATACACAGCAGGCGGTAGATCCAAAGCCAGTCAAAAAGCTGCTCCTGCTGGAAAAGGCTCTCGTGAACAATTTGAACAAGCTTCTGTAAAAACGGCTGATATTGAGCCTGCCGTCCGGCGGGTATAATTGAGGTAAAGGCATCTAAAAAATCTTCCTCAATCAATCCGACTTGAAAACTATCCATGAATGAGGACTTCTGCTCTTTTGATTGTTCCTCCAGCCCCGCCATAAAAAACAGGCAACCGTAAAGCCGGAACAAATCTTTAACCGGCCAGGGCCAGTGATCACTTTGAAGTAACAGGCAGCCGGTAAACTCGTCATATAACCTGGGCGAAAAGTATAATTCATTCGCCAGATGTACCGAATATGAATATAAGTAGTTGCATTTAACCTCCCTGAGCCGCTGGTACTGATGCTCATAATACTTATACCAGCGCTCCACCGGCCCCTCCGGAGTTGGAATATCGGGAAAGTTCTTTCTTGTTTCGACAATTGATTCCGGGGGGGAGGCAAATTCCAGAGCCGGGACATCAAAGCCGGGTGAAACCGTATCCGGCTGCAGCCCGTCACCACAGTGATGAATTAACACCGCAGCAATATGTTCACAAAGGTGTTTTCTGGCACAAGTACAGGTGCTCAGGGGAAAGCTGTCAATGTGCAATTGAACTATATACTTTTTTCCATCAATAATGTCACTAACCTGGGCGTAAATCCTCGGTCCGAAAACTCTGGCGTATTCCACCCGTCCCTTCCGGTAATGCTGCCTACCCTTTTCGAACAGCTCCGGGTCCAGACACCGGGCCGCCGCAGAAGCCATAGCCTCAATCTTTTCAACCGGAATAAAATCCCTGCGCATGTATGATTACACCCTTTAATTTCTTTATTGCTTCTAAAATAATCAGTTATTCTATCTACTATTGTGTATCATTATAACAGAATTAACCTTTATCGTCACAGGACGCTGTAGCAGCTTGCTAATACTGTTAACCGGACTAGTATTATCTCCTGTGCCGGACGTTATGGACAGTTCCATTCTGTTAATAATTTATAGAAGATTTATAACCATATGGATCTGTTCATAAATTCATTAGCTATAAATCTGCTAAATTTATTCCAGACTGCACAAATTTTTCTTAATTCAGTCCGGCGCGCTTACTGGTGAATTGATAGAATACACCTGCCACTGCCAGTAATAAACCCGTTACCAGGAGAATTGCGCCGATGGGGACGATATCCGCAAGGGGGCCGAAAAACAGTATAGCCACAGGCATTGCACTGCCTGTAAGAATTTGTACCAGGGAAAAGACCCGCCCCATCATGGCTGCTTCCACATTCTCCTGAATCAATACAGTTTGCGCAGTCGCGACAACCGGCATAAAGAGCCCGGCCACACCCATAATCAGCAAATAAACGGTGAAATTACCGGCAACACCCAATAGAGCGAAAGCGATACCGAACGCCACCAGACAAATAGCCACAGTTTGGATTTTATCTTTAAATTCACCACGTAGGGAAACAAAGACCCCGCCAATCAAAGAACCAATTGTCCAGACTATTTCATTTGCGGTCAACCGCCAAACATCGCTGCCGAAGCTGCGTTCCACCAGCAATGGTGTCAAGACCGCCGCCGGTGTAATGAGGAAGAAAGATATCCCGAAATAAAGTAAAACCTGCCTTAGTAGTTTGTGGTTAAGAGCATAGGTTATCCCCAGGCGCAACTCCGAAAAGACAGAAGCCGTTTCCTCAGGCCGGGCTACCTTTTCGACACTTATAAAACTGAGCACGGCAATGGCCAGGGAGGCGGTAAGCACATCCAGCATAAAAGCCCAGGTAATCCCCACTGTCCCAAGCACGACGCCGCCCACTGCGGGAGAAAGCAACATCAACACAGAATTCAGGGTTTGATTGATCCCCTGCACCCTGGTCAACTTTTCCAAGGGTACAATCTGGGGATACAGCGCAATGACGGCGGGCGTTTGAATCCCTGCACCGATTGAGCGAATAAACGAAATCCCTAAAAGCAGCTCCATACTTTGATACCCGGCCCAAAAAGCAATCACCAGGCCCAGCGTGGAAAGGGCAATGAAGCCATCCGCCAGCATAATGAGATATTTTCGGTTATGGCGGTCCGCCCAGACGCCGGCCCAGAGAGAAATGAGCACCTGGGGCAATAAAGAGCAAATGGTAAAAAGCATTATCCATTTGCCGGATGAGGTCTGCAGGGTAATATGCCAAATAATGGCGAAACTGACCACGGAGGAACCGAAAAGAGATAAATTCTGGCTAATTAAAAATAGAGCTATATTCCTCTTCCATGAGGGATTATTGTCAGGCAAAGGATTTGTGTTCATAAACCTTCCTTTCTGCACTTACTGGAAAAGGACACAAAAAAGACGATGGAAAGCACCACCGTCTTTTATTTATACTAATCCAATCTTAAATATTAAAAAGGTTAGTAATAAAGATGTGCCTTCTCCGGATTTAGGTCGTTCAGTTTTTTAAAACGGGCACACTTATCCCTGTAAACGAAACCAATAACAGGAATCATGGGGACAACTGCCTTATGCATTCCGGCAAAGCCACACATCTTTTTACACCTCCTCTTCAAAAAATCTCACTACATGATACTTCATTTCGTTCAAAAAATCAATAATGCTTTTTCTGCACTGGATTATTTCACTCCTGTCTGTTTCAACTTATTCAAAGCCAGTTATCGGGTTTGCTATGACGACCAACAAACCCAGGTCTATTAGACATTGGTCAATTAGTTGTTCATATGAATCGAGTCTGCTTTCCCATGCTTTCTTTCCGCAACTCAAGTTTAAAGTCTCCTTTTTCAACTACTTTGTTTCAAAATGATGGTTTGCATGGTAAGTCGATACAGGGGTGCCGGCATGGTTTTAAATATTAAAGGTGCTGGAGCAAAATTATGGTTTTTGACCCAGCACCTTTTTCC
>DBRJ01000004.1:27402-332183 GCA_002305915.1 Pelotomaculum sp. UBA1371 | reverse complement strand
TTTTCCCAAAAAACGTTGCTGGCATTTACGCCAACCGGCAAATCCAAATCCGGTACAGCTGATGAGCCCGGTTGGCAGTATACATGTCCGGGTAAAAAAGAAGCTTTTTTCTTTCTTAATGCTGTCAATCTTTTGGAGAGCGATCTGCACTGGGGTAGATCTAATGTTCAGGGATTGATAAAATTTATGTTGATTAATCTGCTTAAAGTATTTTACAATAGTCATTATAGTGTCAATACAGCAGGAGAATAGACACCCCCTATAGAAAAAACAGTTAAGAACAAATGTACTGCAATAATCCAGGCTCCTCCGGAGAGGCTCTTTTCGAAAGCAACATATTTTATTGAGGTGATAAAATGAAAATAGCTGTATCTGGCAAGGGGGGCGTGGGTAAAACGACTATTGCGGCCGCCCTTGTTAAACTGTTTTCCGGGGTAAACCGCCGCGTCTACGCAATTGACGCCGATCCTGACGTGTGCCTGGCGGCGGCCCTGGGCATTCCGGACGACATCACCTCGGAACTAAAGCCTCTGGTGGAGATGAAGGAGTTAATTTACGCCAGGACCGGCGGGGAAGATTCATACTTCACATTAAATCCCGAGATTGGCGATGTTCTGGATGATTTTTGTATCTGCCAGGATAACATCAGATATTTAAGAATGGGTGGAGTCAAGAAAGGCGGTTCTTCCTGTTACTGCAGGGAGAACGCCTTCCTCAATGCAATTGTCTCAGCTCTGCTGCTGGACAAAAATGACGTGGTCGTTATGGATATGGGTGCCGGGATTGAACACCTTTCCCGCGGTACGGCCAGGGGTGTTGATTTAATGCTTGTAGTGGTGGAGCCGGGCCTGAACAGTGTTAATACAGCGGGTCTTGTGAAAAAGCTTGCGGCTGATCTGGGCATAAAAAAGGTCAGGATTATAGGAAACAAGATCCGGAACAGGCGGGAAAAAGACTTCGTTTTAAAACACTTCCCGGAGAATGAATTACTGGGTTTTGTTAATTACGACGAGGGTGTTTGGGAAAGTTCCATGGAAAGCGGCAGTACAATTACTTCGAAGGAAAGTTTTTTGCGTAACTTAGAATATATCCAACAAAAAATCTTAAATGAAATCTAAATGGATTGACCTATAATTTTGAGACTTTTAAAATACGTTTCTTGAAAAGCTGTTTTTTGTGTATGATATGTTTATTTTTCACCTGGATCTTGTTAAGCATCTGGCGACCCGAATGCTGCAATTATTCGGGCTAATTCCAGGGCGGCGATTAAATTAACATATATTTGAGCTTATATCAACCCCCTGGTTCTGCCGGTGATTGTAGCGCAGACGGTCCGAAAGTACTGGAAACAATCAGGCAAATCAAAAGGCTGGCTGTTCCCCCGCCGAAAACTACCCTGGGACTGTCCAACGTCTCCCAGGGTTGTGGCGAACGGCGCCTCCTGAACCGGACTTTCCTGGTGTTGGCTATGGCTACCGGACTTAATTCCGCCATCGTTGACGTCGAAGATGAAATGCTGACGGATGCTGTGGCAGCAGCCGAAGTTTTACTTAACAAGAACATCTACTGTGACGCTTTTCTAAGGATATACCGTCAGCGCTAAAGGCTGGACGGGATAAAATTGCCTGCGGTGTGTCCTGCAACAGAAATGGAAAGGTAAAGAGCAGCAATGGAAAATGCCACCAATACTTTGCATCCCGGACCTTCGTTCAGGGAAGAAGTAAAAGAACTAATCCATGACTTTGACTTCGGCAACTGTTTGTCCTGCGGTATGTGTACCGCCGGCTGTCCCTTTTCCGACCTGGTTTTAGGCCTTGACCCGCGCCGGTTTCTGCGCAAGCTGCTTTTGGGCCTGCGGGAAGAAGTGCTCAGCGATCCCTTTGTGTTTTTATGCAACATGTGTGAGCGCTGTACGATTGAATGCCCCATGGGGATTAAAATGGGTTCGCTGGTCAGGACCGTCCGGGGGCATTTTTACACCCGGGAAGAATACCCCGGCTTTTTGCAGAAAGTGGTCCAGGAGCAGCTGGAAACAGGCAACCAGATGTCGGTAACTCCTGAAGATTATTTGGAGACCCTGGATTGGCTGCAGGAAGAACTTCAGCAGGAACTGGGAGACCCCGGCTACAGGATACCCCTGGACAGGCGGGATGCGGATTATTTTTATGCCTTTAACGCCAGGGAAATTAAATATTACCCTAACGAGCTTCAGGCGGTTTTGAAAATTTTTTATGTTGCGGGAATTAATTATACCATTAGCAGCAGAAAGTGGGATGCCACCAATCTGGCCCTGTTCACCGGCAACAACGAAGATTTTTACAAGATTCAGATGCCCCTGTTTGAGGAAGTTGTGCGCCTTGGCGCCAAAGAGCTGATTATAACGGAGTGCGGGGGCGCCTTCCATGCTACCCGGCATGCCTACAGGAGCTTTTGGAAAGGCCGGGCTTTTCCGGTCCGGCACATTATCCAGTTGCTTGACCAGCTGATCGGTGAAGGGCGGCTTAAATTGGATCCCACGGTGATTACTGCGCCGGTAACCTATCACGATCCGTGCAGTCTGGCCCGCAAGGAAGGCCTTGTGAAGGAAGCCCGGAGGGTATTGAAAGCATTTATCAGAGATTTCCGGGAAATGAACCCGAACCGTACAGACAACTATTGCTGTGGCGGAGGTGGCGGTTTTATTGCCATGCCGGAGTATTCAAAGGCCCGCATTGAAGCCAAGGGCCGGCGCAAGGCAGGGCAGATCCGGGCCACCGGGGCCAAAATTGTTGCCGTGCCCTGCCATAATTGTATGGACCAGATTAATGACATAACCCGGCATTTTAAACTGGGTACCAGCAACAGGCATGTCTGTTCCCTGGTGGAAGAGGCACTGATTATGCCTCCCGGAAAAAAAGGAAATACTTCTTGAATCAGGCAACGGTTGCTGTTAACGACATTTTAAAGGAGATTGCAGACTGGAAGGACGAATTTTACTATGAGCATACGGAAGGAACGAACCGGGGCCGTACTGGTGGTCGGCTCCGGCATTGCCGGGATCCAGGCCTCGCTGGATCTGGCCGGGTCGGGCTACCTGGTCTACCTGGTGGAGCAGTCCCCCGTCATTGGTGGAAACATGCCGCTACTGGACAAAACCTTTCCCACCAACGACTGTTCCATGTGCATTTTTTCCCCAAAGCTGGTTGAGTGCGCCAGGCACCGGAATATTGAGATTCTGACCTGCACCGAACTACAGGAGCTGAGGGGAGAGCCCGGGAGGTTTAAGGCCGTCCTGCTGAAACGGGCCCGCTACATTGACCCGGAGAAATGCACAGGGTGCGGTGACTGTGCTGAAGTTTGCCCCAGGGAGCTGGACGATGCCTTCAACCCGGGAACAAGCGCCCGCAAGGCTGTATCCAGACCCTATGCCCAGGCTTTTCCCAACGCCTATGTGATTGATCGCGAACACTGCCTGCAATGCGGCCAATGCAGCCGGGTCTGCCAGGTAGGGGCCATAGATTTTACCAGGCAGGACGAGATCCTGGAAATTGAAATAGGGGCGGTTGTAGTCAGTTCCGGCTTCGAGCTGTTTGACCCATCCAGCCTCCCCTACTACGGCTACGGCAGGTTTCCGGATGTCCTCACCAGTTTTGAATTCGAGCGCCTGCTTAGCGCCTCCGGACCTTGGGAGGGCCGTCTGCTGCGCCCTTCAAACCTGCAGGAACCTGCTTCAATTGCCTGGGTGCAGTGCGTGGGCTCCCGCAATATAAGAATTGACAGAGGTTACTGTTCCGGTGTTTGCTGCATGTCTGCCATCAAAGAAGCTCTGACCGCCCGGGCCCGGGGCCCGTTGAACCTGCGGACGGACATCTTTTTTGTTGACCTGCGGACCCATGGCAAGGGTTTTGAAAAATACAGGGTCCAGGCCGAGGGGCAGGGGGTCCGCTTGATCCGTTCCCGGATTTATGCGGTTACGGAGAAGGAGGGCGGGGATGGTCTTTTAATCCGCTACGCTGACGAGGCCGGAAACATCTTTACGGAAGAATACGATCTGGTGGTGTTGTCAGTAGGCCTGCAACCCTCCGGGGGTTTCCTGGAAACCGCCGGAAAACTGGGCTTAAGTCTAAACCGCTACGGTTTTTGTGAGCCTGTGGAGCTGACCGGGGTTGCAACCAGCCGGCAGGGTATTTTCGTGGCAGGCGCCTCCAGCGGCCCGAAGGATATTCCCGGGTCGGTTATTCAGGCTGGCGCTGCTGCGGGTGAGTCGGCCAGGTACCTGGCCGGTTCTGAGGGAACAAGAGTTCCTTCTGTTGTGGAGTTATCCCCGGAACAGGATCTCACGGGCAGCGAACCGCGGGTTGGTGTCCTGGTTTGCCGCTGCGGCTCGAATATTGCCGGTGTGATCGACGTTCCCAAACTGGCGGAAAAGGCCGGTGAGCTGCCGGGGGTGGTCTATGCGGGTGAACACATTCATGCCTGTTCCCAGGAAGGCCAAAACAAGCTGAAGCAGGTAATCCGGGAGCACCGGTTGAACCGTGTGGTAGTTGCAGCCTGCAGCCCACGCACCCACAGGGGCCTGTTTCAGGAAACCATCCGGGAAGCAGGCCTCAACCGCCACCTTTTTGAAATGGCCAATATCCGGGATCAGTGCTCCTGGGTCCACCTGCAGGACCCGGACAGGGCCAACGTCAAGGCCTTTGACCTGGTCCGGGCGGCTGTAGCCAGGGCTGTCCGGCTCAAGCCGGTGGAAACGTTTTTCTCTGTGGTAAACCCCCGGGCCCTGGTTGTTGGCGGCGGCGCCGCCGGGATGACTTCGGCCATAAGCCTGGCAGACCGGGGCTACCAGGTTAGCCTGCTGGAAAAAACAGGCCGCCTGGGCGGCCTGGCCAGTGGTATGGTGCAGGGCTTCAGGGGAGAAGATGTGCCGGAATTTTTATCCCGGCTGATTAAAGCAACAGCGGAACACCCGAAGATCGAAGTGCTCACGGGGGCTGAAATCAAAAATGTAGAGGGAACTGCAGGCAACTTTACCACAACCCTGGGCGACGGCAGGAAGATCCGGCATGGTGCGGTCATTATTGCCACCGGCGGGGCAGAGTACCGGCCTGTTGAATATCTGTACGGACAGGACAGCCGGGTGCTGACCCTGCTGGAACTGGAAAAGGCCCTGGCCGGCCGGGAGCCGGCGGTTGCCGGGGCGAAAACGGTGGTTTTGATTCAGTGTGTGGGTTCAAGGGAACCGGAAAGGATGTACTGCAGCAGGGTTTGCTGTACTAAGTCGGTCAGACTGGCCTTGAGGATTAAAGACCAGGCTCCCGGGACAAACGTCTATGTCCTCTTCCGCGACCTGCGCACCTACGGGTTTTATGAGGATCTGTACCAGGAGGCCAGATCCAGGGGCGTAGTCTTTATCCGTTACGAAACCGATGCCAAGCCGCTGGTAGAGGCAAACGGCGAGCGGTTGAAGGTAACTGTGACGGACCACATCCTGCGCCGCCCCCTGGAAATCCAGGCCGACATCGTGGGGCTTGCGGCCGCCGCGGTTGCCCCGGAGGAAAACCAGAGACTGGCGCACCTGTTTAAGGTGTCCCTTAACGAAGACGGCTTTTTCCACGAGGCCCATGTAAAACTTTCCCCGGTGGACTTTTCCACGAAGGGGGTTTTTATGGCCGGGCTTGCCCACGGACCTAAAAACCTGGAAGAATGCATCGTACAGGCCAAAGCGGCGGCCGCCAGGGCTGCTACCATTTTGAGCAGGACCCGCCTGGAGTCCCAGGGAACCGTAGCCGTGGTCCAGCGGGAAAAATGCGCGGCCTGCCTGACCTGTGTGCGCCTCTGTCCCTATAAAGCGGCGGAAATCAAGAAGGGGGCGGCTGAAATAGAACCGACTCTCTGCCGGGGCTGTGGTATTTGCGCCGGGGAGTGTCCGAACAAGGCCATCACCCTGCTAAATTACGAAGGCCCTGTCCTGTTCGCCATGTCCAGTGAATTATGCCGGGGGAGCTGTGAAGATGAAAGGGTTTGAACCACAAATCGTTGCCTTTTGCTGTCTGAACTGCGCCTATTCCGCTGCCGACCTGGCCGGCTCAATGCGCCGGCAGTATGCTCCCAACGTCCGGATTGTAGAGATTCCCTGCACAGGGGCCATCGACCAGGGGGTTCTGCTCCAGGCCTTTGAAGAAGGGGCGGACGGGGTGTTTGTAGCCGGCTGCCTGGAAGGCGACTGCCGCTATCAACAGGGCAATATCCGGGCTAAAAAGCGGCTGAAGGCACTGCAGAAAATTCTGGACGAAACCGGTCTGGGCGGGGAACGCCTGGAAATGTTCAATCTGTCGGCAGCCATGGGTGTCCGGTTTGCGGAAATTGCTGATGAAATGACCAGCCGGATCAGAAGCCTGGGGCCCAGCCCGCTGAAAAGGAAATGGAAAGGAAGTGCCCCTGAATGATTATAGCCGAACAAAAACCCCTTGCCGAAATTGCCGGCTTCGTCAAGGACTGTGAGCGAGTCCTGGTAGCAGGCTGCGGCGGCTGTGTAACCGTATGCCTTTCCGGCGGTGAAAAGGAAGCTGAAATCCTGGCCGGCGCCCTCAGAATTAAGCGCAGGATTGAAGGAAGGCCCCTTGAAACTGTTACGTACACCGCTCCGCGGCAGTGCGATCCGGAGTTTATCGAGGCCATGGACTGCGTTGTCCAGGGAGTTGACGCGGTAATTTCACTTGCCTGCGGGGTGGGGCCCCAGTACCTGGCCGAACGTTATCCCGATCTACCGGTCTATCCGGCCCAAAACACAAAGTTTGCCGGAGGCTCCAGAGCCCATGGCGTCTGGGAGGAGTACTGCGGCCTGTGCGGCGACTGTATTCTGCACCGGACCGGGGGGATCTGCCCGGTGATTCGCTGTCCCAAAAGCATCCAGAACGGGCCCTGCGGTGGTTCCCAGAAGGGCAAATGTGAAATCAACCGGGATCTCGACTGTGTCTGGCAGTTGATTTACGACCGCCTGAAGAGGTTGGGGCGCCTGGATCTATTGAAGGAAGTGGCGCCCTTGAAGGATTGGTCCAAATCCAGGGACGGAGGTCCCCGCAGGGTGATCCGGGAGGATGTGATGATTTAATGAAAAATGCCTGCAGCAAGCTTGAGCAAACTTTGAAAAGCGGACGGCTGGCGCTTACCGCTGAAATAGGTCCGCCCAAGCACACTTCCCCGGAAGGGATAGTTGCCAATGCCTGCCTGCTGAAAGATTATGTTGACGCCGCTAATGTCACCGACTGTCAGTCCGCGGTGGTAAGGATGTCCAGTCTGGCGGCCAGTTTGCATATTCACCATAACGGACTGGAGCCGATTTTCCAGATGACCTGCCGGGACCGCAACCGCATAGCCATCCAGAGCGACTTGCTGGGTGCCTATAGCCTGGGAATCAGAAACGTACTCTGCCTGTCCGGCGATCACCAAATTTTCGGCAATCACCCCACGGCCAAGAATGTTTACGATTTGGACTCTATTCAATTAATCCAGCTGACCAGGCGAATGCGGGACGAAAAATTGTTTTTTTCCGGCGAGGCCATTCAGGGGCACGAACCCCGGTTCTTTATCGGCGCCGTGGCAAACCCCTTTGCAGACCCCTTTGAGTACCGGGTGGACCGCCTGGAGAAAAAAATCAACGCCGGGGCTGAATTCATCCAAACCCAGTGTATCTACGACATGGAGCGTTTTTCCCGTTTCATGGAGCTCTGCGTTTCCCGCGGCCTGCACCAGCGGGCCTACATCCTGGCCGGGGTAATTCCCTTGAAAAGCTGGCGCGCGGCCAGGTACATGCAGACGAAAGTGCCGGGGATGATTGTGCCGGAGGATATCGTTCAGCGAATGAAGAAGGCCGAAGACCCCAGGGCCGAGGGTTTGGAGATCTGTGTCGGGCAGATCAAATACATCCGGGAACATATCAAGGGCATCTCCGGTTTTCACATAATGGCAATCAACTGGGAAGAATCCGTGGCAGACATTATCCGGCGGGCAGGTTTAAACCGGCCGCAGTGCTGAGATTTTAAGATAGAGCCAAAATAAATATGGGTCTCCTAAGCGCCCAGCCCGTGTTTTCCGATATAGGCGACAAGGTCGACAACCCTGTTGGAATAACCCCACTCGTTGTCGTACCAGCAGATGACCTTGGCCAGCTTGCCGTCCAGGACCATGGTTGAGAGGCCGTCCACAATAGAGGAGTGCGGGTTGCCGTTGTAGTCCATGGATACCAGGGGCAGGTCGCTGTAAGCCATTATTCCCTTGAGCTCTCCCTCGGCTGCTGCTTTAAGGGCGCCGTTTAGATCTTCCACTGTAGCCGGTTTGGCCAGTTCTGCCACGAGGTCCACTACCGAAACATTAGGGGTGGGCACCCGCATTGACATGCCATTAAGTTTTCCTTTCAGTTCGGGTATAACCAGAGCCACGGCTTTAGCCGCGCCCGTGGTGGTGGGGATAATGGACATAGCAGCCGCCCTGGCCCTGCGCAGGTCTTTATGGGGAAGATCGAGGATTTGCTGGTCGTTGGTATAGGAGTGAATGGTGGTCATTAGACCGCGCACAATTCCGAATTCCCGGTGGATAATTTTAACCATGGGCGCGAGGCCGTTGGTGGTGCAGGAAGCGTTGGAAATGATCTGGTGTTTGGACGGGTCGTATTTCTCTTCATTAACCCCCATTACAATAGTGATATCTTCATTTTTAGCCGGGGCGCTGATGACCACCTTTCTTGCTTTGCCGTTGAGGTGTTTGGACGCGCCTTCCCTGTTGGTAAAGCGGCCGCTTGACTCAATAACAATTTCCACACCGTAGTCACCCCAGGGTATGGAACCCGGGTCCGGAAGGGCGAAGGCCTTGATGTCGCGGCCGTTAACCCTGAATTCCCTCTCTTCGTTGGCATAAATGTCGGCCTCCAAAGTGCCGTGGACGGAATCAAACTGAAGAAGATGCGCCAGGGTGCAGGCGTTGGTGAGATCGTTTACTGCGACGATTTCGAGATCATCCCTGTTCATGGCGGCTCTGAAGACGTTGCGTCCGATCCGGCCAAAACCGTTAATCCCCACTTTTATTGCCATTGGTGCAAATCCCCCTTTTGTTGTCAGATTTGTTTAAGCGAAGTGAACAGCCTGCGGTTTAAAATATATTCAATCTTAGCGTACCCACAGGAATTTAGATATACTCATTCAGAGGAGTCTGAAATTCACTGGAATAATTTTACGCCTTCGGGTAAACCAAAAAGGTGTCGTCAGATAATATAAAAATAGTTGTTAAGGAAATATTAAGTCTGGTAGGTGTTTTGAAAAATAACTATTTTTGAACAGCTCTTGCATGTTATTTAGGAGTATTATGGAAAAAAATGGAGCTTAATGAGTTACTTTATAGTAGGGAGTATTGCCCGAAATCAGTAATATTCCTCCTGATATGTTATTAAAGTTATAATATATTTTTTGTTTGAATTATATTGTACTCCCAGCAGAGTTAATAGTATCCTATTTTGTATCATTTATGAACTAAATAGGATTATCACTTGAAATTTCTCACCAGTGAATAGTATACTTTAAAAAGTATACTATTTTAAGTATTCTTACTATTCTGTTTTCAGAGGTGAACCTTTCATGCGCCACCCGTTTAACCAACCTGTTCAGGCTTTGCGCCTGATTGTCAATCCCTCGGCGAATGAGCTCAGGGAGATGGCTCGGTTCGAAGAGAAAACAACCCGCTATGGTAGTGCCAGCTATATTACTAGAGTAAGGAGTCGCAGCGCCAAAAACACTTTTATTCTGGAAGGGGATTACCTTGGAGTGGATCAACACGGAATACCCCTGGCAAAAGAAAAGGAAATAGCTTTAAAAGTACATGAATACCTGAAAACCCGCGAGGTGATCTGCCTGGATCGGCAGATGGGAAAACATCATTGTTTCAACCTTAACTGTCGCCTTTACATAACAAAAGAGTTTGCCCGGATTCCGTATATGTGGCACAATATGTTGTTTGAGCCGGACCCGTCCAAAGTGGAGCCTGACTTGATCAGTGTTCATGTTCCCGAATGGCCGGAACGGCTTGTTTTTGTGCACCCTGAAGCAGGAGTCACCTATATCCTGGGCACCGACTATTTTGGAGAAGATAAAAAATCTTTTTTAAGAATGGCCCTCTATTTTTGGAAAAAACGCGGCGGGATCGGCTTTCACGCCGGCAGTAAAGTACTCAGAGTCCGCACGGCAAAAGGAAGTCTTAAAGATGTCGGCTTTATCATGTTCGGCCTGAGCGGAACGGGTAAAACAACACTGACCATCCATGACCATGGACTCCAGGGGGAGGAAAGAGTTATTATCCGTCAGGACGACATGGTCATGATGGACGACAAGGGTTATTGCTGCGGCACGGAAAACGGATTTTATATCAAGACAGAGGGTTTGGACCAGTCCCAAAGGGTTCTTTACGATGCGGCGACGTCGCCCAATGCAATTCTGGAGAACATAAAAGTTCTGGACGACGGCACGGTTTTATTTGATAATACGGAGCTTACTTCAAACGGCAGGGGTGTGATCCTTCGCAAAGAAGTGACCGGCACCGACGACAGGATTGACCTGGATAAAGCCGATAAGATCATTTTCATTACCCGGCGGGACGATATTATCCCACCTGTGGCAAAATTAAACGCGGAACAGGCCGCCGCTTACTTTATGCTGGGCGAATCCATAGAGACCTCCGCCGGGGATCCCACCCGCGCGGGTGAATCTAAGCGTGAAGTGGGCACCAATCCGTTCATGATCGGCAGGGAGTCGGATGAAGGTAACCGGCTGTTGCATATTCTTAGAAAAAACCCGGACATGGAATGCTATCTTTTAAATACGGGAAGCGTCGGAAAGGGCGGGATTAAACCCGGGAAAAAAGTATCCATCAAGGTTTCTACCGGTATTATGAAGCACATTGCCAGGGGCACCATTAAATGGACAACTGATCCCGACTGGGGCTATCAAGTTCCGCTGGAGATACCTGAAATCGATCTAACCGAGTACAACCCCGCTGCATATTTCAGTGAAGACGAGTACCAGAAACGTGTAGCCGGGCTTCGCCAGGAAAGGATCCGCTGGTTGAACAAGTATCCCGGACTGAAGGAAGAAATCGTTCGAACTATTCTGGAACCAGTAAAAACCCTGTAATCCAAACAGGGTTTTTTCTTGGTTCTCCGGGACAGTATTAATATAAAATAAATATTTATTTTTTTATACTTTGTTTTTTTATAATATTAGAGTTTATAATATATAGAAGTAAATTTTAGATTGGCAAGCGCGATCATTCGTACTTCTTGTCGGCAAAGACTTAAAATACCTAGGGAAGGATAGCGATATTCTGTGAGTGTTCTGGACAATGTTCTCGCTGCCGTCGGCGGAACACCGGTGGTGAGGCTTAATAAGGTTAAGGATGATTGTGCAGCAGAAATTCTGGCAAAACTCGAGATGTTCAACCCGAGCGGCAGCTCCAAGGCCAGGGCGGCCCTGGGCATGATTCTGGCTGCAGAGAAAGATGGTATAATTGGACCTGGTTCGGTCATTGTTGAAGCAACAAGCGGCAACCAGGGTATCGCCCTGGCCATGGTGGGCGCTGTCAAGGGCTATAAGGTTGTGGTGGTCATGCCCGAGACCATGAGTGTTGAACGAAGAAAGCTGATCCAGGCCTATGGGGCGGAGTTGGTTCTTACCCCAAAGGAAGAGGATGTGCAGGGCGCGGTTAAGCGGGCAAAAGAAATTGTTGAAAAAACCCCTAATGCCTGGATACCGGACCAATTTTCCAACCCGGTCAACCCTGCCTTTCACGAACAGACAACTGCCAGGGAAATTTTGGAGCAGGCCGGCAGTACCATCCATGCCCTGGTTATAGGAGTGGGAACGGGGGGTACCCTGACCGGGGTAGCGAGGGTTTTGAAAAAAGCTTGCCCGGAAATCGAGGTGTACGCCGTAGAACCTGAAAATTCAGCCGTTATTGCGGGAAAACCGCCGGGTGAACATATGCTGCAGGGTATTGGAGACGGATTTGTGCCTGATAATCTGGATAAAGAACTCTTGACGGCTGCCATTCCTGTTTCTGACCGGGATGCTTTGAAAATGACCAGGAGGCTGGCGTCCGAGGAGGGGCTGCTGGTGGGTGTCTCCAGCGGGGCTTCAGTAGTTGCCGCAGTCCAGGTAGGAAAAAAATTGGGTCAAGGTAAAAGGGTTCTTACAATCCTGCCTGATACCGGAGAAAGATATCTCAGTACGCCAATTTTTGATTTTTAGCCTAACACAGAGTCTTATTTATAAAAAGTTTTAGAAGGTCTGCTGACTTAGTTTTATTTTCATGCAAACAAATCTTTATCCTGGAAAAACGCCCATGTACCCGGAAGTAGGCCGGGACTTCATGGGCCTTTTGATGTTGGGAAGCAAAGTACCTCTAAAAGGTTAGCTGAAATATTATAACTCAATTAAGAAACTAGCTAAAAATGCCGGAGTCCGTTAGGATATCGCTGTTCGTTTGCTGATTTTGTGTTTTTTTGAAAGAATCGGCAGGACACAGGCGAATAAGGTTGAATTTTTACTTGAAGTGGATTAAGAACTAAACAGATAGGGGGTTTTCTGTGAACTGGAAAAAGTTTTTAGGCGTCCCTTTACTCCTGCTTCTGCTATTGAGCGCCGGATGCGCTGGAAATGCGGATGAAAAAATGAAGATTGGGCTACTTCCCATCGTTGATGCCCTTCCCTTTTTTGTGGCACAAGAAAAAGGGTATTTCCAGGCAGAGAGCCTTGATGTCGAATTCATTCAGTTTGCCAGTGCCCTGGAAAGGGACAGTGCACTCCAGGCCCGTGAAATCCATGGCACCCTTGGTGATATTTTAGCCGTGGCTGCCTTGAATAACGCCGGGACACCAACGCAAATAGTGTCCCTGGGGCTGGGTGAGACCGGGCAGGAGGGAAGGTTTGCCATCCTGACTTCTCCGGGGTCTTCTATCACCAATCCCGGGCAGTTAAAAAACGTACCGGTGGCAATTTCGACCAATTCTATTATCGAATATGTAACTGACAGCTTATTGTTGGAGCAGGGACTCAAACCGGAGGAGATCAAGAAGGAGGCTATACCTAAAATACCGGTGCGCTACGATCTTCTGATGAAAGATAAGATAGAAGCGGCATGCCTGCCTGATCCCCTGGCCGCCCTGGCTGAAAGCGGGGGGGCGAAAAAAATTATTGATGATACTTCGTCAAACCTGTCCCAAACTGTTATTTATTTCAGGAATGATTATCTGGACGAAAACAGCGGTAACGTCACAAAATGCTTAAAGGCTTACGCTAGGGCAGCGGCAGAAATAAATCAGAACCCCGACAATTACAGGTCCCTTCTTGTTGAAAAAGCAAGTGTGCCCCAGGAGGCCCTGGGCGTGTTTAAGATGGATCATTATCCGGCTCCCCGCCTGCCGGAAGAAGCACAGGTGGAAAAAGTGGTCCAGTGGATGCTGGAGAAGGGGCTTCTGAAACAAAACTATGAATACGGTGACCTGACCAGGCCGGGTCTCCTGCCCCGGAATTAATGGTTGAAGTCAAAGGGCTGGAAGCGGCTTACATGCACAAAAACGTTCGGATTCCGGCGCTCCGTGAGGTGGACTTCACCCTGGAGAGCGGAAAGACCTGCGCGATTATCGGCCCTTCCGGATCCGGTAAAAGCACCCTGTTGTACATCCTGGCGGGGCTGCTCAAGCAGACCAGGGGAGAGGTCCGGTTGAACGGCGAGCTGCTGCAGCCAAAGAGAAGGGAGACAGCTCTCATACTGCAGGACTACGGACTTTTGCCCTGGAAGACGGCTATGCAGAACACCTCCCTCGGCCTGGAGATCCGGGGGGTTCCCCGGGAGGAATGCTTTCAAGCTGTTAAGGAAGCCATGACCGAATTGGGCATCTGGGAGTTCCGGAATCATTACCCGGCGCAGTTGAGCGGAGGTCAGCGTCAGCGTGTGGCAATCGCCCGCTCACTGACACTGAAGCCTGATTTATTGTTAATGGATGAACCCTTTTCCTCCCTGGACGCCCTGACCCGGGAGGGTCTGCAAAATACCCTGTTGGATTTTTGGAAAAAAAAGCGGGCTACCATGATCCTGGTTACTCACAGTATTGAAGAGGCGGTCTTTCTCGGGCAAAGGATCCTGATCTTTTCGGCCGGCCCGGGCAGAATCCTTCATATCATTGCCAATGAAGAGATGGGAAATTCCAGCTACCGTACAAAACCGCTCTTTTACGAACGCTGCTCCCATGTACGGAAGATCCTCGGGGGAGGGGGCTGATTTTAAATAAATAAAATGAAGACGGCTTTCGATTACTTTCTGGCTGTTATCTTCCTGCTTGCAATGTGGGAAGTTCTCTCTCTCTGGTTGAACGAGTCCTTTTTCCCGGGACCCCTTGAGTCGTTTATGACTTTCATCCGTGAAATGGGTGATGAACTGGGGGCGCATTTGCTGGTCAGCACTGCCAGGGTTATTGTCAGCCTGCTGGCCGCGCTGCTGCCGGCTGTTCTCCTGGGCATGGTCCTTGGCCGGGTCGAGAGCCTGGACCGGTATGCAGCTCCGCTAATCTATCTGACCTATCCCGTGCCGAAGATTATATTTCTGCCTGTTGTAATTACGCTGTTGGGTTTGGGCAACCTCTCTAAAATATTTTTAATTTCCATCATAGTCTTCTTTCAGATCCTAGTCACCACTCGCGACGCGGCACGGCAGGTTAATAAAGGCATGGTGGACTCTGTTATCTCCCTGGGAGCGGGAGAGCTGCAAATTTACCGCAACGTTATCTATCCTTCCTGCCTGCCAAAGATCCTGACCTCACTCAGGATTAGTCTGGGGACCGCCATTGCCGTTCTCTTTTTTTCCGAAACAATAGCAAACCGGGGAGGCTACGGCGGCATTGGCTACTATGTAATGGACGCCTGGGCCAGATTGGCCTGGAATGAGATGTTTGCCGGGATCATTGCCATGGGCTCCATGGGCTTTATCCTTTACCTGTTTTTGGACTGGTTGGAAAAAAGATTATGTCCCTGGGAATTCCTCGGGTGAAGTTACGTACAATTACCAAAAACCGGAATAAAATGGAGATTAATACGGGATTATGATATCATACAACTTTAAGCTATAATATTGGTAAGCGTATCGTCATAATAATTAATCTATTGACTGACAAAGGAGATGACATAATTGCTTTACCGGAAACTGGGTCAGACCGGCGTTGATGTTTCAATATTGGGTTTCGGATGTATGAGACTGCCCCTTGTTAAATCGGAACAGAAAATTACTGTCAGCAATGCTGAAATTGATGAGCCGGAAGCCACCAGAATTCTTCGCTGGGCAATCGACAACGGGGTTAATTACATTGATACAGCCTACCCCTACCACAGCGGCAACAGCGAACTTTTCCTGGGCAGGGCGCTGCAGGACGGTTACCGTCAAAAGGTATATCTGGCAACTAAAATGCCCGGCCGTCAGATCAAGAGCAGGGGGGATATGGACCGGATCCTGAATGAGCAGCTAAAAAAACTGCAAACCGACTTTATCGATTTTTACCTGGTTCAGGCTGTAAGCGAAAATTCCTGGCCCGGTCTTGTTCAAAACAATTTATTCGAATTTCTGGATACCGCCCTTGCTGACGGCAGGATTCGCTATGCTGGCTTCTCTTTCCACAGTGAGCTTCCGTTATTCAAGGAAGTTGTCAACGCTTATGACTGGTCCTTCTGCCAAATTCAGTATAATTATCTTGACGGAAATTTTCAGGCAGGTAAAGCAGGGCTGGAGTACGCTGTTGAACGCGGGCTCGGTGTAGTTATTATGGAGCCTCTGAGGGGAGGGAAACTGGCCAGCGATGTTCCACCCGGGGTTGAACAAATTTGGCGCAGGGCGAAAATAAAACGAAGTCCGGCCGAGTGGGCGCTTCGCTTCCTCTGGGATCATCCCGGTATTAGCGTCGTTTTAAGTGGTATGAGCCGGATGGAACAGGTGGTGGAAAATGTCCGCATCGCCGGGCAGGCTTTGCCCAATACTCTTACCCCGGAAGAAAAAGCACTGATTGAAGAAGCTAAAGAATTCTATCTATCGAGAGCTAAAGTAAACTGTACCCAGTGTCGTTACTGTATGCCCTGCCCTATCGGAGTAAACATTCCGGGTTGCCTGACCCTGCTGGATAATATGTATATTTTTGGTGAAATTAAAACCAACCGCATGTTTTATAAAATGTATATGAGCAGCGACGAACAAAAGGCTTCAAATTGTATAGAATGCGGGACATGTGAGAAAAAATGCCCCCAAAATATCCCTATTCGCTCTATGCTCAAGGAAGTAGTTAAAGTTTTTGAGGAATAGTTTTAAAAACGGGAACTGCAAGTGAAAGCCTGCTTAATAACTTGATGACTCAGGTACCGGGCAGCTGAGTCATTAAGTTATTTGTAGCCAAGCCCGGTGTGGATCATGTAAATGAACTTGTAGTTATAACCAGTCCCGGTTTTTCTATGTTTTTATTTGCGATGGAAAGAAGTAGTGGTTATCATGAAAAATTATTTAAGGATTAAAGAGCCGGTAAATGCACTTACCCACTTTACGGTCTTCGTTGTATCAATTGCGGGTCTGGCCTTTTTAATTTCCAAATCAAGATATAACATTTCCAAACTGACGACAATGACAGTGTACGGGGTCAGCATTGTCCTGATGTACGGCGCAAGTTCGCTGTACCACTGGCTGCGAACAACTCCGCGTAAAGTACTGGTTTTAAAAAAAATCGATCATGTTGCAATTTATTTGCTGATTGCCGGTACATATACACCGGTTTTTTACTACGGGCTGCCGGGCCTGTGGAAGTGGTCAATGCTGGCCGCGGTCTGGGTCCTGTCCATAACCGGCATTTTATTGAAGCTCTGGTTCATCAATCTTCCACGTTATCTTTCAACGGCTTTTTATATAACGCTGGGTTGGATTGCCCTGGTACCCTTCCTGCAGCTTTTTAAAAGCCTGCCCCTGGGAGCAGTTATTTTAATGATCCTGGGTGGTGTTGTCTATACTGTTGGTGGGATTATCTACGCAACAAAGTGTCTGGATTTTTTCCCAAACCGTTTTGGGTTTCATGAAATATTTCACTTGTTTGTTATCGGTGGCAGCGTTATCCACTTTATCATGATTGTAAATTACCTTCTACCACTATGATTTAAGGTTAATAAAACATGTTTGTGCAGGTCCGGCGCGACACCCGGCAAAAATATAAGGAAGAATAAGCGCAGGCTTTTTTTTATGATTTAAACTTTTTATAGCTTAAAAACTTTCAGCTAGAGTGAAAGGAGACGGGTTGGAAAAAATGTTTTGGACAAGCCGCCGGGCCTTGCGCCTGTAGGCTTGGGGAAACCCGGCGAGGACAGGAAAATGGTGGACAAAAATCCGGCCTTGCCATACAATTAGAAGTGAATGAGGGGGGAGTATGGCCTTATGGCATTGCATCATAGCGGCAAAATAGTCAAATGCGACCAGAAGGTCGATATTACCGCCACCTTTGGATCCGATCTGGTGCTGGAAGGTTTTACAGCCATTCCAAACATCCTTTTAAAGGTATACAGCCAAGTGGGTATTTCAGATTTTCAAATGCTTCTTTTAATCCAACTGATCCGTTTCCACGTGGAGGAAAGGGAGTATTACCCTTCCCCGCAAATGCTTGCCGAAGTTATGGAATCAGAACCTGCCAGGCTTGAGCGGGAGTTGCAGGACTTGCTGGATAAAGAAATAATTGCTGTCAGCCAGTTTTACGACTGCGATCACCGGGTTATATTTCAAGGGTATGACTTTGAACCGCTCTTTTCGAAGATTTCGGACATTTGGGCTGCAATCCGGGCCAGGGAAATTGAGGAATCTAAAAAACTGCTCAATTCGCAGGAGCTTGCCCCGGATATGTTTGACAACAAGGTGACCGGTTTGATTAATTGCTTTGAAAAAGAGTTCGGCAGACCGCTTTCTCCCATTGAAGTGGAGCAAATTGAGCAATGGGCTGCCGGGGCGGACGCGTCCCTTGTTGTGGAAGCATTGAGAAGGGCTGTACTGGGAGGCAAACATAACTTTAAATACATCAACAGTATTCTTGTTGAGTGGAAAAAGAACAACATCAGGACCCTGGATGCAGTAGAACAGTACGACAGAGACTTTCATAAGCGCCGGGCCGGCTTAAAAAAGAGGTGTGCCGGGCCTGGTGAGGTCCCTGCTCCGGAAGACAGTAAAACCGATTCTAAAAAAAAGGCATTTATCCGGACGCTCTACATTTAGCTGTATATAGTAAGACCGGGGAGAGGAAGGTAAGTATAGCGTGAACTGCCGTTTTTGCGGGGACCGCGGCTTTATCCTGAAGGGTGAGGGGGCGGTGTCCTGTAAGTGTGTTAAAGAAAAAGCCAGGGCAAAACTCATCAAGGACTCCCGGATGCCTCTGAGCTTTTTAAAATGCAATCTGGATAATTTCAGCTTTAAATATTATTCTAAAAACTGTATTGATCTGGAAACTGGCATATCTTATTATGATATAGCCAGGCTTGCCTTTCAGGCTGCCGGAGGTTTTGTCTCCAGC
Source organism: Pelotomaculum sp. UBA1371 (assembly GCA_002305915.1). Classification (GTDB taxonomy): domain Bacteria; phylum Bacillota; class Desulfotomaculia; order Desulfotomaculales; family Pelotomaculaceae; genus DTU098. Next base: position 313,594 of record DBRJ01000004.1, on the reverse strand, counting down.
TTTGTTAAAGATCCCCACACAGACGGGTTGCTTTTTACCGGACAGGTGGGTAGTGGAAAAACCTACCTGGCCTGCTGTATTGCCAATGCCCTATTGAAGAAGGGCAAGGGTGTTTTATTTGCGGTAGTACCTGATTTGCTGGACGAGATCCGGTCCACTTATGATCCGGGAAGGAGTTCTGGTGAACTAACAGAATTCGACCATGTGGAAAGGGCCAGGCAGGCGCCTCTGTTGGTGCTGGACGACCTCGGAGCGCATAATTATACAGACTGGACCCGTAACAAAATCTATTCTATTATCAACTACCGTTTGAATCACCGTCTGCCTGTTGTTGCCACCACCAACATCAGCCCCGAAAACCTGGAAGGGTATCTTGGGGAGAGAACAACCTCCCGGTTGCTGGAAATGTGCAGGCCTTACCGTCTTCTTGTCGATCTGGACATCCGGGCGGTACAGCGCAAAGAGAAGGATTCAAGAATGATGCGCTAAAACAACTTAAGCTGGAAAAGTTGCCTAATTAATTAGGACAGGCTCCCCGTTCGCGGGAAGAATAGGGAAGACCGTTGCTTAATGGCCGTTGAAAAAGCAACCGGACCGGGGGAAGTCATCTTTCCGGGCACAGGAGAAAGCAACCTGGAAAATACTCGCTGGATAGCTAGCGGGTATTTTTTTTGTTTAATTTGTCAATAATTCTATTTGGTGGTCAAATTTGTATGTATACTAAGTGTTTTAAAGAGTCAGAATACCTTTTGGAGTCGGGAAAGGAGGAAAAATGAGTAAATTTGTTCCAAGGCTTGCTTTTATCCTGGCCGCGGCCGCCCTGACGGCGTTCCTGGCCGGGGGCGCTGTGGCGTTTGAAAGCAAGTGCGCTCAGGACTCAGATACTCAGCTTGAGTTCTGCTCCGGTTCCACAGCGGTAAGCTATACAGTACGGGAAGGGGATACGCTATACGAAATTGCTCAGGAACACCGGGTTTCTTTACGGGAGTTAATGCAAGTCAACAATTTGACCGAAAGTTTAATCAGGCCCGGTGATGTTCTGGAACTGCCGGAACCGGTTGAAGTTGAAATAGCCCTGTCCAGAGGAAAGGTTTCCCGGGAGGAGCTGATGCTTCTGGCCAGAATTATTCACGCTGAAGCCCGGGGTGAAAGCTTTGAAGGAAAAGTTGCGGTGGGCGCCGTGGTTTTGAACAGGATTCGCAGTCCGCACTTTCCTAAAACCATTTCGGATGTCATATTCCAGAAAAACAACCGGGTCTACCAATTTTCGCCGGTGGGTGACGGTTCCTTTAATCTGGAGCCGGATGAAACATCCCTGGAAGCAGCCTTGCAGGCCCTTTCCGGTAAAGATCCCACTGGAGGAGCTCTGTTTTTTTACAACCCGGAGCTCAGTTCAGACCGGTGGATTCGAACGCTGCCGGTAATGACCCGGATTGGAAACCATGTATTTGCGACTTGCTTATAGGAAGCACGTAAAATGCGATATGCCTTGAATTGCATCTAAAAAGGGGCGGCCATTAACCGGTCGCCTCTGTTTTATCCTGAAGAAAACTGAGTTTCTTGATAATTACGTTGACTTCTTTAACCTGTAGTCCGGTCATATCCTCGATGGCCTCCTTTACTCTCTGTTGTATTTCTGCGGCCGCCTCGTGCAGGCGGCAGCCAAAAGTAAAGGTTGGTGCGATATCAATAAAAACGCAACAATCCTGCTCTTTGATTGTAATTTTACCAGAGTTGCTTACCCCCCCTACAGAAGCGGCGGCATATCCGGCAATGGCGGTCAGGGCACTGTTGGCTATAGTCAATTTTCCATGGTAGGTGAAGGTCGGCCGGATCATCGACTGTTCGAGCCAGTCTTTTTTTCCGGGAACACCCTTTTTGCGCAGAAAGACCTGGAGGGGATCCACCAGCGTACCCGGGAAGCTCTTCTTGACTTCCAGGGTGGGAGCGGGGATGACGTGTTTGCTATGACAGGTTCTGAGATATTTTGCTTTGCGCATTTCTTTTTCACTGGCAACTTCTTCTATCCGAATAAACCGTGACGGGGCAGGTAACCCGAGGCGTTCTGCAATCCTTTCGGTCATGGCTTCAGATGTGCCCAGGATTAATATCCTGCCGGGAGCGAGGTCTGAAAGAGAAGATTTTATAATATTCGCTTGTTGATCATCCATAAAAAGGGCAGACTTTATTGCACCAATCCTGGTGGGCTGGCGCTTGGCGGAAATTCCGGCAAGAATGCGGTTACCCTGAATCAGGAGGCCGTCATCGATGATTGCCTGTGCGTCCAATTGATGGGCGACAATCGTTGCCCGGTGGCTTTTCCCTGTACCGCTGGGGCCTACAAGGGCGAATACTTCCAAAAAAGACACCTACTTTATAATGAGATCATTACCTTTTTAATCCTTAGCTTATTCATCCTCCGGGAAATAGTCAAGAAAAAACACAGTAATGTAAACTTAAGCCATACATTTTGAAGTACACTTCTTAATAGTTTCATAGACGGGCAGGAGCAAGGGGATAATAGAACCATAGCAGGAACAGGAGTTTGCAAAAAAGGGTTGAGACATGAGCATTAAAAAACCAGTTCCCCCGATTATCCTGTCAATCTTATTAATTGTCCTGGCGCTTGTTTTGGCCGGGGCAGGCTGCAGGGCGCACGCTCTGGTCAGTCCCGAAGTCCCGGTACCGTCCAGGGTTTTAGACGTCAACGGTGAAATCATAACGTTAATCAGCGACGAAAACCGGGTACCTGTTCCCCTGGACCAGGTTTCCGAATATATGCAGGATGCCATTGTAGCGATTGAAGATGCCCGTTTTTATCAACACAAGGGGATCGACCCGGTCAGTCTGGTAAGGGCCATGTTCAGGAACATTCAAGCCGGCAGGATCGTTGAAGGCGGCAGTACCATCACCCAGCAACTGGCGAAAAATTTGTATCTTGATCCCGGCCGGAACATCGGGCGTAAGTTCGAAGAGCTTATCCTGACCATCCAGTTGGAAAGAACCTATACCAAGACTGAAATCCTGGAGATGTATTTAAATGAGATTTATTTCGGCCAGGGCGCCTATGGCATCGAAGCTGCAGCCAGGACTTATTTCAAGAAGCCGGCCAGGGAACTGGGCCTTGCTGAAAGCGCAATGCTGGCCGGGGTTCCCAGGGGTCCCAGCATTTATAATCCGGCGCAAGATTTTGAAGCGGCTAAAGCCCGCCAGGGCGTTGTGCTGGACCGGATGGTGGAACTGGGCATGATCAGCGGGGAGCAGGCCGGGCAGGCCGGGAGTGAACCCCTGCAGCCATCCAAGACACCGGCGATTGTCAGGAAATCACCTTATTTTATCGATGAAATTGAGAAGTATTATGAACAGAATTATTCCGAGGGGCTGGAAACATTATATTCAGGTGGTCTGTCAATTTATACCACTCTGGACTTGAAAATGCAGGAAGCCGCAGAAAAAGCTCTGACAAGAGGGTTAGCCAGGTTGAATCCGGACCTTGAGGGAGCGCTGGTGGCGCTGGATCCAAAGACAGGCCAGATCAGGGCCATGGTTGGCGGCCGGGACTATAACAAATCCCAGCTGAACCGCGTTCTGGCCAGGAGCCAGCCGGGTTCGACCTTCAAACCCTTCCTTTATACTGCTGCTATCGACCTGGGGTATACAGCCGGCACGACCATTGTTTGCGAACCCGTCAGTTTCCCCCAGGCCGGCAGGGATGATTACGTGCCGAAGGACTACCAGGGTGATTATCACTACCGCCCCTTTACCCTGAAGGAGGCCCTGTATACCTCGGACAATGTTGTAGCCGTCAGCTTGAATGCCCAGCTGGGACCAGAGGTCATGGCCGGTTATGCCCAAAGGATGGGTATCGATTCTCCCCTTAGACCTTATCTTTCCCTGCCCCTGGGGACATCCGAGGTCACGCCCCTGGAAATGGTGAGGGCTTTCGGGACCCTGGCCAACAGGGGCATCAAAACTGAGCCTTACTCCATTCAAAAAATCACCAGCAGAACCGGACAGGTTCTGGAAGAGCACCGGCCTTCACTTACCCAGGCCCTGGATGAAAAAACGGCTTACATCGTTACTGATATGCTCACCGGCGTACTGAAACCCGGCGGCACAGCAGCTAATTCAGGGCGAAACCTGGGCAGGCCGGCGGCTGGTAAAACGGGAACCACAGATAACTTGAGAGAAGCCTGGTTTGTGGGTTACACGCCTGATCTTGTGGCAGCTGTTTATGTAGGTTATGACGACAAGAGCAGGGTCGTGGGCCTTACCGGGGCCGATGTTGCCGCACCAATCTGGGCTGATTTCATCAGGGGGGCTTTGGAAGGTATGTCTCCTTCGGAATTTCCTGTACCGGACGGTGTAACGAAGGTCAAACTCTGTGCGGATGACGGTCTCCTGGCTGGAGAATTCAATACCCGGGTAATCGAGGCGGTCTTCGTCCGGGGTACTGAACCAATATCCAAGTGCTACGGCTTCGGGCCGGTCGATTATCTGCCCTACCAGGTGTCACCCCCCTTTCTGGAAGGTGATCTGGGCCTATTTGATTTTGAAGAGGTGCTGCCGTACTTTTTAGAACAAAGACATGATGACCAGGAAGAATAAAGGTCCTCTCCGAAAAAGAGGACCCCGGCAGCTCAAATAAGCCTTTATATGGTCTATAATAGTTTTTTACGGCGAAAATAAATGTATGTCACTATGGCCAGGGGAAACATCATCCCCATAAAAAGAGCCCAGGCTATAGATTCGGATAACGGTCTGCCCCTCTTTCTTGTATCCAGGAAGACCCAGATGGCCGAACCCCCGAAGAGGCCCAGCAGCGCGTAATTAGCAATCAGGGAAAATGTGGTTGGTTCGCTCATAAGTCCAGAATCAACTCCTTGTTCCTATAAATAAAAGACTTAAGAGGAGATGCCTTGAATTTCTGTATTGAATGACGAAGGTCCCCCCGGCATCACCTTAACCAGGTATCTTGAAAAATTGCTTTACTTTCTATATTTAATGACCCTTGCGGGAGCTCCGCAGGCTACGGCATTGGGTGGTATGTCCCGGGTTACCACACTGTTGGCGCCGATAACCGAACCCTCCCCGATCTGCGTGCCCTTGAGTATGGCACAGCCGCGGCCAACCCAGACATCGCTGCCGATCTTGATAGGAGCCGCATTTAAGTTCTGGTCTCTGATCGGAAGTCCGTTTTTGGCAAAACCGTGATTGGCGTCGATGACGCTTACAAACTCCGCCAGCATTGTATTGTCCCCGATAATAATGCTGCAGTCGCTGGCGAGTACGCAGTTCCTGCCCAGATAGACCCTGTTACCGATGGTAATACTGCCCGTTTCTGTCACCAGGAAAGAAACCCCTGTGGCGATGTGGCACTGCTCACCAATCCGGACCTTGTTGGATATCGGAACATCCACAAACCCTTCAAAAACCGTATCGCGCCCAACGGCCTCCAGCAGGCACCCGCCTAAAAAAGTGTAGAAACCTGAAAGGAAAGAGCGGACCAGCTTGTATAGGCATGCTACAATCATTTTAACACCTCAAAAGTGACTTAAATACCTTCTACATGAAACAATTTTATACCTGCATAAAATGTTTCTTTAAAATAAATGCATTTTATAGAGATAGAGACAAGTAGTGTGATCAGTTTTTCAAATTTGAAAAGTAAATTCCGCCTTGCAGATTATTCTTCCCCGGTTGGTTTGAGCGAATTTTGGGCGTTTAAAAACAGGGCTTTTTTTGAAGAAATATTCAGGTCTTTAGATTGTCACGGGACAAACACAAATATAGATGATTCTCCTTGACTTTTTCTATGGACTGTGGGAAAATATATTCTGTCAATCAACAGAGAATTGTTGTTTTCTTAAGTTTAATCTGCCGGATGACGGGATGTAGCTCAGTTTGGTAGAGCGCACGGTTCGGGACCGTGAGGTCGCACGTTCAAGTCGTGTCATCCCGACCAGTAATAAACCCGCATGCCTAATTCATTAGGTGCTGCGGGTTTTATCATTTCGGGGAGAGATTAACCCGGCAAGCCGGGAAATCCCCTTTTTTGCCGGAGGCTGACCACTATTGTAATTCGGCTACCATAATCAGGTCCAGGATATTTATGACCCGGTCGTTGTTGACATCTGCGATGCAGGCGCTTTCCCAGGCCGGGTCTCCCTCTTTAAGGCCGAGGTGTTGGGCCAGCCAAAGAAGATCTGTAAGATCAACAACATTATCGCCGTTCAGATCACCGTTTATTCCGGCCTCTAGGGCATCTGTGGTTACCGTGGAATTCAGGACGTTGCCGGCTGCGTCCTTTAAAGAACCGGCTGCCACCATCAGCCTGTTCTTGTTGCCGGTAAGTGCAGCTTTAAAGGTTACAACGAGCTTATTGTCACTGAGGGACACAGTATCGCCCCTGCCCAGGGAAGCGAAAGTTGTACCGTCCGTAGCGAAGGTGACGTCCCCCTTGAGGTCCGCTGTGTTGGCGATCAGGTTTTCGGAAAAGGTCAGGGTCACAGTTTTATAATCCCCGCTGATGGCGGCTCCCTGGTAGGCAGGCGGGGTGCTGTCTCCCTTTTGGATGCAGTTCAAGGCATCAGCCCTGCCCGTGCCATAAATATAGTCAAAGCCGGGAAGTCCCAGGTCCACTGCTTCCGACAGGAGCAGAGCGCGAATTTCCGCGGCGGTTTTTTCAGGGTACTGGGCCCAGGTCAGGGCGGCAATGGCTGCCACATGGGGTGCCGCCGCGCTGGTACCGTAGAATGGGCTCGGAAAACCGCCTGTGCCGGTAACCCTGACGCCGTCGATGCCGCAGACATCAGGTTTGTTTCTGGTTTCTGCGGCCGGGTAGCGGATTGTCACGGGACCCTGGGAGGAGTAATTGGCGATTTGTGACGGTGCAGCGGCGTTTATCGCTCCTACGGCAATCGCTCCGGGAACAGCCGGGTGTCCGAATATTGAATCAGCGGGGGAGATATTGTTTGTGTAAACTGTGCAATCATATATAAATACTTCCAGGTTCTTTGGCTCGCCTGAAAATTTGTAAATATCTATTAAACAATCAACTGGAGAAGACTTTTTATTTGTATATATGATCCATTCCAGGGGGTCTGAACTACCGGTTTGTGGATCATTACTCATCCCCAGGAGCATTTCCGAGGCTGAGTCCCACAGGTAAAGATCATAGTCGTTGGAAGATGAGCCGAATTGATCATCCCATTGCAGGACAATTCTAGCCGTTTGCCCCGGTTGAATCCTGACATAAAGATATTTGTCATTTGAAGAACCCCCGCTGAAGTCGTGACAGCCGTCACCCTGGTCGTAATACATACCCTGGTAATGGCGTTTAGCTTCATTGCCGGTTGCGGATACATAAATAATGTTTTTTTCCGCCAGCAGCGAAGCAACATGGCGGGCGATAATTCCATCCTCAAAGAAGGGCTCGGTTATCCAGCCTATGTCATCACAGATAATTTGACAGCCGGCAGCCGCCAGGTTGCTGATGGCCTTATTAAAAGCGATTTTATTGTTGCCGCAATCGTGAAAATACAGCTCTGCGCCGGGTGCCAGGTCGTGGACAATTTCCAGCATGGCGGTACCTTCGTCCCCACCCACGGAGTTGCTCAAAACCGTCAGGTTTGACGGGAGATCACCCGAGTTCCGGGCGGTTTTCCAGTTGTCAACGCCGTTTGAGATAATTCCTATCTTTATCCCGGCGCCGTCCTGCCCGAATTGAGCGCGTACCTGATCAGCCCTGTGGATAAGATCACCTGCGCTTGTAAACGAGCCCGTCTTAACTCTTGGCGGCATAATGGTGCGGACAGCTCTGACGGCATCATCCGCAGCCAGGGCTTCCAGGTTTTTCACTTCAACCCAGGCCGCTGCCAGGTGATTGGCCTCATCCCGGTGAGTAACTTCCCGGGCATATTTCTCCACATAACTGGTTTCCACCGCTGGGGCCAGGTAGATGTACACGTAAACCAGTTCTCTCTCTTCACTTGCCATTACCCGCTGTTGGCTTGTTTCCAGCCGGTATTGTTTTAGTTCCTGCATTTGCCTCCGTAGGTTTTCCCTGGTTTGGCCGGGTGGCAGATAGTTTTCATCAATTAGTCGAAGTAAATCGGAGCTGATTTTTTTACGGCTTTCCTTAAGATTGCTTTTTTTGTCGATTAGCTGTTCCCGTACAGCCTTTTGATTATTTTTAAGCAACTCCAATTCAGACGGCGCTTTCAACCCGTTTATAGATTCAAGGCTAACAGCTTCAGCAACTGCGTTGAGGGAAAAGAACAGGATCAGTAATACCACTGGTAAAAAAAACCTGAAAAATCTTTTGGACACCAGAATACCTCCCTGGTCGAGATGATCTTAAACAACTAAATAATTAAGGAAATATTAGATATTATTTGATAGATTCCTGCATATAAAATGTGGTTTGTGACTTATTCCCCTGATAGCACGGGACGCAGGTTGACAGGCTCGAAGTTTTCTTTAATCATACCGTCTATTACGACAACTACAGGGAACTGTCCGGCATTGAAGGCCGAGCCGATTCTGCCCCGGTAGTCCAGGGCCAAGATCCCGCCCTGAGCACCTCTTAGCTCGTCCAGTCGCTTCAGGGCCTGTTCTACGGCCTGCTGGGGGTGGGCGCCCCCGGCGATTTCTTCGTCAACGTATTTTGCCGTTAAGGTTTCCACAAAGGCTTCACCAACACCGGTACAGACCACAGCGCTTGTCCGGGAAGCGAAAATACCCCCGCCGAGACAGGGGGTGTCGCCGACCCTGCCGGGCATTTTTAAGGATACCCCTCCGGTGGAGGATGCCGCCCCAAGATTTTCGCCGTCCCAGATAACACAGCCCACAGTGTCTCCCCGGTACTCCAGCCCGGTAAACAAGTTTTGAGATGGAGACATGCCGCGGGCCAGTCTGTCCTTACCCTTTTGCCAGGCTCTGAACTGCTCCTCCGAGATGCAGTTGCCCTCGGGAAAACCTTCTTTTTGGGCAAATTCAAATGCTCCTTGCCCGGCTAGAAGGACCTGCCCGGTCTTTTCCATTAGCCTGCGGGCTACCGAGATGGGATTGCGGATCTGACGAATGGCGGCAACAGCGGAAAAACGACCGGTTGCACCGTCCACGATGGAGGCGTCCATTTCGGCCACTCCGTTCAAGTTCAATACCGAACCATAGCCGCAATTAAATTTTGGGGAGTCCTCCAGTGTATTTATGGCGGCCTCAAGTGCCTGGATGTATCCTCTATCCAGGAGTTGATAACCCTTCAAGCCTGCTTCTTGGAGAACTTCTAGATAAGGTTTTTCCCGGCTTGTGTCAAGCCCGCCATGGATAGCTATTATTCCCATGCCATTATTCTGGTCAATTCCTTTTCCTGCTATGCATCTCCGGGCATCTTACTCTCTATATGTTCCTGCATGTTGCTGGTTGCCCTGCGGCATAAGCCCGGTTGTGCCCTTGTAGTTACTTAATTTAGTATTAGTGCAGCCGGCCTGGGAATGTAAATCAAACAAACCGGGCGTTTTTCAGACTTTGTTTTTGTGGTTATAATTTAGAAAGGCTTTTTACACAGGAGGAGTTTAAAATTAGAAGTAGAAAAGGAGAACAAGGGCCAGATTCTTAAGCCGGTTTTTCAAAGTATTAATTTTCCCTTAGTGGCAGTGAGCCGAGGTTTTTCCAAAGCAGATTTCGTGGTATAATACCCTTGTTTTAGTTACTTTAAAAATGAATAGTTTGGGAGTGATTCGGGTGAATCTATTAATTATGGGGCCGCCGGGCGCGGGAAAGGGAACTCAGGCTGAAACGCTGGCTCAGGAACTCCAGATAACAAATATATCCACAGGGGATATGTTCCGGGAAGCCATCCGGCAAGGCACCGAAATGGGCAAGAAAGCCAAGGAATACATGGAAATGGGTGAACTTGTTCCTGATTCAGTGGTGGTGGGAATTACCCGGGAACGCCTGTCTCAACCTGACTGTGCGCGGGGTTTTCTCTTAGACGGCTTTCCCCGCACGGTAGTTCAGGCGGAGGCCCTGGAGGATATGCTGGAAACCATGGGGATTGTCCTTGATGGTGTAATAAATATTGCAGTTCCGAGGGAAAAACTACTGGAACGTTTGACGGGACGCCGGATTTGCCGTAACTGCGGGGCGAGTTATCATCTTCGTTACAACAAGCCCAAAGTGGAAAACAAATGTGACGCCTGCGGCGGAGAGCTCTACCAGCGCAGTGACGACAATGAGGTTGTTGTTAATAACCGTCTGGACATCTACGAATCGAAGACCGAGCCATTAATTGATTATTACGCCAGTCGGAGCCTTTTGAAGAACATCAACGGAGATCAGGATATTGAGAAGGTTCTGGCAGATATTCTGGCCAGCCTGGGCAAGTGATGACAAAGGCCTTTTTAAGGGAACGTCCTTAAAGGGCCTTTTTTTGCAAGAGAGTTATTAACGGCGCCTCTAATACATAAATTAAAATCATGTAAGAGTGATTCAACTCAAAATAAGCATATTACGGCCAGAAAAATTGTAACAGCTTTTTATAAATATAAAATCATAATATTACCAGGAAAATTAGCCCCCACTTTGCATATAGATAGCATAAACAAATCAAACAAAGGGGGTGTTGGATAGGAAAATTACTAGGGTAGAACCAAAACAATTATTCATAATGGGGTTAAAAAAGTTGTTTTTACGCTATTAATTTTAAACCGGTTATTGTAAATTACCTGGCAAGAATAGTAAGGGGTAGCTTTAGCTAAGCACCCCTTATTTTTACTATAACCAGTGTTTTTATTGACGTAAATCATGTTTTTAAGATAATATATTGAGACAATAGCTACAAAAATACTGGGGAGGTGCCTCTATGGAGAAATGCGAACTTGTGATCATCGGCGGGGGTCCTGCCGGCCTTTCAGCCGGGATTTATGCAGCCAGAGCAGCTATAAAAACTGTCCTGCTGGAACGGGGGATTCCGGGCGGTCTGGTGGTCAGCTCACAGCATATTGAAAACTACCCTGGTTTTGAGAGCGGTATCAGTGGACCTGAGTTGATGGCCCAGATGGAAAAGCAGGCGCGCCGCTTTGATCTGGAAATCAGGTTTGCCGATGTCTGGGTAATCCAGCCCGCCGGAAGTGAAATCATCCTGGAGACAGATCATGGCCGGATCTCGGCTGGGGCTATAATTGTAGCCACAGGAGTGCAGCCGAATCTACTGGGGGTAAAGGGTGAATTTGAGTTAACCGGCCGTGGAGTATCCTATTGCGCAACCTGTGACGGCGCCTTCTTCCGGGGAAAGCGCGTTGCAGTTGTGGGGGGAGGGGACGCAGCTGTAGAGGAAGCCATGTTCTTAACGAAATTTGCAGAAAGAGTGTTTGTCATCCACCGGCGCGGAGAGTTGAGGGCAACAAAGATTATCCAACAGAGAGCCTTTGCTAATCCTAAAATTGAGTTTGTCTGGCACAGTGTGGTTGATGAAATCCTGGGCGGCGATATGGTAGAGTCCCTGACCGTCAGAGACGTTCGTGATCATAAAACAACAAGCCTTGATGTGGACGGCGTTTTTATCTACGTGGGCTACCGGCCCAATTCAAGCCTGGTTGAAGACCTTGTTGAGCTTGACGAAAAAGGTTATATCATAACGGACGAAAACATGCGCACCAACAGGCCCGGCATTTTTGCAGCGGGAGATATCCGGCAAAAACTTCTTCGACAGGTTGTAACGGCGGTAGCGGACGGGGCAATTGCCGCGGTTGCTGCGGAAAAATACCTGGAAGAAATGAAATTGTCATAGAACACCACAAGAACACTTCCAGTGGTTCAACTATTATGATTTACCGGTTCCGCGGCGGTACGGGGAGATCTAAGGATCTTTTTTTTAAATAAATACAATTTTTTAAAGGGAATTTATAATAGATGCAGAATTTTAAATAAAGATTCTTATTTTTCTGACCTTTTAAAAAACTGGGGGTGTATTCTTGAAAGAACTCATGAGCAGGTTTTGGGCTGGTGAACACCGGGCGCTGGCCAGGGTTATATCCACAGTAGAAAATGAATTACCGGAAAAAGACGAAATTTTAAAAGAGATATATACAAAAACCGGCGGGGCCTACATCCTGGGTGTAACCGGATCGCCCGGTGCGGGAAAAAGCTCTCTGGTTGATTCTCTGGTCAAGGAAATCAGAAAAAGCAAAGAACTTGTTGGAATTGTTGCTGTGGATCCCACCAGTCCCTTTACAGGAGGAGCTATTCTGGGTGACCGGATCCGGATGAATACACATGCTTTAGACGAAGGAGTTTTTATCCGGAGTATGGGTACCAGGGGCAGTCTGGGTGGCCTGGCTAAAACAACAAAGGAAGTTGTCAAGGTGATGGACGCCTTTGGCATGGCCTGGGTAATTATTGAGACTGTCGGCGTGGGGCAGGCAGAGCTTGATATCATGTATATCGCTGATTCCACTGTAGTAGTGTTGACTCCGGGCGCAGGGGACAGCATTCAGACGATGAAGGCCGGAATTATGGAGATTGCAGATGTCTTTGCCATTAATAAGTGCGACCTTCCCGGCGCTGACAGTGTTGAAATGGAAGTTCAGTTAATGCTGAACTTCCGGGATGATCACATCAAGTGGCGTCCTCCTGTTGTAAAAACTTCCACCTATAACGCCGGCCAGGGGATTGGTGAACTGCTTGATGCGGTGAAGAAGCACCGTTCCTATCTGTCCGAAAAAGGCATTTTCTTGAAGAAGCGCCAGGAAAGGGCCAGCAACGAAGTTTTAGATATTATCAACTACCAGTGGGATCGACTGGTAAGACAGCATCTCGGCAAGCCGGGGCCGGTTAGTGAAATGTTGGCCAAGGTTTCTGCCAGGGAAGTCGATCCTTACACGGCATCGGGCATGATTGTCAAACAAATCATTGGGGGTGCCGGTTTTCAGAAGATCTGTCCGTGATTAATTGTGCGAAATGATTTCGCACTTTTTTTTTGGAATAGAAGTGAAATGTGCTATTATATTGGATATAATCAGAAAAAGAAATAACTGGAAAGGAGATGTCGGCATGAAATTAACATTCTTGGGGCATGCGGGTTTCCTTGTGGAAGGAAGTACGAATATCGTTATTGACCCTTTTCTAACGGGGAACCCCAAAGCAAAAACAAAACCGGAGGACGTTAAAGCGAATTTGGTTCTGGTCAGCCACGGACATGGCGACCACCTGGGTGATTCTATTGCGATTGCCAAACAATCCGGCGGAACAGTGGTTTCGGTTCATGAACTGGCTGGTTTCGCCGGCCGCCAGGGCGCTAAAACGCACGCCTTGCATATCGGCGGAAGCAATACCATAGACGGGGTCAAGATAAAGCTCACACCAGCCTGGCACGGGTCAGGCTTTGGGGACGGGCCTATGGAATACCTGGGAACACCCTGTGGTTTTTTAATCTGGCTGGACGGTAAAATTATCTACCATTCCGGTGATACGGGCCTGTTCGGAGACATGGAGTTAATTGGTAATTCTCAACCAATCGACCTGGCCTTGCTGCCCATTGGCGATAATTATACCATGGGTCCGGAAGATGCCCTCAAAGCAGTTCAAATGCTGAAGCCAAAGCTTGTTGTTCCTATGCATTACAATACCTGGCCGTTAATTGAACAGGACCCGGATCAATTCAAAAAAGATGTCGAAACGGCAACCGAAAGTAAAGTATCAGTTCTGGCTCCCGGAGAAAGCCTGGAGTTATAAAAAGCTTTAATAATGCCGGGTTTAAATTCTGACCAGAGCGCTAGCCGGTACAGTCTTTGTGCCGGCTTTTTGTATGACGATCCTGGTTTAATCATCCCCATCTATTACCATATTACATTTTATCCTGGAGCGGCACTTTAAGGTAGCCAGTTTGCAGCTATGGCTTTATGTTCTTATAAGGTTTTCAAAGCCTTGATTTTTGCGGCGCTATAGAGGATATAATCTCTTTGGCGCGAAATATAAAACAACAAATCTAATTATAAAGCGGTGGTATAGTTATGTTGAAGTATATCTTAATAGTTCTGGTAATTGCCTTGCTGGTGGCCTTGTTTGCAGTTCAAAACGCTTTACAGGTGGACATTCAGTTTTTATGGTGGAAGGTTCCGCAGGTATCCCTGGTGATGATCATGATCTCTTCCTTCGCGGGGGGAGCACTGGCAGCTTTTCTGCTTACTCTGGCCAGGCAGATTCGCTCCACTTTCCAGATCCGGGAGTTGAGCGGACTCAACCGGCAGCTTACAGCGGAAATAGAACGTCTTAAAGGTGAAACCGGAGATAACTTAAACCAAACCGGGCAGTAATCATTTTTCAGCAGGACTTGAGGATGAAAATGGAAAAAACCTTCATTGTCTGTGACCTTGAAACCACAGGCCTGGACCCTGGATCGGACAAAATAATTGAAATTGGCCTGGTCAGGCTGGAAGAAGGCGAGGTCACCCAACAGTTCCACGCCCTCGTCAATCCGGGACAGCCGCTTTCAATTAGAATTAAAAGGTTAACCGGCCTGGCTGATGATGACCTTGCCCGGGCTTTGCCAATTCGCCAGGTTCTTCCAGATGCTCTTGATTTTATCGGCGGGTGTGCAGTGGCAGGGCATAATATCCAGCATGACCTGCGCTTCCTGGGGGCTGCCCGGGGGCAGTTTTTATCTAACCCGGCCTATGACACTCTGGAGTTGGCCCGCCTGGTTATTCCCGGTTTAGCCAGCTATCGCCTGGAAAAGCTTTGCAAAGTATTGAACATTGGTACTGCGGCAACCCACCGGGCGCTGGACGATGCGCTGTGCACAGGCAGCCTTTTAAATATCCTGATTCAAAAACTAAAGACAATGGACCTTACTGTTCTGACACGGTTGAATATACTGCTCGGAGAAGCGCGCTCCGGCTGGCACAGTTTTATTACAGGTTTAATCAAAGAGCGGATTAAGACCTTCCCTGTTCAAAAAATATCAACCGCTCCTTATTGGAGCGGGGCAGATATTCAGGAAGGACAAAACGCGCCGGTCTTTGGGGAGCTCCGGACCGGTGGGGAAAAGAAGGTTGTCCTGGCGGAAAAGGAAGTATGCTCCCTGGCCGGAAAAAACAGCCCCCTGGCCGGCCTGCTGCCGGGCTACGAATACCGCCCCCAGCAAGAAGCCATGATGCGTGAGGTCACCCGCTCGCTTAATGAAGAAAAATTTTTGCTGATGGAGGCGGGCACCGGGGTCGGCAAATCCCTGGCTTACCTGGTCCCGTTGATTTTATGGGGCCTTGCCAACCAGGAAAGAGTCCTGGTGGCCACGCATACGATAAACCTTCAGGAGCAGCTGTGGTCAAAAGACATTCCGCTCCTGGCGGGTGTGATTAATAAACCCTTCCGGGTTGCCCTGGCCAAAGGGCGGCAGAATTATATCTGTCTGCGCCGCTGGGATGCGGTTTTAAACAGCACCCACCAACCTGAAGAAGCTGCTTTTTATGCCCGCGTTTTGACCTGGTTGACAGCAACTGCCACAGGTGACAGAAACGAACTGAACATGATCCCGGGTGACGCCGACCACTGGCTTGATCTTTGCGGGGAAGCAGAAGGTTGTTTGGGGCAACGCTGCCGTTACAGCCGTCGCTGTTACGTAAATAAAGCCAGGAAGACGGCAGAGGAGGCCAACCTGATCATAGCCAACCACTCCCTGCTTCTCTCCGATGTCCGGGTTGAAAACCGGCTGCTTCCGGCCTTCGGGCCTGTCGTAATTGATGAGGCGCATCACCTGGAGGATGCCGCCACTGCCCACCTGGGGAGGCAGTTTTCCCAGATTTCAGTTCACCGCTGGCTGGGGCTGGCGGGAAAATACCTGGCCAAGGTTGCCGAAAATGCTCCTCCCGGTGACGGAGCCCGGTGGTCCATAATAAATAAAGAGGCCCAGAAAGCCAGGTTGGAAACTTCGGAAGCTCTTAAACATTTCTTTCAACTGCTCTGGGATTTGGCAACAGACGGCGCCTCCGGTGGTGACGGTGAATACGCCCGGATATCCCTCCGGTTGCCCTGTACAAAATCAGATTATCAAGAATTAGTTGACAGCGGGGTTAGGAGCGCCGGATTTATTCGTAATTTTGTAGAATGGCTCAAGGACTGCGCTGAGCTCATAGAGACCTGGGCGGTTTCCGAAGAGGTGTGGGCGGGAACGGCCCGGGATCTACAACAAATTGTTAAATCAGGATTTGACTTGGCAGATGACCTGCTCTTTATCATCGAAAGCCGCGACCGGGAGTTTGCCTACTGGGCGGAATTAGAGAAGTCTAGGCAGGGTTCCTTCAAAAAGATATCCTTAATGGCAGCTCCGGTAAATGTCGGCAGCCTGCTTTTCGAAAAATTTTTTAAAACTAAAAAGACTGTGGTGCTGACTTCAGCCACCTTAACGGTAAACGGGACCTTTGATTACTTCATGGAGCGGACCGGCCTTAATCATGTATCAGAAGAAAGGAGAATTCTGGCCAGTTATGATTCTCCCTTTGAATACGACCGCCAGGCCCTTCTCTGCCTCAGCCGTGATCTTCCCGCCCAGGGAGAGGTGATTGAGCAGGTATATCTGGACCACTTGGAAAATACTATTTATAAACTGCTGCAGATCACAGGCGGCCGGACACTTGTACTTTTCACCTCGCACCGGGTCCTGAGGGAAACCTACAGGCGCCTGAAACCAAGGCTGGAGGAGTCAGATATATTTTTATTGGGTCATGGCCTTGACGGCAGCAGGACAAAAATTCTAGAAGAATTCAAATCAACAGAGCGAACAGTTTTGTTCGGATCCTCCAGCTTTTGGGAAGGTGTGGATGTACCTGGCGAGGCCTTATCCTGTGTTGTAATGGTAAAGCTGCCCTTTATGTCCCCTTCGGTCCCCGTAATCGAGGCGCGCCTTGAGGATCTGGCCAGGCATGAAAGAAACGGTTTCCGGGTTTTCAGTGTTCCCCAGGCTGTTATCCGGTTCAAACAGGGCTTCGGCAGGCTGATTCGCAGCGGTAATGACCGGGGTTGCGTGGTGGTTCTGGACCCAAGGATCCTGGATAAGAGTTATGGACGCTATTTCTTGAGGTCGTTACCTGTAAAAAGTCACTTCAGGGGAGGCATCGATTTAATCATTAATAAAATCGCAGATTGGATAGAAGTAATTCCAACTGTAAATACCTGGCAACATATTAAGTAAAAAAAATAGCACATTCAGATATATATTGAAATACTATATAAACAGCTAACTTAATGAAGGGATGTGAACAGTTTGCGTGTATATTTTGTCAGGCTGCCATCATTCTTAAGGACACTGTTAATGAGATTCATCAAGTAACAAGCTCGGGCAGGCTTTATCGTCTGCCCTTCGCCTTAGGTAAAAATTTGCTTTCGTTTTTTACAAAAACTGTTTTCGCTTTGCAAAAAACTGTTTTCACCTTCCATAAAACTGCAGAGTTTTTGTTCGCGAAAAGCATTTACTTTTACAATAGTGGGTGATATATTAAAATGGTAAGCTAAAATGCTCATTGTTTCAGGCATTTTCAGATATCATGAAGGAGTTGCTGAACCCCTGACACGGACAAGCGGAAGTAGAGGGGTGATAAATCATGCGCCATATTTGGCGGGTGCTCTGACTGCAATAATGCTAAAAAAGTTTAATTATTGTTTTGCGATGTTTTAATTAATCTGATAAAGAGGAGTCTATTATGGAGTCGATTAATCTTAATCAGTCAATTTCCAAGAATGCCGACTTTATTCAACGAATAGGCGAGGAAAGTGGACAGCCTGTTCAGAAGTGTTACCAGTGCGGCAAATGTACTGCCGGCTGTCCGGTGGCATTTGCTATGGATTACACTCCAAACCAGGTGATCCGCATGGTTCAGCTCGGAATGAAGGATGAGTTACTAAAGAGCAACACCATCTGGATCTGCGCCTCCTGTTCCACCTGTTCAACCCGCTGCCCATGCAACGTTGAGGTAGCACACGTGATGGAGTCACTCAGGATCATGGCGGGAAGAAGCGGTACGGCGCCTGCTGGTAAAGCCAAGTACGTGGAAATAATGTACAACGCTTTGCTGAGCACTGTAGAGAAGTACGGACGCACTTATGAAGTCGGCCTGGTTCTTCAAAACAATTTAAGAAGCGGGAAGCTATTTAATGGTGCTGACATGGGTATGCCCATGCTGCAGAAAGGCAAACTCAAACTGTCGCCGTCCAAGGTAAAAGGCGCGGCTGAAATTGCCCGGATCTTTTCAGAAGTGCGTAAAATGGAAGGTGGTGTGAAATGAGATACGCTTACTTTCCAGGATGCAGTTCCCACGGCACCGGCAAGGAGTATGAGTCTTCAACCCAGGCAGTTGCCAAAAAACTGGGTATGGAACTGGTTGAAATACCCGACTGGAGTTGCTGCGGCGCAACCGCGGCACATGGTAAAAGCCATTTATTAAATGTCGCTTTGCCGGCACGTAACCTGGCCATAGCGGAAGATATGGGCCTGGATACTTTAACCACAGGGTGCGCGGCCTGTTACCAGCAGTTGGCCAATGCCAACAAAGAAATGACTGAAAATAAGGAAATCAAAGAAAAGATTAACAAGATAACAGGGAAGGAATACAAAGGAACCCTTAAGGTCAAATCTCTGGTGGAGGCTATCGGCACTGTTGACCAGGAACTGCTTAAGTCCAATATTGTTAAGCCGTTGAGCGGGCTGAGAGTTGCCGCTTATTACGGCTGTTTGCTGGTCAGGCCCCCCCAAATTACCGGCTTTGATGATCCGGAAAACCCCATGTTTATGGATAATATGATGAAGCTGGCCGGTGCGGAAGCGCTGGACTGGGCCCATAAGACCGAATGCTGCGGAGCCTCCCTGGGTGTTTCCAATTTGGGGATTGCCGTTAAGTTAATTAATAAGATCCTCAAAGGTGTCATAGCAAGCGGCGCCGACTGTGTTGTTGTAGCCTGTCCGTTCTGCCACCTCAATCTTGACTGGCATCAGAAGAGTGTTAATAAACAGCTTGGTACCAGCTATGAAATGCCGGTGTTTTATTTTACCGAACTCTTGGGTTTGGCAATGGGGATAAATCAAGACGAACTTGGGCTTAAAACGCACTTTACCGACACCCAGAAAATACTGAGCAAAGTTGGTTAATTAATTCCTTACGGGAGCGATGGAATATGAAAAGGATTGGTCTCTTCGTTTGCTGGTGCGGCTCAAACATCGGCGGAGTTATAGATGTTCCCGCAGTCGTTCAGGAAGCGAGCAAATTCCCAGGAGTCGTTTATGCCACGGATTACAAGTATATGTGTTCGGAACCGGGCCAGGAAACAATTATTAAGGCTATCAAGGAACACAATCTGGACAGGGTGGTTGTGGCGTCCTGTACACCCAGGCTTCACGAGCCGACCTTCCGCAAAACATTAGCCAAGGCCGGCCTGAACCCGTACATGTTTGAAATGGCCAACATCCGCGAACAGTGTACCTGGGTTCACTCGGATGAGAAGGAAAACGCGACCACTAAAGCAATTGCCCTGATTAAGCGGGCTCTGTCCAAGGTTTCCAAAGTGGAGCCCCTGTATGAATCATACATTCCCGTAACTAAAAAGGCGCTTGTTATTGGCGGCGGAATTGCCGGGATGCAGGTTGCCCTTGACATTGCGGACAGCGGCCATGAAGTCATCCTGGTTGAGCGGGAACCAACCATCGGCGGGAAGATGGCCATGCTGGACAAGACTTTTCCCACCCTTGACTGCTCCGCCTGAATTAGCACGCCTAAAATGGTTGCTGCGGCGCAGCATCCCAACATTAAGCTGATGACTTACAGCGAAGTAGTTGATGTCAGCGGTTACATCGGGAACTTTGAAGTTACCATCAAGCAGAAGGCCCGTTATGTTGACCATAGTAAGTGCACAGGCTGTGGCACATGTTTTGAAAAATGCCCCTCCAAGGTGCCCAGTGCCTATGACTTCGGCTTGGGTACCAGAAAGGCTATCTACATCGACTTTCCCACAGCAGTGCCCAATAAGCCGGTGATTGATGCGGAGAATTGCCGTTACTTTAAAACAGGTAAGTGTGGAATCTGCAAAAAGATCTGCCCCACCGGAGCTGTTGATTACGAGCAGAAGGAAGAATTGATTCAGGAAAAAGTGGGCGCCATTGTCATGGCCACCGGTTTTGACCTCTTTAACTGGGAAGAGGCTTACGGGGAGTATGGGTACGGCCGCTTTAAGGATGTCATTTCCGGCCTTCACTTTGAGCGCATGTCCAATGCTTCCGGCCTTACCGGAGGCAAAATCATCCGTCCCTCTGACGGAAAAGAACCCAAGTCGGTTGTTTTCATTAAATGCGTCGGTTCCAGGGACGAGGCCAAAGGCAAGGAGTACTGCTCCCGGGCCTGCTGCATGTATACTGCTAAACACGCCCACCAGGTTCTGGACAAGATCCCCGGATCCAGCGCCTATGTTTTCTATATGGACGTCCGGACACCGGGCAAGGCTTACGATGAGTTTTACCGGCGCACGGTCGAGGAAGGCGTGCAGTATATCCGGGGCCGAGTATCTAAAATTTATCCGTCAGGTGACAAACTGATTGTAATGGGCACAGACACCCTGCTGGGAAGGCCCGTAGAGGTGGAAGCCGATCTGGTGGTTCTTGCCACGGCCATGGTTCCCAGCAAAGATTCTGATAAGATTGCCCAGTTGGTCAGCTGTCCCACCGATAAGGACGGGTTTTTCCAGGAGGCGCACCCCAAACTAAGGCCAGTGGAAACCATGACTGCCGGTTTGTTCCTGGCCGGGGCCTGTCAGGGTCCCAAGGATATTCCCGATACGGTGTCCCAGGCCAGCGGCGCGGCCGCCAAGGTATGCGCGCTCTTATCCCACAACGAACTTGCTACTGATCCGATGATCAGTCAGATTAATGAAGCCCTGTGTTCAGGTTGCCTGGTTTGTAAAGGTGTCTGCCCCTATAAAGCTATTGAAGAGAAGACCATCACCGAGCGGGTCGGCGGTAAGCCCGTGGAGAGGTTGGTTGCCAGTGTCAATACCGGACTATGCCAGGGTTGCGGCAACTGCACGGTGGCATGCCGGGCGGGCGCGGCAAACCTGAAGGGATTCACGAACGATCAAGTGCTTGCGGAGGTGGATGCCCTGTGTCGATAGATACAAAGGATTTTCAGCCCAAGATAGTTGGTTTTACCTGTAACTGGTGCAGTTACGCCGGTGCGGACCTGGCCGGGGTCAGCCGGATGAAATACCCTTCAAATATTCGCGTCATTCGCGTCCCCTGTTCCGGCAGGGTGAATCCACAATTTGTTTTGAGGGCCTTTCAAAAGGGCGCGGACAGTGTTCTGGTTTCAGGGTGACACCCGGGGGACTGCCACTATGCTAGTGGCAACTATTTCACGCGGAGGCGCTTCCTGGTCTTTAAGCGGCTCCTGGAGTATGTAGGCTTTGAGCCAGGCCGCTTCCATGCCCGCTGGATTTCCGGTTCGGAAGGAGCTAAATTCGCCGCGACTATTAAGGATATCGCAGAAAAAACAAAATCCCTGGGTCCCAATAAAAAGATGAGGGATGATATCGTATGATGGACGTTATTCAGCAACTCAGGGAGCAGGCCAAAAAGCTCCTGGAAGAGAAAAAGGTTGAAATGGTAATCGGCTTTGGCGAAGGAACGGAGTTAGCCCGGACAACCCCTGTATTTATTACAAATCCGGAAGAGGTGTCCGCTCTGACCTGGGGTCCGCTCTGCGCCAATAATCTAGTTAAATACCTGATTGATTACCAGAACCTGCCGGGAAATGTGGCGGTTGTTGTAAAGGGATGTGATTCCAGGTCGGTAAACAGGTTGTTGACTGATAACCAGATTGACCGGGAAAAAGTGGTTGTTTTGGGTGTGCCCTGTTCCGGCCAACTGGACTGGAAGATCGTGGCCGCTGCCGTGGATCCGGCAGCAAAGCTGAAAGGATTCAGTGACGACGGGGAGAGCTTTACGGTTAATACTGATGCCGGGGATTACAAATTTGATAAAAAGGAAGCAATGTTGCACAAGTGCCTTGTTTGCGAGAACCCTAATCCGGTAGTGTCCGACATAACAGTCGGGAAAGAACAGCCGGTTAAGAATTACGAGGACAGGTTTGCCGAAGTAAAAGCGCTGGAACAATTGGGAACAGAGGAGAAAAGCGTATTCTGGGACAAGCAATTCAGCCGCTGCCTGCGCTGCTATGCCTGCCGCAACGTCTGTACCGTTTGTACCTGCCGCACGTGTGTTTTTGATCAGATGCAACCCATGTGGGTTTCGAAGAGGAACAACCTTTCCGAAAACACTGCATTCCATTTGATCAGGGCTTTTCACGTAGCCGGACGTTGTGTCGACTGTGGTGAATGTGACCGGGTCTGCCCGGTTGATATACCTCTGCGCAAATTGAACCAGAAGATCTTGAAAGATCTTGGAGACCTGTTTGATGCTCCCACGCCCGGATCCGAAGCAGGTTTAGCATCACCCCTGGGTGAGTTTGCAACAGGCGACCCAGAGGAGTTTATGTAAAAAGGTGGTACTGAGATGGACTCGAGGGTTGTAAATAAAGGACAACTGCCTGAATTGCTGGACAAATTGGCGCGGGACCATACCCTGATTGCTCCGGTTCGCGAAGAGGAGAACGTTACACTGTTCAAAAAGGTATCCGGCGCTAGTGAAGTCCAACTGGATTACATCACTTCAGATGTTTCGCCGAAGGGCTGTATATTTCCACAAACTGAAAAAACCATTTCCTATACCTATACGGGGGATACCCTGGAAATGAAAGAACAGGACGAACCCCCTAAAACAGTTCTCTTCGGTGTGCGTCCATGCGACATTAATAGTATTTTGGCCCTGGACCCTGTTTTCGAGGGGAAGTTCCTGGACACCTATTACCTTGAAAAGAGAAAAAACACGGTAATCATCGGTCTGAGCTGTTCCACAATCTTGAGCACCTGTTTTTGCACCGCTTTTAACAGCGGGCCCTGCGACGGAAAGGGAGCCGACCTGATGTTTACCGAACTGGGTGACAAGTATTACGTAGAAGTCAATACAGAAAAGGGAAGCAGCCTGGTAGAAGCTTACAGCCAGTATTTCAGCAAAGGGGACACAGACAAGCTGGCCAAGGCAAAAGAAGAACAGGCTAAAAAATTGGAGGGACAGTTTAGAAGAAAGGTGGACCTGGAGGGGGTCAAGCAGGTACTCGACGAGAACTTCGAGCTGCCCTACTGGGACAAAGTATTTAAGAAGTGCCTGGGCTGTGGAATCTGCACCTATGTCTGCCCCACCTGCCACTGCTTTGATATTTTCGATTACGTTACCGGAGAATTTACGGGAGACCGTTTCCGTTGCTGGGATTCCTGCATGTTCCCGGACTTTACACTCATGGCAGGGGGCCACAACCCCCGTCCGTCCAGGAAAGAGCGGGTGCGCAACCGCTTTATGCACAAGCTTAAATATCACCTGGACCGCTATAACCTGGACGGCTGCGTCGGCTGTGGAAGATGTATATCCAAATGTCCGGTGAATATTGATATCACCCAAATTATTAAAGACCTAAAGGAGGTGGGACAGAATGCATAATCCTTCTCCTTTAACACCCTATCCTGCTACAGTAACCAAGATTGTTGACGAAACCGGTGACGTTAAGACATTTACTGTTGAATTTGACGATCCCCAGGTTATGGAAAACTTTGGCAACAAACCCGGCCAGGTGGCCCAATTGTCGGTTTTTGGAGAGGGCGAAGCCACCATCTCTATTACGTCTGCTCCGACCCGTGGAAAGTTTCTTGAGTTCAGTGTGAGAAGGGTCGGCAGGTTGACCAACGTTCTGCACCAGTTCGAAGTTGGCCAGAAAATCGGCGTCCGCGGGCCTTACGGCAACTGGTTTCCCTATGAAATGATGAAAGGGAAGGACCTGTTCTTCATCGGTGGTGGAATTGCTCTGGCGCCGATCCGTTCCCTGATTGACTTTGCTTTATCGGATCAGTACCGTAAAGATTACGGTAAAGTGGAAATACTTTACGGCGCCCGTTCGTATAATGACCTTTGCTTCAAGCACGATCTATTCGAGCGTTGGCCGAATTGTCCCAATACCAAGGTTTACACCACCCTGGACCGTCCGGAAGAGGGCTGGGACGGGCACGTGGGGTTTGTCCCCAATTATGTGGAAGAGGTCAACCCTTCACCCGAGAATAAGGTTGCCATCATCTGCGGGCCGCCGATTATGATTAAGTTTACCCTGGCGGTTATGGAAAAGCTGAAGTTTGCCGACGAACAGATCATCACCACCCTGGAAATGAAGATGAAGTGCGGCATAGGCAAATGTGGCCGTTGCAATATCGGCAGCAAGTACGTTTGCGTCGATGGCCCGGTGTTTAACCTGGCCCAGTTGAAACAGCTGCCGCCTGAATTCTAAAGGAACGTTTATGAACGGTTGTAAAAGAAAAGCACCTGTGAACCCGTTAAATCACGGGTTACAGGTGCTTTTTCACGCTCCGGGAGATTGAGCTTAAAAAAACCTGGAACAGGTTATTAAGGATATTTTGCGATCCCGGTGTAACTTTGGAAGACCCTGGTCTCAATGGCCTTTCAACCCTGTCATGGCGCTCCAGGGTTTAGGAGAATCCGACACCCAACACGCCGCCGGCGGCCCCGGCCGACAGGGAGACCACCAGTTTGGGAAAAACGCCCAAAACTGCCTGGCCGGGCATAAACAATCCCGAGGTAAGCCAGACTGCTAAAAAGAAAAGCACACCGATAGACAGGCCGTGGTAAAGGCCTCTGTTGCCCGCTTTTTTTCCAGCCACCAGGGAACCGGAAAAGGTGCTTAATGCAAGAATTACAGCTGCGGACCAGGGGAGGGTTTGTTCTGTTATGGGAGACAGGTAATATACAGCACCTGCGCCCGCGCTTAAAAGCAGGGAGACTGCTACCGTAATAATGGTACCCTGGATAACGGCAAGGATATTTACAGTGTCCTTAATGTTATTCTTATTAATTGAAGGCAATGCAACACCCCCTTAAAGTTTATTAATTATTCTTATGTTAAGGGAAGTGAAGGATATGCCTTCAAGATCGTCAGATTATGTTTAATTAAGTTGCATTTTTCTCTTTACCCTTTTTTTTGGCCGAATTCCGGATTATTTCACCTGCAGGCGTCGGATCGTCCACAAAATCATGCTCCCACTGACCGTCCAGATTAATTAATGAGGCCGAACCCGTTTTTTCACGTACAAAAGCTTTACCCTTATTGTCTTTGGCCAAGTGTAAAACCTCCTTTAGCTTTAGTATAAATTACAATTATTTTTTTATGTGCCGGCCTGGGCCGATTTATAAAAGTGATGCTACCCAGGAAGCGGCCAAAATGGAGCAGGCATAATTATGAATTGAATTTGAACAGGCAGCAGGGTTTAACCGGTTGGAGAATCCCCAGGCAGGAAATACCTGGTAGATTAAAAAGATTGTGAATTTACGTTCCTGCTGGGACGATGTCATCGATAATCGAATCTTTTAAAATATTTATATAAGAGTTATACTAGAATAACCTGGTTGGAAAGTACGCGGCAGTCTTATGCCAGTGCCGGTTAAGGGGAGACTCATATGATCGGGTTCATTGTAAAACTTGTTTTCCGCGATTTTTATAGAGAAAATATGTCAAAAAAAACTAAACTCAGTATTCTACTGTGAAAGCGGGAGAGGGAATGGGCACAGACAGCTTAATGAATGGTAAAAAAGCAATGGACAGGTCAAAAATTGAACAGGCCGTCAAGATGATCCTCGAGGCTATTGGGGAGAATCCGGAACGTGAAGGATTAAAGGAGACACCATTGAGGGTTGCCCGGATGTATGAAGAAATCTTCTCCGGCCTGCGGGAGGACCCGGAGTTGCATTTACAGAAATTTTTTTCCGAGGACCATGATGAAATGGTCATTGTAAAGGATATTCCGCTTTATTCTATGTGTGAGCATCACCTGCTCCCATTTTACGGGAAGGCCCATGTTGCTTATATTCCGAGAAAAGGCAATGTTACCGGGTTGTCGAAGCTGGCCCGGGTGGTGGAGGGCTTTGCCAAACGGCCTCAGTTGCAGGAACGCCTGACCTCCCAGGTAGCCGACGCCATAATGCACAGGCTGAATCCAATCGGCGCCCTTGTAGTTATTGAGGCTGAACATATGTGCATGACTTTCCGGGGGGTTAAAAAACCCGGTTCAAAGACTGTGACCTCGGCTGTAAGAGGATACTTTCAAAAGAATGAAGCCACCCGGGCAGAAGCCTTTTCGCTCATCAAGGGCTGACACCTGCTGCAACGACCCGGTGCCGTTAAGACTGGAGTGATTAAGGAGGACGGAAGTGGAAAACAGCAGCACAGGCAAGCTGGAGCTAATCTCAATGAAGACTTTTAAATCATACGACGATATGTATAAGGTGGTGGACTTTTTAAATAAGACTCTTAAAGATAAGAAAGTTATCTTTGGTCTGACCAAGAATATCAAGCAAGGAACTATGACCATTTCTATCTATGAAACTTAACGGAGAGGTTTTATGCGTATTTTAATCAGTAATGATGACGGGATCCAGTCAAAAGGGATCAATCAATTGAGAATGGACCTTGAACTGGAGCAAGAAAACGAGATCTATGTTGTTGCTCCGGACCGGGAGAGAAGTGCTACAGGCCATAAAATTACCATGCACAGGCCCCTGAGGGTCAAGGAGTGGTCTTACCCGGACAGTAAGACAATAGGTTGGGCCGTAGACGGAACACCGGCAGACTGTGTCAAGCTGGGTCTGGAAGCTTTGCTGCCGGGACCTCCGGATCTCGTGATCTCAGGTATTAATCAAGGGCCGAACCTGGGGACGGATGTTTTGTATTCCGGGACTGTTTCTGCCGCTATTGAGGGTACGATCAACGGTTTGCCGGCTATTGCCGTTTCCCTTGCCAGTTGGGAGTCCCATGACTTTTCCTTTTCCGGGAAGCTGGTCCGGGAGTTAATTGCCAAGCTGAAAGGAGAGCTTTCTCCCCATACGCTCTTAAACATTAACCTGCCCCCGGGCCTGCCCCGCGGCATCAGGGTCACCCGGCTTGGCCACAGGCGTTATGTTAATATTTTTGATAAGAGGACGGATCCCAGGGGGAGAGTTTACTTCTGGATGGCCGGCGAACCCTTTGATGTGGATGAAGACGACCCTGACACGGATGTTTTTGCCGTCAAGGAAGGGTATGCTTCGATTACACCGGTTCACTTTGACCTTACAGACTACCCGTACCGGGACAAGTTGAAAAAAATGGTCCTGAAACTGGAAAGTTAATGATTCCTAACAGGTAATCACAGCCTGGAGTTGGGGCTGAGGGTCCTTGCCAAACGCTGCAAATCGGTCCCCTTGATGCCGCCGCTCAGGATGAGCAGGAAAATGTAGCCGGACAGTCCGGCCAGGATGGCAGAGAAGGTTGCCTGAAGCTCCGAGTGGGTCCAGCTATAAACGCAATGCTGGAAATAGATCAGGAGAGGTCCCATTCCTGCAGTTGCCAGAAGCGCCTTCGGGAGATAGCTGGAATCCTCAATGCGGAATCCGGTCAGCCGGCGGAGGTCGGCAAGGTTCAGCCAGGCCATTAGAACAAACCCCACTACCAGGGCCGCGGCTGTTCCCCGGATGCTGAACTGAGGCAGGGCGGTTAAGTAATAGATACAGGTGATTTTAAAGATGGAAGCCAGAATAAGATTATAAAAGGGCCGGTAAGCCTGGCCAAGACCTTGAAGAATGCCCGTCGTAGTTTGCTGCAGGTATAGGAAGGGACCTCCCAGGGCCAGGATCTTCAGGGCGCCGCCGGCTTCCGGATAGCCAAAGATAAGGCCGCACAGTTCTTCGGAAAGAAGGAAGAGGATGGCGGCACAGGGCAGTCCGGCCAAAAGGGTGATCCTGACTGCCTCTTCGCACCTGCTGCGGACAAGTTTGCTCCGGTGCAGGGCCAGGGCATCGGATACAGCCGGGATCAAGGCAGTAGCCATGGATATGGTAATGATTCCCGGTGTGAATAATAGGCTTTGAGAAATTCCCACAAACTGTCCGAAGGTGGAGGTGGCCTCGTTTAAGTTAAGACCGCCGGCCTGGAGGCGCAGGGGGATTAAAACTGCATCAATGGACATCAGGGCGGTGGACCCAAAACGGGTCAGAGTGACGGGGACGGCCAGATTGAAGATCCTCAAGGCCGAACGGACGGCAGGTTCATCAGGGAATGTAGCCGCAACGCCGGCCATAGGGGGACGCTTCTTGCGGTAAATCAGGAGCATCAGGCTTAATCCAGCCAATTCGCCGGCCACGACCCCCAGTGAGGCTCCTGCAGCCGCGTACTCTAGACCCCGGGGGAGGAGCAGGGAGGCAAGGGTAAGGCCGCAAACCACCCTGACTGTTTGTTCCAGGGCCTGGGTCAGGGCGGTGGGCGACATTTGCTGCAGGCCCTGGAAGTAGCCCCTGAAGGCGGAGCAAACAGACACAATGATGATTCCGGGGAGCAGGCTTAGGAATATTATGTGCACTCGTGGATTGGGGAAAACATGTTCAAGCAGAAAGGGGGCTCCGAGGAAACACAGGGCTGAAAAAATGATGCTGTTAACAATCATGATCAAGAAGCACAATTTGAATATCCGGTATGCTCCCCGCAAATTATGAACAGCCATTTCTTCGGCTACAAGCTTGGAAATGGCTACTGGAATGCCTGCCGTGGCCAGGACCAGCACCAGTACGTAGATGGGATAGACCATGTTGATCAGACCTAGCCCTTCCGGCATAATCAGCCGGATTAAAAATATCTGGTAGACGAAGCCGAGGACCCTGTTAAAAAGGTTGGCTGCCAACAGCACCAGGGTTCCCTGTAAAAAAGATTGCCTGTCGTTCAAGGTAAACCTTCCTCTCAGGACTTCTAACCACGCAACACAAGCAGCAGGGAAGGAAACATTCCAGTTAAGATCTATGCATCCTTAATTTACCTATGCCTGCAAAACAGTAATCAATTCATGTCAGGTAAACTTATTTTTCGTTAAACAAGGAATTTAATATTTCACTGTAGAAGTAGTTAAAAAAATTTATACCAGTTATATACTCGAGTACTTGAGGCGTTTAGTTGCTGCAACAAAGCGGGCCTGCAGGGGTTCTTTTTGTTTAAACCCGGAAATGTCCCTCTGTAATCTGCGCAAGTATAGAAAGAGACATTTAGGGAAACCATTATTTACAAAAGGAGGCATATATTTTGAAGAACTATGAAACCGGGCAAATACGCAATCTGGGGGTGGTGGCACATGGTGGCGCCGGTAAAACCTCCCTGGTAGAGGCGATGCTCTATAATACCGGGGTACTTTCCCGCCTGGGCAGGATAGAGGACGGTACAACGGTTTCCGATTATCACCCGGAGGAAACAGCAAGGCAGGTTACAATCCATACCAGCCTTGTTCCCTGCGAGTGGAACGGCACCAAGATCAACCTTTTGGATACTCCCGGGTTTTCAGACTTTATCGGTGAGGTAAAGGGCGCCCTGAGGGTTTCCGATGCCGCAATGTTTGTTGTTTCAGCGGTTGACGGGGTAGAGGTACAGCATGAGGTGATCTGGGAAATAGCTGATGATTATAACCTTCCCAGGATTGTATTTGTAAATAAGATGGACCGTGAGAATTCCAATTTCGACAAGGTGCTCGAAGACCTCCAGTCAAAGTTCAAGGCAAACTTTGTTCCCGTTCAAATTCCCATAGGTTCTTTTAATACATTTGCAGGCGTAGTGGATGTTATTAATGAAAAGGCCTACACCGGAGATGGTAAGGGTAAAGAAACGGAAATACCTGCCGAACTGGCGGACGATCTGGCCGCTTACAGGGAAAAGTTAATTGAGGCTGCGGCCGAGGGCGATGACGATCTGACCATGAAATACCTCGAAGGAGAAGAGTTAACTCCGGAAGAGATTAAAGACGGCCTTAAAAAAACAATTGCTATGGGTAAAGTCGTCCTGGTGCTGGCCGGTTCTGCCACAAAGAATACAGGGGTATTCCAATTGATGAATGTGGTGGCTGATTACCTCCCCGCCCCCAAAGAGGAAGACGGTCCGATGGCGGCCCTGGTGTTTAAAACCATTGCCGACCCTTATGTGGGTAAAATGAATTTCCTGCGGGTATTCAGCGGAAAGTTCAAAAGTGATCAGGTAGTATACAACAGTAAAAAAGAAAAGAATGAGAAAATCGGCAATGTCCTTTACGTTCGGGGCAAAACCTCGGTTCAGACCGATGTTGTTCCCTGCGGCGACCTGGCCGTTGTTGTAAAACTACAGGATACAGCTACGGGAGATACCCTTTGCGATAAAGATAAGCCGGTAGTTCTGGAGGGTATTGATTTTCCTACACCTACACTGACTGTTGCCATTGCGCCTAAAAGTAAAAATGACGAAGACAAATTGGGGGATGCAGTTTTTAAAGTTCTGGAAGAAGATCCAACCCTGCGGGTTGAAAAAAATACCGAAACAAAGCAAACGTTGCTCATCGGTATGGGTGAACTGCACCTTAACATTATGCTGGAAAAGCTGAAAAGGAAATACGGCGTGGATGTTGTTATGACCGATCCCAAAGTCCCCTACAGGGAAACAATCCGCGCCAAGGTTGAAGTGGAGGGAAAACATAAGAAGCAATCAGGGGGCCGGGGCCAGTACGGCCACGTCTGGATTCGCTTTGAGCCGAATCCAGAAGAAGATTTTGTTTTTGCCGAAGAAGTTTTTGGCGGGTCCGTACCCAGACAGTATTTCCCGGCCGTGGAAAAGGGCTTGCGGGAAGTAATGACTGAAGGGGTTTTGGCCGGTTACCCCACCACCGGGGTTAAGGCAACTCTTTACGACGGTTCTTACCATACCGTGGACTCTTCAGAATTGGCTTTTAAAATTGCTGCCTCCCTGGCTTTCAAGAAAGGCGCCCTGCAGGCCAAGCCGGTTCTTCTGGAGCCGATCATGAACGTGGAAGTAACGGTTCCCGATAACTTTATGGGGGATATTATAAGTGATTTTAACACCAAACGGGGTCGCGTGCTGGGGACCGAGCCCCTGGGCAAACAAACTGTGATTAAAGCCACGGTTCCCCTCTCTGAGATGTACCGCTATGCCATTGATCTGAAATCTATGACCCAGGGCCGCGGCTCTTTTACCATGGAATTCAGCAGTTATGAAGAAGTGCCTGCCCGCCTCGCAGATGATATTATTAAAAAGGCCAAGGCGGAGGCTGAGGCCTAGAATCGCCTGGAAGTAACTAAGAAGACCTCCTGCAAAGGAAGGGGTAAGGCTTTGATATAAATAATCGTAAGTTTATCGTTACGAACACAGGTATCCAGCACTGGTTTGGAAAACTATATTGCTGTTTTGGTTGAAACTATACCAAATTTTTCTGAAACTAGCAGCAATCTTTTTAAATGGAATTAACTGTTGCCCGCAGGTGAGAAACCTGACAACCGGCGTTGAGTAAGAGGCCAACCATTAAGCAATGAATTTGGGCTTATTCGGCGCCTTTTTTATTCCTCCCTCTTCAATTCAAGAGGCCCAAACAGAGCGAATGTTGTTACGGCCAATGGTTTGCAGATCTAAAAATAAAAACAGTTAATTAATAAAGCTCGAAAAAATAAACTTGTAAATAAAAATTCTCAAGGGTATGACCCTTGAGAAAAACTGGCAGGGGAGACAGGACTCGAACCTGCAACACCTGGTTTTGGAGACCAGTGCTCTACCAATTGAGCTACACCCCTGTATTCTCTTTTCCCTGCGAGAAATATTATATTAAAAATATTCCCTTCAGTCAAGAGAAAACACTCTAATGCAGGATTATCAGGTTGAGGATTGAATATAATTATGATTAATCCAGAATAAATCGAGGTGGAGGCAATGGCGCCGAAAATAGGTGTTTTGATGGGCGGGCGCTCGGCCGAGCGGGAGGTGTCCCTGCGGACCGGGGAGGCGGTTTGCCGGGCTCTGATCGAGGCGGGCTACAACACTGTAAAAATTGACGTGGGTTCTGATCTTGTGGAAAGATTAAAGGAAGAAGGGGTGGAGCTTGCTTTTCTGGCTCTGCACGGCCGGTACGGGGAAGATGGGACCATTCAGGGATTACTGGAAATGCTGGACATCCCCTATACCGGTCCGGGTGTGCTGGCCAGCGCCCTGGCGATTGACAAAATTGCCACAAAAAAAATCCTTCTTTATGAAGGCCTGCCGACACCGCGTTTTATGCAGGTCACGGAAAAGGAGGCTTTAAGTGCGGGACTCCTGGAAACTGCTGAAAAGGTGCTTCGGGAAATGGGCCTGCCCCTGGTTGTGAAAGCCCCGACTCAGGGCTCAACTATAGGAACTTCCTTTGTCCACGAAAGGAAAGATGTTGTTACGGCCCTGGAACTGGCTTATCGCTACGACCGGGTTGCCCTTGTGGAGCAGTTTATCGAGGGCATGGAAGTGACGGCCCCGGTGCTGGGCAACGACAACCCGGTGGCCCTGCCCCTGATTGAAATTGTTTCGGCTACCGGGGTTTATGATTACGAGGCCAAGTATACGGCGGGAATGAGCGATCACATCATACCCCCGAGGATTCCCGGGGAACAGCAGGCAATGATCAAAGAACTGGCTGTCCGCACCTTTCAAGCCCTGGGCTGCCGGGGGTTGTCCAGGGTTGACTTTATGGTGGAGCAGGGAGGCGGCGCTTATATCCTTGAGGTCAATACCATGCCCGGGATGACTGCCACCAGCCTCTTTCCAGACGCTGCCCGGGCTGCGGGGATCGAGTTTCCCCAACTTGTAGATCAAATTGTCAAGCTGGCCCTGGAAAAATGAATTCCCGGGGCAGCAAAATTGCTGATATATCCAGAACCGGACTGGCCCGTCTGATTGACCATACCCTCTTGAAGCCTGAGGCTACACCGGACGACATCGCCGGACTCTGCCGTCAGGCCAAAGAATACGGGTTCGCCACGGTCTGTGTTCATCCTTGCTATGTTCCTGCTGCTTACAGCCTGCTGTCCGGCTCGCCCGTCGCTGTCTGCGCGGTAGTAGGATTTCCCCTTGGAGCCAATGCTCCTTCGGTGAAAGCACAGGAAGCTGCCGTGGCTGTTCGGGAGGGTGCCTCCGAAGTGGATGTTGTGATGAACGCCGGTTTATTTTTGGGCGGATATAAGGAACTGGTCCAAAAAGATCTGGAAGGAGTCATCCAGGCTGCCCGCAGGGAAAACCCCGGAGCCGTCATCAAGGTCATTCTGGAAACCTGTCTTTTAAATGAAAGGGAGAAAATTGAGGCCTGCCGGCTGGTCGTAGCGGCGGGGGCGAATTTCGTTAAAACTTCCACAGGCTTTGGTAAATCCGGTGCCACAGTGCAGGATGTAGCTCTTCTGAGACGGACCGTGGGACCGGGGGTGGGTGTCAAGGCTTCCGGGGGGATCCGTAATTTGTCAACAGCTCTGGCTATGGTCAAAGCCGGCGCCGATCGTCTGGGTACAAGTTCGGGAGTCGTTATTATCAATGAAATGATATAAACTAAACACGCCCGGCGGATCGATGACGTCCATCTCAATTGCAGAATGGACGTTTTTTTATGAAATTCTTTAAAAAGCAGCTTGTCAGACCTGGAACAGTTCCGATATTTTTAAAATGGGCAGGAATCAGCGCAAGGCTTATCGAAATTAAACTTTATCAAGCTAAACAATCAATTTGGGGGTGTTATGATGAAATTACGCTGCATGCTCTGTGGGAAGCTCATCGAAGAGGAACTGGTATGCAATGAACCAGTGGACGAATTTGATGATGAATACGATGATGACCTGCCCAAAAAAAAACCCCTGCAGGTTTGTCTCATGTGTCAGGCCAAGCTCAAACGCGAGGCGGACGGTGCGCAAAAAATACCCAAGCCTATGTAATATTTTAATGTAATATTTTATAGGAAATATTATTGTTAACAATCATGATTTAATTGGAAACGGCAGAATAGCAGATATTAAAAACAGCTATTTTAGGAGGTAAATTACTTGCAGAATAATTTTCGGCGAGTGTTTTACATTTTTCTCGGTGTCTTATTTCTCTTATTTATACTTGCAGTTGCCGGTGCACGTTTTTACACTGACTGGCTCTGGTTCCAATCCCTCGGATACCAGCGCGTTTTCTTGACCATCATTTTTTCCGATGTAGGCCTCAGGTTTGGTGTCGGGGCGGCATTTTTTATATTATTGTTTGTCAACCTTATGTTTACCCGCGGCCACCTGCTCAAGGCTGCCCAAAAGTCTACGGTTTTTAAAGAAGACGATCTTCTGACGATCCAGAGTTCCCCCTGGAGCAGGTTTCTGACTAACCGTTTATTAATTGCGGCGTTTGCTGCTTTGAGCCTGATTATGGCCTTTCTTTTCAGTTTTTCGGTGGCGGGCGACTGGGTTACGCTGCAAAAGTTTTTACACCCCACTTCCTTTGGGGTCAGTGAGCCGGTCTTTAATCTGGATCTTGGGTTCTATGTTTTCCGTTTACCTTTTTACCTTTTTCTTTATCAGGTTGCCAGCGCCGCACTGCTTGTCATAGCCTTCTGGACAGCAATAGCATATTTTCTTGTAAACCTCACCCAGGGTACCGCGGGTGGGCTGTTTCAGAGCATGGCCGCACGCTATCACCTCTCCGGCCTGGCTGCGCTATTCTTTTTATTAAAAGCCATCGGTTACCAGCTGGAGCGTTACGCTTTGCTTTTTACCCATTCCGGCGCGGTATGGGGACCGGGCTATACGGCAACTCACGCCACGCTGCCGGCCTATAACATTCTGACCGTCATTGCCCTTGTCTGTGCCCTGGCCATTATCATCAATATTTTCCTCCGCCGTTTCAGGTTGGTGGTCTACAGTATCGGTGTGCTGCTGGTGGCTTCCGTGCTGCTTGGCGGTGTTTACCCGGGAATGATTCAAAAATTCAGGGTGCAGCCCAATGAGATAGTTATGGAGAAGCCTTACCTGGAACGAAATATTCAATTCACCAGACTGGCTTATAAGCTTGACTCCGTTGAAAAAAAAGACTTCCCGGCCGGACGTGTGCTTGCTGCTGAAGATATCCGGAACAACCAGGATACCATAGAAAACATCAGGCTCTGGGACTGGGAGCCTCTTCAGCAAACCTACAGCCAGCTTCAGGAAATGCGCCCCTATTATCAGTTTAAGGACATTGACGTGGACCGCTATATTATTAACGGCCGCTACCGCCAGGTTATGCTGGCAGCCAGGGAGCTGAATCAGGAACACCTGCAACCCCAGGCCAAGACCTGGGTTAACCAGAGGCTCAGCTACACCCACGGCTACGGAATTGCCATGAGCCCGGTCAATGAATTTACCGGTGAGGGGTTACCCACCTTTTTCCTGAAGGATATTCCCCCGGTTGCGAACACCGACTTAAAGGTGGACCGGCCGGAAATATACTATGGCGAAAAAACCGACCAGTACGTTATTGTAAACACCAGTGCCCAGGAGTTTGACTATCCCATGGGAGAGGAGAATGTCTACGCCGACTACACGGGGGAGAGCGGCGTCCAGATTTCGAATATCCTGCGCAGGCTTATGTTCACTTTTGCCCTGGGGGACTACAAGCTTCTTCTGGCCTCTGATATCGATAATAACAGCAGGGTCCTGTACTACCGCAATATTCAGGAGAGGATACCCAAGATAGCCCCTTTCCTCAGTTACGACGAGGATCCGTATGTTGTCTTAAGCGGGGGCAGGCTGTTCTGGATTTGGGACGCCTATACAACAACAGATAAATTTCCTTACTCCGAGCCCTTTAACAATGTCCATAATTACATCCGGAACGCGGTAAAGGTTGTAGTGGACGCTTACACAGGCAAGGTGGATTTTTACATCAGCGATCCGGGCGATCCCCTGGCGCAAACATATAGCAAAATTTTTCCGGGTATGTTTAAAAACCTGGATGAAATGCCTGCAGACCTGAGACTGCACGTGCGCTATCCGGTGGATTATTTTACAATCCAGGCCCAAATGTACGCTTCTTACCACATGGAAGACCCCCAGGTTTTTTATAACAGGGAAGATAAGTGGAACCTTCCCACGGAGATTTATGCCAGTGAGACAAGGCCCATGGAGGCATACTATACAATAATCAAATTGCCCGGCCAGAGTGAGCCCGAATTTGTTTTGATTCTGCCCTTTACACCTCAGAATAAAAACAATATGATTGCCTGGTTGGCGGCCCGTTCGGACGGGGAGAATTACGGCAAGCTGCTGGCCTACTATTTCCCCAAACAGGAATTAGTCTATGGTCCCATGCAGGTAGAAGCACGCATCAACCAGGATACAACCATATCCCAGCAGCTTTCCCTGTGGGACCAGAGGGGTTCAAATGTGATCCGGGGCAACCTTCTGGCCATCCCCATCAAAGACGCTCTCATTTATGTCGAACCGCTTTACCTGCAGGCCGAGCAGAGCAGAATGCCCGAGCTGCGCAGGGTAATTGTAACCCACGGGGAAAGGGTGGTCATGGAGCCCTCCCTTGAGCTGGCCCTGACAAGAATCTTTGGGGAGGGAGTCAGCCCTGAAGTGCAGGAGCCTGCGGGAGAACCCGGCGCCCCTGAGCCGCCACAGACTGCAGCCAGTGTGCGGGAGTTGGCGCAAAGGGCAAACCAGCTCTACGATGAAGCTCAGGAAAGACTTAAAGCGGGCGACTGGTCCGGCTACGGTGATTCCCTGGCACAACTCAAGCAAACTTTGACCGAACTGGCCGGTCAGGCGGTAGAATGAACTATTTGAAGGATTACGGGTACAGAGAGAAATAATGTTACGGCTGCCTGTCTCATTTCAAGCATGCAAAAGCTATCGGTCCCGGCGCCGGTAGCTTTTTGATGTTACGGAGTGTTCCAGGACTGTCTTTGTAAAAAGGAGGTAAGTTTGTGGCTTCTCAGAGAATCAGACGGATCGGCGTACTTACTGGCGGGGGTGACTGCCCAGGTTTAAACGCGGTTATTCGTGCTGTGGTGAAAACAGCAGTCAGGGAATATAATCTTTCTGTTATTGGGTTTGAAAACGGCTTTGGCGGCTTAATCCAAAACAGGGCACGGGAGCTGACAGAGAAAGATGTGGTTGGCATACTTCCCCGGGGTGGGACCATTCTTGGAACCACAAACAGGGACAACCCCTTTCACTACCCGGTAACGATTAAAGGAAAAACTGAATTCAGGGATGTTTCGGACCGTGTCATTGAGAATATCAACATCCATAATATTGACGCGCTTGTAGTGATAGGCGGCGACGGCAGTTTGACCATAGCCAATAAACTCTATGAAGAAAAGGGTCTGCCGGTGGTAGGCGTACCCAAGACCATTGACAATGACCTGTCGGCTACAGATCAGACCTTTGGTTTTGATACTGCGCTTACTACGGCTACAGATGCAATTGACAAACTGCATACTACGGCTGAGTCGCACCACCGGGTTATGATTTTGGAGGTCATGGGCCGTTACGCCGGTTGGATAGCCTTGCAGTCGGGTCTGGCAGGGGGCGCCGATGTAATTTTGATTCCTGAAATTCCCTATTCCATAGAAAGAGTTATTGATAAAATTATGGACAGGCAGGCTTCCGGCAAAAAATTCAGCATCGTTGTTGCTGCCGAGGGCGCCAGACAGGTGGGCGGCCAGATGGTCGTACAAAGGATGGTTGCTGACAGCTTCGAGCCTGTGCGTCTGGGAGGGATCGGAAACGTGCTGGTCAGTCAGATTGAGGAAGGAACGGGCATGGAAGCCCGGGTTACCGTTCTCGGTCATCTGCAGAGGGGAGGGTCACCCACCGCCTTTGACCGGGTTCTCTCAACACGTTATGGTACCGGGGCAGTTAACCTTGTTATGGCCGGTCGCTTTGGTGAAATGGTCTGCCTGCGGACACCGGAGATCAAGTCCGTTGCTCTGGCGGAGGCCGTGGGAGAACTCCGGATGGTTCCCATAGACGGTGACCTGATCCGTACGGCCAGACAAGTCGGGATATCTTTTGGTGATTAAGTACATATAATTTACTAGAATGGAAGGATTTGACTGGCGGCTCACCGTATATTAAAGGGTGAAAGCGGGGTGCCGTCGTTTGTTAAAAACTATATTATTCCTTATTTGCTTAATAAGTTGTTTTACTAATATTTCAGGTGACGCGGCCATAGTTTCCGGTTACCCTTCCCGGGAAAGCGAAGAGGAAATAACCAGTGTTCTCCGGGGGGCCGTTGAGGATACAAGGTGGCTGGCAGCAACCTCCCGCCGGGAGGTACAGGAATTATTGGCCGCTTATTATGGTGAGCCTCTCCTTTCAGAACTCAGCGATGCAGTCTGGAACTTTATCAGCGTACCTACAGATTGGCACTATGAAACCCGGGTAGGCCGGTTTACTGTACTGAGACATTCCGGGAACCAGGCCGCCGTCCAGGCGGAAATCTTTGAAACCGATGTATTAAGCGGTTTTACCTGTGTTTCCAAGGCAGAATACCACCTTATTAAAGTTAACCGGAACTGGAAGATAGTAGCTGTGCGCCCCGTGAATGGCGTTTACTAAGACAATTTTTGATTATTCAAACAAAGAACCCCTTCTCGAGGACTGTAAGCGCTTCATTCCGGGCAAACTTGTACTATCTTAATTAAATGTGTTAGAATGAGACTCGGAAGCTAGAATTAGGGAGGGCGACTTTTGAAAATAGGCATTTTCACCGACAGTTATCTACCCTACACCAGCGGCGTCGTCCGCTCTATCCAAACCTTCAAAGAAGAGTTAATTAAACAGGGGCACGATGTATATATTTTTGCACCCAGTTATAAAAACTGTGGCAAGGAATCCCGTGTTTTCCGGTTTGCTTCCATACCGTCGATTACAAACCGGGACTTTAGCCTCGCCGTACCTTTTTCCCTTCGCTTAAAACCTGTTATTCAGGATCTGGACCTGGACTTGATCCACGTTCACTCACCCTTTTTACTGGGCCGCCTGGGCGCCAGGTACGCCCGGAAGGCAGGTATACCCCTTGTTTTTACCTACCACACGCTGTACGATCAGTATGTGCACTACGTGCCCTTTGCCCAGTCCTTCACCAGGGAACTTGCCCAAAGAGTCAGCCGGGATTTTTGCAACCAGTGCGACATGGTCATTGTACCCACCGGTATTATCGGAGACTACCTGCGACGTATCGGTGTTTTGACTCAGATCACAAAGGTTCCCACCGGAATCAAAATTGACGAGTTTCAAAAAGGGGATCCCGACTGGCTCCGTCAGCATTATCAAATTGCCCCCCATGATCATGTTCTCCTTTTTGTGGGCCGGTTGGGTCAGGAGAAAAACGTCGGCCTGCTCCTTGAAAGCTTTCAGCTTATCAACAAGGAAATAAATAATACTACCCTGGTTCTTGTGGGCGGCGGGCCTGAGGCCGAAGAACTGCGTTCAAAGGCGGTCAAATTGGGTATTGCCGCCAAGGTTGTCTTTACCGGGACGTTGTCTCCCCCGGAAGTTGTTAGCTGCTACGCGGGAGCTGATTTATTTGTGTTCACGTCTGTTACTGAAACCCAGGGGATTGTAATTGCCGAGGCCAAGGCCGCGGGGCTTCCAGTGGTGGCTGTGGGCGCCAATGGTGTTTCAGAAATGGTGGAAGACGGTCTGGACGGATATCTGACCGGGCCTGATTCCGTTCATTTTGCTGAAAGAGTGTGCCAGGTTTTAAAAGACGGGAAGATACGTGAAGATATGGGCCGCCGGGCCAGGCTTAAGGCGGAGGAGCTCTCTTCAGCCAACTGTACGAAGCGGCTGCTGTGTTGTTATTCTGCCCTTGTTGAGGGCAATAAAAGGGCTGCAAGCAGTCTTTCCTAAGCAGTTTTCCGGGTAAATAATCATTTAAGGTTTTAGAACCATATATTATCCCTTTATTAACACCCCCCGAA
Organism: Pelotomaculum sp. UBA1371; assembly: GCA_002305915.1. Lineage (GTDB taxonomy): Bacteria > Bacillota > Desulfotomaculia > Desulfotomaculales > Pelotomaculaceae > DTU098. Next base: position 273,661 of record DBRJ01000004.1, on the reverse strand, counting down.
AGGGGGTTTTTTTAGCATTAAAATGTAAAGAAAGATAAACAATAAGGAGCAGAAGGCGGGAGGTGTAAAAGGGTGGCTGAGTATGACGTAACAGGGGAAACACACAAAGAGCAGGAGTCACCTGCTAAAGTTGTTCAGGAGAAAAAAGACCCGCTACAGGAAGACCACCGGTCAAAACAGTTTGCTGATTTGGACCGGGTGATCGGGCGTTATTCCAGGGAAAGGGGCCAGTTGATCCGGATCTTGCAAAAAGCCCAGGAGATTTTCGGCTACCTCCCGGAGGAGGTACAGGCATATATTGCTGAGAAAATTGATATTCCCGTGAGCGAAGTTAACGGTGTTGTTACTTTTTATTCTCTTTTCGCGACGGAGCCCAAAGGCAAATATACGTTAAATATATGTATGGGAACTGCCTGCTATGTTAAAGGAGCCCAGACCCTGATGAATGCGCTCAAGGAGGAGCTAAAAATCGACGAGGGAGAGACCACTCCGGACGGGGTTTTTACCATTAAGAGCACACGCTGTGTCGGTGCTTGCGGCCTTGCCCCCATCCTGGTGGCCAATGAAGATGTTCACGGAAAAATCAGCCCCGGGGAGATCAAGAAAATTATCCAAACCTGCCGGAAAGGTGAAAGTGTTGATAATAAAAAGCATTGAAGATCTTAAAGAGGTAAAGGAAAAGTATGAGCCGCTGATCAAGCAGAGGCTGGGCCACCGTAACGGCCTGGGCCTGACCCAAATCCTTGTCTGTTCCGGGACGGCCTGTCATTCCTCAGAAAGCCGGGAGGTCCGGCTTGAACTGGAGCAGGAACTGGCCAGGAGAGGCCTGGAGGAACAAACCAGGGTTGTTAAGACCGGCTGCTTCGGTTTCTGCGAGTATGGTCCCATTGTTATGGTCCATCCCGGTGAGATTTTTTATTGTCAGGTCCGGCCCGGGGATGTTCGGGAGCTGGTGGAAAAGCATCTGATTGGCGGCCAGGTTTTAGAAAGGTTATTGTATCATAACGACAGCACCGGAAAAAGAACACAGACTATAGAGGATATCCATTTTTTCCAGGCTCAGAGGAGAATTGTTTTGCGCAACTGTGGTGTGATCAATCCGGAGGAGATTGGGGAGTATATCGCCCGGGACGGTTATTTCGCGCTGGCAGATGTAGTTCTTCATAAGAACAGAGAAGAAGTCATAGAGATGATCAAAAAATCCGGCCTCCGGGGCAGGGGGGGGGCGGGCTTCCCCACCGGCAGGAAATGGGAGTTGACGGCTGCGCAGGATATTCGCCCCAAGTATGTGGTCTGCAACGCGGATGAGGGCGATCCCGGCGCCTTCATGGACCGCAGCATCCTGGAAGGGGACCCCCACAGTGTTCTGGAAGCCATGACCGTAGCCGGCTACTGTATCGGTGCAAATCAGGGTTTCATCTACGTCCGGGCGGAATATCCCATTGCTGTGGAAAGGCTGGAACTTGCCATTGAACAGGCCAGGGAAGCGGGGCTGCTGGGAAAAGGTCTTTTCGGTACGGATTTTGACTTTGACTTAAGCCTGCGCTTTGGCGCCGGAGCATTTGTCTGCGGAGAGGAAACTGCGCTTCTGCACTCAGTCATGGGGCAACGGGGCGAACCCCGGCCGAGACCCCCTTACCCGGCCCAGGAAGGACTCTGGGGAAAGCCGACCTTAATCAATAACGTGGAAACCTTTGCCAATATAACGGTTGTTTTGAGGGAGGGCTGGGAGTGGTACCAGGGACAGGGAACTTCCACCAGCAAGGGGAGCAAGGTCTTTTCCCTGGCCGGTAAAATTTACAATACCGGCTTGATCGAGGTGCCTATGGGCACCACCCTGCGCACGATCATTTTCGACATCGGGGGGGGCATTCCAGGGAACAGGCAGTTTAAGGCAGTACAGACCGGCGGGCCTTCAGGGGGTTGTATTCCGGCCAAATACCTGGACTTGCCCATAGATTATGAATCTCTGAAGGAAACCGGTTCTATGATGGGTTCCGGCGGGATGATTGTTATGGACGAGGGAGACTGCATGGTTGACATCGCCCGTTTTTACCTGGAGTTCAGCCAGGACGAGTCCTGCGGGCGCTGCACCCCCTGCCGGGTCGGCACCAAACGGCTCCTGGAAATCCTGATTCGGATTACGGAGGGACAGGGGGAGATGGAGGACCTGGAGATGCTGGAGGAGCTGTCCTACGATATCCGCGATGCTTCACTGTGCGGCCTGGGCCAGACCGCACCCAACCCGGTGCTGTCGACCTTGCGCTATTTCAGAAACGAATATGTTACCCACGTGCGGGATAAGCGCTGCCCGGCGGGAGTCTGCAAAGCTCTGCTGCATTACACGGTGGACGAAGAAAAATGCATTGCCTGCGGGCTCTGCGCGAAGGCCTGCGCGGCACAGGCCATCACGGGCGCGCCAAAACAGCCGTACCGGATTGACCCGGAAAAATGCACCCGCTGCGCGGCCTGCGTGGCCAAATGTCCCAGGCAAGCTATCCAAAAAGGTATTCGAAAGGATGTGGCTGATCTTGGAGGAGAAGCTGGAATATACGCCGGGGCCGGTGATACGGAAAACCGGGCAACTCTATGATAATCCGGAAAAAGAAGTGGAGAAGATCAAGCTCACCATTGATTGCCGGGAGGTAACGGCCGACAAGGGAATGAGTGTACTTGAAGCGGCACGGCTGGCGGGGATCGAAATCCCCAGCCTTTGTTATCTCCGGCATATTAATGAAACCGGCTCCTGCCGGGTCTGCCTGGTGGAGGTGGAAGTAAAGGGGACGAAAACGCTGCAGGCCTCCTGCGTTTATCCTGCTACGGCTGGCCTGGTTGTGCACACCACCTCGCCCCGGGTGCGGCGGGTGCGCAAGACGATGGTGGAACTGCTGCTTTCCGACCACCACCGCGAGTGTACCACCTGCATCCGGAACCTGAACTGCGAGCTGCAGAATGTGGCAGATAGCCTGGGTATCCGAAATTTAAAATATACGGGTGAAATGAAGGCCCTACAGGTGCAGAATGATAACCCGTATATAGTCCGGGACTACAACAAGTGCATCAAGTGCAGGCGTTGTGAGGCAATCTGTAGCAAGGTGCAGGAAATCAACGTGTATTCGGCCCTTTACCGGAATTATGACACAATCATCGCTCCAGCCTTCGGGCAAGATCTATCCAGGGTGGCCTGCATTGCCTGCGGGCAGTGTGTGCTGGCCTGTCCCACCGGATCCATCACGGAAAAGGAATGTATAGAATCTGTCTGGGAAGCCCTGGAGGACCCGGATAAATATGTAGTAGTCCAGACTGCGCCCTCAATTCAGGTTACCCTGGGCGAAGAATTCGGCTTTCCGGCGGGTAGCGTGGTTACGGGGAAGCTGGCGGCTGCCCTGCGGCGGTTGGGTTTCGATCGTGTCTTTGCTACAGATTTTACGGCTGACCTTGCTGTTATGGAAGAGGCCCATGAACTGCTGGAACGGCTGGAAGGGAGGGGAAAACTTCCTCTATTAACTTCCTGTTGCCCGGGCTGGGTTAAGTTTGCAGAACATTTTTACCCGGAATACCTGGATAACCTCTCCACCTGCAAATCTCCCCACGAGATGTTCGGAGCTCTGACCAAAACGTACATCGCGCGTAAGGAGGGCATTGACCCGGAGAAAATAGTGGTTGTAGCAATCATGCCCTGTACGGCGAAGAAATTTGAGGCTGCCCGGCCGGAGATGGGAACAGGGGAATTTAAGGATGTAGACTGGGTCCTGACAACCCGCGAGCTTGCCCGGATGATCAGACAGGCTGATATTTCTTTTCCTGACTTACAGGAAGAAGAGTACGACAGTCCAATGGGTACTGCCAGCGGTGCGGGGGCTATTTTTGGTTCTACAGGGGGGGTTCTTGAGGCGGCGGTAAGGACTGCCTGCCACCTTACTACAGGAAAGGAAGCAGACCTTCCCGATTACGAGGAATTGCGCGGTTTCAGCGGGTTGAAGGAAGCGGAGGTATTATTGAAAGACCGCAAGCTGAAGGTGGCTATAGCCCACGGCACAGGCAACGCCAGGGTGCTGCTGGAACGGCTCAGGGCGGGTGAAACCTTTCACTTCGTGGAAATCATGGCCTGCCCCGGCGGCTGTGTCGGGGGAGGCGGGCAGCCCATTTACGGTAGCAGGGAACGCAAGGAAGTATCCCTGGACTACCGGCATAACCGGGCCGACGCCCTGGGAAGGATTGATGCTGCCAAAACATTGCGGAGGTCCCATGAAAACCCGGATGTTTTGAGGCTTTACAAGGAATTTCTGGGCCAACCCCTGGGGGAAGTGTCCAGGAACCTGCTTCATACCTGTTACACGCCGCGGGGCAAATTGCCCGGCTTTCAGTTTGGAGGAATCAAGGGCAGCCACGCTGGTCACGCCTTGGATAATATGCCTGACACATAAACGCCGGAACTTGCCGCCGGACAGTGATCGCCACACCATTGCCGATGATTAAAAATGCTCATCGGTGTCAGTTGTGTTCGAATTATGATACAGCCATTGCAGTGTTTCCTTATCCTTCAAAGAGTTTTCTTCTCGCTTTGCCGGCGAGTTTCCGCATTATATAGAAGATGTTGCGCACGGGCATTAAGGCGACCCATATTGTACAATACAGCCGGTATAATTTACTGGTGCGGCAGTCTATGTATTCACCCCGGTGATCGAAAGCTTTGACCACTGCGATAACCTGATCATGCCTGACTCCATATTCCAGCTGGCTTTGGAGTTTGGCCTTCTGCCTGTATGGCGACAGTTAAAATCTGCTATTTGGTATCTACTCATTCCTTTTCCCCCTAAAGTAACCTGGTATAATACAGACACCATGACTTTAGCCACGGGGCGGCTCAGAGGAGGATACCCTTTACTTCAGCAGGCGTTTTAATATCTTACCGCTGGCGCCCCGGGGCAGATCACCGGTAAACACAATAGCCTCCGGGATTTTATAGTTTGCCAGGCGGTTCCGTAAAAAGCGCAGGAGTTCCTGCCTGTCCGGTTTTTGCCCTTCCTCGGGTCGAATATACGCTTTGATGACCTCACCTTTAACTGGGTGGGGAACACCAATTACTGCCGCTTCTGCCACTGCCGGGAACTCTTCCAGAGCCTCTTCCACTTCCTTGGGATAAACATTCAACCCGGCCGTAATAATCAGTTCCTTTTTACGGCCCACCAGGTATAGATAGCACTCCGGATCCCGATACCCCAGATCACCGGTGTGNNNTGCATAACATTTGGTCCTTTAACAAGAAGTTCTCCCACCTCACCGGGGGGCAGGTCCCGGTTTTCTTCATCAATTATTCTGACCTCAACACCGGGCAGGGGGATGCCGATGGATTTGGCCTTGCGAAGCCCTTTGATGGGATTTAAGGATACCAGAGGGGAGGCTTCGGAAAGGCCGTATCCTTCAATCACAGGAATTTTAAACTTATTTTCAAATTCTCTTAAATGCTCCGGGGGAATGGAGTCGCCCCCGGAGAAAGCATATCTCAAACGGGGAAAGGGGAGGGTGCGCCGAAGCTTGAGCATCAGAGAGAACATGCTGGGAACGCCGCAGAACACGGTTACTTTTTCTTCCGCGAGCACCTGCAGAACTTCTTTGGGCATAAACCTGTCCAGAATAGTAATACCGCAGCCCAGGTAAAGGGGCAGTAAAACGCTTGTGGCCCAGCCGAAACTGTGAAACATGGGCAGGACCGCTAAAAAGTTATCATCCCGGTCAAAGTCGGAAACATTATCCATAGCGATGACGTTTGCAACCAGGTTGGCATGGGTCAGCATCACAGCCTTGGGTTGGCCGGTTGTGCCGGAAGTATAAAGAAAGGTGCAGACCGTATCCGGACAGATTGCCGGGAAAGCAGCAGGACTGGCCGATGAAATCTGTTCCCGGCATGCTTTATCCAGGATGACAGGAGTCAAGGAAAGGCCGGGTAACTGTTGAAGTTGCCGTCCTATGGCCTCGCTGGTTATAAGAAAATTTGTCCCCGCATCCTTAAGCATAAAAGCCAGTTCCCGGGGTGATTGGAGAAGGTTTAGTGGAACGGCAACACCACCGGCACGGGTAATGCCAAGGTAGCTGTAAATAAATTCAGGACAGTTGGGGAGAGCGATGGCAACTCTGTCCCCTGGTTTTAAGCCAAGATGAACTATGTACCTGGCATAGTGCTCCACCTGATTTTCCAGTTCCGCATATGATACTTTTAACTGGTTGTACTTTAACGCCGTATGTTCCGGATCTGCCGCATATTTTAAATGTAATTCAAAAATTTTCAATGTCAATTGTCCCCCTTTCTAGCACTGTTTAATTTTTCTACAAAGAAGCATTTAATCCTTTTGAGGACGGTGAAATCCTTCCCGGAAAGTGCGCAGATCTGCTGATGATTACGCTATGATCCGGCCAAAGTATTGTTATTTGACCTGATAAGAGGCGGAAGATATAATAATAAAGGAAAAAAAGGCTAAAGGTGTGCATGTAGACTCGTATTATGTGCCCATACCTCAGTAGGGGGGGGTGGCAGCATGAGAGATGTGATTTGTGCCAGGGATCTCGTTAAAGCGTTTAACGGGAAAGAGGTTGTTAAGGGCATCAGCTTTTCCGTACGACAGGGCGAGTGCTTCGGCCTATTGGGCCCGAACGGTGCCGGTAAATCTTCGACGGTAAAAATGATCTACTGTTTTTTACCGGTAACATCCGGGACCCTGACTGTCATGGGGTTGGACGTACAAAAAAAGCCCAGGGAAATCAAAAGAAAGCTTGGCGTGGTTGCCCAGGAAAACAACCTGGATAACGAACTGACAGTGATGGGCAACTTGCTTGTCTACGCCAGTTTTTTTAATCTTTCAAAACGTGAAGCACAGTTAAAAGCGGAAGAACTATTAGCTTTTTTTGGCCTTGAGGAGTATCAGCATAAAAAAGTTGAGACACTTTCAGGGGGGATGAAGCGAAGGCTGACCATCGCCAGGGCTCTGGTCAACTCACCTGAAATCCTTATACTGGATGAACCCACCACCGGACTGGATCCCCAGGCAAGGCATCTTGTCTGGCAGCGCCTAAGGAGCCTCAAGGAGCGCGGGGTTACGCTCCTGCTTACCACCCATTACATGGATGAGGCTGTCCAGTTATGCGACCGCCTGATTATTATTGACATGGGCCGGATCCTGGAAGATGGGCGACCCCGGGACCTGATCGGCAGGCACGTGGGTGAAACCCTGCTGGAAATCAGAGGGGATACCGGTGTTTTGGACAGTATTCTAGAGAACGGGTGTGCCTACCTCAAGGGCCATATGATTGTCGGGGATACGATCCTGCTCTATCCAACAGACGGACAGGCCCTGATCCAGGCTTTAAGGCCGGTGTCGGACCGTTTTTCCCACCAGGCGCTGCGCCCTGCGACTCTGGAAGATGTATTCCTGAAATTAACCGGGAGGGGGCTTGTGGATGACTTTGTGGAGGCCTGACCTTTCACCTCTGGTATGGCGCGTTTTCCAGAGGAATCTTCTGGTTTACCGCAAAACATGGAAGGTCAGCCTGAGCTTTAATTTTTTTGAACCGCTACTCTACCTCGGAGCCCTCGGCTTTGGTCTGGGAGCTTACGTTCAGCAGATGGAAGGTGTACCCTACTTGTACTATCTTGCTCCCGGTCTGCTCGCTTCTTCGGCTATGTTTGCCACTACATATGAATGCACGTACGGCTCCTTTGTCCGGATGGCCTATCAAAAGACTTATCATGCCATGCTGGCCACACCTGCAAGCATCGAGGACGTGGTTGCGGGAGAACTTATTTATGGAGCTTTTAAGTCGGTTTTATACGGTACGGTAATTCTCCTGGTAGTGGCCGCCCTGGGTCTGGTTGCTTCCCCGTGGGCTTTGCTGGTGCCACCTGTGCTGGCAGTGTCAGGCCTGCTCTTTGGAGCTTTGTCCATGATCTGGACCGGTCTGGTTCCCAATATGGACAGTTTTAATTACTTTTTTTCTCTAATTATTACACCACTTTTCCTTTTTTCCGGGGTTTTTTTCCCTCTTGCCGGAATGCCTGCCTTTGTGCAGCAAGCCGCCTGGATTAGCCCCCTTTATCACGTGGTAAACCTGACCCGGGACCTTGTTATGGGCAATCCGGGAGTTCATTTAATCGGTGATCTTGTGTGGCTTCTGGTGGCTGTGATAGTGGTTTTACCCGCCCCTGTTTTTTTGGTGCGCCGGCTGGTTATAAAATAATTAACCTGAAGGGAGATTGAGTATGGATAGGATAAAATCCGCCTACGAGATGGCTATGGAACGTTTCAGCAAGAGAAAAGAAGTACCCCGGTCGGAGATTGACAGAATGGAATATGAGCCTATGGGCAACGCCGCCGCAGCTGCTTTTTTAAAGAATCGTGAGTACGATCTCAAGAGCGAAATAGAAAGGCATCCCGAACCCTACAGAGGTTATGTAGCCGGCGGCATTCAAAAAACCCTGCTGCATAATATCATGCTTCCGGCTGACCAGAGCCTTAAGGAAACCAATAGAAGGGCTATGGAGGGGCTCTTAGCTGTTAAGAAGAACAGAAGAGCCCTTGAGGAGTTATTCAGCCAGCTGGAACATCTTTTTAATTATTACGAAAAGGCTTTAGCACAGACGTACAGCCAGTTTAAAGAACACTTTACAGAAAAGATCAACGCGCAAGTAAAGTTAATAGAAAAAAGGTCCGGCACAAAGTTAAAGGTTAATCCGGAGATCCAGCCGGGATTTCAGGAGGAGTGGATGAAAATTCGCAGCCAGCTTAATCAGCATTATGAAAAAGTTTTGAAGGAGCAGAAAGAGAAGCTTCTCCAAATACCATAATACTAATGTTTAGCTCTTTTCCAACACAGAAAACAGCTTGCGTACATCATTATTTAATTCCGTCGCCGCGTCAGCGGCAATGTGCCGGGACAGATAGGGCCATTATTATCACGGGCCGGTGGTTAGCAAACCGGCCTTATTGGTTTACCCAGGGCATTACTTCCCTTTAACCTTCTTTATTCCAGGCATTTTTTTGCCCCTCCTACTTATGGGGTTTCCTGGCCGGACTCGGGACAAAAACAAACATAGCACCCTGTTGTTCTGATTTCCCGGCTTTTAAAAAAATGACGGCAAGAACGGCGCCCAGCAAGGAGAGCCCTGCGGAACTCCAAAACATCAATTCGGTGCCCCTGGCCATCAAGATACCGTAAAGGGGGGGGCCCAGGGCAACGCCGAAAAACCTTACACTGCCGTAAAAAGACGTAATAAGCCCGCGTTCTTTTATCGAAGCTGAGCTGGTTACCAGGGTATTCAGGCAGGGGAGCACCATGCCTGTGCCGACTCCCACAACAGAGATGGCCACAAAATATAAGATTACACTGGCAGCCAGAGGCAGAAAAATGAGTGAGGCGGTCATAATGCCCAGGCCGGTTATGACCAAAAGCCGCATCAGGGACTTTTTCTTTTTAATAATGAAGCCGGTGGCAAAGGAGGTTGCGCTCATAAAAAGGACCGGGATAGCCAGGACCAGTCCTTTTTGTATACCGTCCAGGCCGTATTGTTGCTCCAGGTATTCCGAGAGGTAGAATAAAATACCAAAGAGAACCATCAAAGCGATTGCTCCGGCAAGGTAGGCTGACAATAACATGCCTTTTTTTTTCTTGAAAACCCTGCTGAATGATTTAAGATAACTGGCAACTTTTTGTTTGGCCCGGTTTGCCCCGGGCTCTTTGACCAGAAACCAGATGGCAACGATTATCGGTATTACAATAACCGGAAAAAAAATAAAAGCGGCATACCAGGTTATCAAACCGATGGCAGCTCCAAGGACAGGGCTGATAACCTTGCCCAGACCGTTGGACGATTCAATTGTCCCAAGGGAGCGGCTGCGCTCTTTTCCTTGAAAGAGGTCCCCGCACAGGGCCATCGCGATGGGCGCGGTTCCAGCTGCCCCCAGACCCTGGAGGATTCTGCCGGCAAGGATGCCGGAGAAGGCCATTTGACCCATCAGGACAGAGGACGCGGCGGCAATTACGCCCCCCAGTCCGTAGAGAAACAGGCCGGATATAATAACAATCTTTCTGCCGTAGCGGTCGGATAGAAGACCTGCCAACGGGATAATAAGCCCGGCCGGTACTGAAAACAGGGTTATTAATAAGCTTACCTGAACGGATGTTAGATTCAGTGCATTGCGAATATCAGGTAGAACTGGAATTAGCATGGAATTTCCCAGAACCATAATAAACGGAACACCGGCCAAAGCTGATACGGCAAGCCAAAAATTATTTTCAGGTTTTTGGGCAGCCGTGTTTTCAGCCAATTTAATCCCTCCTTTTTTCACTTGCTTTCCTTAAGCTACCCGGTGTTATATTAAAATAATCCTAAAATAAATGATTAACATTCTACCCGGTTGATATTTTTGGAGTTAAAAACAACTATTCGGAAAACAGGAATTGGAATTTTTTGCTGTAGCATCCCTGGTAAAGGTGTCTTTACTCAGAAGCATGAAATTATTACCTATAATGAAAAATATTGCATTAATAATGACATTAATTTTCCTTTTTTAAACCTGTTCAACTGGTGAATATAGGTATATGATTAAATTAAGAAATAAGAGTTGCCCTCTTATTAAGGCGCTCCTATGAATTTTTGTCTGGGAGAGTGATACTGTGGACAGGGAACTGGCAATGGAAGTGGTCAGAGTTACTGAAGTGGCGGCTCTGGCGTCGGCCTACTGGATGGGCAGGGGCCAGAAAAATGAAGCCGATGCAGCTGCTACGAACGCCATGCGCAAAATGTTTGATACTGTGTCCATTAACGGTACGGTTGTTATCGGGGAAGGTGAAATGGATGAGGCTCCGATGCTTTATATCGGGGAAAAGGTGGGGAATGCGTCCTTCCCCGAGGTGGACGTGGCCGTAGACCCCCTGGAAGGAACTAATATTCTTGCGAAAGGTCTTCCAAATGCAATGGCTGTTATCGCCATTGCCGATAAAGGCAACCTCCTTCATGCGCCGGATATGTATATGGAAAAACTCGCAGTTGGGCCCCGGGCGGCAGGCAAGGTCCATCTGGACGCCCCTATTGAAGAAACTCTGAAAATAGTTGCGGAAGCCAATAACAAGCGGGTACAGGACTGTGTAGTGATCATCCTGGAGCGTGACCGTCACCTGGAGTTAATTGAGAACGTACGCAGGGCAGGGGCCAGGGTCAGGTTGATTGGCGACGGGGACGTTGGTTCAGCAATATCTACGGCTTTTGATGACACGGGTATTGACATCTGCGCCGGAATTGGAGGCGCTCCCGAGGGTGTCATTGCAGCTGCGGCGCTCAAGTGTCTTGGAGGTGAAATGCAGGCCCGTCTTTACCCGGAAGATGATGAAGAATACAAGCGCTGCTTGAGCATGGGTATCACCGACCCCCGCAGTATCTTAACCATGGATGACCTGGTTAAGGGTGATGATGCTATTTTTGCCGCCACTGGTGTTACGGACGGTGAACTCTTACGAGGAGTGCGTTTATATGGCGGGGAAAGAGCTGAAACCCATTCTGTTGTAATGCGGGCAAAAACAGGAACAGTTCGTTTTATCAGAGCAATCCACATCCTGTCCAAGAAACTGGATCCTTCAATATTACCCCGGCCCTGACAATAATGGTGAGGGGGAGCAGCAGGACTATGTTTCTGCTGCTTTTCTATAATTATAGGGAAGTTTAAAAAATTGAGCAAAACCAGGCCTTAATAGAAGATTTGTAAAACAAAGTTGCCCTTTACTCCTGGATATGTTAATTTATTGGAGGAGGTGCTATACTAAAGTTAGCGTAAGATGCTTGAACATGGTATTTGACACCTTAAAATCGGTAAGACAGTTACAGAAAGGGGCATAAATGGATTATTCACTAGTAACCAATCAAATAGTTTTTGACGTTGATGGAATTGTTGAGCTTCTGGAAGAGTATCTGGATGAGTTTATTTTGTTGGAACACTATTACGAGGACCAACTGCTGGAATCAAGTATCATCTTTTTGGAAGATATCGAAATAGAGTACGATCCCGGTGAGTATAGCCACTATTTTAAACAAAAATATCTAAAAGAAGAGATGGAGGACCAGGTATTTTCAAACCTGTTAAGGAATAATTTTGCTTCAGGACTCTATATTAATGGTTCGATGATAGAGATTGAGATCCAGGACGGACGCTTAATTTGCCTTCTTGGCAACAGGGGTGAGCTGATTCTGAGGACTGGTTATGAGAGTTACGTTTTTTCGCCTCTTTTTAAATTAACAATCCAACCCGAGAAAACACAGACTTTGTTTAATGCGGTAATCAATGTTCTCAAAAACAATCATCAAGGGGTTCAAAAAGAACAGTTTAATTATGAGGCTTTTTCAATGATTTCAGGTGTTTGTCTTATGGCCATCGCTAAAATCAACGATCTGCCCGTAAATAATTATGAATTGAATCTCTCTCATGATGAGATGCTTCTTTTCGGACTTGCCTTGAATCTTGCCAGGGAGAATGGGGACAAGGAGACTCAGGCAGTTATCAGGAACGTAATGGAGCAAATTAAGGGATATTTTCCTGAAATTGAACATATATCACCGGAAAGTTTTGAAACTGCACCCAGGATGGGAAAGCTTCTTGATTTTAAAAAGCCTGGAAAATAATCTAAAGTTTCTTTAACGACCCGGTAAAAATTTTTTCTCAATGCCTTTAAAATCCGGCCACGGGAAGATAATAAATATATTGGATAAATTAGATTGAACATTAAATTTTACAAAATGTGAGATAATCTTTTTATAAAAATCAACATTGTGGAGGCTAAACTATGGAATATGAAATTAGAGAAGCAATTTACGAACACAGGATTTCCTTTAAAATTGAACAGGATCCGGTTAAGAAAGCTTATTACTATCTTAAACCGGAGCAGGATAACTTGCCGGATAAGTTCAAAAACTTCGATATCAGCAGAATAGTCCATAATATGTTAATTGAAGAAACCGGTGAAAGCTTCTATTACCGCATTCCCCGTGATAAAATCAAAGGTAATAATGAGACTGTTTTTGATCCGGGTGCCTCTTTTAATGATGAGGATTTAACGGAAATAGAAAGGATGATCTATAAGAAAAATCAGGCTGCAGATGAATTATACCGGCTTCCCCAAACCGGCATATATTGGGATGATATTTTAGAAACTTTTAAAGTGGAGATAGAAGAAAGAAAAAGAAGAGAAGGGCTAATCGACTAAGACTAATATTAGGACAAAATTAGCAGGGATGAGTCAGATAATGAGACTGGGGATTATATAAACTCACTGGGAGACCACAGGTGTGGAGAACCCTGTATTGAAGTATTTTGAGATTGAAAAAGAACAGGTGTTTGTGTTCTTAATTTCTATATGTTTTAAAATCCACTTCAAGCATTTAGGTGTGGAGGATAGGGTCCGTCCGTCTTGTAAGGGGAGTTGCCTGATGTATAAAAAGATACTCGTTCCAATAGACGGTTCCGGCAAGTCTCTACTTGCTGCCTGTCATGGCGCGGAACTGGCCTCAAATTTTGGGGCTTCGGTGACGCTCATTCATGTAATACCGGTACTGCCGCTGGATGTCCGTGGTATGGTTATTAATCAGTTTCGCGCTGAGGCCAAAGAGTTGCTAAAAAAAGTTGCCAGGGATTTAGACAGGTTTAATGTTTCAATTGATATAAAAGTAAAAACCGGTAAAACAGCCGAATCTATTTGTAGAATAGCCCGGAAACACAAATATGATCTGATTGTCATAGGAAGCAGGGGACTTAGTGAGGTAAAAGGATACCTGCTCGGTAGCGTCAGCAATGCAGTGACCATACATGCGCCATGTCCCGTGTTGATTATTAGATAGCAAGTAACCGTTGTTTTTGTTGCCCGGATGGGGGTTGTGATGTGAACGCAATTACACACCTAGACAACCTTGATGAAGTTTTTCTATATCTGGTATTTTTACTCTCTTCACTAATCTTGTTTTTCTCCATCCGGAAATTGAATTATTCCTACAATATGGAGAATCTTCTTATAGTTTCCCTGGTGGGTATGGGTATTTTTGCTATTGGATCGGCAATAAACCTGCTTGGTGAAATTCTTCCGTTACCTGTGTTTGTTCTGAGCATGATTAAAAAGGGGTTTTTGGCAGGGGGTATCTTATTTTTTTCTTATGGTGTCTACAGGATTGTGCATCATCTGATTGACTTGACGAATACAGACCCCTTGACAGAAATTTACAACAAGAGATATCTGGAAAAAATATTACCTCTGGAGATTGAACGTTCTATACGTTCGAAACTCCCCCTGGCTGTTATTTTCATTGATTTAGACAATTTTAAGAATATTAATGACAATATGGGACATGCAGCCGGTGATAGTGTTTTGCGGATCGTCTCAGAAACTATCCTGGTCAATATCCGCAAGATAGATATTCCAGTCAGGTACGGCGGGGATGAATTTGTTTTAATTTTGCCTGCAACCGGCTATGAAGGAGCAAATATTCTCTTAAAACGTTTGCAAAAGGCACTCTCTGAATTATCCGTGCAAGGTTGTCAAAAAATTGGATTGAGCGGTGGTATTGCCATATTTCCTGATGACGGTAATACTGCCGAGGAAATTATTAGTATTGCCGATCAAAGGATGTATAAGAACAAAAGACCTCAAAAAAAAGAGTAATATTGTTTCGTACTGCCGATAGCAGAATAAAACATGGGGGAGAAGTAGATGATTAAAAGAATACTTGTTGCCTATGATCATGGTTTTAAGGCTCAAAAGGCTCTAGAAATCGCTACTGAGATTGCTAAGGGCCGCAACGCCGAGGTGTATATTTTTACTTCCGTAAAAATGCCTGGAATAATAGACACCTATGCTGCCCGGGACATGCTCAAGGAGCTGGAAAATCAAAGTTATAGTTACTTCGAAAAAATCCTCGAAGATGCAGCAGCAAGCGTTCGAAAAGAAGGTGTAACCGCACACGTTGTCATTAAAAATGAAAGTCCTGGAGAAGCTATTGTACGCTTTGCGGAACAGGAAAACATCGACCTCATTACTCTGGGTTCCCACAACAGGGGATCCTTTGAGAGATTTCTCCTAGGTCTGGGGAGTGTTTCCAACTATGTGGTTCAACGGGCAAAATGTCCTGTGCTAATCTCAAAAGCATGACTGACCCCCTATGGGGTTTTTTCATTTTCACAAAATCCAGCCCGTGTTTAAATGGTTAGGCAGTATGTGTAGTCCGGAGATTAAGTGAAGATTTAGGAGTATTAAGGGCAGATTACTTATTTCTAAGGCGCAACAGGATTTAAACCCCGGAAAATACGGAAAAGTCCTTGATATGTTATAATAAACATGTTTATGATTCAAAAATTAGCAATAGTAAATAAGAATTGGAGATAAGTAAGAATTGAGGGATTGGATGAAAGCACTTGTACTGGCGGAAAAGCCCAGTGTAGCCCGGGAAATTGCCAGGGTTTTGAAATGTAACATAAAAAACAAGGGCTATATAGAAGGACAGCAATTTGTAGTAACCTGGGCCCTGGGGCATTTGGTTACTCTTGCTGAACCGGATGATTATGACATAAAATACAAGGAATGGCGCCTGGAAGACCTGCCTATGCTGCCAACGAACATGAAATTGAAGGTAATCAGACAAACATCTCACCAGTTCCGGGTTGTCAAGAATTTGATGAAGCGGAGAGATTTGAAAGAGCTTGTTATAGCTACTGATGCCGGCAGGGAAGGGGAACTGGTTGCCCGCTGGATAATGGAGTTGGCAAATTGGAAAAAACCATTCAAACGCCTTTGGATATCATCTCAGACAGACGATGCCATCAGGGAAGGTTTTGCCAATTTAAAAGCCGGGCAATCATACGATAACCTTTATAATGCAGCAGTATGCCGGGCAGAGGCGGATTGGCTGATTGGGCTAAATGTGACCCGTGCCTTGACTTGTAAGTTCAATGCCCAGTTGACGGCAGGTAGGGTCCAGACACCCACCCTGGCCATGATTGTGAACCGTGAGGCTGAAATTAAACAATTTGTTCCGGTTGATTATTGGACCATCCGGGCAAATTTCGGTGATTATTTCGGCGATTGGCGGGACAGAAATGGAAACAGCCGGATATTCGAATATACGCAGGCGGAAGAACTAATTGCTAAACTAAAAGGACATCCGGGTCTGGTCAAGGATGTCCGTACGGAAGGGAAGAGCGAACCACCGCCCCTTGCCTATGATTTGACGGAATTACAAAGGGATGCCAATAAGCGTTACGGGTTTTCAGCACAAAAAACACTGTCAGTTTTACAGGACTTATATGAACAGCACAAGCTTGTTACTTACCCGCGTACTGATTCCCGTTATATTACCACGGACCTTGTGCCCACGTTGCCGGCCAGGTTAAAAAGTATTACCGTGGGGCCCTACGCTGGAATGGTCAAGCCTCTGTTGCAGAAACCCTTGAAACCTACAAGACGTTTCGTGGATAACAGTAAAGTGTCAGACCATCATGCCATTATCCCAACTGAACAAGCCCTGCAATTGGCACATCTGAAAACGGACGAAAAGAATTTGTACGACTTAATTGTGAGGCGATTTATTGCTGTTTTGTATCCGCCTTACCGCTATGATCAGACGACTCTTGTTACGGTTATTAACGGAGAGAGTTTTTATTCCAGAGGCAGAGTTGTCAAAGACAAGGGCTGGCGTGCGGTGACAGCCAGGCAAGAAGAAAAGGAGGAGGCAAAGGAGGACAGCCTGCCGGAGCAGACGTTGACCCGGTCACAAAAAGGCGACAGTAAACAGGTTGTAGATTTAAAAATCAACAAATCAAAAACCAAACCGCCTGCCCGTTATTCAGAAGCAACCCTGCTGACTGCCATGGAGAGTCCCGGTAAGTTTATTGATGATGAGGAATTACGCGAATCCATGAAAGGCAGTGGATTGGGGACACCGGCTACACGGGCGGAAATCATTGAAAAGCTGCTCTATAATAATTATATCGAACGCCAGGGCAAAGAATTGGTGCCTACTTCCAAGGGGATGCAATTAATCAAGCTGGTTGATCCTGCTCTGAAAACCCCTGAATTAACTGCTAAATGGGAGCAAAGGCTGACCAATATCGCCAGGGGTAAAGAGGGTAAAACGGAATTTATAGCTGACATACGTCAAAATGCCGCTGAACTTGTTAAAAGCGTTATAGCAGATACGGCTGTCTACAAGGCGGATAATGTTTCTAAAACCAAATGCCCCCTGTGCGGCAAGTACATGCTTCAAGTCAAGGGAAAAAAAGGTAGAATGCTGATTTGCCAGGATCGTATCTGTGGTCACCGTCAGTCGGAAAAACAAGATGATTTTGGTTTTAAGAGTTCGAAGAAAGCCAGCCGGATCAATCAAAAATTAATCTCACAGTACAGCGACAAGGGTTCAATTGGCCAAAATTTAGGAGATTTGTTAAAGGCAGCCCTGTCAAAGGAAAACGAAGCAAAGAAGAAGTAAACATGAAGTACAAATGGCTTCCCAACGAATTGCTCTAAACATGAGTTGCCCGGGCAAATGCATTGAAAAATGCTCGACATTAATGGCCGCCAAGCCGTCCGCTCCTCCTTTTTCAGCGGCCAGCGCCAGGCGTCTTATATCCGTAACATTGGGTGAAAGCTTGACTATAACCGGTATAGATACCACGGCTTTAACCCAGGAGGTGATCAGCCCGGTTAGTTCTTCGTCCTGTCCTATGGCGGAGCCAAGGCCTTTTTCCGGCATACCATGGGGACAGGAAAAATTAAGTTCCAGTGCGTCGGCCCCCGCCTTTTGAAGGGCTATGGCCATTCTTTGCCATTGTTCCTCGTTTACATCGGCCATAAGGCTAGCGATAATAATGTTCTGCGGGAAGCATCGCTTTATCTCCCGTATTTCATCCAGCCACAAAGAAAGCGGCTTGAGACTGATTAACTCAATATTCTCCAGGCCGAAAATTGCACCATTATCTTTTTGCAAAGCCTTTAAGCGCGGGGAAACGTCAGTTATCACCATACCATCCGGCGGGATGATTTTAGTAACCGCACCTCCCCAGCCAAGAGCAAGGGCTCGTTTAATCATGGCAGCATCAGCAGTTGGCGGGGCGGAGGCTAATAAAAAAGGATTGGGCAATCTCAAACCGCAGAATTCCGTTGTTAGATCAACAATACTTTCACTTTTACTTTCACTTTTCATGAGGGTTTTCCTTTCTATGTTTTGGATTTGTAATAATAAAAACAGGGCAGTTACGAACTACTATTAAACTTAATCGTTGAACAATAGCTTTTACCAAAATATAGAGCTATTTTATTTTTATATTCTGTCAACTCTATTTTACCAGGACGATGTGTTTTTTGTTATATTTTGTCAGATATACTAAGAAAAAAGTTGGGTATGGATATGGCTACCTACCATGCAGTTGCCGCCGCCTTCCCTTATTTGAGGCAGGTCTACATTGATGCCTGGGGTGAACCCCTGCTTCATCCAAGAATCTGGGAGATGGCGGACATAGCACGCTCAGCAGGTTGCTCCGTCGGGATTACGACCAACGGAACCTTGATAGATAGGGAGGTAGCCGGGCGCCTTGTCAAAGGGGTGGATGTTGTCGGGATATCCATTGATGGGGCTACTGCCGCCACCTATGAAAAAATAAGAAGCGGCGCGAAGTTTGAAGAGGTGGTGGAGAATGTGCGGTTGTTAGCCGGCGCCAGAAAGGAACTGGGATCCGGCAGGTTGCCTTTGATTAGCCTCCTCTTTCTAAAGAACAGCCAAAACATTCATGAGCTTCCTGCATTGCTGGATCTGGCAGCTGAATTAGAGGTGGACGAGATAATTGCCTCTAACCTTACTTTTGTCGCGAAACCGGAGTTCGAGTCCTGGAAAGCTTATTCTTTACAAGCACCGTCGCCTGAATATCTTTCAATAATTGACCAGGCCAGGTTGCGGGCAAAATTGTTGGGCCTTAATCTTCGCATTTACCCTCCCGGGCCGAAACGGGTGGCTTACTGCGAAGCGAAACCGCTGGAAGAATTGCACATCACCTGGGACGGTTATGTTTCGCCTTGCGTCTATCTAACCTTGCCCTTAAGGAACGGTTTCATTACCAAAGTACATGAGGGGGAAGCATACTGGATACCGGTTTGCATATTTGGAAATGTAAAGGAAACCAGTTTGCTGGAGATATGGAATAGCGAGGCCTATAAAAAGTTCCGCGAGCCTTTTGCGGCCAGAAGGGCGATCTGTGGAAGAAAGCGGTTTGGTTTTACCGATGATGGTGGTTTCGAGGAAATCGATGAGGATACGTTCGAAGCTTTGAGCCAATACCCGCTGCCGGAAGTCTGTTATGGCTGTTACAAGGCGCTTGGGATTTAAGGTATAAAGATGGTGGGTATTGTAATGTGAATCTTCCTGATTGTAAAAGGGAATATCCTTGAGGATGTGGTAAAGTGTCTGAGAAATTATTTCCCAATAAGGCTGCAGAGAACCATAGTCACTCCCTTAAAAGTTATCAACCGGAGGATAAAAGGTAACCCCCGGGGCAGAGATGAGGGGGCAATGAGTCTAGCAGCAAACAACAGCGGTGGGGAAACAAACAGCCCCATCGCTGCAATACAGTTGCCTTTAATGTTTATATTGAGGCCCTGAACGTATCCAACCCTTTATCTTGCCATACTTCACTAAACCATCATACATATGGAGTTCCTGGTTAAAGAAGTTGATAAACATTGCTCTCAGTGAATCATTTATACTTACGTTAATGGCTTTGACGTGTACCAATAGTGCGGTCTGGCTGCCAGAAAAAACAGTGCGGTACAATCCTTCGTCCCTGGCGTTCTCTATATTGGTTGGATGGGGATAGCTCTTGGGGGGGCGTGGAGGTAGAGGAATCTGGTAATGTTCCATGGTTTCTTCCAGCTTCTTAATTTGGGGTTTGATTATATTGTCTAAACCTCTTTGCACAAGGACCTTGAAATCTGTATCATTGGCATAACCCAGTATAAACTGGGTGATTTCTAATATATCGTATCGTGCTACCAGTTGTGTCCATAAAATGTATGCTTCTCCCACATGAAGGCCGGTTTCTTTCTTATCCTGATTTTTAAACAATTCTATGAAACCCATAGAACAAACCTCCGTATATAAAAACTGTTTTATTGGTAGAATGCCCGGAGATAAACATATCAACACTAACAAATCATGGTACATGGATGATACGCTAAGCCTCTCAGCGAACCAACATAGTGAAGTACTCCAAAATGACACGCTGTGCCCGAAACTGCTAAATACCAGTCGGCGGTCCTGAAGCTGACAAAGGAGGAATGGTTATAAGCCGGTTGGCAAACAAAGGCGCCATTTTCATTCTGGCGCAGATTGGCGCAGGTATCGCAAGACTAACCGGACTAGTTTACATAATATCTATTATCGGAACATGAATAGGGTGTGGTGAAGGGGCTGTTTCCAATGTATTTGAGATGTTATGGAAATAATTTAATTTGTTTTGTCGGCTAAAAAGCTGGATAATTCTTATCCTGCTAATCTGCAAATCCTTTAGCGATGATTCTGCTCCCGTTTTAACTTTTGTCATTTTTGCGATTACTTTTCTTATCGCTTTCTTTACTGTTATTTCTTTTATTTCTGGAATCTTCAAGGCTAATGATATCGTCAATGATGATTGCATTATAATCAGGCAAATCCAGGCACTTGGCACAGTTATCACATGTTTTATTGGGGTCAAGATCACAAACAAAACAATCACAACAGTTGTCACAGATTTTGTTTTCTTCTAGAATACAGATTATGGGAAATTTACTTGAATGTAAATGTTTTTTTTTGTTCATTTTAATCATCCCTATTCTATGTCTAAGTAGTTTCCTTTTATATTTTAACCTGATGAAGTTTAAAGAGCATCAGTTTAGACTTAAAAGGTTTTAATTCTATAGTGAAAGGAAAAATGAAGGGTTTTAAAGGTTTAATAGTTTCTAATGACAACCTTTGATATTATTAATATAATCAAAATAAAACTTAAAAAAGCCTGCTGTAGAACGCTGTGCCAGCGGCAGTAAAACTCCTGTGGCCATTTTGTAGGAAGTGTCCGAGCCGGTTGATAATACGTATGGCAAATATTTTCTGGATATTCCGGCATTGAACGTCAGCCACTGATCAGGGACTGTAAAGCTGTTGTAGATCCCATTCGAATATACAGAAAAGAGTTTATAATTATTATTAACCCATTTTTCATATTCTTGATGTCCACAGAAAGCTATTCCATTTGAATGATGAGGTACACATAAATCTTGAACCAGGTGAACAGAAGCTCCAAGGAAAAATAAGGCTTTCTTTTTATTCCCTCTATTCCATAGAGCCAAAGATTTATCAAAGTAATAATTGAACTCTAATCTTGCATCTGGCCAGGGTCCCAGGCCGGAATCAGTTGTAGGATTGTAGTAATGAGACAAGTATTTCCATCCCCGATCAGCCCAAAGGACTCCCCTATTAATAACTTCCAGATAATTATTCAGATATTTTAGATTGGTAATATTCCTGTCACTTCTTAATATTTTCAAGGCCTGTTGATTGCAAAATACATGGGTGTCTCCACTGCCTGAAATTAGACTTTGAATTGGTGTTCCTGCTGCGAGAACAATTTTTAGCGCATTCCATGAAGTGAGACCCATTTTAAGAATATTCCCTCCCTGATGCCAAGCAACTGCTTGTTCCTTAGAATAATTTTGATCCTGATAATGGTTAAATAATTAGATTTATCTAGTATTTTACCTCAATGGTAAGAAATTAAACCAGAACGCCATACTGCTGATGCAGCGCCGTAGAGGTTAAAAATATCATAAGCTGTTCTCAGGTGCATACCATGCCGCTAATCCGGGCTATAAAAAAGAAATAGTACAATAAACAAATCTATTTATATGATAATGGTAATATAAGGAAGTATTAAGCGCTAAAGTATTATTTTACGACTGTTCAAACAGAAAGGAGCCGCTGGACTATTGTCCACCGGCTCCTGTTCGGTTTAAAGCAAGTTTACTGACCTTTAGACGTTTGCCAGGTTCTTGTAGAATTCATATCTTTCCTTGGCGTCTTGTTCGGTCTTGGCAAACAGGTCGTTTGCTTCGGCCGGGAACAATTGTGACAGTGAAGCGTAGCGAACTTCACCCATTAGATAGTCTCTAAAGGCGCTGAAATTGGGTTCTTTAGAATCGAGGATAAAGGGATTCTTGCCTTCCTTCTTGAGATCCGGGTTATACCTGTACAGGTGCCAGTATCCGGCATTAACAGCCTTCTTAATCTCAGCCTGGCTGTTTTGCATACCGCCTTTCAAGCCGTGGTTAATGCAGGGGGAGTAGGCGATAATCAGGGAAGGACCTTTATATGCCTCTGCTTCGGCAATGGCTTTGAGGGTTTGAGCCATGTCTGCGCCCATCCCGATTTGGGCTACATAAACATAGCCGTAGGTCATTGCCATCGCGCCGAGGTCTTTCTTCTTGGTCCGCTTGCCTGCCGCGGCGAACTTGGCAATGGATGCGGTTGGGGTGGACTTGGATGCCTGCCCGCCGGTGTTGGAATAAACCTCGGTATCAAATACCAGTACGTTTACGTCCTCATTTTGGGCAAGTACGTGGTCCAGTCCACCGTAACCAATGTCGTAAGCCCAGCCGTCTCCACCCAGGATCCAGATGGATTTCTTAACCAACTGGTCCCTCTTCTCATAAATTTCTTTCAAGATTGGATTATCTGAACCTTCAAGCAGAGGTATGATTTTGTCAGCAGCTGCCTTGGAGGCTGCAGCATCGTCTTTGTTGTCCAGCCATTCCTGGAAGGCTTCTTTCAAAGCCGGAGCGATGTCGAGAGCCATGGCTTCCTTCATCAGGTCGGCTAATTTTTCCCGCATTTGTTTAATGCCTACGAACACACCAAAGCCATATTCAGCATTATCCTCGAATAATCCGCTGGACCAGGCCGGGCCCCTTCCTTCCGCGTTGGTGCAGTATGGCATCGAAGGTGCGCTGCCTCCCCAGATAGATGAGCAACCCGTAGCGTTGGTTACGATCATTCTGTCACCAAACAACTGGGTAACCAGCTTGGCGTAGGTAGTTTCCACGCAACCGCCGCAGGCGCCGGAGAACTCCAGCAACGGCTGGGCAAACTGGCTGCCTTTAACACTGAACTTGTTCCAGAGATTATCCTTGATGCTGACCCTCATTGCATAATCCCAGTTCTCCGCTTCAACTAATTGTGTGCCGAATGGCTTCATGACAAGGGCTTTTTCCTTGGACGGGCAGACATTGGCACAAACTCCGCAGCCCATGCAGTCCATTACGCCCACCTGCATGCGGTAGGTCAAACCTGCCAGCTGTTTACCCACAGCCTTTAAGGTTTCAAAGGAAGCCGGGGCATTTTTCTGTTCCTCTTCATTTAACAGAACCGGACGTATGGCAGCGTGGGAACAAACGTATGAGCACTGGTTACACTGGATGCAGTTTTCCTTAATCCATTCCGGGACAAAGTCGGCTACGCCGCGCTTTTCATACCTGGAAGTACCGACGGGGAAGGTACCATCCTCCACACCCGTAAAGGTGCTTACGGGCAGTTTGTCGCCTTCCAGCCTGTTCATGGGTTGAAGAACATTTGCAATAAATTCCGGTACGTCTTTAGCCTCTTCTGCTTCATCAACTGCATCAGCCCAGGCAGCAGGCACATCAATCTTCACAATGGATTCTATTCCTTTATCAACTGAGGCATAGTTCATGTTGACAATGGCATCGCCTTTTCTGCCGTAGGTCTTCTTAATGGTACGCTTCAGTTCCTCAACAGCTTCATCCACGGGAATTACGTTGGCCA
The DNA here is from genome assembly GCA_002305915.1 of Pelotomaculum sp. UBA1371. Lineage (GTDB taxonomy): Bacteria > Bacillota > Desulfotomaculia > Desulfotomaculales > Pelotomaculaceae > DTU098. Next base: position 249,780 of record DBRJ01000004.1, on the reverse strand, counting down.
GTTTGAAGAAGGCCGATTGCATGATCATGTTGTAGCGGTTGCCAAGGCCTAATTCTCTGGCTATATCTACAGCATTGATGGTATAGAAATTAATCTTCTTCCTGGCAAGGCATCTCTTCATGGAGGCCGGAAGTTTCTCTTCCAGTTCTTCGGGTTTCCAGACACAGTTCAAAAGGAATGTGCCGCCTTTTTTCAATCCCGACAACATGTCCAGTGTTTGTACATAAGATTGGTTGCTGCAAGAGACAAAATCAGCGGAGGTAATCAAGTAAGGCGATTTAATGGGTTTTTTACCAAAGCGCAGGTGGGAAACGGTAAAGCCTCCGGACTTTTTGGAGTCATAGGAGAAGTAAGCCTGGGCATACATACCAGGGGTGTTGCCGATAATTTCCACTGCCTGCTTGTTGGCGCCCACTGTACCGTCGGAACCAAGGCCGTAAAACTTACACTGAATAGTCCCTTCCGGCGTGGCGTCGATTACCTCTTCCTGCGGGAGAGAAAGGTTTGTGACATCGTCAACAATTCCGAGAACAAAACGTTCTTTAGGTTGATCGGCCTTCAGATTATTGAAGACAGCTTTGATGTCGGCGGGTACAAGTTCCTTGGAGCCAAGTCCGTAACGTCCCCCGATGATTAATGGTTTGGTTTCGTAATCATAGAACATTGATTTAACGTCTTCCAGTAAGGGTTCACCGAGAGCGCCGGGTTCTTTGGTCCGGTCCAGTACGGCAATCCTTTTTACGCTTTTGGGGAAAACATCAAAGAAGTACTTGCTGGAGAAAGGCCTGTAAAGATGCACTTTGATCAGGCCGACTTTTTCTCCTTTATCCATCAGGTAATCCACTGTCGCTTCGACTGTATCACAGGAAGAGCCCATGGTAATAATGATATCCTCTGCATCTTCCGCGCCATAATAAACGAAGGGCTTATATGTCCTGCCGGTTAAATTGCTGATTTCCTTCATATAATCATTTACGATATCAGGAACTGCATCATAGAAGGGGTTGCAGGCTTCTCTGGCCTGGAAGTAAATGTCCGGGTTCTGGGCTGTTCCCCTGACCACCGGGTGTTCCGGGTTCAAACCCCTTTCCCTGAATGCTTTTATTGCATCCCAGTCCACCAGCCGGGCAAAGTCTTCATAATCGATGACCTCAATTTTTTGTTGTTCGTGAGAGGTCCTGAATCCGTCATAAAAATGCAGGAAGGGGACCCTGGACTTAATGGCTGCCAGGTGGGCCAAACCGCCGAGATCCATAACTTCCTGGACACTGCTGGAAGCCAGCATGGCGAAGCCGGTCATCCGGCAGGACATTACGTCGGAGTGGTCTCCGAAAATGCTTAAGGCGTGTGTGGAAAGGGCCCGGGCAGTTACATGGATAACGCCAGGCATCAGCTCTCCGGATATTTTATACATGTTCGGAATCATGAGCATTAAGCCCTGGGATGCCGTATATGTGGTGCTCAGTGCGCCTGCTGCAAGCGATCCGTGCAGGGCGGCTGCAGCGCCTGCTTCAGATTGCATTTCCACAACTTTTACTGTTTGGCCGAAAATATTCTTTTTACCCTGGGCAGCCCATTCATCTACATATTCAGCCATGGGGGAGGACGGAGTAATGGGGAAAATACAGGCGCAGTCCGTAAAAGCATAGGACGTATAAGCTGCTGCTTTCGTACCGTCCATGGTTTTCATTTCTTTGGACATTAAATAAACAAGCCTCCTTTTTAAAGTTAGTACTTCCTATAAGCAATTTTTTATTTTTTGGAGGATGACTAAAGGTTTTAAGTCCCCGGGACGGATTTGGCGTACCGTCCCGGGGAGTTTTGGTTATTAATCCTAAACAGGATAAAAGTCACAGCTCTGTTTGGCCAGCTCTATGTCGACTTTGAGCTTTTTGGCCATTCTCTCTTCAAGGAACTTGGGTGCTACCTGCGGGTAGATGGCGCAGGAAATGATGTCTTCTTCCTTCTCCATGACGTGAGCGATCATTTCCTTGGCTTTCGGCAGTTCCGGTTCCAGCTTGTCGGCCGGACGGCAGGTAATAGGCTTTTCGTCACCAATAATCATCTTGCGGGCCTCTTCATTAATGGGAGCAGGAGGCCGGCCGTAATAACCGCGCATGTACTGCTTTACTTCGTTGGTGCACATTTTATAGCGGCCCATCAGGACGTTTAAAACAGCCTGGGAACCAACGATCTGGCTGGATGGCGTAACCAGCGGGGGCCAGCCGAAGTCTTCCTGCACCCTCGGCATTTCCTCAAGCACCTCGGGCAGGCGGTGCAGAGCGTTAGCCTGCTGCAACTGCGAGAGGAAGTTGGACATCATCCCGCCGGGGACCTGGGAAACCAGGATACCGGCATCGGGGTATTTCTGGGCCAGGTCGAATTCTGTGTAAAGCGGGCGCACATTCTTCCAGTAATCGGCAATTTCAATCATCGGTTGAAGGTCTAGACCTGTATCATATTCAGTTCCCGCGAATGTGGAGCACATAACTTCAATGGAAGGCTGCGAAGTCTGTACGGACATTGGAGATATAGCGCAGTCAATGATATTGGCTCCCGCTTCAATTCCCTTCACATAAGCCATAGCGCCCATACCGCTGGTATAGTGGCAGTGGAGCTGAATTGGAAGCGTGATCCCGGCGTCCCTCATGCCTTTGACAATATCATAGGTGATGTAGGGAGCGATGATCCCCGCCATATCCTTGATGCAAATGCTGTGGACGCCCATACTTGCCAACTCTTTTGCCTTTCCGACGTAGTGTTCAACCGTGTGGACGGGGCTGATGGCGTAGCAGATTGTACCCTGGGCGTGGGCTCCTTCGTCGATGACAGTCTTGATTGCTACTTCCAGGTTGCGGTAATCATTTAGAGCGTCAAAGCAGCGGAAAATATCCATGCCGTTATAAACAGCTTTTTTAATGAACTCAATTAGTACATCGTCGGCGTAATTCCTGTAACCTACAATGTTCTGTCCTCTCAGCAGCATCTGGGTCTTGGTTTTTTTAAGGTGACGCCTGATAACCCTCAGGCGCTCCCAGGGGTCGTCACCGCAGAAACGCATGCAGGTGTCGAAAGTTGCGCCGCCCCACATTTCCATTGAATGGAACCCGATTTCATCGTGTTTCTCTGCAATCGGGATCATGTGCTCGGTTTTCATCCGGGTTGCCAAAAGGGACTGGTGTGCATCCCGGAAAGTAGTGTCAGTTATCAATACAGCTTTTGGTCCTTTTGCCATCTTATAATCCTCCCCTTTTCTCGCTAACCGGACTCGTTTAAGAACCCAGTCCGACTACCTTCATAAGGTCACGAACGGCCTGGATGGATTTATCCAGGGCGGCTTTTTCATCCGGTGTCAGATCTATTTCAATAATCTTTTCTACCCCGTTGCCACCAATAATACAAGGTACGCCGGTGTAAATGTCCTTGGCGCCGTATTCGCCGTTCAGATATGCCGCCACGGGCAGGATCCGCTTTTTGTCTTTCAGCACTGCTTCAGCCATGGTTACTGCGGAGGCTGAAGGGGCGTAGAAAGCGCTGCCGGTCTTCAGGAAGTTTACGATTTCAGCTCCACCGTTGGCGGTTCTCTTAACGATTTCAGCCAGGCGCTCGGGAGGTATTAACTTGGTTACGGGTATACATCCGACATTGGCATGGCTGAGTACCGACACCATCGTATCACCATGGCCGCCAAGGACTAAAGCATTGACATCCTCAAATGATACACCTAGTTCCATGGCAACGAAGGTCCGGAAACGGGCGGAGTCAAGCACGCCGGCCTGACCAAAGACGCGGTTGGCCGGGAAACCGCTGGCTTTATAGGCGGTATAAGTCATAACGTCAAGCGGGTTGGATACGACGATGATAGTGCAGTTTGGCGAATACCGGGCAATGTTTTCTGCCACTGAGCCTACGATTTTGTAGTTGATATTCAGAAGGTCATCCCGGCTCATTCCAGGTTTACGGGCGACACCGGCGGTAATAATGGCAACGTCCGAATCAGCGGTATCTTCATAGTTATTAGTGCCAATTATATTGCTGTCATATTTCATTACAGGAGCCGCTTGCATCAAGTCGAGAGCTTTACCCTGGGGAACCCCTTCAATTACGTCAACCAGAACAACATCGCCCAGTTCTCTTGATGCTGCCCAGTGTGCAGCTGTTGCCCCAACGTTACCAGCGCCGACAACAGTAATTTTTTTTCTTTTGATCATAACTTCTATCCCCTCCCAACTGGTTGGTTAAACAATTTCTGGAGGTGGAGACGCTTAAGCCCCGCCTCCACCCTTTATTATTGTTCTAGCCGATAATGATGAGTGGATCTCCACCATTGACGGCCTGGCCCTTGGTAACTTTAATTTCCTTGACAGTGCCGGCTTTATCTGCAGCCAGCTCGTTTTCCATCTTCATGGCTTCAAGGATCAGAAGGACCTGACCTATTGTTACAGCATCGCCCACGTTGACCTTGATTTCCAGTACTGTACCAGGCATCGGAGCACATAATGCTCCACCGCCGCCACCACCACCAGCTGGTTTTGGAGCTGGCGCCGCGGCCGGTTTCGGAGCGGCTGCGGGTGCTGCCGCAGGAGCGGGGGCAGGTGCAGGTGCTGCAACCGGCGCCGGGGGCGGAGCCGCAGGAGCTGCTGCCGGAGCCCCACCAATTTGCTCAACTTCTACTTCGTATACCTCTCCGTTAACCTTAATTTTAAACTTTTGCATGCAGTTTCCCTCCTAATGGTAGGCCTGTACTTGTTGCGTTGTTTCTATATGAAGTCCCTATTCATTTCACGGCCAAGCATAATTTCGATAATGCCGGCCTTTTTCCAAAGGTTTTGGCTTTTACTGATCCTGGTGGCCTGGTAGCCCTTATCGCTGGAATAACCGTATAGGGCCAGGGCAACTGAGATAGCAGCAACCACTTCCGGTTTAATTTTTGAACTTGTTTCCGACATCTACTTTCCTCCTCCGTGCCCGTACTTGCACTAGCAGGGGATATTACCGTGTTTCTTCCTGGGCCTGCTCTCGCGTTTATTAGCTAAATTCTTAAGAGCGTTGATGACTCTATCCCGGGTGTCCCGCGGGTCAATTACATCCTGGATAAATCCCCTGGCGCTGGCAATATAGGGGTTGGCAAAGCGATCACGGTATTGTTGTACCAGTTTCTTGCGTTCTTCAACGGGGTTGGACGCTTCTGCAATTTCCTTGCGGTTAATCACGTTAACGGCGCCTTCCGGTCCCATAACGGCAATTTCAGCGGTGGGCCAGGCATAAACTTCATCAGCTCTCAAGGCGCTGCCGCACATGGCCAGGTATGCTCCGCCGTAAGCCTTGCGGGTAATGATGGTGATTTTGGGCGTTGTGGCCTCGGAATAAGCATATAGCATTTTGGCGCCATGGCGGATAATTCCACCATACTCCTGCTGAACTCCGGGAAGGAATCCGGGCACATCCATAAAGGTCAGGATGGGAATGTTGAAGCAGTCGCAGAAACGGATGTGGCGGGCAATCTTGTCAGAAACGTTAATGTCCAGACAACCTGCCAGGATCCTGGGCTGGTTGGCAATGATGCCGATTGCCTGGCCGTTAATCCGGGCAAAGCCGACAACGCCGTTTGTGGCGTAATACTGGTGTACTTCAAAGAAGGAGCCTCCGTCGACAATAGCGTTTATGACGTTACGGACATCATAACCTTTGTTGGGATCGGTGGGTACCACCGACACCAGAGTCTCCTTGTCAAGCGAGGGCTCGACGGGCGCAAACGTAGGCGGTTCGTCAAGGTTGTTTGAGGGCAGGTAGCTGAGCAGCGTTTTAATCTGGGTAATACACTCATCCTCGTTGTTGGCGAGGAAATGAGCAACGCCGCTGACCTGGTTATGCGTTGCCGCTCCCCCAAGGGCCTCCATACTGACATCCTCACCGGTGGTTGCTTTAATTACCAGCGGTCCGGTAATGAACATCTGGCTGGTATTAGCCACCATCAGGATGAAGTCGGTCAGGGCCGGGGAATAAACCGCGCCGCCGGCGCAGGGGCCCATGATCACAGAAATCTGCGGGATCACTCCGGAAGCAATGGTATTCCGGAAAAAGATCTGGCCGTATCCATCAAGGGCGTCCACGCCTTCCTGAATGCGGGCTCCGCCCGAGTCACAAATGCCGATTACCGGGGCTCCGACCTTCATGGCCATATCGAGAACTTTACAGATTTTTGCAGCATGAACCCGTCCCAGGGAGCCGCCGATAACGGTAAAGTCCTGGGAAAAGATATAAACCCTGCGTCCTGCGATAGTGCCGTAGCCACACGTCACACCTTCGCCGTTTACCTTATTGAAGTCATCTGTTGTTGCAGCAAAGACGTCAATTTCTCTAAAGGAGCCCGGATCATAAAGCTCGTTGATCCGTTCCCTGCTTGTCTTTTTCCCGCTTGCATGTTGTTTGTCTATTCTTTTCTGGCCGCCGCCAGCTTCGACCTGTTGCCTTAACTTAGTAAGTAGGTCCAGCTTCTCCTGCATACTATTACCTCCAATCTAGTCGCGCTCACACAGTTCGATAAGTACGCCAAAGGTGGATTTCGGGTGTAAAAAGGCTATTCTTGCCCCACCGGCTCCGTACCGTGGCTTTTCATCAATTAAACGGATGCCTTTTTCTTTCAGTTCCGCCAACCTCTGCTCCAGGTTGTCGACCCTGAAAGCCAGGTGCTGGATCCCTTCCCCATTCTTTGCAATGTATTTAGCGATGGGTCCGTCCGGCGATGTTGACTCCAGCAGCTCAACCTCACTATCGCCTGTGGGTAAAAAGGCTACTTTAACCTTTTGCTCTTCCACAACCTCTGTGCCGGTAGACTTCAGCCCCAGTACCTCTTCGTACAGTTTCAAAGTTGCTTCCAGGTCCTTTACAGCTATGCCCACATGGTCAATCTTTTTAATCATGCGGTATCCCTCCAAATTAATTAATTAAATTAGCAGCCACATATCACTTCCAATCGGGCGGGACGGGAACCGGCGGTTAGCCGGCCCGCCCGCACAGCTTTTCGATCATCATGGTGTTAGTTTTTCACATTTGCCTGAATGTATTTTACAACCTCTTCCAGAGGAGTTCCGGGTCCGAAGATTTCGGCGATGCCGGCTTCTTTTAATGCCGGAACATCTTCTTCAGGAATAATCCCGCCTCCCACTACAAGGATGTCGCCGGCGCCCTTCTCTTTAAGAAGTTTAATTACTTCGGGGAACAGGGTTCCATGCGCACCTGAAAGAATACTCATGCCGACTACATTAACATCTTCCTGCACCGCTGCCGATACGATTTGTTCCGGGGTTTGCCGCAACCCTGTGTAAACGACTTCCATACCGGCGTCCCTTAAAGCCTGGGCAATCACCTTGGCGCCCCGATCGTGACCGTCAAGACCCGGTTTTGCGACCAGAACGCGGATACGTTTCTTGCTCATCAACTTTCCTCCTCTCCTAGAATACGATTTGCTGCTTGTATTCGCCAAAAACGTCTCTCAGGACGCCGCAGATCTCGCCGAGAGTGACGTATTCCTTGACCGCATCAATAAAGACCGGGATCAGGTTGGCGTTGCTCTGCGCTGCTTCCCTTATATCTTTCAGCAGGGATTCGACCTTTGCGTTGTCTCTTCCCGCTTTGACCTTAGCAAGTTTAGCTACCTGGCGTTCCCCAACTGAAAGGTCGACTTTCAGAAGGCCCTTGGGTTTTTCTTCATCTTGCATGATGAAGCTGTTCACGCCGATAACAGTTTTCTTCTTATTGTCGATGGCCAGCTGGTACTGGTAAGCAGAATTGTGGATTTCTTTCTGCATATACTCAATAGCCTTATCTGCGCCGCCTAGAGCGTCGATCTTGCCGATATATTCCCAAGCCTTTTCCTCAAGGGCGTTGGTGAGGGATTCGATGTAGTACGAACCGCCAAGCGGGTCAACTAAGTCACAGACACCGATTTCGTACCCGATAACCTGTTGGGTGCGCAGTGCGATCATGACTGACTCGTCGCAGGGGAGCGCCAGAGCTTCATCGTAGGAGTTGGTGTGCAAGGACTGGGTGCCGCCCAGTACAGCGGAAAGAGCTTCAAAGGCAGTCCGCATGATGTTTACCATGGGCTGCTGTGCTGTGAGGCTGACGCCGGCGGTCTGGGTATGGAAGCGGAGAGTCCAGGAACGTGGGTTCTTGGCTCCAAAACGCTCTTTCATAACTTTTGCCCAGACACGGCGGGCTGCTCTGAACTTCGCTATTTCTTCAAAGAAGTTCAAGTGAGCGTTAAAGAAGAACGAAAGGCGAGGTCCGAAAGTATCTACGTCCAGGCCGGCTTTAATGGCAGCATCGACATAGGCGATACCGTCAGCCAGGGTGAAGGCAATTTCCTGGGCTGCTGTGGCGCCTGCTTCCCGGATGTGGTAACCGCTGATGCTGATGGTGTTCCACTGGGGAATCTCCTTGGAGCAGTACTCAAAGATGTTGGAGATTAACCGCATCGAGGGCTCCGGAGGAAGGATATAAGTACCACGGCAGATGTATTCCTTGATAACGTCGTTTTGAATGGTACCGTTGATTTGAGATTTGTCAAATCCCTGTTTTTCCGCACAGGCGATATACATTGCCAGTAACACGCCTGCAGGTGCGTTGATGGTCATTGATGTGCTGACCTTGCCCAGGGGGATCTGGTCAAAAAGAGTCTCCATATCCGCAAGGGAGTCGATGGCTACACCAACTTTACCAATTTCGCCTTGTGCCAGGGGATGGTCCGAGTCATAGCCAATCTGGGTTGGCAGGTCGAAGGCACAGCTCAAGCCTGTCTGACCCTGTTCCAGTAAATAGCGGAAGCGCTGGTTGGTTTCTTCGGCAGAACCAAAACCTGCGTACTGGCGCATGGTCCAGAGACGGCCGCGGTACAGGTTGGGTTGTACGCCACGGGTAAAGGGGTACTCTCCGGGCAATCCCAGGTCACGCTCGTAATCCATATCTTTCAGATCAAGCGGAGTATAAACAGTGTTGATGTCTACACCGGAATCGGTAGCGAATTGGGATTGCCTTTCTGGACGCTTTTTCTTGGTTGCTTCCAGTTTCGCTGTCCAGCTCTCTTTCTTGGCAGCGATTTTTTCCAGTTGATCTTCTCTAAACAAATATACCTCCTCCTTCCACTTATCTACTTAATCCCAAGCGCCTCTTTGACCAGCTGGGGAACATCAAACGGCAGCGGAGCAACTTTGGCGCCGGCCGCAGTCAATGCATCAACCTTGCCCTGGTAGGTTCCCTTGCCCCTTTCAATAATCGCGCCGGCATGTCCCATCCGCTTGCCCGGAGGCGCGCTCTTCCCGGCTATAAAGGCAACGACCGGTTTGGTCATTTCCTTAATGTATTCAGCGGCGATTTCTTCGCTGTTACCGCCAATTTCACCAATCATAACAATTGCCTTGGTTTGATCATCCTTTTCAAACATCTTTAAAACATCAATAAAGGTGAGTCCCACTGCCCTGTCACCGCCCATACCCACAACAGTGGACTGGCCGAGACCGTTAGCTGTCAGGTTCCCGGTAATTTCATAGGTCAGGGTGCCGGAGCGGGCAACTACGCCTACGTTGCCTTCTATAAAATACTGGTTGGGCGGAATTCCTATCTTGCACTTGCCGCCGGATACGATACCGAAAGTGTTCGGCCCCAGGACGATGGCCCCTTTGCGTTTAGCGTAAGCCACAATTTGAATCTCGTCGTAAACCGGGACGCCTTCAGTGACGATGACGACAACGCCTACACCTGCTTCAATATTCTCAATGGCGGCGTCTTTGGTTGCCGGCGCGGGTACAAAAATTACTGAAGCGTCGATCCTGTGGTTCTCACAGGCTTCGCGAACGGTATTATATACAGGTACTCCTTCTACGGTGGCTCCCCCTTTTCCCGGGGTGCACCCTGCTACTATTTTAGTGCCGTAGGCGAGCATTTGCTTAGTATGGAAAGAGGCCTGCTTGCCAGTTATTCCCATGACTAATACATTAGTATTCTCATCAATAATAATAGCCAATTTACTACTCCTCCCTTATCAAGATCTTCTGGGGATTTCAGCGCAGAAAATTAAATCTACTTGGTGAGTTCAATAACCCTCCTGGCAGCATCTTCCATGAAATCGAACGCTTCGACACCTATTGACGCCAGAATTTCCCGGCCGGTATCCTGGTTAGTGCCGACAAGACGGATAACCAGGGGTACAGGAAAACCGCCCTTTGCTTCATACTGGTCCTTAACGGCGTTGGCAACATCATCACAACGGGTAATTCCTCCGAAGATGTTTACGAAAACAGCCTTGGGATTTAAACTGAAAAGAATGTCAAGGGCCTTGGCTGTAGCTTCCCTGCCGGTGCCGCCGCCGCAGTCCAGGAAGTTTTTCGGGGTGCCGCCGAAGGCCTGCAGGGTATCAAGGGTGCCCATTGTAATACCTGCGCCGTTAGCCATCACGGCAATGTCCCCATCCAGTTCCACAAAGGAAAGGCCGAGGTCTTTGGCAGCTCTTTCAGCAGGGGACTTATCGTCAACTATGGGCAGGTCTTTCATGCGGAACATGGCGTCGTCGTCAATAGTAACTTTGGAGTCGGCGGCAATGACCTTGTCGTCGCTGAATACCAGCGGGTTAATTTCAACCAGTTCGGCGTCTTTCTCCAGACAGATCTTGTAGAGGGTCTGAATAATGTTTACAATTTCTTTTCCATGTGGGCTTCTAATAGGAATACCCATCTTTCTTACAACATCGCGGGCCATGAATGGCATCATGCCCAGTTCCGGATCAATGTGCTTCTTAATAATGTATTCCTCCGGTTGCTCTTCAATATCCATCCCGCCGTAAGCGGATGCAATAAGCACTGCCTGTTTGGCTGAACCGTCAATGGTGATGGACATATATAGCTCTTTATCGATTTTAAGTTTTTCTTCGACCAGAACAGCCTGGACGGGCAACCCCTGAATGGTCATGCTCAAGACTTCTTCTGCAGCTTTCCTGGCTTCTTCAGGAGTATTGGGAAACTTAATTCCACCGGCTTTACCCCTCTTGCCTGAAAGAACTTGAGACTTTACAACACATGGACCACCAATTTCCTCAGCAATTTTGGCAGCTTCTTCCGGGGTGGTAGCCATTCTGCCCTTCGGTACCGGCAAGCCGTACTTGGCGAAAAGCTCTTTCCCCATATACTCGAACATTTTCACTGGCTAAATCTCTCCCCTCTGGTCTAATTAACGCTTTACTTAAATAATTAATAAATGCAAATCTATTTGAATGAATTAGCAATTAAAACCCGATTTTAACTCCTATTCCCTACTTCAAAGGTCCAAACCAACCCACACAGCACCTTGGCTAAAATATTTACGCAACATGATTGGCTTTATTATTACCAATAACCCCCACTGCGAACCTTGCCTTTTTCTGCTCCCTCCCTTCTGCCGCTCCCTGTACAAAGCATTTGCCGGCAGGTATTTAAGGGCATAGATATTGATCCTCACTTTCTTAAGGGGCGGCTATAGTGTTTAAAAAAGGTTTTGTACCATGGCCTCATTCCGCTTAACTCACATTTCATCCAGTATAAGCAACATTGTTAAGCCAGTTCTTACAGGCGTATTTTTTTTTAAGTTAAAAACAATAAATCGCCTTTGAACTGGCTTAATAGACTTAATGTGGAGGAGAGTATTAAACGGTTCTGTCAGTAGTCAAAGCATGGAAAATATTAAACTTCCACTTCCCAACTGATTGCTTTAACTTTAAGGCCATTGTTTAAAAAATCAAGTTAACCTTCTTAAAAAAGCAGAGTTGCTGTACTTTTAGTTACTCAAAAGAGCCTAGCCCAACCTGTTAAACCTTACTGGTCGGGCGATTACCCATCCGGGCTTGTATTTTGTATTTAATGTCTGCCGGCTTATTTTTGAACAAGGTTAAGTCCTCAAAAAATATTTTTTATTTAGCCGCGTAAATTTTAATTCCCTCTTCGTAAAGGTCACCGCCGATGACATCATTCACGACCACGACTGGAAAATCTTCTACAACCAGTTCGTGGATGGCTTCCGCTCCTAAATCAGGATAAGCAATGACCTTTGCTGACTTTATGCTTTTGGCGATAAGTGCAGCAGCTCCGCCAATTGCTGCGAAATAAACACCCTTGTATTGTTTTAATGCTTTGATTACTTCCGGTGACCTTTTCCCTTTACCTATGGAAGCTTTTAGTCCCAGCGCATAAAGTTCCGGAGCGTAGGGATCCATCCTGTAGCTGGTTGTTGGCCCGCACGAACCAATGACTTTACCCGGTTTTGCCGGAGTGGGTCCAACATAATATATGACCTGCCCCTTAGGGTCAAAAGGAAGTTCTTTTCCTTGCTTAATCAGATCTACCAGCCTTTTGTGGGCTGCATCGCGTCCTGTATAGAGAGTACCGTTTAGTAAAACTTGTTGGCCGATCCTCAACTTTTCGACCATTTCATCAGTTAGTGGGGTAGTAAGCCTTATCTGGGTCAATCATTTCACCTCCCCTGTATTTTGAAAGCATTATCTCGGGGTTAATTAGTTGCCTTACAAGACCACTTCTTTATGCCTGGCCGCGTGGCAGTTCAGGTTAACCGCTACAGGAAGGCTGGCAATATGAGCGCCGTAAATCTCAATATGCACTGCAAGTGCCGTGGTTTTACCACCAAGACCCTGGGGTCCGACCCCGGTTTTGTTAATTTCCTCTAAAAGCTCTTCTTCTAATTTTGCAATATCGGGATATTTACTCTTTTCACCAAGTTCCCTTAACAAAGCCTCTTTGGATAGCAGAGCGGCTTTTTCATAAGTTCCGCCGATGCCCACTCCTACCACAACTGGAGGACAGGGGTTGGGACCTGCTGCTTTAATCGTGTCTACGACAAATTTCTTGACGCCTTCAACACCATCTGCGGGTTTGAGCATTTTGATTGCACTCATATTCTCAGAGCCGCCACCCTTGGGTGCTACGATAATACGTAGATTCTTCCCCGGCACGATTTTAGTGTGAATAACCGCTGGTGTATTATCTCCGGTGTTTTTGCGCTCAAGCGGATGGCTAACGATGGATTTCCTCAGGTAGCCTTCGGTATAACCTTGACGTACGCCCTCATTGATGGCCTCGTAGAAATCTCCACCTTCGATCCTTACATCCTGCCCCAGTTCAACAAAAACAACGGCGAAACCTGTGTCCTGACACATTGGTGCCTGCTCTTCCCGGGCAATCTCAGCATTTTTAATAAGGATTTGCAAGATTTCCTTTCCTGTGAGCGATACCTCAGACTCATAATACTTTTTAAAAGCTTCCATCACATCGTTGCCCAGATTGAAGTTCGCATCCTGACACATTTTCTTCACGGCTTCCGTAATCACACTGGTGTTAATGGTTTTTATTGTAGTTCCCCCCTTTGCTGTAATGTTGCTCTCGATTCCCCAAAATATAAAAAGCAAGATCCGTACCATGATACTGATCTTGTTAATCACCGTAAATTCAATACGTCCTGTAACCCCGGCAACCTTATGTTTATTGCCTAATCCTTGAATATTGTTAAACAATTATTTAGTTTGCCTGAGCGAATAATAATTTATTTATTAATAAAAAAATTCTAATATATAGAATAAGAAAGGGCTTATCCCTTGATAAAAGCGGTCTTTCTTAATCTTAGTAATCGTTTCTAAATTTTAATATTTGATGGTCTTATTTTTTTCAATTTATTATAAAGTGTGGCCAGGGAAATATTCAGGGCATGGGCAGCACGCCTTTTACCCTCTACTGTGTTGCCGTATTTTGCCATGGCCTTACGAATTAACATTTCCTCCATCTGATCTATAGGCATTATATCAACATCGCGTTCCGGCAGAATCCGGAACTGATTGACGTGCTGGATCAGGTTCTTTTTCACCAGGATTTCCTCGTCAACGGTTACCATCACCCGTTCAATGACATTTTCAAGCTCACGGACATTACCAGGCCAGTCATAACTAAAGAGTACTTCTTCAGCGTCTTTGGAAAGACCCTTTACTTTTTTACCCAATTTTCTATTGAGCTTGATGATCGTGTTGTTTACCAGTGCCGGCAAATCTTCCTTATGCAAGCGCAAGGGGGGAATGGTAATTTCAACGACATTCAACCGGTAATACAAATCTTCCCGGAATTCACCCCGGCGGATCAACTCCCGCAGGTTCCGGTTAGTGGCTGCAATTACCCTGACATCCACTTTAATAGTCTGATTACCTCCAACGCGCTCAAATTCCATTTCTTGTAATACCCGCAGCAACTTGCCTTGAAGCAGGAGGTTCATATCTCCAATCTCGTCCAAAAAAATCGTTCCGCTATGGGCAAGTTCAAATTTTCCAATCTTGGACTTCACGGCGCCCGTAAAGGCACCCTTGGCATAACCGAAGAATTCGCTTTCAAGAAGTGTTTCCGGTATTGCTGCACAATTAACTTTAATAAATGGATTTTCCCGCCGCATGGATGCGCCGTGAATGGAATGGGCGAATAATTCCTTCCCGGTGCCGCTTTCACCTAGAAGGAGTACAGTTGAATTGCTGCGGGCAGACTTTTCAGCCAGGTTAATGCATTTTTTAATTTCGGTGCTGTTTCCGATAATATCTTCAAAGGAATATTTACTTGTTGTTACCTGTCCCAATTTATCAGTAAGGTTCTCTATGATGGTGGTACTCTTTTTCAATTCTTCCATCATATTCATAATGTCTGTAAAATGTTGGAAAACTACTACGCCGCCCTCCATCTTTCCGTCAACGATGATGGGAGCGGAGTTGGCAACGACTTCAGCGTTGCTTCCTCCTACTCTTGTTCTTTGGCCAAAAACCATCTTACCCGTTTTTAATAAGTGGGCAAGGGCTCCGTCCGGAGAGCTTTCAAAGATATTCTGGCCAATCCTTTCTTTTTCGGGTATGCCTGTAATGCGGGAAAAAGCAGGGTTAACATATTTAATCGTTCCATTGATATCCGCTACTTCAATAGCCTCCTGCATAGAATTCAAAATAGCCGATAGTTCACCTTGGATTTTTGTTAGTTCCGCTATCTCTTCTTTTTCTTTGAGCACGATCATCATAAGATTTGCGGCCTGTGACTCCATTATTGCCGTATAGTTATGCTTGATCCGTAGTATGTGCTCCTTTACATCCGAGTTTCCTGTGACTTCGATAATAATGTCCAGTCCCTGTAGCCTGGCGAGCTCAATATAGTTTGTTGTGACAAAGACACCGTCTTCTTGTGCGGCCGTGATACCAGGAGCTGCAGGATTTATATCGGCTATCCCGATTATTTCAACTTCTTCCATTTTTTTTAGCATCCTGTAAATTGAATGACCGCCTTTTCCTGCGCCAACTATAGCTACTTTATATTTTTGCATCCCTGCCCCCCTTCCTGACTTTGTGACTATCTTTTGATTCATTCTACAACAAAGGGGCGCATCCTTCTAAAAATTAAAAAAAATATTAATTAAAAATTTTAAACATAATACGAACAAGCGTTTCATTTGGCTCCATATTGTGTTATAATTACTGAAAAAATAAGTAAAGAAGGCTGGTGAGATTATGATCGGTGATTTAACCCCGAAGCAAGCAGCCATTCTAACGTTTATCAAGGATAACATCCGTAAAAAGGGATATCCCCCCTCGGTCAGGGAAATCGGTCAGGCAGTGGGATTAAGTTCTAGCTCTACCGTGCATGGATATCTTAAAAAGTTAGAGGACAAGGGATATTTGAGGCGTGATCCTGCCAAGCCCAGAGCCATGGAAGTACTTGATAATCTTTCGGAAAACCGGATCGAATGCGTCAGTATTCCACTGCTGGGCCTTGTAGCAGCAGGTGTTCCCCTTTTAGCCGTGGAAAACAGGGAAGAGACATTTTCCCTGCCGGTTCATTTCACCGGCACAGGAGAGTTCTTTATGCTTGCGGTGCGTGGGGACAGCATGATTGAAGCCGGAATCCTGGAAGGGGACCTGGTTGTAGTGCGGCGGCAGCACGATGCAGACAACGGAGATATTGTTGTGGCCTTGCTTGATGAAGAAGCTACAGTAAAAAGGTTCTACAGGGAAAAGGGCCGGGTCCGCCTGCAGCCGGAAAACCAACTGTTGGAACCAATCTATACAACTGAACTTCAAATTCTCGGTAAAGTAATCGGCCTGGTCCGAAAAATCCATTAAAAAAGAACAAAAAAACACCGTTTCTTTTTGAGAGGTGTTTTTTAAATGACATTAAAATATAACATAGCTGCAGCAGTCTATCCAGCTTTTAAATCTTCAACGCTGCGCAATAAAGCTTCGCCGATTACATCTCTGAATTCATTATAGATGGGTTTAAGAATCTGTTCCCATTCTTTTTTTTCTGCCTCGGACTGATAGTGTACCTGGACATATCCGGACGAAATAATTTGCTGCAGATCTCTTTGATTCATAACGGAAGCCTGTTCACGCTCCCAGTCCGTCACTTCGAGCAAAGTTTCCTCCAGAAGAGACCGGACATCTTCAGGAAGGCTTGACCAGAAATCGGTATTGGTTATAACTATATAGCCCATGTAACCGTGGTTTGATATGGTCAGGTAGGGTTGTACCTTGTAAAGATTTTTAGAATTGATATTAGTCATTGTGTTTTCTCCACCATGGATTTCCTGGGATTCCAGGGCACGGTAGAGGTCATCGAAGGATACTTCAACCGGGTGGGCGTTGAGTTTTTCAAACTGCCTTTTTAAGACATTGCTGTTAATCATGACCCTGAACGTTAATCCCTGAAAATCTGCCGGGTGAATTAAAGGCCTTTGGCTGTTGGTCATTTGTTTGAAGCCGTTATCCCAGAAAGCCAGAGCCTTCATTTTATGCAGGCTTAATCCTTGATATAATTGGGTTCCGATACTGCCGTCCATGGCTCTGTGGACAGTATCCTCATCCGGGAAAGCGTAAGGCAGATCAAATATCTGCCATTGCGGAAACAATCCCGATAACTTGGATGTAGTAGGTGCAATCATCTGCACGGTCCCTGATTGAAGGGCCTGGATCTCTTCACCGTCTTTGAACAGGGTGGAGTTTGGAAATACCTGTACTTCGATTCTCCCGTTGGACCTCTCTTTTACAAGCGCTGCAAAACGTTGGGCAGCAAGTCCCTTGGGTGTGTTTTCAGCGACTACATGGGAAAACTTGATTACAATTTTTTCTTCCGGACTAACCTGTTCCGAATCTTCTACCCGCTTACCGCACCCGTTGGGAATGCTGAGCACAATAATAATAAACAGAAACAAACAAATCCGGATTATTTTTTTTGATACACTCTTCACCTCCCCGTTAACAGTTTGTTTTTTGTACGGGTACGGTTTAAATATATACAAGTATTTGCCTGAATACAATGAAAAGTTAATAAAATCAATATTGGTTATTTAACTCATTTATTATTCCAGGGTTCTGTACCTGTTTACTGGACGTCCTACGGAACCATATTGCAGTTCTAGGATTACCCTGCCTGATTTCTCTAAAAAATCCAGGTATCTTCTGGCGGTGACCCTGGCCAGCCCGACGCCTTCAGCGACTTCCTCAGCTGATAAGGCGGTTCCTTCCTTCAGCAAATACAGGTAAACCTGTTTTAGCGTGATTTCATTCAACCCCTTGGGAACCCCTTCATCCAGCTGTTGCCCGCGGCTCAGCGCTAAACTGTCAATTTCATTCTGGTTCATCTGACTCTGGCACTTAAACCGGTTGTGCAAAGTAGCATAACAATTAAGGGAAGCTTTCAAGCGGGTAAATTTAAAGGGTTTAACAATATAGTCTATAGCCCCGTAGCGAAAGACGTTTTGAATGGTTTCGGCGTTATGAGCAGCTGTAATAATGATTACATCCGTGGGCAGACCGATCCGTCTGATCTCCTGAAGTGTAGTTACACCGTCAATATCAGGGAGATAGATATCAAGGAGAACGAGGTCCGGAACCAATTCCTTCACCATTTCGATGGCTTCCCGGCCGGTACGGGCTACCCCTGCCACCCTGAACCCCTGTACGGCATTAATAAAGCCCCGGTTCACTTCAACTACCATGGGATCATCCTCAATAATTAAAACATCTATCTGGGACATTTACTCAATCACCTTCTTAACTCGGTTTTTTTTGACTACCCTGTTCTTTGGGGATATTTATATTGAAAATAACACCTCCACCATTTGCGTCCTGGATTAATATTGAACCGCCGCCCATGTTAACATAGCGTTTTACCAGGTAAAGGCCCAGACCGCAGTTGGCCGAACCTTTTGTTGAAAAACCCTGTTGGAAAATAATTTCCCGCATTTCTACCGGAATGCCGGGACCCATATCCCTTACAGTAATGGTCAGATTTTCAGGAGTGTCCAGCATTGAAAAAAATACCTTCCGTCGTTCCGGTTTTTCCATACGAACAGCGTCAAGGGCATTTTCAATCAGGTTGCCCAGGATTATTACAAGTTCTCCTGTTTGCAGGCAGGAGGGAAGTTCCCTGAAATTGGTATTCCGGTCTATATCTAATTTTATACGGAGCTCTTTGGCCCTTTCGTACTTGCCCAGGAGCAGCCCCGCAATGCTGTCGTCACAAATGTTTTTTGTTAAGAGCCCGGTAATCTCTTGCTGTTCCTCGGAAAGATCAAAAATATAGTCAAGGGCGTGTTCGTACTTTTCCAACTGGATTAGGCCGGCTATTGTGTGGAGCTTGTTTTTATGTTCATGATTCTGAACCCTTAAGGCTTCAATAAAAGCTTTTACTCCGGTCAATTCCTCAGCCAGTCTGTTTATCTCGGTTTTATCCTGAAATGTGGCCACCGCCCCGATAATCTCGCCTTTAAACCGTACCGGCACCTTGTTCACCAGGACCATTGTATCGTTCAAAAACATCTGTTGATTAATCTGGGCTTCCCCTGTTTGAAGGACTTCCGGCAGTGTGGAGTAAGGGATAATGCTTGTTATTGTCTTTCCGATCAAATCTTCACTTGTTTTTTCCAAAATTCGCTGGGCCTCTTCATTAACGACGGTTATCTGGTTATCTCGATCAATTGCAATTATACCCTCACCCATAGCCTGAAAAATTGCCACCCGCTCTTCCAGGAGTCTGGCTATCTCTTCCGGTTCCAGACTAAACATGGCTTTTTTTATTCTCCTGGCCAGATATAGAGAACCCAGCAGGCCGACAATCAAACCCGTGCCCAGGGAGTAGTAAAGCTGTGTCTGGATGGTCCTTAATAAGAATCCGATGGTGGGAATTAAAATTCCCACTACAACTACACCCACCTGGCGGGTTCCCTCTTCAATCTTAACGGGTACAAAAGCCCGGACGGAAGGACCCAGTACCCCTTCTGCGCTGGATATATACTCATTGTTTGCCAGTGCCGGCCCCAGATCGACATCTGTAAATTTTTTGCCGATTCGTTCTTCTACCGGGTGCGAATACCGGATTCCTTCCATGTCTACAATAACGATGTATTCAACACCCGTGGCCAGGCGAGTACGCTCGGCAATCGGCTGGATGGTAACTGCGCCTCCGGGCTCCCCGGTGTTTTTTTGGATTTCCTCGAATTGAGCCAGGGTGCGGGCTATGGCCATGGCGCGCATCCCGGCTTCTTTCTCAAATGTGGCAGATATCTTGTCAACTACAATGATGCCTCCGATTAGAATCGCCAGAAAAACTGAACCGAAAGAAAGTATGGCCATTTTTGTTCGCAGGGTAAAAAATTTTGGCTTTATTTTTAACATTGTAAAATCTCCGTAGAGTTTATTTAGACAAAATCTCCGAAATTTCCTGCTATTTAAGAACTAAATAAGCAAAATGGAACAAAATAAAACTGCAAACGCTTCCTACTCTCGCAGGAAGCGTTTGCAGATATCCCTGTCACTTATAAAATTTACAAAAGCCTCTACGGCGAAGCCTCCTGGTCCCTGGGAGTGCCGGAGTTGATAGAGGGACCGGGCCAGATCCAGTCCAACCAATGGAACCTCCACAACTCTCCCCAATTCCAGGGCCTCCTGAACGGCGTATCTGGAAACAATGCTCACACCCAATCCCGCTTCAACAGCTGTGATTACTGCCCTTGTGCTGCCCAATTCCATGGCGCAGGGAATTTTATCCAGGTCTATTTTTTTTTCCTCCAATTTTTTTTCCAATGTTCGCCGTGTTCCCGAACCCTGTTCCCGCAGGACCATGGTTCCGTTTTTTAAATCAGCAACAGCAATGCCCTGAATCAGCTTAGCCCACTGGTGAGAAGGTGGCGCGATTAGGATCAGCTGATCCTTCAACCAGGGAACACAATGGATACCCTCATTATTATAGGGCACACCGGTAATACCAAGGTCAATCTCCCTCTGCCGGACCCACCTGGCCACCTGACTGCTTCCGGCAACCTTTAAAGTGATATCTATCCCCGGGTATTTTTTTTTGAATCCGCCAATCAACAGAGGAAGGATGTACTCGCCGGGGATGGTGCTGGCGCCGACCATGAGATGTCCTGTTTTTAGACCTTTCAAGTCTTCCAGACCTTCTTTGATCTTCTGATAGTGCCTCAGCATTTTTTTTGCTTCGGGGTACAGAACCCGCCCCGCCTCGGTGAGCATGACCTTTTTATCCCCACGTTGAAACAAGGGCGCCTGGAGGTCTTCTTCCAGCGCTTTAATCTGAAAGCTGATAGCCGGCTGACTTATATACAACTGACGGGCTGCTTTAGTAAAACTTTGCAGTTCAGCAACCCATAAGAATGCCTCCAACTGCTTAAAATTCATAACAGCACCCTGCCTTAACCATAACAGCACCACGCCTTAACTATGTTTGGACTTTAATTAGGCTTTTGACGAAAACATGATAAACCCTTCCTGGGAAACCGATAAAATTCAAAAAATTCTAAAATTCCAACTGAAAGTGTTTTTCAGTTCAAGCCGGATACCGGCATGTATTTCCCCTTAAGGTTTTTCTAGTCACAATCAAGCAATTCCCTTGCTGCTGCAAGAACTGCCAGACGGATATATTCTTTCGAAAGTCCGCCTTGGAAATAAATATCATAGGGCGGGCGAAGCGGGCCGTCGGCGCTCAACTCCAGAGATGCCCCCTGGACGAAGGTTCCCGCAGCCATGAGCACCGGGTCATCATAACCCGGCATGTTGCTTGCCTCCGGCCGTACGTGGGCATCAACCGGGGAAGCAGACTGCAGGCCTCTGCAAAAAGCCAGCATTTTTTCTGCAGTGCCAAGGCGGATTACCTGAACAATATCATTCCGCCGGCCGTTATAAGCCGGTGAAACTTCATATCCTAGTTTTTCGAATAGCCTTGCCGTAAAAACAGCGCCCTTCAATGCTTCCGCCACAGTATGGGGAGCGAGGTAGAGTCCCTGGAAAAGAAGTCTTTGATATTCCGCTGAAGGCCCGATTTCAGCGCCCAGGCCCGGTGCGCTCCACCTGTTGGCAGCCATCTCTACGTATTTGGAATGACCTGCCACATAACCTCCGGTTGGAGCAAGCCCGCCCCCGGGGTTCTTAATCAGTGAGCCAGCTACAAGGTCGGCTCCTGCTTCAATGGGTTCCTCCTCTTCCACAAACTCACCGTAACAGTTGTCTACAAAAATAACCGTATCGGGCTTCAATTGCCGGATATATTTGATAACAGAGCGCATAGCAGTAATTCCAAGGGATGGACCGTTTCCATAACCCCTTGAACGTTGGAGCATAACCATCCTTGTCTTTTCGCTCAAAGCCTGTCTTACCGCGGAGTAATCTATGCCTTGAGCTACGGGTTCAACCTGACGGTAGATGATGCCTAATTCCCTCAATGAGCCGTAAGCATGCCCGCGCAGTCCGATCATTTCTCCCAGGGTGTCATAGGGTTCTCCCTGTACGGACAGGAGTTCGTCCCCGGGACGCAGGATCCCGAAAAGACACAGGGCAATGGCATGAGTGCCTGACACAATCTGCCCCCGCACAAGCGCTTTCTCAGCCCTGAAAATATCCGCATAGATATTTTCCAGGACTTCCCTTCCACAATCTCCATATCCGTAACCTGTTGTCCCCTTGAGGTGAAAGTCGCTGACCCGGGCTCTGTTAAATGCTTTCAGAACTTTGGCATGGTTTATAAGTGCTCTTTTTTCAATAGCGCGGTAAATGTACTGGACTTCTTCTTCTACTTCCCCGGCCAGCTTTTCCAGGTTATACTCATGTCTTATTGACATCAATTTCTCCTTGATTTAATAAATTATTACTTTTAATTATATTTCATTAATTGTACTATTTTACGTCTATTCCTTCCGGAATCCTTCCATGTCCTCCCTTATTATAAGCATAAGATCCTCGCGGCTCAGGTCACCTTTTTGTTCCAGCAACCGGACCGCCTGCCGGCGGATGGCTCGTTCAATCATATTCCGCACTAGCCTGGCATTGCCGCTGTGTTCGTGCCGCTTGTGTTCTTTTTCGATAGAATAACGGAGTTCCTCCCTGGCTCCGTTGGAAAGGCTGTATTGCTTTTGTTGAAGCATTAAGTCTGCTATGTCCAGAAGTTCTCCGGTGGTATAATCGGGAAATGATATATGCACGGGGAAACGGGAACGCATACCGGGGTTTATTTCTACAAACCAGTCCATTTCTTCCTGATAGCCGGCCAGAATCAGGATCAGGTTGTCCCTGTGGTCTTCCATCCCCTTAACCAGGGCATCAATGGCCTCTTTCCCGAAGTCTTTTTCACCGCCCCTGGCCAGGGAGTATGCCTCATCAATAAAAAGGATTCCCCCCAGGGCTTTTTTTATCTGCTCCCTGGTTTTTTGTGCTGTGTGACCGATGAATTCTCCCACCAGGTCGGCACGTTCAACTTCGATCAGATGACCCCTGGGGAGTACACCCACCTCTTTCATAAGCTTACCCAGGATCCTCGCCACTGTAGTTTTTCCTGTACCCGGGTTTCCTTTAAAAATCATATGCAGCACCAGGGGTTCTGTAGCAAGTCTTTCCTTCTGTCTTCTCTTTTGAATCTCTACAAAGGCATAAATCTCCCGGATTAACTTTTTTACTTCGTGAAGCCCGGTCAGGTTGTTTAACTCCATCATTATTTCCCGGGCGTTGTTCCGTGGATGGGAGTCTTCCGGAGCACGGGAAGCCTTACTGGCGGGCTGGATGGAATACTGCGTTTTAAGGGTTTTTAATACACCTCTCCGCGCAGTGCCGTCAGGCTCGTGGCTGTTCCAAATATTGATTTTCAAGGGGTTCCGCCACCTCCCTAAGGGCTATCCGTCATTAACAGTATACGCCCGGGGTGGACTTTTACGACCAATAAATAAGCCTCTCGGTGGAGAGGCCAGCCGTGCCGTAATCAGGAGCCCTTTGTTTCAGAAAATGAGGTGCTTACCGGTTTGAGCGGGCTAACTGTAGAAATTGCATGCTTGTAGACCATAAGTTGTTTTCCGTCGCTTTCCAGGATGACCGTAAAGTTATCAAAGCCCCTGACCATTCCTTTCAGCTGAAAGCCGTTTATAAGGAAAATAGTAACGGGGATAGTTTCCTTCCTGACCTGGTTCAAAAAGGCATCTTGTAAATTAATTTGAGGTTTTGTCATTTTAGGAGCTCCCTCCGATGGATATTTTTTTTCTTAATGTCTTTCTACAAATCTTATAATACTCCTTCCAGTGATTTTGTTATTTCTTGGGCTACTATGTCTAAACAATCCAGCTTATCCAGATCTAACCATCTTATTCTTTGATCCCGGCGAAACCAGGTTAACTGCCTTTTGGCAAAACGCCTGGTATTCCTTTTTAAAGTTTCTACAGCCTGTTCCAGGGTTAACTCACCTGAAAGGTAATAAATTATCTCTTTATAGCCCAGGCTGCGCATGGAACTCAGTTCCGGGCCATAGCCCTTTTTTAAAAGCCGCCGGACTTCGTCTACCAGCCCGGCCGAAATCATGTTGTCCACTCTCAGCTCAATGCGTCTATAGAGCCTTTCCCTGGCCATTGTAAGTCCAAACATAAAAAGGTTGTACCGGGGTTTGTAGGTTTCATCCCTGTTCTGGTGGCTTGATATGGTTTTCCCGGTTAAATAGTAAACCTCCAGGGCGCGAATAACCCGTCTCAAATCCCTGGGATGAAGTCTCGAGGCAGTAACGGGATCCACTTCCAGAAGTTTTCCGTGAAGTGCCTCAGGACCGTCAAGACTGGCCTCTTTTAAGAGACGGTTCCGCAAAAAAGGGTCCCCTTTAGTGTCGCTGAAATCGTATGGATCAACTACTGCGCGGATATAAAGTCCTGTTCCGCCCACCATGACGGGCAGGATCTTTCTACTGGCAAGATTCGAAATGATTTTCCGGGCTTGCTCCTGAAAAACCGCTACACTGTATTCCTGGTCCGGATCCACGATGTCAATGAGATGGTGAGTTATACCCCGCATCTCAGCAGAAGTGGGTTTGGCCGTACCGATATTCATACCCCTGTAAACCAGGGCTGAATCTGCGGAAATAATTTGCCCGCCCATTTTTTCAGCCAACATTACGCCAACTTCACTCTTACCGGTGGCTGTGGGTCCGGCGATTACTACAAGAGGGGGAAGTTTCCAAATGTTATTACCCATCTTACAGGCTCTTCCTCTCAATTACCCCGTAGACAACAGGAGCGTATCTTCCTCCTTCAATCCTATGGAATCCCAGGCGCTGGAACTCGGTACTTCCCCGTCTTTCCTTCATGACGACTCTCCTGGCCGCTGCCTTTAGAGCAAGGTCGACAGTCTCACGGTCCAGGGGGTGCGGATTGGCCAGTGTCCTGATGGTGTCCATTGCAGGCGAATGGCGCCTGGGTATACGAAACATCGGGTCGAAATACACGATGTCGTAACTCCGGGGAGCTAAACCGGCAAGGTATTCTTTATAATTAACGTTAATCACCCTGATTCTCCGCATGGCCAGGGCCAGGTCCTTTTCGGGTTCGGGATAAGTTGTCAGGCCGTGCTGAACCAGCGCCGCTATGACGCAGGAATCTTCCAATCCGGTGATCCTCCCTTCGGTGCCTGTAACAAAGCTGGCGACGATGGCGTCGGAACCCAGGCCCAGAGTACAGTCCAGGACATTATCCCCGGGATGTAAGGACATGGCTTTAATCATTTGGTCAGTTTTCCCATTTTTCAGCTCCTTTATACGCAAACTGGCAAGGCCTGGATGGAAAAAAAATTCTTGACCTCCTTCAAAATAAGAAACCCGGTTGGCAGCTACCACCACAAGGCCCCTTACCTTCAAAACATCAGCCAGGGTCTTTAAGGATAAATCATTTCTTTCCGCGAAGGGTACTCCCAAGTTTTTCGCAAAATGTTTGCCCAGGTCGGTGTTGACCTTTGCCGGCCGGTGAGAAGTGGTTACGGCAAAGCTTTTTTTCTGCTGATGGCACCCCAAGTCTCCATAGCTCCTTTTGAAGGGTTTTTAACGTTTGAAGCGGCTTTCCAAATCCCTGTAAGACATATGAATAATTGTAGGCCTTCCATGGGGGCAAGTAAAGGGGTTTTCAGTTTGGGCCAGACTTTTCAGGAGCGCATCCATAGAAGCTTTGGACAGTTTTTCTCCTGCTTTGACGGCATTTCTGCAGGCCATCGAGGCATAAAGCTGATGTTCAAATTCAACCTGAGCCAGCCCCTGCCCCTTTTCCCTGAAATAGTCAAGGAGGTCCAGGAATAAATTTTTTTCTTGCCCGGTGGGAAAACTGGTGGGGACACCCCTGAGCAAAAAAGAATAACCTCCGAAATGTTCTAGAATAAAACCGGCATCTGCAAACCAGAGCACACGTTCGGTTAGGACTGCCGCATCTCTGTAATCAAGCTCCAGCATCAATGGAATAAGGAGACACTGGCTTTGTTTAGGACCCTTTTGGTCCAGGTAGCTTTCGTAAAGGATCCTTTCGTGGGCAGCATGTTGGTCTACAATATAAAGTCCTTCTCTTCCTGCAGCCAGAATATAAACGGGAGTCAGGTGGGCCAGGGCGTTTAAAACAGGCAGTTCGTTTTTCCTGAGCAAAGCTCCGGTCGTTTCTTCTGCTGGTTCTGCCTCTTTCGGGCAAGGTTTTGTTGTTCCCTGGTCTGCCGCTCCAAGGGACAAGCCAGGGCCGGCAGTTTCGTATTTTGCCGTGACCTGTTCACAGATAACCGTTTCCGGTCCGGGAGGAGGCACCTGCTGATCCTGCTGTTGGTGAATGGTTAATTGAAACCGGCTTTCCTTATGTTCACTTGATTCAAGAACCGGCCGGGTTACTTTTGTCGCTGGAATAATTTCTTTTACCCGGATTGCTTCCATAAGGGTTCGGGTCACCAGTCCGGCAATTTTTTCTTCTTCTAAGAGTCTAACCTCTAATTTAGCAGGGTGCACGTTTACATCCAGAAGCTCCGGGGCTACCGTTAAAGCCAGCACGGTAACCGGCCGGCGCCCCTGGGGCAGCAAGGAGCGATAAGCTTCCTCAGTTGCTGCGGTCACAACCGGGCATCGCACATAGCGGCCGTTGATAATTACAGTAATATGGCTGCGGCTGCTGCGGCTCAAGGATGGCTTACCCGTCAGACCGGTCAAGCTTAATCCCTGTTCAGCAGACCTAACCGGGAGCATCTCTTTTGCCAGTTGTTTTCCGTAAACGGCCGTAACAGAGTCCAACAAGCGGCCGGAACCGGGCGAATAGAATACACGTCTTCCCCTGGTTTTCATCTCGTAGCGGATATCCGGCCGGGCTAAAGCAAGGCGGGAAACCAGTTCCCCGCATAGTGAGCCTTCTGAGGACGGGCTTTTCATCGCCTTGCGCCGGGCAGGCGTGTTAAAAAACAAATCCCTGACCAGTACGGTAGTGCCGGCGGGGCATCCTGCCGGCTCCACAGCGACGATGTTGCCACCTTCAACTGTGGCGCGGCTACCGTTTATGGCGCTGTGAGTTCTGGTTGTTACCGACACCTTCGAAATGGAAGCAATACTGGGAAGAGCTTCCCCCCTGAATCCCAGGGTGTTGATCCGGCAGAGGTCATGGGAACAAGTTATTTTGCTTGTAGCGTGACGCTGAAAGGCCAGGAGCAGGTCCTCTTCACTCATTCCGCATCCGTCATCGGACACACTGATTGATGCCAGTCCTCCCTCCTCAAGGTCGATGACAATCCTTTTAGCTCCGGCATCAATTGAGTTTTCCACGAGTTCCTTAACCACCGAGAAGGGTCTCTCTACCACTTCCCCGGCGGCAATCTGGTTTGCAGTTAAGGGATCCAGGATCGTTATTTTGGGCAAAATGTCCACCTGCTATCCTTCCGATTGCCACTCCTTCCCACTCCCGGTATCATATCCAAAAAAGATGTCCGCAGACTTGTCCTGAAGGTAAACATAACGGTATATACCTCTTTTTTTTGCCTGGTGATAAGCTTCTATTGCCTCTGACCTGCATTTTTCACAGGTTGTAAAAGGCACGGACAGGCATTTGACTTTGCCGGACTTTCCTAAGCCGTGATTGGCATAGGACTCGATGGATAGATAACCGGGGCAGTGATCACAAAGTTTCAGCCTTTCCAGTTGACGTTCTTCAATGTAATCGGTATCGTAGAAAATCCTGTTGTTTCTTTCGTAAAACTGGCCGCGGATGTACCTTGAGTCCGGCGGCATCTGATCGCGAACATGCCAGTAATGGAGCATTTGGTCCACAAGTTTGCGCACCTGACCAGAACGGTCGGGGCTTTCCTTGAAGCGTCCGGACCAGTAGTCCGGTTCCCGTATGTTGGTGTAGTCAAGTCCAGCCAGGGCTAGAATAATTGCCATGTTTACATAAGGAAGAGCTGTTTCTATGGCGTAACCTCCCTCCAGTACGGCAAGGTCCGGACGGAGTTTTTCGGTGAGTTTTGCGTAACCCTGGGCGCTTACCCTCATGCTGCCCAGGGGGTCTGTAAAATGATTGTCCTGACCAGCCGAGTTAACAATAAAATCAGGTTTAAACTCCTTCAGGATCGGCAGGATCAGGTTATCAACCACATAGAGCAGGCTTTCATCGGAGGTGCCCGGCTGCAGCGGAATATTTATAGTTCGGGCAAAAGCTCGCGGGCCGCCCAGTTCATAAGTAAATCCCGTGCCTGGAAAAATGGTTCGCCCGTCCTGATGGAAAGATATGAATAATACGTCCGGGTCATGCCAGAAAATGTTTTGGGTACCGTCACCGTGGTGTACATCGGTATCAACAATGGCCACCCGCTTGATGCCGTACCGGCTACGCAGGTATTCCACCATGATGGCTTCATTGTTAATGTTGCAGAAACCCCGGTTACCGTGGACCACCCGCATGGCGTGGTGCCCCGGGGGCCTGACCAGGGCAAAGCCGTTTTCAATCTGACCCTTTACGATCCTTTCAGCCAGCAGGATCGCGGCTCCAGCTGCAATTAAGTGTGCTTCTATGGTCTGGTCCTCAACCCGGGGTACACAAAAGTGTGTTCTGGCGATATCATGAATTGATGCCAGAGATGCTGTAAACTCAAGAATTTGGGGAAGATCCATAATCCCTTCTTCAAAAATCTGGTCCCGGGTATACAAAAGGCGTTCCTCCCTTTCCGGATGGGTGGGGGAGATAGCCCAGTCAAAGGCGGGAAAAAAGATTAAGCCGGTTTGCTTGTAATTGCGTTTTTTCATCTTATTCATCCCCCTTCAAAACCCTGCCAATGATTCCTCTGGGAGTTTGAACAGTGATGTCAATAAGTCTGCCGGTTGTTGTCCAGTCCCTGATCATATTAAACACTTCCCTGTGGGTAGTTTCAATTTCCTCAGGTTCAACAACCAGCCCGTATTTGGCAGCCCTTTGCATGAGTTTTTCTTTGGCCAGTACAAGAGCCTTATTTTCGTTGAAATGCCTGTCTTTAAGTTTACCCTGGAATCCCTCTTCCCGGATTATAAAGTAGCCCTGTTCCGTATCAGCCCTGAGGCTGACCTGCATTGTAGGCCTGGCCACGGCAGCGCCGATGGCGTTTGCCACCGGGGCATAAGGCGGGATGAAGGGATCGCAGCCAAGTTTTGCGGCTATTTGGCTGATAAATCCGGAAGCTCCGCCGCCCACACCGGCGACGAGGGAAGGCCTGACCTTTTTTTTCTGCAAGACTTCCCACACTAAATAGGCAGGCTCCTGCTCCCAGTCCAGAAACATATTATTAACTTCGGAGGAGATCCTTTCCACGACCATCTCAATAACCTTTCCGGCGGTGTCCCGGGCACTGAGGTTCAGGGCTTCACCCAGATCGGTCATGGCCTCTTCCGCCTTCAACGGATCCCCCAGCTCAGTTAACCCCAGGACCCGGAGGGCGTCGGTGGGAGTCGGCGCCGGTCCGCCCATGCAGTAGGCGGGACCAAGCCTGCCGGTACCAATGATCAAACCCTTACCGTCTTGCTGTAAAGCGCTGTCACCGCCAACCGGCACAGACTTCACAGCAAGTGTGCGCACCTGGGTGAGCTGGTTTTCAACCCTGGCGCCTTTGGATGAAAGCAGCGGTTGACCGCTCAAAATCAAGGCTAGGTCGGTGGTGGTACCGCCGATGTCCACAACCACAGCTGTTTCCCCGGGGGGGATCAGTGCCTGGACACCCAGGGTGCTGGCAGCAGGTCCCGAGAAGATCGTTTCAACAGGCAACTCTTCCGCGTTTGCCAGGGGCATTGTTCCTCCGTCAGCTTTCAAAATGAAAACATCAGCGTCGATTTCCCGTATCGCCAGCGCCTGCCGGACAGAATTGATGAATTGATGGTAGGGTTCCCGGGTGGCACTGGTGAGGTATGTTGTGGTCACTCGCCTGGGGAAGTTTAACTGGCCGCCGATCATGGAGCCCAGGTCTATTTTCCAGGCCGGGTATTTTTTCTTGATAATATCTGCGACCCGTTTTTCATGGGTTGTGTTACGGGGTGAAAATTTGCCTACCACACAAACCCTGCGGCATCCCAACCTGGACAGGTCTGCCAGTGTTGACTCAACTTCACGGTCGTCAAGCGGGATAATCTCACGTCCCCGGTAGTCAATAGCTCCGGACAGAATATGTACAGTTGTTCCAAAATTGTAAGATTCGTGGGCTAAGCCCGGACCTGGTATTAACAATAAAGCAACGTTCTCATACTTGCGTTCTGCAATCAGGTTGGTAATCATTGTTGTGCTGAAAACAATTCTCTTCAAGTCTTTTGTGTTGACACCTTCGAGGACAATGTCAATTGCTTCCAGAACAGATTCTAAAAGGTCCTTTTTGGTGGGTACCTTTGCAGTGGTGCGAACCTTATTGTTTTCCAGAAGCACTGCGTCGGTAAAAGTTCCCCCAACATCCACACCGACGTTCATTTTTCCTCCCCCTCATCAAAATCGGGTATAAACCTGTTCAGATATGTCTATATTGTTTTTCCAGCTCCTGACGCAGCTGGTGGAGCCGGTTGATAGCTTCCAAAGGAGTCATATTTATAAGATCCAGGTTGCGCAGTTCCTCTATAACCATTGCTTCAATGGGCCTGTTTTGTTCCTGACTTTGTACCTGAGCCGAAAATCCTTCGTTTTTCCCGGTTGCTGCAATCTGTTCCGGAGTTTCTCTTGATGATTCAAGAATATTCAAAATTTCGGCTGCACGCAGGATTATGTTTTCCGGCAGTCCGGCCAGCCTGGCTACGTGAATGCCGTAACTGCGGTCGGCTTTGCCTTTGATTACTTTCCTTAAAAAGATAATGTCATCGCCGTTTTCCTGTACTGCGACATTGAAGTTCGCAATTCCAGGAATCTGGTCCAGGTCGGTCAGCTCGTGATAATGGGTTGAAAACAACGTCTTGGCACCAATGTTTAAGTGAATGTATTCAACCAGGGCCCGGGCTATGCTGATCCCGTCGTATGTGCTGGTTCCCCGTCCCACCTCATCCATAATGATCAGGCTGTTCTTTGTTGCTCCTGTAACAATGGAGCGGCATTCGCTCATTTCAACCATAAAGGTGCTTTGCCCGCCGGCCAGGTCGTCCGAGGCCCCGATTCTGGTAAAAATCCGGTCTACAAGGGGTATCCGGGCCAGCGAGGCCGGTACAAAGCTGCCAATCTGGGCCATTAAAATTATCAAGGCAACCTGCCGCATGTAAGTGCTTTTACCGGCCATATTGGGACCGGTAAGGATAAGAAGACGGCATTTCTCATTGTCCATCATACAGTCATTGGGTACAAACCGTTCCGGTCCAAGTACTTTTTCCAGTACAGGATGCCGTCCGTCTTTTATCTCCAGCAAACCATCCCGGCTCACCAGGGGTCTGGTGTAGTTCCCGGCGGCGGCTGCCTCTGCCAGGGAACAGAGTGCGTCTGCCCTGGCTACGGCGGCAGCGGTACGCTGAATGCGCTGAAGTTCAGCGGCTAATTTTTCTCTGATTTCGAGAAAAAGGCTGTATTCCAGCTGGGTCAGGCGTTCTTCCGCGCCAAGGAGTAAGTTTTCGCACTCCTTTAATTCCGGCGTAATAAACCTTTCCGCATTGGCCAGGGTCTGTTTGCGTCGATATTCTTCCGGAACCTGAGCTAAATTTGAACGGGTTATTTCAATATAGTAACCGAAGACTTTGTTGAATCCAACTTTTAGCGACTTTATACCAGTGCGGGCCTTTTCTCGTTCTTCCAGCCCGGCCAGCATGGTTTTAGCTTCTCGCCCGGCTCTGCGGAGACGGTCCACTTCCGCATTATAGCCTGCTTTGATGATGCCGCCGTCTCTTAATGAAACGGGAGGGTCATCGTCGATGGCTGCATTCAGGAGATCCCGTACTTCCGGCATTGGGTCGATGTTGCGGCCAGTTTCTTGTAACAGGGTTGGTTCGGCCTGTTCCAGGAGCGTCTTCAGTGACGGGAGGTAACCAAGGGATTTCTTTAAGGCTACCAGATCGCGTGCATTTGCGGATCCAAAAGAAATTTTGCCGGCCAGCCGCTCAAGGTCGTAAATTTGCTTTAATTCATCTTTAAGATCAGAGCGGTAAAGTGTCTGGTGTACCAGTGCTTCTACAGCCGTCAGCCTGGACTCAATTTTTTCGATTTCCAGCAAAGGCCGTTCAATCCAGTTTCGGATTAGCCTTCCACCCATGGCGGTGACGGTGTAATCAAGGACTGAGAGCAGTGTGTTTTTTCTGGAGGCATCCTGAATGGAACGGGTCAACTCTAGATTGCGGCGGGTTGTCGTATCCAGGAGCAGATATTTCCCGGACTGGTAATAATTAATCTCCCGGATGTGCGTCAGGTCTCTTTTTTGTGTTTCCTTGAGAAAACAAATAAGGGCGCCCGCAGCGGGAATAGATCGCCTTGCTTCAGATGTTGACAGGGTTTTCAGATTGTCAGGGCCAAACTGGTTTTCCAGCGCCCGGGCAGCTGCGTCCGGCTCAAAAGCTATATCCTTGTAGCCATTTACAGTCATTGTACCCTGTGTATTGATAATTTTAGATAAAGGATCGATTTCCGAAAGGGGCACAATGATCTCGGCAGGCATCAGGCGGGAGAGTTCCTCCAGCAAGGCTGCTTCAGCCCTTTCACCCGAAAAGGAGTTAATCATGAACTGTCCTGTGGTGATATCGGTAACGGCAAGACTAAAGCCTTCCTCTTCCCGGGCTATACTTGCCAGGTAATTATTCATTTTAGCTTCCAGCAACTGTCCGTCCATGACCGTTCCCGGAGTGATAACTCTGATTACTTCCCTTCTGACAATCCCTTTTGCCAGAGAGGGATCTTCCACCTGCTCACAGATTGCCACGCGATATTTTTTGGCAATGAGCCTGGCGATATAAGTATCTGAAGCGTGATAGGGGATACCGCACATAGGGACACGCTCTTTTGCACCCCCTTCCCTGCCGGTCAGGGTTATCTCGAGTTCCCGGGAAGCAAGCCGGGCATCGTCAAAAAACATTTCATAAAAATCACCAAGCCGAAAAAAAAGAATGGCGTCCGGATACTGCTTCTTAATCTCAAGATATTGCCTGATCATCGGTGTGAAACTCACCGAAACCCCTCCTGGTGTTCATTATAACATATGGTATTGTAAACCAAAAGAAAAACCCCCCATTAAAGGGTTATCAGCCCCTTTGGAAGGATTGGATATAAGGTCCCTTTCTAAGACCATCCTCAAGTGTTCACAGGTATTATGCAGGATCAGGATTCATACAGAGAGCATGTTGAAATCTATCTAAGACTTATTGACAGCCATTACAGCCACAGGAACCTTCACCACATTCACTTTCACAGTTGCATTGCGGTCCGGGTCCTATAGATTCTCCAATAATCCGGTTGATTCTTTCCAGAACCCGTTCAAAGTCTTGTTGTGCTTGAAAGAAATCGAAGATCAGAGGGTTTTCTACCATTTGTTTTTCCAGTTCTTCTACTTCTTTCTTCTGACCTTCTGTTAAGATTTGCCCCTGGGATTGGAGCATATGCATGGCCTGCTGTTTTTTCTGAAAAGAGTCGATAATGCTCCGGGCTTCCAGGTCTTGAAGCATTCTTGCTTCAGCTTCTCTGACATTATTCAGTTCCTTTGATTTGGAAAGCTCCGCAGCAAGTTCTTTTGCTTTACTGTATACGGATACGGACATTTTTTCACCTCCTGACTTTGACGGCTCTTCTGTCCTTAGTAAAAGAAGGGCTGATTATGCTCATGAACTTATACCCTGCAGCCAACGAGATAGGTCAAGTGGGCTTTTTTAACATTCACCGGCACTATGTGGCTGATTAGACTCTCCTTGCCGGGGAAAAAGACCATTTTACCGCCCCTGTTTCTGCCGCAAAGGAGAAATTCATCCTTCACTTTTTTTCCTTCTACCAAAATCTCTTCGGTAGATCCCACAGATTCCCTGTTCTTTTCCAGGCTGATCCCGTTTTGCAGCCTGATCAGGGTCTGGATCCGCTGTTTCTTAACTTCTTCGGGAACCTGTCCGGCCATTTTTGAAGCAGGCGTGCCTGGACGGGTATTGTAGATAAAGGTGTAGGCGCTGTCAAACCGGACCTGCCTGACCAGGTCCAGTGTCTGTTCAAAGTCATCATCTGTTTCCCCGGGAAACCCGACCATAATATCAGTTGTAATTGTGGAGTGCGGAAGTACCGCTTTTATTTTATCTACGAGGTTGAAGTAGTCTTCCCTGGTATAGCCTCTGTTCATTTTTTTCAATATCTTATTGCTTCCGGCTTGAACCGGCAGGTGAAACTGTTCGCAAACCTTGCTGGAGGAGGCAATGGTCCGGATCAGTCGATCATTAAAATCCCTGGGATGAGATGTCATGTAACGGATCCTTTTGATCCCTTCTATTTCCTCCAGTCTCTTTAGAAGTTCTGCGAAATCATATTTTTTTTCCTCAAGGTCTTTTCCGTAAGAGTTAACATTCTGTCCCAGCAAAGTGATTTCTTTGAACCCATTCTTACCAAGAGCGGTTACTTCAGCAATAATTTCTATTGGTCTGCGGCTTCTTTCCCTGCCCCTGACGTAAGGCACAATGCAATATGTACAGTAGTTGTTGCAGCCGTACATAATAGTTACCCAGGCACTGATCCCCGCTTTCCTTTTAATCGGCAGGCCTTCCGTAATACTCCCGGGGGATGACCAGATTTCCACAACAGGCTCCCTTGCCCCGGTGATCCTGGTGAGATGCTCCTCAAGGCGGTGAAGATTGTGAGTGCCGAAAACAAGATCAACGTGGGGAAAAAGGTGACGGATTCTTGAGGCCATGCCTTTTTGCTGGGGCATACACCCACATACGCCGATAATCAGTTCCGGATTTTTCGCTTTCTGCGAACGCAACCTCCCCAAATAGGAGAATACCTTGTTTTCAGCTGTTTCACGAACACAGCATGTATTTAATAGAATAATATCTGCTTTGTCCACATCAGCCACGGGATCATAGCCCATCCTCTCAAGGACTCCCGCCAATATTTCTGAATCGTGTTCGTTCATCTGGCAGCCGAAGGTTCTAATATGATATAATCCCAATGAGTTATTATCCTCCTGATTAAAGTCGCAAAACCATTATAATAGTAAAAAGTCATCATGGCAAATCTTTAAGACTTAGTACCATGTATCTATCATATTTTTAGAATAACAATTTAATATAAGTTAACACTGAGAATCCTGGCCTGAACAGGACATGCTAAGATTTAAAGAGTAAGTAAACAGATAAAATTGTGTTCGCAAAAATTATTAAATCAGGGGGCTTAGCGTGTAGGAACCGGGTGTCTTTTCTAGAAAATTAGATATTTATTTACTCACAATCCATCATCGATGTTCAGGCAGGCGCCGGGAGAAGATGATTTAACTTGTTTTAGGATGAATACTGCCGGGAGGTGCGACCCTTGCTGGAAAGAGTAGGTGGTATTGCTGTTCTGGCCGGATTAATCATATCAGTTGCCGGTTCAGTAATAGAAAATCAGGATCTTAAGATCACGGGAGTATTAATTCTACTTATTACGGCCACAGTTGCCGGTTACCGGTTTTTGAAATTTCAACTTACAACCCCCTCCACTGATTTTGTGGGCATATGTATTGAGCGCAAACGGCTATCTTCTTATTATGTCTTATCCTTCAGAACCGGGGGCGAAATTTATTCGGGCAGGGCCAGCTTGAAAATGGGCGAAGGGGTGAAAATTGGAGAAAGAGTCAGGTTGAAGGTTAAAGGTCCTGTGATCCTGGAGATAGACAAGACTTGATACCAAATCCTGTTATTCTAATAAAACCTGCTTCGACCTCCTCCTTTTTAATCAGAACATATAACGGTATAAATAAGGGAAAACAAGGAATACTGTTAATTAGAATAAACCGGAGGTGAATCCATGGTCGACACAAGCGAAAAGGCAGAAATTCAAAACTGTATCCGGAACGCCCAGAATTGCATGATGGAAATGGGCTCGATGCTGGCTCAACTGCCGGCTCAGGATCATGCGGAAAAGGCGCGCTTAAAGGAGTTATGTGATAAGACCGGCACCCTTCTGAAAGAAGCTCAGCAAAGGTGTGAAAGAATTCTTTAAAGAGGCCCCCCGGGGAGCCTCTTTTTAGCATCTTCCACCCGTCCTTTGATCATGATATAATTTTCATGCTGGCAACGGCTTTCGGCTGTTTAGAAGGAGGGGATTACTTTGTCGCGGATAGAGGATCTGGAAGCAGCTAAACAATTAATTGAAATGCAGTTGAAAGACATTGATAGTATTCTTACTAAAGTCCCTTACGGACTGGAGTATACCTTCTGGGAAGATTTTACCGCCAGAATTATCGACCGGATTTACGGAAATGAATCGAGTCAACGACACGGCTTTGAACAGGCTGGACGGGAGGGTTGCTTTTCTGTTTTTGAATCCTACTCGGAGCACCAGAGACGTGAGGATTTTATTGAAATTGTCAATTGTAAAAAGGAGTACCTTGAGAATCTCATCAAAGATTTGGAAAACCGCCTGAGGGGTTCAGGAACGGAGTTGACGGCGGAAGAACACAGGGAAGTTTTTGCGGATTTGTCCAATAATTTAGAAGATATCTTGAAGTCGGAGGAAGTTTCGCCCCTGGATCGCACCATCGCTCAAATCCTTTCAAAAATTGAGGATCCCTCCCGTTTCACAGAAGCCCGTTCAAATCTTCTGGAATTAAGGGACGAGTTGCTGAAACCCGCCCCTTCCTGGGCAGTGCTGAGAGAACATATGGTCTGGCTGATTCTTTTCGGGAAAAAGGAATTTTTTTCGATTCTGCCCTTTATTGTTCTGTATGTTCGTAAAATCGCAGATTAGCCTATTTAACCAGGGTAACCCTGCAGTTGGCCAGGTGAATCACCTTGTGGCTGACACTTCCCAGTTCCACACCCCGCAATTCGCTGACGCCGCGGCTGCCCATTATAATATGATCAAAATTCCCCCGTTCTGCATGAGCGAGGATCACCTCTGCAGGGTCTCCCCTGTCAATCAAGCCGTCTACGCTTAACCCCTCGTTACTGAAAATCTCGACGGTCTTTTGCAGGATCTCCCTCCCCCTGTCCTGTATCTCCCGGGCGAGGGGCTCCATAATATTTTCCCCCCCGTTTTTTGAATTCACCAAAATACTATCCCCCGGCAGCACAACAAGTACTGACAGTTTCATGTCCTTGTTCATTTTCATCAGTCGGGCGGCATAAGCCGCAGCTTTTAGTGAAGTTGACGATCCGTCGCTGGGCAACAGCACTTTGCTCTTCAGCATGGCAGAAGCCTCCTTGGCTGGTTTGAAAAGCCTACACTTTAATATTTTAACAGCCCCGGCCCGTTGCTGCAAGTTAAGGCCGGCAGCGTTTTTAAACCCTGCGACAAAGGACAACTGTCGCTTATAACAGGCAATTCCCCTGCTGTTTATTGTATCGTTTACTTAAGATTTAATGCTGTTTTTCTTTTTCCGCCAGAAGCTTTGCTAAATGCATGATTCGCCTGGCCCTGTTGGCGATTGGATATTCAATCATTTTTCCATCTACCTGCAGGACCGCCTGCCCTTTCGCTTCCGATTCATCAAAAACTGCAACTACCTTCCTGGCCCAGGCCAATTCTTCCTCAGTCGGCATGAAAATTTCGTTTAACGGTCCGATCTGGTTGGGATGAATAGCCAGTTTTCCCTGGAATCCCATCTGGCGTACCGCCCTGGCATCGGCAACCAGTCCCTCAATATCCTTAAAGTCCGGATAAACCGTATCAATCGGCGCTTCAATGCCGGCTGCCCGGGAGGCAACGACAAGTTGGGCCCGTGCATAAAATATCTCTGAACCGCCCCTGGAAAAACTGGTACCTATATCGAGCACGTAATCTACGCCTCCAAAAAACATTCTGCTTACCCTTTTACAGGCAGAAGCAATAGAGTAGGCGTTAACAATTGCGTTCGCACTTTCAATAAAGGGGATAATCTCCAGGGAACCGGTCGGAAGCCCCCTTTCCTTTTCCAGCTGACCAATAACCCAGTCCACCTGCCGGATTTCCTCTGCCGATTCGGACTTGGCCAGGACAAGCCCCTTAACCCCGTCTGTTACAGAAGCCAGCAGGTCTGCCAGGATGTAATCTGTTTGAGCGCTGTTGACCCGGATAAAAACGTCACCTGAACGGGGGAGGGCCAGGGCCTCCTTAAGTGCCAGCCTGGCCCTGGTTTTTTCACTGATGGCCACAGCGTCCTCCAGGTCTAAAACCACTCCGTCCGCCTTTAACATGAGAGCCTTGCCAACTTTGCGCAGATCATTGGCGGGTGTAAACAACATCGTGCGGTAAAGCGACATAAGCAGATCCTCCTTGTAATTTTTTTATTTTTTAAATAAAAAAGAATATTCTTCCTGAAGAGCGCTTTTCCTTTAGCTATCATTCCTTTGTAAAAAATCTTTACCTGGCTTTTTGTAGACTCCAATTATCACCAGGTGGTATAATTTAGGCAAAATACTAGGGAGGTGCTTGAATGGATTATCCTGAGAATCAGTATATCCTTAAAGGGGACGGTATTGGTTCGATTAAAATTTCTGATGATGTAGTCAAGGTTATAGCCGGTCTCGCCGCTGTTGAGGTTGAAGGCGTAACGGCCATGAGCGGCGGCATAGCCGGTGGTATTGCGGAAAGGCTCGGTCGCAAGAACCTTTCCAAGGGTGTTAAGGCCGATGTCGGAGAAAAAGAGGCTTTAATTGATCTCTTTGTAATTGTAGATTACGGGGCCCGCATTCAGGACGTAGCCGGTAAGATTCAAAGCAACGTTAAAACTGCCGTAGAAAACATGACCGGTCTGAGAGTTCTGCAGGTGAACGTAAATGTTCAGGGGGTATCCTTTGGACCCGATAATAAAGAAGAGGATGGACGAGTCAAATAAAAATGAGTTCCCTGCAAATGTACAAAGTCCGGCAGATCTTTACTCCCCGGGGTCTGCCTGATCCCGGGGCGGCCGTACAGGCCGCCCTGGCCTGCTCGGCTCTGGATCAAAAGTTGCAGCCCGGAATGACAGTGGGCCTTACCGTAGGGAGCAGGGGTATTCGCAACATAGTGAAAATCCTGAGGAAAACAGCAGACTATGTTAAATCTCTGGGATGCCGTCCGGTACTAATTACAGCAATGGGCAGCCACGGCGGGGGCAGACCGGAGGGCCAGAGGGAACTGCTCTGCTCTCTGGGGATCACGGAAGACAGCACAGGGGCGGCTTTGCTATGCTCAACAGACTGCTTTGTAGCCGGGCAGGCCTTTTATGGAGATGTGTATCTAAACAGTTGTGTACTAAAATGTGATGCGCTAGTCGTGGTTAACCGGGTAAAACCCCATACTTCATTTCATGGAGATCATGAAAGCGGATTGCTGAAAATGCTGGCTGTGGGTCTGGGGGGGCCGCAGGGGGCGGCATCCCTGCACCGCTGCCGGCCTGACCTGCTTTCCCGGGCTGTGGCCGAGGGGGGGCAGTGTGTGCTTAAAGCAGCCCCGGTGGTACTGGGACTGGCCATTCTGGAAGACGCTTATGAACAAACGGCGAAAGTGGCCGCAATTAACCCGGAGGATTTTGTATACGCCGAGAAAGCCCTTCTGGAAGAAGCCCGTAGCTACCTACCCCGGCTTCCTGTAGATGACCTGGATATCTTAATTGTAGATGAAATTGGCAAGAATATCAGCGGTACAGGTATGGATACCAATGTTATCGGCCGCCTGCGGATCCAGGGAGCGCCGGAGCCGGCATCACCAAGGATCAAGAGAATCGTGGTCCTGGACCTGACCCCGGAGACGAGGGGTAATGCCTATGGCATTGGCCTGGCTGATTTCACAACCGAACGTCTTGTTGCCAAATTTGACAGGAAATCTGTTTATACAAATGCCCTTACCAGTACCTTCATCCAACGGGCTATGCTGCCCATGGTGCTGCCCGACGACCGGGCAGTTCTCCGTGCCTGCCAAAAAAGTCTTGGTTTGGCTAGCCTGCATGAGGCCCGGATAATCCGGATTAAAAATACCCTCCATCTTTCAGAAATTCTGGTTTCCGAAAATGTTTTCAGGGTCATTTCCAAGCTGCCTTCCATCCAGTTGCTCCGGCAGCCTTCGTTGTTGCAGTTTTCCAGGGAAGGTTACCTGCTACCCTTCTAAATAAACCTCGTCCCGGTTGTCAGCCCAAACTCTTTTCCGTATATTGTCTTAATAGCGGTTTTTTGACTGGATCTGCCAGGTCCCGTTGCCGGGCATTATTTTTCAATTCTCTTCCAATAAAAGCCGGACGACTGTAAGGTCAGCGCCGGCAAAATCGTAGACCTTGAGTTCCTCTAAGTTTACCCATCTAAAGTCCCGGCAGTCCTTCGGTTTTGCTTCCCCGCCCAGATAGTTGCACCAATGACAGTGAAGGAAGATCTTCCTGTCTTCGTACTGGTGCTCTACAACGGTGAATTCGCCGTCCACCTCAATTTCCAGGTCAAGTTCCTCTTTTATTTCTCTGATCAAACATTCTTCAACACTTTCACCCGGTTCAATCTTTCCCCCGGGGAATTCCCACTTTAAGCCCATGTGAACATCTCGCAGCCTCTGGGCGATCAGAATTTTGCCATTGTAACGGATGATTGAAGCAGCTACACGGTAGATTTTCATTTGTTTCCCCTTAAATCCCCATGCCCGGCAGGGGTATTATCCTAATAAACATACTGTATTTACATTAAATATCCCTTCGAATTGTACAGGTAATACGCCTGGAAATACAAAAAGAAGGAATTTTTGTTTTTATGTCCTCAAAGTTGTCTTTGAGTTAGAGCGGGATTGCCGCAAGGATTCGTTGTTTTTTTAAATTTTTGTTCTTAATTTTCAAAACCAAGAGGGAAAAGGTCAAAAGGAATCGAATATTATTTTATTCGCATGAAATATGTGGAAGAGAGGTGGTCATTATGGGTAGGGAAATGGTTGTATTTAAAGGAACAAGGAACGGCCTCGTGATTGTCCTCGATCCAAACCGCGAATACGAAGAGATCCGTAACACCCTTTTAAAAAAGATGGAATCAGCCAAAGGATTTTTTAAAGGCGCTAAGTTTTCCTTCTTCAATGGCCAACAGGCGATCCCGGAGAATCAAAAGAGTGAACTGGAAAATATTTGCCGTCAGTTCGGGCTGGTGCCCAATGCTGAAGAAGAACAGGCCGTGTTGAAAACTTGTTTTTCTGATAATTCTTCAAGACAGGCAGTTACCGCCCCTAAAGCAGTTCCTTTTTCAGGTGAAGCAGCCTATTTGGTTAAGCGATCTCTTCGTTCCGGACAGCGTGTCCAATACCCGGGACATGTAGTTGTTCTGGGCGACATCCACCCTGGAGCTGAGGTCGTATCCGGCGGCAGCGTAATGGTCATGGGGAGCTGCCGGGGGGTGGTCCACGCTGGAGCAGGCGGTGACCGTTCGGCAAAGGTAATAGCATTGAGACTTGCTCCCACTGTAATCTGTATTGCAGATCGGCGGCATGCTCCCGAGCGGGATCGACAAACACCCAGGCCGCGGTTGGCCCGCCTCTCAGGTCAAGAAATAGTTTTTGAAGAGTATCAGACCGGAAGGTAAGTTACTAAAACCGGCCGGGTTTAGAAAACCCCAGCCGGTTTAATTTTTTTTAGATAATGGGCTGATAGTATGCCGGCAATGGATTTGGCGTCACAAATATCCCCGGTCCAGATCATCTCCAGGGCTTTTAGATAAGGAATTTTCAGGACGTCGATAAACTCGTCTTCATCCAGGTCCTGCTCTTTTAAAGTTAAGCCGGTAGCCAGATATATATGAAGTTGTTCATTTGTAAAACCCGGTGTGCTATAAAAAGTTAGCAGTTTTTCCAGGTGTTCTGCCACATACCCCGTTTCCTCCAGTAATTCACGCCTGGCGCTTTCTGCCAAGTCCTCGCCGGGTTCAATTCTGCCTGCCGGTATTTCCAGTATGGTTTTGCCGGCGGCGTGCCGGTACTGCCTGACCAGAAGCACTTCCTCTTGCCCTGTCACGGGTACCACAGCTACCGCCCCGGCATGTTCAATTACTTCCCGGGTACC
The DNA here is from genome assembly GCA_002305915.1 of Pelotomaculum sp. UBA1371. Taxonomy (GTDB): domain Bacteria; phylum Bacillota; class Desulfotomaculia; order Desulfotomaculales; family Pelotomaculaceae; genus DTU098. The sequence continues at coordinate 207,854 of DBRJ01000004.1, read as the reverse complement.
TGTTTGGCCCTCCTGGGGCAGGGCTACGGTATCAACCCTCAGATTAATGATTTTACCGCGATAAATCATTTCAGACGAGATAGTTCGTTCTTTTAAATGAGACAACTGTTTTCTCCTTTCTAACAGAGAGTTTTATTCGCATATCCTGGACATGCCTGTCTTGCTTTTAGAAACCCAGCTCTATCTTTGTTCAAATCTTTCTTCAAGGAACTTTTTTTTCCTCCTTTTAGTTTTCTATCCTTACAATGAAATAAACGTATAAAAACAGGTAGAAGCGAGAAAGTTATTATCAAATTATTATATTGAGGTGATTAAATGAGCATTATGCGCTGGGATCCCCTGGGGGAAATATCCAATCTCAGAAATCAAATGAACAGATTCTTTGACCAGAACTTTCTAAGAAGGGGTATTCTGGCCGGTGAACCCTATGGCCCCAGGGTGGACCTTTACCAGACCGACCGCGAAGTGGTGGCTACTGCTGAACTTCCCGGGATTCAGTCCAAAGATGATATCGAAGTTACCTTGACGCCCGATACATTAAGTCTACGGGGTGAATTGAAGCGCTTCCATGATCTGGAGGAAGATAACGTGTTTCATTCAGAACGGTATTACGGTTCCTTTAGCCGTACCCTGCCCCTGCCTGCCGAGATTAAGCCTGAGGAAGCCAGGGCCAGCCTGCAGAGCGGGTTGCTGGAAATTAGGATGCCGAAAACTGAAAGGAGCCTGAAAAAAGCCCACCGTGTTCCCATCCAGTAACATCCGGCATTTGTTTCCCAGAGTAAAAGGTGCCTTGAACAGGCATCTTTTTTTATTGGTATGATCCCTTTCTCAATTATGGGAACCTTGATTTGTTAAAGATTGCTGGAGGAATTTATTGGTGAGACGAGAATTATAGAGTAAGAAGAAGCAGGTATAACCTGCTTTCCAGTCAAGTATGATAAATTACAACTATTAAGAAACAAAAGGAGGAAATACTGGTTGGCTGTTAGAGTAGGCATTCCCCGCGCACTGTTATTCTATCTTTATTTCCCAATGTGGCAGGCCTTCTTTAATGAAATCGGTGTCCAGGTGATTCCTTCCGGCAGGACAACCAAAAGTATCCTAGATGATGGGATCCGTGAAGCTCTCGCGGATGTCTGTGTTCCTATCAAGCTGTATTACGGTCACGTTATGGAACTGAAGGGAAAAGTCGATTATCTCTTTATTCCCCGGGTGGTATGTCTCAATGGAAAAACTGTTTATTGCCCCAAATTTCTGGGGTTGCCGGACATGATTAAGTACTCTGTTGATAATCTGCCGCCGATTATCGATGTACGTATGGACAGTCGTCAGGGACGGCTTTCCTTATTAAATGCTTATAGTGAAATCGGCAGGTATTTTGGCGCAGATAGAATAACCACAATTCGCGCTTATCTGAAGGCGTTAGGTGTTCATTACCATTTTAGACGGCTGCTAAGGAAAGGCTGGAGCCCCCCGGAGGCTATGGAACTTCTAAAAAGTCCCGGAACCGGCAAAGCCGGCAGTCAAACCAAAGTAAACCTGAAGTTTGCGGTTCTTGGTTATCCTTACGCAATTTACGACAGTTTTATCAGTGTCAACATTGTTGAAAAGCTTCGCCAGTTGGGTGTTATGGTTATGACTGCCGAGAACATTCATCCGGCTCTGCTTGCCCTGCAAAAGAATTGTGACCTGCCCAAGAGGCTTTTTTGGACCCTCAGCGATATTGCTCTTAAGGCGGCGCACCTGTTATTCAAGCAAGGCCGCATCGACGGAATCCTCCATTTAACAGCTTTCGGTTGCGGCCCGGACTCCCTGCTTAACAAACTGATTGAAATGGAAGCCAAGAAGCATAGAAATGTTCCCTTTATGACCCTGATGATAGATGAGCATACAGGTGAGGCGGGAATGGCTACCCGTCTCGAGGCTTTCGTCGATATGGTCAGGCGCCGGAAGGAGGCACATTTATGTCAAAAGTAACGTTTCCCCGGATGGGGGAGTCCTGGCGGGCCTTTAAATTGCTGCTGGAGGATCTGGGCAATGAGGTTGTAGTACCTCTTCGTCCCAATAAGCGGACATTGGACCTGGGGGTACGCCATTCCCCTGAATTTGCCTGTTTTCCTCTCAAAATATTAATGGGTACTTATCTTGAAGCCGTTGAAATGGGGGCAGGGACAATAGTTACCAGTGGAGGTGTGGGTCCCTGCCGGGCGGGGGAATACGCCATGCTCCACCATAAAATTTTGCAGGATCTGGGTTATGATCTAAAAATGATTGTATTCGAACCGCCACGCCTTTACCCTCTTAATTTTATTAAGAACGTCAGGGCTCTGAATAAAGCCCGCGTTTCCATCAGGGGAATTATTGATTGTATTAAGCGCGGCTGGCGCATGCTCCAGGCCCTGGACAACGCCGAGAAGCTGAGCCACGTGGTCCGGCCCAGGGAAATAAAGCGCGGAACCACAACCGCTGTATATAAAAAGGTGCTGGACTGGATTAGCGGGGCCTATACCATGGAGCAAATCGCCGAAGCGGAAGCGGCGGCCCTGGAAGCCCTGCGCAGTATTCCCCAGGATTCTTCCAGAGAGGTCCTAAAGGTGGGAATTGTCGGGGAGATTTATGTACTCCTGGAGCCGGCAAGCAACCTGGAGATTGAAGAAACCCTGGGCGATCTTGGTGTTGAGGTGGAGAGATCCATGTTTCTGACCGGTTGGACCCGGGACAATACCTGGAATGAGACAACTCATGGTCTGACCATAAAAGAGGCGGCTTCTCCCTACCTGCCGGAACTGGTCGGCGGACACGGCCGTGATTCCATAGGGCATACCATACTCTATTCCAAGCGGGGTTTTGACGGCATCATCCAGTTGGCGCCCTTTACCTGCATCCCGGAAATTGTTGCCCGGACCATCCTGCCCAGGGTCAGTAAAGACTATGATATTCCTGTGCTCACTTTTTTCCTGGACGAGCAGACCGGAAAAGCCGGAATGACAACCCGCCTGGAGGCATTTACGGATCTTATGAGGAGAAAAAAACGCTTCCAGGCCGGTGCGAAGTGTTTAACAGGTTAAGATCATTAAAGGAGGTAAAACAGTGGGAACAAAAACACATAGAAGAGGCATGGTCCATGTTTATACGGGAGGCGGAAAGGGGAAAACCACAGCTGCCCTGGGCCTGGCTCTTCGGGTTATTGGCCACGGCGGGAAAGTCTTTATGCTTCAGTTCATGAAGGGAAGCAAGAATTACGGGGAGCTCAAGGCGGCGGACAAATATCTTCCGAATCTGACCATTGTTCAATCCGGACTGGAAACCTTTGTAAGCAAGGAGGAGCCGGCTGAGGTTGACATCCGCCTGGCCCTTGAGGGATTGGCCCTGGCAAAAAAGGTGGTCGCAGAAAACTATTATGATCTGGTCATTCTCGATGAGATCAATGTCGCTTTGGACTTTAAGCTGATTCCTTTAAAGGACGTTCTGGAACTGATTAAGAATAAGCCTGATGAAATGGAACTTGTCCTTACCGGCCGTTACGCGCCCAGGGAGATTATTGAAGTGGGGGATGTGGTCAGCGATGTTACTCTCGTGAACCATCCCTATTATCATGGCGTAGAGGCACGCCAGGGCATCGAGTTTTGAGAGTTTTGAGATCTGGAAAAGTTTTCAGCAGCCGCAGGATTTATCTTCTTTTTTATTGAATTTCTCCGGTGGTATGGCGGCAATCTCCTGCAAGGAACGGATGGCAGTGTCAACCTCTCTTTCATCGTTGAAATAGGAAAAGCTGAAACGAACAAGTTTTTGCTTATATGTACCCAGAGTTTTATGAGCGTCCGGGGCACAGTGCAGGCCTGCCCGGCAGGCGATTTTATATTGCTGATCCAGCATGGTCCCAACTACTCCGGCCGGCTTTCCCTCCAGGCTGAAGGAAACTACGGGCGCTCTGGCGTAAAGCTCTTTTGGACCGTACACAGTGAGTCCTTTAATATCTGCCGCCCCTTCCAAAAAACGCCGGGTTAAGTTCATTTCATGACTTCTAATCTGATCCATGCCCTCCCTTCTAATAAATTTTAAACCTGCCGCCAGACCGGCCAGGCCCACTGAATTAATTGTACCGCTTTCATAACGTTCCGGCATCAGGTCCGGTTGGTCCGGGATTTCTGATTTGCTGCCTGTGCCGCCTTCCTTGAGAGGTGTCAGTTCCAGGCCTTCGGCAATATATAGTCCACCGGTTCCAGTGGGACCGTAAAGCCCCTTGTGCCCCGGGAACGCCAGCAGGTGGATGCCCATAAAAGTAACATCCAGGTCGAAAACTCCGGCTGTTTGGGCAGCGTCGACAATCAGGCGTACCCCCTTTTTTTTAGTGAGCTGGCCTATTTCACCAACGGGCATGAGCGTACCCGTGACATTTGAGGCATGAGTAATAACTACAGCGGCAGTGTTCGGTCTTAACGCTGCTTCAATATCTTTTACTTTGATCGAACCATCTGCGGAGCAGGGGACCTTGGTTACCTCAACCCCTTTTCCCCGCAAAACGTGCAGCGGGCGTGTCACTGAGTTGTGTTCCATGGAGCTGGTTACAACATGGTCCCCCTTTTTCAAAAAGCCCTTTAAGGCGAGGTTCAAAGCCTCCGTTGCATTTAAGGTAAACACGATCCGGTCGGGGTTTTGGATTTTAAACAACGAGGCCAGCAGTTCCCTGGCTTCGTCCACCAGACGGCCCGCCTTAAGAGCCATCTGGTGTCCGGATCTGCCCGGATTGGCTCCTGCAAATTTGATGCAGTGTTCCATCGCTTCCCAGACTTCCCTGGGCTTAGGCCAGGATGTAGCAGCGCTGTCGAAATAAATCAAGATCTTACTCTCCTCTTTTTAAATGCGTTAAATTTTCCTTTAATGCTGTGGTGAGTTTTAATCTTACCGGGAACCCGTACGTTTATTTTTGTTGGATTCCGCTTTATTTTATTCAACAGCCTCTAAATTTGCACAGGTAGATCTTGTTTCTCTCCAATCCTGAAATCCCTGTTAGAACGATTGTCTGTAATATTTGCCAAAAAACCCGCAAATCTTGATGATAAAGCGCACCAGGGGATTTTTTAACCTCCTTTCGATGTCCTTGTTTTCTTCCCTGGCAGCGGCCAGTTCCTGCTGGGCCAAGAGATAAGACCTCTGCTGCTCCTCCTCCATTCTGAGCGACTTTTTCAAATCGTTGCTCAGGGCATTGATTTCTTCCTGCATGCGCCGCTGTTCGATAATATGGGAGGTCCTCTCCCGATCTGCTTTCTGCTTGAGTTCTACAATTTCGGTTTGTAGTTCTGCTATCCTGGTACTATGCTGTTCCTTCATTTCAGCTAACCTGGCCTTGTTTTCCCGGTCTTTTTCTTTATATTGCTGGAGTTTGGTAAAAAGGCCCTCGAGACTGCCCTGGGTTTTAGCCAGGAGTTCCTTTTGTCTAGCAATTTCCTCCTGCGCTTCCTTTGTCCGTTTGACCCAGAGGCGGCACTGGTAAAGAATGCTGTTGGACTTTGCTTCCAGTTTGTTGATATGTTCCCTGTAACGTAGAATCTCTCTCTTGCGTAATGAGAGAAGGAGGTCTTTTTCGGCCATCTGTGTTAATAAGTATTCATGCTGACCCTCCAGTTCCATTTTTTCGGCCAGTGCGGCTGCGGCTTCCCTTTTTCCAGTCACAGCCTCCTGGTAGTGTTTTTGAATTGAATCATATTTGCTCTTCCACTGTGCTTTGCTGCGATGCCAGCGAGTTTTTTGCTTATTGATCATCAGCAGAAACTTTTTTAGCAAATCTTCATACAGGACCCTTATTGTGGGATTGTAACTCCAGACCTCTTCGCCTGCTAATTCAAAGTAGGGTAGTTTTCGAAGAACTCCTTCCAGGGTCTTGATGTCCGTTTCTCGCCAGGAATTAATTACCTTATGCAGCTGTTGCAAAGAGAGTCCACCAGGGTGAATTTTCATTGCTTTGATAACTAAATTTTTTAACGAGTAATGACTTGTTTCAACCTCCCATTCAGTTAAGCCCCAGTAACCGTTGTCCAGTTGAATAAATCTCCCGTCGCTAATCAGGCTGGCTTCCTCTGAAAGCAGTTTTTTTACCTTTCTCTTTTTGGTGTTTGTGTTTTTCAAAACCTCACGAAGATTTTGTGGCTGGCCCTTTTTTAGAAGCAAGGAGTAAAACTGATCGTTTTCCTTGTTCCCTTCCAGGTTCAGGCGCCAGTAATCCTTTTCCCGGTAAAAACATTCATTCTGCTTGAGGCAAAGGTTGACCTTTTCTTCCACCTGCGGCAGGGAGTAATCCTTCAGCATCTTCCTCTGGACATGGGGCGCCAACTCAGCTACCGACAGGGCTTCAAAAAAGAAAAGTGTTTTTTTCAAGACATCGGTCAGGGAATTAAGTTTCCCACCCATTTAAAAGATTCACCTTCCTTGGAGAATTATTTGTGTTTCATAAAGGATTCAACCACCAGTATTAGATTTCCTTTAATTTACATATTTGATAATATAAAATATTTCCTACATAATTCAACATATATTTATTTGGAAAATGTTCGAGGAAGGAATATATAACTTGATTAAAAACTCCCTGATGCCATATAATAAATCTGAAAGGTCTAAAATAAGGTCCGAATGGTCGATATTAATCCTTCAGCGGTAGCGCGAGGAATTCTATTAAAGGCCTCCGGAGGTGAAACCTTATGAGCATAGCCTGTTACGAAGTTGAATCAATTCAAACTTCCCAGGGCGAGGTTTTTTTGGAAGGTCCCGTAAAGGCGGCCAAGCTGGAAAGCCTCTTCATGAACAGGAAGTTGACAAACTTTCGTCCCACCGCCAAACAAAAAGAAGCGCTCATTGCGATTTCGAAATTGCCTGAGGGAATGGTTTATATTGCCAGGCACGGTCTGGAGATTATCGGGTACCTTACTTTCCATTATCCTGATGAATACAGCAGATGGAGCAAGCACCCGCTTATTCTGGAATTGGGCGGTATCGAGATCAGCCCGGAATGGCGAAAATATGGGATTGCCGAAGCCCTCTTAAAGGAAGCTTTCAGTAATCCCGTTTTAGAAAACTATATAGTTGTAACCATTGAATTTTGCTGGCACTGGGATTTAAAGAACAGCCGCCTGGAATTGTTCACTTATCAAAAAATGCTGGCTAAACTTTTTGGCTCAGTAGGCTTGAAAAGAAGAGCCACTGATGACCCCGATATTATTGAACACCCGGCAAACGTTTTTATGGTCAGGATGGGCAAACATGTAAGAAAAGACGCCATCGATCTTTTTGAGGCCATGCTGTTTGAAAATAAGCTGTTTTAAAAAGCTTTTTTTAAAAGTCAGAACCTGCAACGCCCGGATTCTTCCGGCTATTGCAGGTTCTTATGGTTTTCAATCCGTCTTTAGGGCTAGTTTATGCCCCGGATTGTTCTTTCTGTAGCAGGTTCTCAAATGATTTAACGGATGCTGTAGTTAGGCGCTTCTTTCGTAATCACGACATCATGGGGATGGCTTTCTTTCAGTCCGGCAGCTGTACAGCGGATAAATCTTGTTTTTGTTTTCAATTCGCTGATGGTACGGCATCCGGCATAACCCATGCCGGCTCTCAGACCACCAATCAGCTGATACACCGACTCGGACAAAGAGCCTTTAAAGGGTACCCGCCCCTCTACTCCTTCGGGCACCAGTTTGTTTTCACTATCAGTCTGTTCCTGGAAATAACGGTCTTTACTGCCTTCTTTCATGGCGGCAAGGGAACCCATCCCACGGTATACTTTGTAACTGCGCCCCTGATAAATCTCCAGCTCTCCAGGACTTTCCTCCGTACCGGCCAGGATGCTTCCCAGCATTACGACATCTGCTCCGGCAGCGATTGCCTTTGTGATGTCGCCGGAATACTTGACGCCCCCGTCTGCTATAATCGGTATACCATGCCCCGCTGCTTCACTGGCGCAGTCGTAAACCGCCGTGATTTGGGGAACACCAATTCCCGCAACAACACGGGTGGTGCAAATGGAACCAGGGCCTATTCCCACCTTGACTGCATCGGCTCCTGCCGCAATGAGGTCCCGGGTACCTTCTGCGGTAGCTACGTTGCCGGCAATGACGGAAGCTTCCGGGTATTTCTCTTTTATTATTGACACGGTTTCCAGGACCCCCCTGGAATGGCCATGAGCTGTATCTACGACTATGGCATCAACATTTGCTTTTACCAGGGCCTCTACCCTTTGCATGGTGTCGGAGCCGACGCCCACTGCAGCTGCCACTAACAGGCGGCCCCGTCCGTCTTTGGCTGAGTTGGGAAACTGCCGTGATTTTTCTATGTCCTTGATGGTGATTAAGCCGCGTAAATTGAAGTCATTATCAACAATGGGCAATTTCTCGATTTTATATTTTTGAAGGATTACTTTAGCGTTTTCCAGGGTTGTACCTACCGGTGCAGTTACAAGGTTCTCCTTGGTCATGACATCCCCGATTTTCTTGCTGAAGTCCTGCTCAAAACGAAGGTCACGGTTAGTCAGGATCCCTACCAACTTGCCGTTAACGGTAACCGGAATCCCGGAAATCCTGTATCTCTCCATTAAAACCAGAGCCTCACGAACCAGGTTGTCCGGGGCAAGGTAAATCGGATCCGAAATCACACCGTGTTCAGAACGTTTAACCCGGTCTACCTCGAGGGCTTGACGTTCTATAGGCATGTTTTTGTGAATTACACCTATACCCCCTTCACGGGCAATGGCAATGGCCATCCTTGATTCGGTAACGGTATCCATCCCTGCACTCATAAGAGGGATATTGATTTTGATAGTATTTGTTAGATTTGATGTTGTATCCACGTCCCTGGGCAGGATTTCCGAAGCAGCTGGAATAATCATAACGTCATCAAAAGTCAGTCCCATTTTATCAAATTTTCCCGGCCACATAAGCCATACCTCCCCGCCGTTTAAACCGGCATTTGCGTCCAAAATAGTATTGGTCTATTATAGCATAAACCTCTTTATTCTGCATTAGCCCCGGGGCTCCATTATTCTCTCAAATAGTACAAGTATGCCTGAAAATAAACAGGTTTTCGGGTTAATGCAATAGGATTTGCCTGTCTTTATGTAGAATAATGCTGGCGAGGCTTATTATACAAAGTCTGCTTATTTTAATTTGCTGCCTGGGAGACCAGTGGTCGCTACGGCGAAAGGAGAATACTGTGATGGCGGAAAAAATTGAGTTTACCCGAAATTATAGTGACCAGAGTACAAATCAGGGATTCCAGTTTGAGTTTTATTGCGACCGGTGCGGCACGGGTTATCGTACGCCTTTCAAGGCCTCCATGACCGGTAAGATGACGAATGTGCTTGAGGCAGCGGGAAACATTTTTGGTGGAATCATAGGCCGGGCTGCCGATATCGGTGAGAGGGTTCGTTCCGCCTCCTGGGAAAAGGCGCACGATGAGGCCTTTGTGGAAGCTATGGAGAAATTGAAGCCGGATTTTGCCCAGTGCCCGCGTTGTTCTTCCTGGGTTTGCCGCAAGAGTTGCTGGAATACCAGGAGGGGGTTATGCAAGCAGTGTGCGCCGGACCTGGGTGTGGAGATGTCAGCAGCCCAGGCGAGCCATTCTGTAGAGGAGGTTTGGGCCCACGCCAGGATGTCGCAGGAAGATAAAAAGCTGAGCCAGGAAAACTGGGATGAGACTATTCGTGCCGCCTGTCCGGAATGTGAAACGCCCCTTGCTGAAAACGCCAAGTTTTGCCCGGAATGCGGCGCAAAACTAAAGAAAACCGGCAACTGTAAAAAGTGCGGGGCCAAACTCACAGACAAGGCTAAATTCTGTTATGAGTGCGGCGCAAAAGTTTAAGAAGACAAAGGTAGCAAAGGAGGTGTCAAGGGGATGGTTCCCCCGGCACCTCTCTTAACACTTTCTCAACCTTCAGCCTGCATCCTGTCAGTTGCAGGTCAACTGGCCCAGAAAACATATCAGTCTTGTCCTACAACTGAATGAACCCCGTGGGTATAGAAATGATCCTTGAGATGATAGATTAACTCTTCTGAGACATTAAATTCTTGAGCCATTTCGGAATCATTTTTATCATCCTTGATACCTTCGATAAAACGGTCGAAATCCACTCCAACCTCCGCGGTCATTTCCTTTAAGCTGGGCTCGCTGCTCCACGGAACACGGCTTTGAAAAAAGGAATCATTACTGTCCATAAAAACACCTCCCTTTTATGTTTATTGTTCCACGGGGAGGCAAATCAATGCGTTTCGGCCGGCATAACTCCAAAGAGGGTGACTGGTCAGACGAGAGGCGGTGATTCGGAACATGGATGAATTTATTATCTGCGGCGGTACGATAGTGACCGGGACCCTTGAGCCCAACAACCGTCTGGCCGTATCAAAGGGTAAAATAAGGTTTTTAAAAACCGGCGAGGAGCTTTCCGGGGTAAAAACCATATCTGCCGAAGGTCTTTATATTGCCCCGGGATTAATTGATCTTCATGTGCATGGTGGGTACGGCGCCGACGTATTGGACGGCACCCGCGAATCCCTGGAGCAAATCACTGCTTACCATGGAAGGTGCGGTACCACCGGGCTTGTTGCTGCTGTTGCAACGGCGCCACTGGAGCAAATGGCTGATGCTCTGGCTGCGGTGGCGCGATATGCCGGGCAGGAAAAGGGGGCTCGGGTCCTGGGCACACACCTGGAGGGCCCGTTTTTAAACCCGCGTTTCAACGGGGCAATGGAACAAAAAACCTTGAAACAGCCTGACTTGAAAATTGCTGAAGAGCTACTGGCCACAGGGTGCGGGACGGTCAAAGTCACAACCCTGGCCCCTGAGCTGCCGGGTGGACTGGAGGTTGTAGAAATGTTAGCTGCCAGTGGGGTTATTCCCGCAGTGGGCCATTCAGGGGCAACCTTCGAAGAAACCCTTAAAGCCGGGCAACTGGGCTTAAGGCATGTCACCCATATTTTTAACGCCATGGCCGGGCTGCATCACAGGAAACCGGGACCCGCAGGGGCAGCCATTTTCTCCGATGGTTTTTCTGTAGATGTTATTGCTGACGGTGTGCATATTCATCCCTGTTTGTTAAAAATGCTGTGGCAGCTAAAAAGAGAAGATTTGTTGTTAATCAGCGATGCTGTAGCAGTGGCAGGCCTGCCGGAAGGGCGTTACAGGTTGTGGGGCCGGGATCTTGAAGTCAGCAGGAACAAGGCAACCATGGCTGGTGGCAGGCTGGCGGGGAGCACCGTTCCCTTGTTGGCTGCCGTGAAAAATATGGCCCGTTCATGCGGTCTCACCTTACCGCAGGCCATGCGCCTCGCTTCTACGAACCCTGCCCGTATTCTGGGCCTAACCAGTAAAGGGCAGATTGCCGAAGGATTTGACGCAGACGTTTTACTGCTGGACCATGATTATAATCTCCATCTGGTAATAGCAGGAGGGCAAATATTGTTTTCTAGAGTTTAATCCCCCTGTTTCGCTCGTAAGTTGGTGCCGTGAAGTTCCCTATTTTTGATTGCCCGTAAAGGTAAGATGGCTGCAGTCGTTAAAGAGCATAAGAATGCCCTTTTCCCACTGGGGGAAGTCGATAATACTGAGACAGGCGTTATCCATCTGGAGTCGCCAGTATTTGTTCAAATCCATTTCCAGGACGCTGGCTGTAATGGTTCTGATGGGCCCGCCGTGGGTTACGATCAGGACATTTCCTCCGTTGTGGCGGCGAACGATCTGTTTAAGGGCGCCCAGACATCTATCGGCCAGCTCACCCATGGTTTCACCGCCGGGGATCCTTACGGACACAGGATTTTCCCACCACCGTTTAAGGTCATCATTAAAAAGCGCTGCAACTTCCTGCATGGTCATGCCCTCCCATTCCCCAAAATTAAGTTCCCTTAATTCGGGAAGGGTTTCTATTGCCGGGCAGTTGTGCTGCTGATGCTTGGAAATAATTGCGGCAGTTTCCCTGGCCCTTTTTAAATCGCTGGCATATAAACCCTTGAATTTTTCCGTTGCCAGACGCTTACCGAGGCAATCCGCCTGACGGCGACCGGCATCCGAAAGGGGTACATCAGAATGCCCCTGAGCTTTCATGATGGTATTCCACTCTGTTTCTCCATGCCTGACTAGATAAACACGGCAGCTCATTTAACAAATCTCCTCCCGGATTGACTTAAGAGCATGAATTAACTTGATATTCTCCGCATGTGTTTTCACCGCCAGCCGGATGTAACGCTCCTCCAGTCCTGAAAAACCGGCGCAGTCTCTGACCATAATTCCCCGCCTGCCCAGCAGTTCCGTAAGTTTACCTGAGGTCAGCCCGCTCTCTGTGATCTTAACCAGGAAAAAATTGGCGGCGCCGGGCAGTGGTTGCAAACCTTGCAAGCGGTTCAGTTCGCGGAAGAGAAATTGTTTTTCCTGACGCACCAACCTGACCGTCCTTTCCATATAGTCATGGTCGCGCAGGCCGGCGGCACCGGCCACCTGAGCCAGCACATTTACATTCCAGGGGTCTTTGGCAGCATTCATCCGTCTGATCAGTTTTACTGAAGCTGCAATTGCCCCGAGTCGCAGGCCGGGTATGCCGAAAAACTTGGTCAGGGAGTAAAGGACGGCGAGATTTGGGAAATCCCCCACCCTTTTCATCACCGAAAAACGTTCTTTTTCTGGGATGAAGTCCATAAAAGCTTCATCTACAAGGACCATAACACCTTTGCTGAAAGCTTTATCCAGGATGTATTCAACTGTTTTACCGTCCAGAAGGCGGCCTGTGGGGTTATTGGGGTTGCAGATGAAAACAAGGTCCACCTGGTCCAAAGACTTGACGAGATGATCTAAAGGGAGGCTAAACCTGTTTTTTTCGTCCAGCGTAACATTCAGCACTTCACCCCCCTGGCTCAGCACGGCCAGGCCGTACTCACTGAAAGTGGGAACCGGGATTAAGGCCTTCTTAACTCCAAGTACACGTACAAGCAGGTAAATTAACTCTGCGGCCCCGTTTCCCATGAGCAGCAGTTCTTCCCACACGCCCAGGTGGCTCGCCAGCACAGCCTTAAGCTCCCGGCAGTCCGGGTCAGGATAGCTGTTGATCAGGCTCAGGTTGTCCATGACTGCTGTAATTGATTTAGGTGAAGGTCCCAGGGGATTGATGTTGGCGCTGAAATCCAGCAATTTATGAACGGGGAGATTATACTTGCGGGAGGCGAGATTGATGTTCCCCCCGTGAATGTGCTCCAGGTCCTGCACGATGAAAACTCCTTCCAATAATTTACAGGTTGATGCCCTGGTATAGTTTAGATTCCGGCGTTCAACTGCAGGTAAGGATATACGGCTGTGAGCAAAACAACCTCTGTCATTTCATTGATAAAGCCGTAGATGTCGCCCGTTAGTCCGCCCAGGGCGCGGGATATTCTCCTGCAGACCAGGTAGGTAAAAGCCGCTCCCGCAAACATCAGCCAGGCGCCCAGCAGGTTTAAGGTTAATCCGGCCACCAGGGCCGCAATCAAGGTTGCGATAAGCAGCTCCTTCCTGCCGGCATAGACTGCGTATACCTTCCCCAGACCTTCCAGCCTGGCATAGGGAAAGGCAGTTATGGCAAAAACCATGCTCCACCGGCTCAGAACGGGCACTGTAATCAGCACCCAGGTTAAGCTCTGGCCGGGCAATCCCAGAATCAGAGTGTACTTTGTGAGCAGCAGGCAAACAGCTCCGGTGACACCGAAAGCGCCCACCCGGCTATCCCGCATGATTTCAAGCTTTCTTTCCCGGGGGCGGCCGCTGAGGAGGCCGTCAATGCTGTCCATGAAGCCGTCCAGGTGAATGCCTCCAGTCAAAACGATCAGGCCTGTTACAAGCAGGGCGGCCCTGACCTGTTCAGGAAAGCACCACTGTGCCGCCCAGGCAAGCGCTGCCAGGATTAAACCCAGGAGAAGACCCACGGCCGGGAAAAAAGCTGTGGAACGGCCGCAGGACTTTTCCTCAAAAATCACGCAGGGTAAGGGCAGCCTTGTCAACTGGTAGAAAGCGAAGAGAATGCTTTTCAATATAGAGCGCTCCCTGTTGTTAATCTATAAAACTTAGACAAAAAACAAGCATTCCTGCCAGGACCATAAGTACCGAGGTCAGATACATCAGTTTTACCGTCTGGAGAATATGGACGGGCTTCAGGGGAACCAGGTCTTCGCCCATATAAGCCCGGAAAGACTCGCGGCCCTGGTAATAGTTTAAACCTCCCAAGCGGATCCCCAGGGAGCCGGCTACCGCTGCTTCCGGAATGCCGCTGTTGGGGCTGGGATGGCGCCGGGAATCCCGGATTATGGCCGTCAGCGCTCTTTTGGGACGCATCCTCAAGAGGAAGGCGGCTGCCAGCAAGAGCAGCCCCGTCAGGCGCGCCGGGATGTAATTGGCCAGGTCGTCCAGGCGTGCTGAAGCCCTTCCAAAGTCGATATAACGCTCATTCTTATAGCCCAGCATGGAGTCCAGGGTGTTCACGGCCCGGTAGGCCATAGCCAGGGGGGCGCCTCCGATTAGCGCGTAAAACATTGGAGATATGATTCCATCTACAATATTTTCGGCTACAGTTTCTACGGTTGCCCTGGTAACACTTCTGTCATCCATCTTATCCGTGTCCCTGCCGACAATCCAGCCTACTTTTCGCCGGGCTTCGGCCAGGTCCCCTTTAACTAAAGCTGAATAGACCTCTTTCGCAGCACCGGCCAGGCCCCGCGCAGCGAGTGTAGTATAAATGAGCCAGATGGAGAGTGCCTTCCCCAGCCACTGGTTCAAGGAACTGGACCACTGCAGCAGGAAGAAAATAAAAAGCCAGCTTCCGCCTACAATCATAAAAGCCGTCAAAGCTCCGGCCGCCCGTAAGAGAGCCGGGCTTTTAACTGCAAGACGGAGCAAGCGTTCAAGAAATTCAATGGCCTTGCCGATGAAGACCACCGGGTGGGGTAGCCACCGCGGGTCTCCCAGAGCCAGGTCCAGCAAATAGGCCAGGAAAACCTGGCAACCTGCATTTAAAGGCATTTTTGTTTCCCACCGGGGGCGGGGCCTGCCAGCCCCACCACCTGGTATAATTTCTGTAAATCAAGGCTGCCGCGAACCAATGCTGCCAGCTTGTCATAATCCTGGCGCCTTTGTTCCAGTACGGATGTGGTTCCGGAGGCCGCAAGGGGTTCAAGCCCTTTCTTTCCGCGCAGGATGTTGACTATATGCCTGCGAAAGCCATCGCTGTCAAAGATGCCGTGAATATATGTACCGAACACCAGCCCGTCCCGGCTGACAGCGCCATCGGGGAAATAAACTTTCTCCCCTGACCTCGCCAGGATAGTAAAGGCAGGTCTCAGGTCGGGAGCCAACTCTGTTCTGCCCATGTGGATTTCATAGCCCGTGACCCTGGATGAGGGCGCCCCGTATAAAAAAAAGCCGGAACCTGCCACTTCAGCCTCAACCTGATTGGTAATCTTGTCGGGTGTAAAGGTGGTGGATATGTCCAGCAGGCCAAGTCCTTTTATTTGGGTGAACTCCGACTCAGTGTGAAGGGGATCGTTTAATTCCCTGCCAAGCATTTGAAAGCCGCCGCAAATTCCAATTACGGGTGTGCCTGCCCGCCGGTGCTCCAGGATTTGGCCGGCCAGTCCCGAGCGGTTTAAAAAGGCCAGGTCTTCAATTGTGTTTTTACTGCCCGGCAGGATAATCAGATCAGGACGACCTAAAGAGTCATTGCCGCCAATATAACGGAGACGGACATCAGGCTCATCTTCCAGGGAATCAAAATCTGTAAAGTTAGAAATATGCGGCAGACGGATTACAGCTATCTCAACTGCTCCCAGCCCCTCCACCTGTTCACCCCTGCTTCTGTCCTCAGGTATCGTATCTTCCTCCTGGATCCGGAAATCCTGAAAATACGGGACCACACCCAAAACCGGCTTGCCCGTCTTCTTTTCCAGAAAATCGACGGCAGGCCGGAATAAATTAAGGTCCCCGCGGAACTTATTAATTATAAACCCCACGATCCGGTCCCGATCCTCCGGTTCAACAAGTTCCAGGGTGCCCACCAGGGAGGCCAGGGCGCCGCCTTTATCAATGTCCGCAACCAGGAGAACCGGTGCGCCGGCCATCCTGGCTATGCGCATGTTCACAATTTCATGTTCCTGAAGATTCACTTCAGCGGGACTTCCAGCTCCTTCGATGATAATCAGATCGTTTTCCATCCTCAGCCGGTCCAACGCCCCTTCAATGATGTCCAGGGCGCCGGGCGCAAATTCAGTATGATACTTTTGGGCGGGGAAATTACCTGCCGGCCGGCCCAGGACCACGACCTGGGAAGAAGCATTTCCTGTGGGCTTTAGAAGTATCGGATTCATATCAACGGTGGGTTCTATCCCGGCTGCTTCAGCCTGGACAGCCTGGGCACGGCCCATTTCTCCGCCGTCTTTGGTAACATAGGAGTTAAGTGCCATATTTTGGGATTTAAAAGGGGCTACACGATAGCCATCCTGCACAAAAATACGGCACAGCGCAGCAACCAGTACACTTTTTCCTACGTGGGAAGCAGTTCCCTGAACCATGATTGACTTAGTTTTCATTCTGCCATCACTCCATTTTTAACCCGGCGAAAGGTTTAATCCTAAGGGGAAGTCCGGCAATAACAAAATAAACCTCTTCAGCTTTAGAGGCCAGAATTTGGTTGACCTTTCCGGTCAGATCCCGGAAAACTCTACCCAGGGGATACTCTGGGACAAGACCCAGCCCGGTTTCGTTGGAAACGACAATCAGGTCTGCTCCGTTGCTTACCGAGTCTCCCAAAAGGTTGGCCTGCTTCAGGATCCATGCTTCTTTTTCTGAGGAAACCGGAACATCTTCATAGGAAGCTGGAGCATCCGGTAACGGAGTGCACTCATCCAGAAGTAAATTGGTAATCCAAAGGGTAACGCAGTCCAGGAGGTAAACATCACCTTTATGTCCCCTTCTAATCACATCTATAACGTTTTTTTCCTCTTCAACTGTTTCCCAGGAAGCAGGCCTCCTCGCTTGGTGTTTTTGCACCCGTTCCGCCATTTCCCCATCCTTCACGGCAGAGGTTGCAATATAAACAACGCGTTTTCCCAGCTGGACCGCCTGTCTCTCGGCGAAATCGCTTTTTCCGCTCCTGGCTCCTCCCAGGACAAGGATCATCTTGCCTTTCATTATTTCACCAGCCAGTTAACCAGGATAAAAACAGACAACCCCCGTTCCTTAGGGAGCGAAGGTTGTTACCGGGCAATATTACCCGCCGACCCCTTTGCCTCGAAGGTACCGGGCGAAAACCACAGGCAGGTATCCTGGCTTCCGGCAGATGAAGTTGGACTCAAAACAAGCCCGTTCCGGGGTTGAAACTTTATGCCGGTTACAGTGGCGGGACCGCTCAGGTTTTACACCTGATTCCCCAATTATCCCTCACTACGGGGACCTGTGGCTTAATATGTAATATATTCTATACTTAAAGCAGGAATCCTGCCATAAAAGCAAACGCTTAATGATAAATCAAGCCATAAATTCTTTTACCCTTCTTACCAGTTCCTCAATCAAGTGAGGCAGCGGTTCAGATTTTAATCCAACAATTTCAATACCCGAGCGGTTCAGTGGCAAAAGAATCTTGTGGGCGGGACTTGAGGCGATGGCTTCCGCCATGCGGGGGGATAATTCTCCAAGCATGGCGTTTGGCAAAAGAATGCTGATGGGGCCTACAATTAGGTCCACCTTTGCGGCATTATAAATGACGGCGCTTTCACCGGTAGCTCCTTCATTAGCCCCGGCCCGCAGCATCACCGAAGTTGCCAGTGCATTGGTGCCAAGAGCAAGGAACTCAATATGTTCAGGCAACTCCCGGCGGAGTTTTTCGGTAATGTGCTTGCCAATCCCCCCGCCCTGTCCGTCAATTATCGCAATTCGCATAATCCACCGCCTTTTTGAACATTACAAAGTATGTAATAGAATTTAGTTTTTACAGTTTGAATCTAAGATCATAGAGCATTATACCATAAACGACCATAAAAAAAAGACCCACTCCGGGTCCAGGGTGTCGCTTTTTTGTGACTAATATCGTATTTTGCCAATATTAACATTTTATGGCACATTGTGCATAGATCTGTGGATAACTAATTCTTTGCTGAATTATGTGGGGTATCTTCCTGCAGCTTCGACTCCAGTTCAACAATCTGACGGTTTTTCCTCAGCAGCCATTGGGCGTAGCGATAATTGTTCAATTGAAGTTTGCGGTTTTCTTTTTCCAGGCGCCTTAAGAAACCCAACTTGTCTTTCTCAATTTTTTCAATCAGGTTCATCAGTACCCTGCGGCTCAAACGCAGTTGCTCGATTTTTTCTTCCAGTTCTTGGATCCTCCGCCTCAGATAGGTAATATCCACCCTATCTTCCACTGATACATCACCTCACAGGCATCTCAGAACTAGTATATGCCGGGGTTGTCGCTAATAGACATCGGCTGGTTTCAAAGAGCCTGCAGGTAATAGAGCTGAGCAAAAGAGGGGTTAGGGATTAAATGAAAAGTTCTTCCGGACACGCTCCACGGCTTCGACAAGGATGCTTTCGTCCTCAACCAGGGCAATCCTGACATATCCCTCCCCCCGGCTGCCGAAGGCCACTCCGGGAATAACAACAATACCTGTTTTTTTTAAAAAATCGGATACAAACAGGGTGGACGAGGTATATCCAGGCGGCAGGGGCGCCCAGAGGAACATTGAAGCGTTCGGCTTTGGTATCTTCCAGCCTAATTTGGCCAGGCCGTCCACCAAAACATCCCTGCGCTTCTGGTAGGCCCGGGCGTTGTTGGCCACACAATCCTGGGGACCTGTCAGGGCTGCAATACCGGCTTCCTGTACAGGAAGAAACACGCCGTAATCAATATTGGATTTGATCATAGCCAGGTTTGCCAGGACTTCACTGTTGCCGACGGCGAAGCCGATCCGGCAGCCGGCCATGTTATAGGTTTTGGATAAGGAATAAAACTCAATACCTACTTCCCTGGCTCCGGGAACCTCTAAAAAGCTCATAGGCTTAAAACCGTCATAGGCCAGTTCAGCATAAGCAACGTCATGACAAATCAGAATGTTGTATTTACGGGCAAAGTGGACGGCCCGTTCAAAAAATTCCCTATTTGCTGAAACAGCAACGGGGTTATTGGGATAATTCAACCAAATCAGCTTGGCTTTAGCAGCAATTTCAGCTGGTATTTTACTGAAATCAGGTAAAAAATGGTTTTCTGCAAGAAGCGGCAGCGGGTAGATTTCTCCCCCGGCCATCAGGATACTGAAGCTGTAAATTGGATAGCCGGGATCGGGAACCAGGGCGATATCGCCCGGGTCCACATAAGCCATGGCCAAATGGGCCAATCCATCCTGGGAGCCCATTAACACGAGCACCTCATTGTCCGGGTTTAAATCAACATTGAACCTCTTTTTATACCAACCTGCCAGAGCTTCGTGCAGCCTGCGGGTTCCTGTCAGGGTATAACGGTAGTGAGCAGGGTTGTTGACAGAATGTCGAAAAGCTTCAATAATATGGGGAGCGGGCGGGAGGTCAGGACTACCCACTCCAAGGTCGATCACCTTGAGCCCCCTTGACTCTACAGCTTGTTTTTTTGCTTCCATCTCATTAAAAACACCGGAAGCCAGATTATCCATCCGCTTGGCTTTGTTCATCTTTTACATCCCCTTTTGAATAATAAAAAATTTAATTTATTCTCCTAAACTATAGCGTTTTTCTTTAAATCAGCCACAATGCTGTAGGGTACGGTATTTGAACCCAGCCTGCATCCGGTCAGGTGCCCCGGGCCGTGGTAATCGGATCCGCCGGTTGCGATCAGGCCGTTTGCCCCGGCCAACCTGACATAATAAGCAGTCTTTTCCTGGTTGTGAGCAGGATGATAGGCTTCCAGGCCGGCAAGTCCTGCTGCCTTCAGTTCCCCGAGTAGGTCCAGGGAATGATTCAATCCCGGGTGTGCCAGAACCGGGACTCCCCCGGCGGAGCGGATTAACTGGATAGCTTCGGTAGGGGTAAGCTTGTAACGGGGCACATAGGCCGGGCGTCCCGCCCCGATATAGAGATCGAATGCTTCTGCGGTGGATTTAACTGCGCCCGTCTCCAGCAGGGCTGTCGCCAGGTGCGGACGCCCCAGGGAGCCTGACCCTGAAATTTTGAAAACCCTGTCCAGCTCAATCTCAAAACCGAGGTTCCGGAGCTTTTGAATCATTTTTTTCATGCGGTCGATCCGGGTCTTGCGGAACAGCGAGAGTTTTTCAAGGAATTCTTTGTGATTCAATTTAATCAGGTAGCCAAGAATGTGAATTTCTTCACCACCGTATTCAGAACCGAGCTCAATTCCCGGGATAACTTCAAGGTGTTGTTGAAGCCCTGCTGTTACAGCAGGAATAACTCCGTCCAGGGTATCGTGGTCTGTGATGGCAATGGCGCCCAGGCCAGCGGATTTAGCCAGGGAGACGATCTTCTCCGGACTATCAATGCCGTCTGAATAAGTAGTATGAATGTGCAGGTCCACCTGCATGCGATCACCTTATTCTCATAGATTTCGACACTATTCATTACTATACCTGCCCTCAAAACCCACAAAAAAATCCTTTTTCATACTTTCCTGGTACTATCTTTTCACCAGATCCTGTGTAATAGAAGATATTTTGTTATTCAGGATTGTTTGTAACTCATTAAGTATGGTTTGGCCCGCCCGAGAAGTCGGCAACAAACAAATGCCCATAATTACACCTTTACCGGCCGACGCCCGGTTCTGCCTGTTGCAGGCTGAGAGCATCGCACAACAGGACGCCCTGATTTTTTATCTTGTTATTTTCCTGGCTAAACCAGTTAATATAATTATTTTATACACATTATAATAATACGCAACAGGGCTAACATAAAAAGCCGCATTTTCGGCGGCTTTAACAAAGGAGTCATTTCGTTATTATTTGCTTACGGGGAGAAAACGGTAAGCAATTAATTAACTACATGCTTAACCTACCTTGGTTCTACGATCAGCTTGATTGCTGTCCTTTCTTCTCCATCGATAATGATGTCTGTAAAGGCGGGAATACAGATCAGGTCAACTCCGCTGGGTGCTACGAAGCCTCTGGCAATTGCTACTGCTTTTACGGCCTGATTCAGGGCACCTGCACCAATAGCTTGCATTTCTGCACATCCACGTTCCCGAAGAACACCTGCCAGGGCGCCAGCTACAGAGTTTGGGTTGGACTTTGCTGAAACCTTTAATACTTCCATTCGAGCAACCTCCTTATTACCGTCAATAGTTTTGTTGTCCTGAACTCCCTGTACAGAAATTATATTCGCTAATGGATATAAAATACCTTTTGCCGGGTTGAAAAATTTGAGTCCTGCAAAAGCGTTTGAAAAGCCGGAATCTACCAGCGCGGGCCTGCTCCTTTAAAGGGTTTCAT
The DNA here is from genome assembly GCA_002305915.1 of Pelotomaculum sp. UBA1371. Lineage (GTDB taxonomy): Bacteria > Bacillota > Desulfotomaculia > Desulfotomaculales > Pelotomaculaceae > DTU098. The sequence goes on along the minus strand of DBRJ01000004.1, from coordinate 186,408 downwards.
TTATAAGGACTTAAAGCCAATCATTCTTCGTAGTTTTGGATCCGTTGGATGAAATTTGCCTCGCCTGTATACTCATCAATATCAATAATAACGGCGTTAAATTGATACGGACCGGAGGCGACTACAAAGCGTTGGGGGAGTTGGGATTTAAATTTTTCTATAATTATTTCCTTTTTTACTCCAAGCACGGAATCCAAAGGCCCGGTCATACCCAGGTCTGTTATATAAGCGGTTCCCCCCGGTAAAATGCGTTCGTCTGCGGTTTGCACATGGGTATGGGTACCCACTACAGCGGATACTCTACCTGCCAGGTACCATCCCATGGCAATTTTTTCTGAAGTAGCCTCGGCGTGAAAATCCACCACTACAACTTGCGCCGCCTTTTTGACCTCGGGCAGAATTTCATCCACCTTTCTGAAGGGGCAGTCAAGAGACTGAAGGAAAACCCGCCCGGCCAGGTTGATTACAGCAACCTTTACCTTCCGCCGGGTCTCGAAAACATTGGAACCAGTCCCAGGCGTACCTGGCGGATAATTTGCCGGCCGGATAATTCTTGATTCACGGTTTATGTATTCGTAGGCCTCTTTGATATTCCAGACGTGGTTGCCCATGGTCAGAACGTCCACCCCTGCAAAAAACAGTTCCTGAGCAACGTCCTTTGTGATCCCGCTGCCTCCGGCGGCATTTTCGCCGTTAGCAATGATTAAATCAAGATCAAATTCCCTTTTCAATTCGCTTAGATTACCCTTGATGGCACGACGACCGGAACGTCCTACAATATCACCAATCATCAGCAGGCGCAAGAGGTTTCCTCCTGTTATTTGTTAAATACCAGAACCTTTCCTTCCTCGCGGAAGGCAAAGAGACATTTATCCTCGGTCGAATCCTTGATGCTCTCCAACATGTGATCAATCATTTCTTCCTGGGCCAGCAGGTCTTCTTCAATTAACTGTTCATTATCCTCCGTAACAAGGTTGGTATTGAGGTGTTGGCGAAACAGTTCAACAATCAGGGTTATTTCTTCCTGGGCGAGAGTATCTACATCCCGTTGCACCTCAAGCAGGGTGAGGTTGCCGCAGACCTGGTGAGTCAGGGAGACAAATCTCGTCTCTTTTCCCTCCAGGTGATTGTATACCTCGATGCTGTCCAGCAATTTTTCTTTAATGGTTTTAAGTTCATTATTCCCTAGAACCTGTAAGTATATAAAGGTAAACTTCAATAAATGGTGATCAGGATCAAAATTAATCGTAGCTACTTCCGGGTAACGTAATAGAATGGAGATCAACAGGCCAACGCTGTCTGTTACATTGTTCCTGTTGCCCTTATAGCGGAATCCCAATGTTGTCACCTTCCTTAAGAACCTGCTGAATAAATAGAGATTCTGCTTTCAATAAAGTATTCCTGCTTTTTTTTAAGGGTTTACAAAAAAAACTCTTTTAAAGACCAATATCGGGTTAGAAACATGGCTAAAATGAGAATTAATTGATGATGAACCAGGGTTTTTTAAGGTTAAGGAAAAAAACTTTGTAAATTTAATGAGAAACGGCCTTCATGGTGTAAGGCCGTTTCTTTAATTTTAAACTATTTCGCATATTCCACAACCCGGGTTTCCCTGATAATGACAACCTTAATTTGACCAGGGTAATCCAGTTCGCTTTCGATTTTTTTTGTTATATTTCTCACCAGGCGAATAGCGCCAAGGTCATCTACCTTGTCGGGCTTAACCATAATCCGGATTTCCCGTCCAGCCTGGATTGCAAAAGATTTATCGACTCCTTCAAAGGAGCTTGCAATTTCTTCAAGTTTGGTAAGACGTTTAATATAGGCCTCCAGTGTTTCCCTGCGGGCTCCCGGCCTTGCCGCCGAAACAGCGTCAGCTGCCTGTACCAGTACAGCTATGATAGTTTGAGGTTCTTCGTCACCATGGTGGGCGGCAATAGCGTGAATGATCTCGGGTGTTTCACGGTATTTTTTGGCCAGGTCAACCCCAATGGCGACATGGGGACCCTCTACCTCGTGGTCCACAGCTTTACCGATGTCGTGCAGCAAACCAGCTCTTTTGGCTATTTGAACATCAATGCCCAGTTCCGCTGCCATCAAGCCGCAAAGATGGGCGACCTCGATAGAATGTTTTAGGACATTTTGCCCGTAACTTGTACGGAACTTCAAGCGTCCCAGAAGAATAATCAACTCGGGATGAATTCCGTGCACACCAGCATCAAAAGTAGCCTGTTCGCCAGCCTCCCTGATCTGAGTATTAACTTCTTTCTGAGCCTTTTCAACCATCTCTTCAATGCGGGCAGGATGAATTCTGCCGTCGATGATCAGCTTTTCCAGGGCAATCCGGGCCACCTCTCTGCGAATCGGGTCGAACCCGGACAGAATTACAGCCTCGGGCGTGTCGTCAATAATAAGGTCAATGCCGGTTAATGTTTCAAAAGCACGTATGTTCCGACCTTCACGGCCTATAATCCGGCCTTTCATTTCATCGCCGGGCAGGGGTATTACGGCTACAGTAGCTTCGGCAACGTGGTCGGCGGCACACCTTTGTATGGCCAGAGAAATAATTTCACGTGCGCGTTTATCCCCTTCTTCTTTGGCCTTGTTTTCAATTTCTTTAATCATCAGGGCCGCTTCATGCTGAATTTCCTTTTCAATGTCTGATAGCAGAATCTGCTTTGCCTCTTCTGAAGTAAGACCTGATATGCGCTCCAGTTCAGCAACTTGACGGCTGTAAAGCGCCGTTAGCTGTGCTCTGGTTACTTCGATCTCTGCTTCTTTACGGCTGAGATTCTCCTCCTTTTTCTCAATGGTATCAACTTTACGGTCCAGGGTTTCTTCCTTTTGAACGAGGCGACGCTCTAATCTTTGCAGCTCCGATCTTCGTTCACGGTTTTCCCTTTCAATGTCATTGCGAAGCTTTAATACTTCTTCCTTGGCCTCGAGTATAGCTTCCCTTTTCTTGGCTTCGGCATCCTTTTCAGCTTCATCTAAAATCTTTTTTGCTTCGGATTCGGCGGAGGCTATTTTGGCCTCTGCCAGCAATTTCCTTACAAAATATCCTACGGCAAAAGCCGCGAGTGCAACTCCTGTTGCAATAAGAATAATGTGATCCATATGCGTTCTCACCTCCTTGTAAATTCAATTTTGTCCTCATTACATAACAAAAAAAACCGAGTCAAACTCGGTAAAAATAGAACAGTACCACTTTTGCTTGTCCAAACTACAGTAAGAAAATAGCAGCCCCTTAAATGGGCACTATTCTAACAGCCGGCGAGTAAACTCCCGGCCAGGCTCCTACTTCAGTAAGTATTGGACTTTATCTATAATAAAACCCGTACAGTGGTATCCAATTCTATTTTCTACCAGCCTTAATTGTACAGGTTTTTTTAAAAACTGTCAAGCTAAACACCTTTGCCAAACTTATACACCTGCTTTGTTGCCCGGGATTTCTGTATTTTCCGTGAAAATGGATTACCCGGTTTTAACACTGTGAATCTGTCGGGTCCGATAAAATCCTGCTATCTGTTAGCGCCCGGCAGATCCTGCCGATGATTTCAAAGGAAAATCCTCTGCGTTGGAGAAAGCCCGCCATCCGGGGAAAGGGATAGCAGCCTCCTGATTTCTGAACTTTCTTTAGTGCCAGAGCCATAGCTGCGTTGTATTCAGCTTCTGGCTCCAGCTCTGACATAATTTCAGAAATAAGCCCGGGTTCCACACCCTTTTCCTTTAATTCGCTTTTTAATCTGGCCAGGCCTCTTTTGGCCAGCCTTTGTTCCACCCAAAGGCGGGCGAAGGTCTTATCGTCAAGATAACCGTAATGCTCCAGTTTCTCCAGAACCAGGGATATTACTTCTGAAGAAAAGCCCTTGCGCCCAAGGTGGACTTCCAGCTCTCTCCGTGTCCGCCGGCGGGTAGTCAGGAGTTTACAGGCACAGGTCATGGCTTGTTTGGTTTCCTTATTCACTTGGCTGTGCTGCTTTCCTGGGGTGCAGTTACAGGGGGTGCTGCTTTCATTCCGGCGATATTCAGAGCCTGCCGGATTTTAAGTTCGACTTCCCTGGTTATTTCGGGGTGTTCTCTAAGGTACTCCTTGACATTTTCCCTGCCCTGTCCGAGCCTTTCATCTCCGTAAGAATACCAGGCTCCGCTTTTGGAGATAACACCCAGTTCGGCGGCAACGTCCAGGATGCTTCCCTCCCTGGATATGCCGAAGCCGTACATAATATCAAAATCAGCCTGTTTAAAAGGTGGGGCAACTTTATTCTTCACAACTTTAACCCGGGTGCGGTTTCCGATAATATCTGTGCCCTGCTTGATATTTTCCTGCTTGCGTACTTCCAGCCGGATTGATGCGTAAAACTTCAGGGCCCGGCCCCCTGTGGTAGTCTCAGGCGACCCGTAGATTACTCCTACCTTTTCGCGAATCTGGTTAATGAAAACCACAGTGGTCCTGGATTTGCTGATAGCCCCGGCCAGCTTGCGCAGGGCCTGGGACATCAGGCGGGCCTGCAGCCCCACATGGGCATCTCCCATCTCACCCTCAATTTCAGCCCTGGGTACCAGCGCAGCCACGCTGTCCACAACGATTACATCAATTGCTCCGCTGCGCACCAGGGCTTCTGCAATTTCCAGGGCTTGCTCACCGGTATCCGGCTGAGATACCAGCAGGTTTTCAATGTCCACACCCAAATTTCTGGCGTAAACGGGATCAAGCGCGTGTTCCGCGTCGACAAAAGCTGCAATTCCGCCCATCTTTTGTGATTCGGCGATAATGTGGAGGGCGACAGTTGTTTTGCCGGATGATTCAGGCCCGAATATTTCAATAACCCGGCCCCGCGGTATGCCCCCTACTCCCAGGGCTATGTCCAGGGACAGGGTGCCGGTTGGGATGACTTCCACATTTAACTTGGCTGAAGCTTCTCCAAGCTTCATAATCGAGCCTTTGCCAAACTGCCGCTCAATTTGCGTCAGAGCCAGGTCCAAAGCTTTCTGTTTGTCCGACAAAAGTATCCCCTCCTTAATTTTAGTTTGATTTAAGATCAGAAACATATGTTCGTTATTATTATATGGTGATATTTGGTTTATGTCAATGGAAATATAAATAAATTCAGCAAAAAAGAAGCAGTCCTTGAACAGGCCTGCTTCTTTGTCCTAACTCCTGCCACGGGCAGGTTCGACGCTAATCCGCCTTCCCCTGACAGTTTGGCGGTGTAAGCAGCTGATGACGTAGTTGGCCCATTCCTCCGGCACTTCGACGAAGGAAAATGTCTCATATATATTGATGTTGCCGATGCTGTTTTCGGGGATAGCCGTTTCATCCACAAGCGTGCGCACCAGGTCGGCCGGTGAAATATTGTTCTTTCTGCCGATGGTCATGAACAATCGGACCATACCGGGACGGGCTCCGGTATTACCGAAAGACTCTACGGCCAGGTCTTCCTCCCTTTGATCCAGGTCCAGGGAGAGTTTTAAAGCTGCAGCGGCTATATCCATGGGGTCGTAATCATCGACCAGGGTATCTACGATATTGCGGTAATAGGCGAGCCTTCCGGCATCCAGCATTCGTTGCAGCCTTTCTCTGATTCCTTCCTTTTGACGTTCTTGAACATCTGCCAGGGAAGGGAGTTTATCCCTGCGAATACGTGTTTTGGTAAGGTTTTCAATAAGCCTGATTTGTTTGTAGTCCCGGGGGCTGACCAGGGTAATGGCTACACCGCTTTTACCGGCGCGTCCCGTGCGTCCGATCCGGTGCACGTAAAACTCCGGGTCCTGGGGAATATCATAATTGATTACATGAGTGACATTTTCAACATCAAGGCCCCGGGCGGCAACGTCGGTTGCTACCAGGTGGTCGATCTGACCTGTCCGGAACTGCCTCATGACATGATTGCGCTGATACTGGCTTAAGTCTCCGTGCAGGGCGGCGGCGGGATATCCCCTGGCCTGCAGGCTTGCCACCAGTTCATCCACACCGCGCTTTGTTCTGCAAAAAATGATTGACAGGGAAATGCTGGTTGTGTCCAGGATCCGGCAAAGGCTCTCCAGTTTTTTAGGCTCACGTGTTTCGTAAATAACCTGTTCAATCTGGGGGACCGTGAGGTTGTTTTTACTCACAGTTACAAAGTCCGGAGACTGCAGGTACTTTTTAGAAAGGCGGCGGATTTCCTCGGGCATTGTTGCGGAAAACAGCATGGTCTGCCGGGACGGGGGCGTTGCCTGCAGGATTGCCTCGATATCTTCGATAAAGCCCATGTCCAGCATTTCATCTGCTTCATCCAGCACAACCATCTTGATGTTTTGAAGGTTCAGGGTTTTCCTGTTCAAGTGGTCCAGGAGCCGGCCGGGGGTGCCGATTACCACCTGCACTCCCTGCCTCAGGGTCCTGATCTGGCGGTCGATGGATTGTCCCCCGTAGATCGGCAGTGTCCGTACCCGGCGGTACTTGCCGATTCTGGAAATCTCTTCGGCAACCTGGATAGCCAGTTCCCTGGTGGGGGTTACGATCAGGGCTTGTACTCCATAACGGGTATTTACCATTTCCACAATTGGAATGCCGAAGGCCGCTGTTTTTCCTGTACCGGTCTGGGCCTGTCCAATTACGTCCTTTCCTTCAAAAAGCAAGGGGATAGCTTTTTGCTGGATGGGGGTCGGCTCCTCGAAGCCCATATCTGTGAGAGCCTGGGCTATACGCCTGTTTATTACCAGGTCTCCGAAACTAACACTGTCTTTTAAGGTCATTAATCAAACTCCTTTTTACATAGATCCCTGCATCTGTTAAATATTAATAACTACATGATTAAAACAGAGAGAAAAACGCAACTATCTAGCCGGGTTTAAAAAGCCAGGGTCCTGCAGCCTTGTTAGCAGGAATTGTTTAACCATATTTAAAGCTGCATCGACAGTACTCTGCCTGACAGTTGCCCGTTCTCCGGGAAAGCGGTATTCCCTGCAAATTAGGCCGTCGCCGTGAGCCAGGGAAATATAGACCAATCCCTTTGGCTTGGCGGCAGTTCCCCCGTCCGGACCGGCAATGCCCGTAACAGCAAGTCCCAGGTGGGAACCTGTCAGCTCACGGACCCCCCTGGCCATAGCAACGGCCGTTTCTTCACTAACAGCTCCGTACAGGTTAAGAATAGACGGGGGTACGCCCAGAAGCGATTTTTTTAGCGCGTTGCTATAGGCAACCACTCCACCTGGAAAATATTCCGAACTGCCGGGAATATCCGTCAGCCTGGCTGCTATGAGACCGCCGGTGCAGGACTCCGCTACACCGATGGACAGCCCGGATTCCTTTAATAGTCTGCCCACTACTTTTACCGGTGACTCGAGGTCGGGGCAGGCCGGGTTTTCTTGCATGCTGATCACACCCCAATATTAAATTTTAACATATTTCCAGGCTCTTAGTAAAGGCTATATATTAACAAAATCCTGTTTAAAAATAATGAGCCGCCGGGAGCAGGCCGGGCAAAACCAGGCTCGCGGCGGTTATTGTGAAAAACCCGGTATAATTAGTTGATAAAGGAGCGGAATTCTTCACCGGTGATTTTTTCTTTCTCCAGTAAAACTTTTAGAATATTATCGAAAACTTCTTTTAAGTCAGTCAAGTATTCTCTTACCTGCTCCTCCTGCTCCCTGACGATCCCTGAAATGGTACGGTGTTTTAAGTCCTGGGGCAGGCTTTCCAGGCAGACGATGCCCAGTTCGGACATGCCGGAGCGAAGCATTGTTTCTGCAGCCCGTACCGCTTGTTCAAAATCATTGGCTGAACCCGTGCTGCGGTTGCCCAAAATTATCTCCTCGGCAACAGCTCCGGCCAGCATGACGGAGATCTGGTTCTCCAGATAGTCCTTCGTGTAGAGATAGGTGTCGTCTTCAGGCGTCTGGCGCATGTAGCCCAGGGCCTCTCCCCTGGGAGTGATGGTCAGGGTGGATACGGATCCGGCCCGGACTTTTTCACTGACCAGGGCGTGGCCGATCTCATGTATGGCCACCCTTTTCATTTCTAATTCTGAAGGCTGCTTATCCAATTTGCCACCCATCATAACTTTATCAATTGATTCGTTAAAATGATGCTGGGAGATTTCCCTGCAGCCTTCCCGCATAGCCAGAATGGCTGCCTCGTTGGCCAGGCTTTCAAGGTGGGCCCCTGACATACCGAATGTTTCTTTGGCAATAATCTCAAGGTTGACATCCCTGGCCAGGGGTTTATTCCGGGTATGCAGCTGTAAAATAACCTTTCTCCCTTCTTTATCAGGCAAATCCACTTTAACCCTCCGGTCAAAGCGACCGGGTCTCAGAAGGGCCGGGTCGAGCATGTCAGCCCTGTTTGTGGCTGCTACCAGCAGAACCCTGACATTATCCTCCACCCGCAGGCCGTCCATTTCCACCAGCAGCTGGTTCAGGGTCTGGTCATATTCCAGGTGACTGGTGGTTTGACCGCGCTTACCACCAAGGATTTCAATTTCGTCAATGAAGATGATAGCGTTTGTTTTTTTCTGGCGCAGGGCACTATCCCTGGCTGTTTGAAAAAGCTTTCTGACCCGTTGGGCACCCACGCCGGCATACATCTCGATAAACTCACTTCCCGAGGCTGCTATAAAAGCTGCGTCGGTATAGCTTGCTGCAGCCTTTGCCATAAGAGTCTTACCTGTCCCCGGCGGTCCTGAAAGAAGAATGCCTTTAAGGGGCCGGATGCCCAGATTTTTAATATCCTGGTGGTGTTTGATAAAATCCAGGGCTTCTCTCAGTTCTTGAATAGCAGATTCCTGACCTCCGATATCCCGGAATGATATCTCACACCGCCCTGTTCCGCTGGAACTTTTAAAATTCTTTGTGCTGACCATACCCCTGGCCCTGGCCAGGTAAAAAAGTCCGGCGCCTGCGGCAATCAAAAAGATAAAGGGTGTAATATCATAACCCATCACAATCAGAGAAATGATTGTTGCCAGACCGAAACCTATGCTAATTTCCTTGAACACTGCTATCACCTCCGGCAGCGGGCACTTGAGCTGTACCGGAAACCTGCCGGCTACTCAAGGGAATGATTTCATCGTAGGTATGCCCCTGGTGTTTTAATCGAATATAAATATTCTCCTGGTCAAGATTAATCTGGATAGCTACGCCGGAAGCCAGGGCCTCCCTGTTAACAGCCAGGGCCATGTCCTGAAAGCTCCCCTGGAAGGCCGCCTGATAGATAGCGTACTGGGCCTTATACCAAACCTGGTTTAAGACTTCATCGGGATTGTCTTCCAGGATGATTTGAAAGCTTTTTCGACCCATGGTGCGGGTAAGCTCTTTATTTATTTCCTTATATGCCTGCATCAGATTTTGATCGTACTGAATCGATATATGGACTTGAAGTTGACGCCCCTCATTTTTTATTTGAAAAGACTCTATTGCATCATTTTGACTCAGGATGGCATTTAGCGGTTCCTGGTAGTTGTACTTTTGGTATAGCCATTGCACACCAAAGATGAGCGCCAGCCCGGCCAGCAGGGAAACAATGATTAGGGGAATTTTTAGGCCCTGCCACTGCATAAGCGATCTCCTCCTGTAAAAGTGCAATACGTTCCATAATTATAACACAAAAAGATGTTCTATCTCCCCAGTAAATTACTGGGTAACAGGTCTCATGAGATCTGAAGTTAAGGCGTTCTATTAAAACTTGGCAACAGGGTAACTATTAAAGGAGTTGTGTCCTTAGTAGCCGTCTTTTTTTAAGAGCTTCCAGGCGCTCGTAAAGTAGTCAAGGCCGGACCAGAGGGTAAAAAACAAGGCCACAGCCATAGCGATAGAACCAAAGGGCAGGTGGATGAGGCTGAAGGGATAATCTCTGAGGAAAAAAGCAGTAATGGCAACGATTTGCGTGACAGTCTTTATTTTACCCAGCTTGCTGGCGGTGATGATCACTCCTTCCGCAGCGGCGATGGACCTTAAACCGGTTACGGCAAATTCCCGGCTGATAATCACCACTGCAATCCATCCCTGCAGTCTTCCCAGTTCAACAAGGACGACAAGGGCAGCTGAGATTAGAAGTTTGTCAACCAGCGGGTCCATAAATTTACCCAGAAGGGTTACTTGCTTGTTCTTTCTGGCATAATATCCGTCAAGCCCGTCAGTGGCCGCACTCAAAACAAAAACAGCGGCAGCGATTACATCCGTATAAAGGGATTCATGAGATGCTACCAGTAAAAATACGGGAATTAAAAGGAGTCTTGCCAGGGTCAGGCGGTTAGGCAGGTTCATCAAACTAATTCTCCAATCAAATCATAAGGGCGGGCGGAGGTTACCCGTACTTTTACAAAATCACCAGGATTTACTTTTACTGCTGCGTTTGCTTTAAAGTATACTTTACCGTCAATATCAGGGGCATCCCCCTCGCTTCTACCATGGTAAACTCCCTCTGTGTTGCGGCCTTCTACCAGTACCGTGAGAACCTGTCCCAACCTGAGCCGGTTTTTTTTCAGCGAGATCTTTTGCTGTAGGGTCATAGCCCTGTTTTTTCTTTCCAGCTTCACTTCTTCGGGCACCTGATCCGGCAGTTCAGCGCCGGGGGTTCCCTCCTCCCTTGAATAGGTAAAGATACCAACACGTTCAAATTGGACCCCGGCTATAAACCCCAGGAGTTCCTCAAAATCCGCTTCGGTTTCGCCGGGAAAACCTACAATAAACGATGTCCTGAGGGTTATGTCCGGGATGGCCGCACGTATTTTCTCAATGAGCCGGGCCGACCCCTCCCCGCTGCCGCGCCTGTTCATCCGCCGTAGTACAGATGCGGAGGCATGCTGCAGGGGGATGTCCAGATAGTGGCAAATTTTCTTTTCCCCAGCTATTAACTGAATTAATTCTTCATTCAATAAGGTTGGATAGGTATAAAGCAGCCTGATCCATACCACTCCCTCCAGCCGGCTCAAGCGTCTGAGCAGGGGGTTCAGGTAAGGCTTGCCGTACCGGTCCATTCCGTAACGTGTGGTATCCTGGGCAACCAGGTTCAGTTCCTTGACGCCGCGGGAGGCCATAGCGGCCGCCTCAGCCAGGATATCGTCAGCTTCCCTGCTTCTATAGGGACCCCTTAGATGCGGGATAATGCAGTAGGTGCAGCAGTTGTCGCATCCTTCAGCGATTTTCAGGTAGGCGCTGTAAGAAGGTGTAGCCTGGAGTTTGGGCAATCCGGCAGTGTGGAGATAACCGGGCGTTCCCACCAGTGAGACCCTTTCCCCTTGCAAAACCCGTTGGATTACTCCGGTGATTTCGGGAATAGAACCCGTTCCCAGCACAGCGTCAACTTCAGGCAGTTCCGCCATCATTTCCCGGGGATAGCGCTGGGCCAGGCATCCGGCAACAAGCAGCGCCCGGCATCTTCCCCTTTTTTTATACTGCGCCAGTTCCAGGATTGTCTTAATCGATTCTTCCCTGGCATCCTGAATAAAGGAGCAGGTGTTGACAATCAAGACTTCGGCATCCTGCTCCCGGTTGGTAATTTCAAATCCCGACGCCTGTAGGAGCCCCAGCATAATCTCGGAATCGACCAGGTTTTTCGGGCAACCCAGGCTGACGAGTCCTGTTTTGAGAGCCATTTATGTTTCCTTTCTGTCAGTCATTCTAATAAGTATAACGGACAGACCTGCTCAAGTCAAAGTATGCCATTGCTCTGCCCTGTCGCAGGTAGTTCCTGGTATGAAATGTTTTTTGAGCTGCTCCGGATGATCTGTTTTTAGCTCCGGTGCCTCCTATAAAAAGCCTTGGGTCAGTGCTTGAGGCGGACAGCCCGGTACTTAGTTTTTACTTTTTCACTTAGATTGTCCGGTAATTGACAAACTGCAGGGGTATATCAAAATCCGTTTCTTTTAAGATCTTTATTATTTCCTGCAGGTCATCCCGGTTTTTGCCGCTTATTCTAACCTGGTTTCCCTGTACGCTGGCCTGTACTTTTAATTTGCTATCCTTGACAAGTTTGGTAATGACCCTGGCAATATCCCTGTCCAGACCCTGAATAAGATCAACCCGCTGCCGTACGGTATCCCTTGCGGCAGGCTCTATTTTACCGTATCTCAGGGCCTTCAGATTAATACCTCGTTTGACCAGCCTGGCCTCAAGGATATCCACCACGTTCTTCAGTTTGAATTCATCGTCACCAATAAGGGTGATCTGCTTGCCGTCATAGTTGATCTCGCTTTTACTTCCTTTGAAATCAAAGCGGTTCTTAAGCTCTTTAACAGCCTGGTTAACGGCGTTGTTGACCTCCTGCAAATCGACCTGCGAAACAATATCAAAAGAGTTTTCTTTTGCCATCGGGATCTTTCACCTTTCTTTCATTTTATTAAATTTACAACCGATAACGGAAAATGTCAAAGGACGACGTGCAGATTAATTGTTACAATAGGGAAAAATGTACAGAAACAATGTAAAAAAGATGTCATAAATACCATCTCCAAACATATTATATCTGATATAGACAAAAAAGCAGGAGGCTAAAGATGAATAATCAGATTTTGCAGGAAGAAATAAAAGAGAATGAACAGGATAACGAGAACACCCCCTACGAGTTATACCTTGTTCCGCTGTTTCTTTACTAACCCCCTTAAGCAGGGGGTGTTTTTTTTAAAGCACCCGGTCCATTGGCTGGTTGCCGGAGGAAAAAGAAATGCCGGTGTCGAAATCATTAATATGGACATTTAATTTTAATTGCTTTAAACAGATGGAGGTAGCCAGTGGCAGTATACAGTTTTAATGGTTCTGATTTGCTTATGATGCTTCGGGGTGCAGTAAACTTACTGGGCCAGGCGAAGAATGATATCGATGCCCTTAATGTTTTTCCGGTTCCAGATGGCGATACCGGCACCAATATGTACCAGACCATTGAGGCATCCTTAAAAGAAGCGCTTGAAACTGACTCAAACCACATCGGACTTGTTGCCCTGGCAGCGGCCAGGGGAGCCCTGATGGGCGCCAGGGGAAATTCAGGCGTGATTCTTTCCCAGGTGCTGCAGGGATTTGCCGGCACACTGCAAGCAAAAGAAAAGGCTACCACATCAGATATCTCGCTTGCCCTGCAAGAAGGTGTGCAGATGGCCTACAAGTCAGTAATGAGACCTGTTGAAGGTACGATTCTCACTGTTGTTAGAAAGTCGGCGGAAGAAGCAGCCGCCCAGCGGAGTAAAAACCTGCTGAGGATGATGGTGGCAATTTCGAAAAGGGCCCTGCATGCTTTGCAGGAAACTCCGGACCTCCTCCCGGCCCTGAAACAGGCTGGTGTTGTAGATGCCGGGGGGAAAGGATTTGTGGTGATCCTGGAAGGGTTTCTACAGGCTCTCAAATCTGCTTCTCCCCTGGCCAAAGAATCTGTTTCCGGACTGAATTCATTTAAAGCAGAAGCCCAGCCGGAACCAACAACGGCTGCACCGGGCTTGAATTTTACCTATTGCACCGAGTTGTTATTAAAAGGGGAAGGACTTCCCCTGTCTGAACTTAAAAGGGAACTAATACCCTACGGGGACTGCCTGATGGTTGTAGGAAATGAACTCCTGGCGAAAGTTCACATTCATTCCAATCACCCGGGTCTTGTCCTGGAATGTTGCCTAAAATACGGGAAACTGCACAACTTAAATATCACAAATATGGAAGAACAACAACGGGAAAGGCTTTACGTTGAAGAACAGACCGGAGCCACCAGGCCCTTCGGCATTGTTTCAGTGGGGTACGGCGAAGGATTAAAGGCCATCATGAAAAACCTTGGTGCTGACGTCGTGCTTGACGGTGGTCAGACCTTGAATCCCAGTACCGGTGATTTGTTAAAAGGAATTGACGAAGTTCCGGGGAAAAAGGTTCTCCTTCTTCCAAATAATAAGAATATTATTCTGGCGGCGGAGCAGGCCAGCCGCCTGTCCGGAAAAGAAACCATAGTCATTCCAACCAGGAGTATCCCTCAGGGTCTTGGCGCCCTCCTGGCCCTGGCTCCGGAGGAAGACTTCGAAACCGCGGCCCGCAAGATGGAGCGTGCGCTGACGTCCGTCCGTACAGGTGAGATTGCCACGGCGGTGCGCGATTATACCGGTAATGGCCTGACCGTTAAACAGGGTCATTTTATGGGGCTGGGTGACGGAGAAATAATTGCCGCAGGTACGGAAGTGGCCGGTGTTCTGGAGGAACTCCTGACTTTTCTGGTAGAAGGTGAAGGCCGCCTGATAACTTTATTTTATGGACAGGCCATGGAGCGTAACGAGGTCCTGGAACTGGTTGACAGGATGAGTAATATTTTCAAAGACCAGGATTTTGATGTCCAGGACGGCGGCCAGCCGGTTTATCATTTAATTATTTCAGTGGAGTAAGAAGGTGGTTTATAGCATGAATCAAGTTCAAATAGTCACCGATAGTACCGCCGACTTGCCGGAAAAGCTTGTTAAAGATCATAATATTGCCGTAGTACCTTTAAAAGTGATTTTTAACGGTAAAGATACCTACCGGGACGGTGTGGATATCAGTACAGAACAGTTTTACCAGCGTCTGGTGGAAAGACGTGAAACAGCCACTACATCCCAGCCTACCCCCGGGGAATTTGTCTCGGTTTACACCTCTCTTTCAGCTAAAAGCATCATATCCATACATCTCTCATCGGTCATGAGCGGGACTTGTCAGTCAGCCCGGATTGCCAGGGAAATGGTTCCCGGCGCCGATATTGAAGTTGTTGATTCAAAATCGGTCAGTATGGGGCTCGGTTTAATTGTACTGGAGGCTGCCAGGGCAGCCGGCAAGGGAATGACAAAAGGAGAAATCCTGAAAATAATTTCTGATTTACAAGCCCGGTTGCAGGTATTCTTTATTGTGGATTCCCTGGAGTATCTTGCACGGGGCGGCAGGATCGGAATGGCTACGGCTTTTTTAGGAACAATTCTAAATATTAAGCCCCTTTTATATTTAAGTAAAGGCCAGGTCCAGCCCTATGAGAAAATCAGGGGCAAGACCAAAGCCATTGAAAGGCTGGCCCAAATAGTCGAGGAAAAGGCCGCCGGGCAAAAAATCAA
This sequence comes from Pelotomaculum sp. UBA1371, assembly GCA_002305915.1. Lineage (GTDB taxonomy): Bacteria > Bacillota > Desulfotomaculia > Desulfotomaculales > Pelotomaculaceae > DTU098. The sequence continues at coordinate 171,385 of DBRJ01000004.1, read as the reverse complement.
GTGCTCCATTGTTCACGGGATGGATCCTGAAGGCATGGAAAAATTTTGCCAGAAGATTAAGGCAAAGCTGCACTGTGCCGAACCGGTCATATCCAAGTTGGGCGCTGTAGTGGGCACCCATACGGGCCCCGGGGTTGTGGGCATTGTCTTTGCTCCGGACCCATAAAAGAGCGAAAGAGAAGCCGTAACAGTCCGGCTTCTCTTTAAATGAAACATTTTTAGCCCTGGGGCGGGGTAAATTCCCGGTAAACAACTGCTCCTTCGCCTCCCAGGAAGCCAAGGTTCTGTTCGTTTAAAAGCACTTCTACAACACCTGCGTTACCCAGGGTAACTGCGATCTTGTCCCTAGCTTCAAAATTTTTTGACTGTCCCGCCGGTACTTCTCCCTGGAAGGCGGGGTCTCCATCCACAATAACCCTCATCCAGCTCCGGTCACTTTTTACGTTAAGAACAAGATTAACGCCTGTTTGGTCCGGTACAGCCTGCTCATCCGGCGTCCGGGTCTGGTCCGGTACAGCCTGCTCATCCGGCGTCCGGGCCTGGCCGTCGGGCGTCTGATTATTCTCATCCATCCGTTGGGGTACTTGTGCAGGGTTTCTACGGGTTTCTTCTATGGTTCTGTCAGCCGGAGGGAGCAGGCCCATTCCCCTGGCCCCGTAAAACAGTGATATGGTCAGACCGATTAAGACAACGAAGGCAGCAAGGTAGAGCCAGTAACGGGGTTTGCCCGGAACGTTCACCTTGACCGGCTCTTTGGTGCGCCTCGGTGTACTCCTTTCAGGGCTCCTAGGGGGTGCCTCTCTAATAAATAACCGGCTATATGCTTCCATTGTTTCCTCAACATCCAGGTTTAAGAACCTGGCGTAGTTTTTCAGGAAAGCCTTGGCGTATACCGCCCCCGGTAAAAGATCAAATTGTTCATTTTCTAATGCCTGAAGATATTTGCGGCGGATCTTGGTTGCCTGTTCAACTTCTTCCAGGGACAGTCCCATTGCTTCTCTGGCAGCCTTCAACTCTTGGCCGATTTCCATTGGCTGTACCTCCCTAGGTCGGTATGCTCATATTCGGGCAGGTTCTGAATGAAACAAGTTAGTTTCTGAACAGCTTTTTTCATATCTTTAGTGTCAACAGAAAGATCATACTCGAGAGATGGACCGTCAGGATACCGGTATAAGGGATCGTAATAACTTTTTAAAAGATATGTGAATACAGAGTCAAAATCCCTTTTTGATAATAAAATGTTAAGTTCTTCCACCCGGGCCCGCCCAATCCTTTTTATTAGGGAACTGGTAGCTTTTTGCAATTCCGGGATATTCTCGCCGGGTCCTCTGGTATAATCCTCCCGGATTCGCTTGATCCGGTTTTCCAGGGAAGTATATAGAAGAATTTTATAGCCGTTTTCCATTGATTTCAACAGTGGAGACGGTAAAATCAGATTACCCACCCGCCTGCTTTCACACTCCACGATAAAAAGGCCTTTCTCGCCCAGAGAGTTAAAAAAACACACCAGATCACTTTCGAAAGCTTGTTGGGAAGGCGATGGGGGCAGCCCGATTTTGCCGTAAACCGAGCCCCTGTGGCGCGCCAGCCCTTCCAGGTCAAGTGCCGGGAGTCCCATTTGAGCCAGCCCCAGCAGGGCTTCTGTTTTTCCGACACCGGTGAGGCCGTGGAGGACAACGGCTTTTTGGGTTAATGCCGCCCGGTTAAAATATTCATTTATATATTTCCTGTAGGCCTTATACCCCCCCACAATCCTGCTCACAGGATAGCCCATGGTATCCAGAAGCGAGGCCATGAACTGGCTGCGCAGGCCTCCGCGCCAGCAAAATACGATTAATTTCCGCCCGTTCGCTATTTGATCAACGGAATTTATTTTATCGGGCAACTTTGGCGCCGCCAGTTTCAAACCCAGCCTGCGGGCGGGTTCCGGGCCTTCCCGGTGGTACATGGTTCCAATCGCCGCTCGTTCCTCATTATTAAAAACCGGAATATTAACAGCGCCGGGAATGGTTGCCCGGTCATACTCTTCCTCTGATCGGACATCGATCAGCAGCGCGTTTTGTTGTTTTAAGGCTTCGTAAATTGTGATTTCCCTATACATCGTAGGTTGCCTCTTGAGTCCTGTACCGGCCGGTTATTTTAGGTTTTCCCTTTTCCCTGAATCTATAACCCCAATCACGGAACATGAGCCCGGGGTTTTTAATAAAAATCCTAAAAGCGCTTTTTGAAAACCTGATTGTATTGGTCCAGTGTCATCAGGATAGCACGGGGTTTGCTTCCCTCATAACCACCGACGATGCCCCGCTTCTCCATGATATCTATTAGCCGCGCCGCTCTGGCATATCCGATATGAAGTCTCCTTTGCAGCATGGAAATAGAGGCATGACCGGTTTCAATTAAAATTAAAACGGCCTGGGGGAGCAGCTCGTCTTCCACTTCCGGAGGGCTTTCCTCGGTAGGAGCCTCTTTTAAAATCTTTTCGTCGTAAACCGGCTCTGCCTGTTTTTTTAAGTATTTGACAAGCTCGTCCACCTCGCGGTCGGATAAATAAGCTCCCTGAACCCGGACCGGCTTGGATGCGCCTACTGGAAAGAACAGCATGTCCCCTTTGCCCAGTAACTTTTCCGCTCCGGACATATCCAGAATTGTCCGGGAGTCAATCTGGCTTGAAACAGCAAAGGAAATCCGGGAAGGAATGTTGGCTTTGATCAGTCCTGTAATCACATCCACGGACGGACGCTGAGTAGCGACCACCAGGTGAATACCGGCGGCTCTGGCCATCTGGGCCAGCCTGCAGATGGCATCTTCGACATCCGCCGGGGCAACGATCATCAGGTCGGCCAGTTCGTCAATAATAACTATGACAAATGGAAGGGGCAGGCTGTTGCCGTCCGGTTCTTTTGTTTTTATGAGTTTATTATAGCGGGTAATGTCGCGTACCCCCGCTGCGGCAAACATCTCGTAGCGGCGTTCCATTTCCTTGGCTGCCCAGCGCAAAGATGTTGCCGCCTTTCTGGGATCAGTAACCACCGGTGTAACCAAATGGGGTATTCCGTTATAAGTAGCCAGTTCTACCATTTTGGGGTCGATCATCAGGAGTTTTACTTCATCGGGGGTCGCTTTAAAAAGTATGCTGGCAATCAAGGTGTTCAGGCAGACACTTTTTCCTGAACCGGTGGCGCCTGCTATTAGTAAATGATGCATCTTTCCCATATCGCCGATGACCGGATTGCCGGCAATGTCTTTTCCCAGCGCTATGGTAAGCTTTGATTTTGCTTGAATAAACTCCTGGGTTTCCAGCAGGTCCCTTAAATGAACCATGGATATTTCCCTGTTGGGGACCTCGATCCCAACTGCTGCCTTGCCGGGAATGGGAGCTTCAATACGCACACCCGGGGCAGCCATGGAAAGTGCGATATCGTCGGCAAGACCGACGATACGGCTCACTTTTACACCTGAAGGGGGCTGGATTTCGTAGCGGGTTATGGCCGGTCCCCTGGAAACCTGAATAACCCTTGCCTTAACACCGAAGCTTTCCAGGGTATCTTCCAGAATACGGACGTTTTCATTGATATCTTTATTATAACGAATGTTTTTGATCCTGTTCGGGCGCGCCAGAAGTGTCAAAGGGGGCAGCTTATATGAGGGCAGGCCCGCTGTCTGTTCACGGTCAATAATAGATATTTCGTCGTCCCCGCTTTTGTCCTGGCCGGAATTAATTTGCTCAGTGCTGACTGGGGCAGTGTCAGGGCTCTTTTCTGAAAAAGGCGGGGATTCTTTAGGTTCCTTTTCCTGCGAAGATTCCTCTGTTGCTCCTTCCACTGGTTCCAGAATGGTGAAATGTTCACCGGTATCGATAATAACCGGTTTTTGGCGGTCGACTTTTTTATTTTTTTCCTTTTCCTTTTCCCTTTCTTCCTCTTCTTCTACATCTACAAAGAGGAAACCTTCCATGCTTCTTAAACCTTTTTTGAATACGGTTTTACAACGTTCGGTCAGACTTCTGGCAATAGCTACCAGGGAGAGATTGGTAAGCAGTAATAGGGAGATAACCCCGGCTGTAATTAGAATAATATAGGTTCCGGTGATACCGAAGGATTTTCTGAAACCATAACTTAAGAGCGCACCCATAACCCCTCCTCCATCACCTGCTACTCCCGCCTTGAAGGAATCTTCCGGGGGAATCATGAGATGGAAAAAAGTCAGGGCCACCAGATATAGAAGACCAGCCCCGTACATTCTTTCAGATATCCGGGTCTTGCTGCGTTTTAGAACCAGTCTGACGCCGGTCAGCACCAGAAGGAGTGGAAAAAGGTATCTCCCTTCACCGGCAATGCCCTTTAAAACCCTGTCGACAAACTGACTAATCAGTCCTGAGGAAGGGGAAAGAAGGCAAACAATACCCAGCACGCCCAAAGCTACGAAAGCGATTCCCAGAATTTCACATTTGAGTTCTTCCTTGAGACGGCCTGTCGTTCCCATATTTTTACCCTCCAAAGATAATATACCACAGTTGGGTCCGAAATTCCTTATAAATACACATAATAATAGCCCACCGCAGAAATTGGGGGCTTTTTCTATGAAAAAGACGGGTGTTTTGTATTCCTGTTACTTCCCTCTCCGGCACTGGCATTTTTAAAGAATTCTAAAAAAGATTGTGCTGCAACAGCTTAAATCTCTCCTGGATCTGGAACCAGCCATAATGCAGGAAAAATGCGGTCGCAGTGCCGGAATATCAAGTGACAGGCAGGGTTTTACAACCTGAGCAGGGCAATTAAAATTACCGCTGAGCCCACGGCGAAACGGTACCAGGCAAAAACTCCGAAATTATGCCGGGCCAGATACCTGAGAAGGAAGCCTATGGAGAGAAAACCAACTGCTGCGGAAGCTATTACCCCGGTTATAAAAGCTGCATTGATTTCTCCCGGGGTGATGTCTTTTAATTTGAAGACTCCTGCGCCCACGATGATGGGAGTGGAAAGCAAAAAGGAAAACCTTGCTGCTGCTTCACGGGTCAGACCCAGGGCACGCCCCGCAGTCATGGTAACCCCGGAGCGGGATACACCGGGGATGATGGCAAAAGCCTGGGAAAGGCCGATGAGCAGGCTGCCGGACAGTGACAGGCTCTGGATATCTTTAATACTGGCGGCTCTGCGGTCTACCCAGTAAAGAACGATGCCCATTGCAATTAACAGGGCGCCGATTAATAACGGGGTGCGGAAGATGGTCTCGGCCTGTTCCTCAAACAGGTAGCCCACAGCGGCTCCGGGAACAGTTGCAACCAGCAGGTACCAGAACATTCTGGCTTCCTGTGTTCCATCCCGGCGCAGGGCGCTGCTGATTAGAGAGAACCAGTCCCGCCAGAAGAAAGCCACTACGGAAATCAGCGTTCCGATGTGCAGGGCCACGTCAAAAGTCAGCCCGGCGTAAGGCCAGTTGAAAACCCATGGGATCAGGACCAGGTGAGCTGAGCTGGAGATTGGTAGAAATTCCCCCAGACCCTGAAAGATGCCGAGAACAAGCGCCTGGAAAATAGTCAAATCAACACCTCCGGATGAGCACAGGATTTAACGCACTTACTCATTATAGCACGCCTGGCTCGTCCGAAAAAACAAATTCAGGGAAAATCCTGCATAGAATATAATATTAATATTTAACAAGATTTCCGGGCAGCAAATCCGGTCTCAGGTAATCGGAAGGCCTGGTGCTCAGAAGCTTGACGATCCTCTTGGCGCCAAAGCCGGCTTCTTCCACCAGCATGGGGACCCCGTTATAGATCACTTCCCTGTATTCGGGGTATTTTGTCGGGTCAAAGCCTTCCAACACCAGTTCCAGCTGCATCGGTGTATATAAAATCACTGGAGGGGCACCTCTCTTCGCTGTTCTTTCCAATGTTCAATCATATCTTTGATTTTTTGAACAGCGTCGCCAATTCCCCCCACCGCTTCAATCAGTCCCACATCCACAGCCTCTCTGCCGATTAGGACGGTGCCGATGTCCCTGGCCAGGTCTCCGGTTCTGAACATTAACTCGCGAAATTTTTGTTCACTTATCCTGGAATGCTCTGTCGTAAAACGGACAACCCTGTCCTGCATTTTGTCCAGATATTCGTAAGTCTGGGGTACGCCGATGACGAGACCGTTTAAACGGATGGGATGGATGGTCATGCTGGCGGTATTGGCAATATAAGAGTATTTTGCTGCAACAGCAATGGGAACGCCGATTGAATGCCCTCCTCCCAGAACAATTGAAACAGTGGGCTTTGATATGCTGGCAATCATCTCAGCTATAGCAAGACCCGCCTCGACATCTCCGCCAACGGTATTGAGTACTATTAGAATCCCTTCAACTTCTGCCGCCTGTTCGAGGGCGACCAGCTGCGGAATGATATGCTCGTACTTTGTGGTTTTGTTCTGGGGTGGAAGCACCAGGTGTCCTTCAATCTGACCGACAATAGTCAGACAGTGGATGTTCGATTTAACCTCCGGAATAGGTGTGGCACCCATTTCTTTTACAGCTTCCAGGGTGCCTTTGGTTTTTCCGGTGACTCTCCTGTTGGGCTGCGGTTCTTCGTGACCTGGTTCATCCCCTCTACCCGGTTCTTCCCGCCGTGCGGGATCAGGAGTTATCTCCGGTGACGGCGCAGGTGAGGGGGTGTAGGGGAAAACACCGGGTTCAGGATCATAACTGAAGGTTTGCACAGGTTTCACTCCCTGACGTGATAATGATTTGCCGTTATAACATCTTTAGTATGTTTAAATACTATAAAAAATACACCGTCCGGGGCAAACAAAAATGCCCCGTGAGCCGGGGCTTTTTGTCCTGATGCAATTGCCTTGATTCCTCTTAACTTAGAAACCTTATATTTCCATGATGATCGGTAAAATCATCGGCCTTCTCCTGGTTTTTTCATATAAAAACCTGCCCAAGGTATCTCTGATTTGTGATTTAATCGAGGACCATTCGGATAGACCCCGGTAATTGCATTTATCCAGGGCGCTCTTGACCTTCGTTTTGGCTTCGTCAAGAAGTTCCTCGGATTCACGTACGTAAACGAATCCTCTGGAGACGATATCCGGTCCGGCCATAACAAGACCTGTTTCACGATTGATTGTAACAACTACGATGAGGATGCCGTCCTGGGATAAAAGTTTCCGGTCCCGAAGGACGATATTTCCAACATCTCCTACACCCAGTCCGTCAACCAGCACTTTTCCCGCAGTTACCTTGCCTGCTACGCGCCCGGAGCGGCGAGTGAATTCCAGCACCTGTCCGTTTTCTGCGACAAATATCTTATCCGGGGATACGCCCACTTCCCTGGCCAGCTCAGCGTGCTTAATCATCATCCTGTATTCTCCATGTATCGGCACGAAAAACCTGGGTCGCGTCAGGTTGATCATAAGTTTTAATTCTTCCTGGCTGGGGTGGCCTGATACGTGGGTGCCGGAAACAGATTCATAAATAACCTTTGCCCCCAGTTTGAAAAGCTGGTCGATAATCCGTGCAACCAGTTTTTCGTTACCAGGGATGGGTGTGGCTGAGATTATGATTAAATCACCGGGGAGGATCTCTACCTGCCTGTGGTCGGATAAGGCCATCCTGGTCAACGCCGACATTGGTTCTCCCTGGCTGCCGGTGGTCAGAATGACAACCCGGTTCCTGGGCAGGCGGTTGGCTTCTTCAAGCTCGATCAAGGTACCATCCGGGATATCAATGTAGCCGAGTTCTGAAGCGATGCTTACCACATTCACCATACTTCTGCCGACTACTGCGACTTTACGGTTGTACTTATATGCCGTGTGAATGGCCTGTTGCAGTCTGTGTACATTGGAGGCAAAAGTAGCAATGATCAGTCTCTCTTCAGTCGCCTGACGGAAGGCCTCGTCGAATGTGTTACCCACAAACCGCTCGGACATGGTGTAGCCGGGGCGTTCAGCGTTGGTGCTGTCGGACAGCAAAACAAGGACGCCTTTTTCGCCTAATTGGCTTAAACGCTGAAAATCGGTAACCTGGCCATCAACAGGTGTGTGGTCGATTTTAAAATCGCCAGTATGAAGAACTGTGCCTATTGGTGTGTGAATGGCTATGGCCACGGCATCCGGAATACTGTGTGATACCTTGATAAAGTCAATTTTAAACGGTCCGATTTGAACACTGTCCCTTGGCCTCACAGTGTGTAATTCCACATCGCCGGCGATATTCTGCTCCTTCAACTTTCCATGAAGAAGTCCAAGGGTAAGTTTTGTTCCGTAAACCGGAACATTAAGTTGGCGCAATACGTAGGGCAACGCTCCGATATGGTCCTCATGTCCGTGGGTGAGGACGATACCGTGTACATATTCCCTGTTTTCCAGCAGGTAGGTAATGTCCGGAATAACTACATCAATTCCCAGCATTCCCTCTTCCGGGAACATTAAACCACAGTCAATTACCAGAATATTCTCCCCAAATCTCACCGCCAACATGTTTTTGCCGATTTCCCCCAGCCCCCCGAGGGGAATAAGGGACAATTTAGGTTCTTTTGCCAAATCCGCACCTCCTAACCTTTCCAACTGTAATTTTTGCTAGTAATTTAAAAATGGTGAGATCATTTCAGGAGAAGGTGGGAAAAATATTCGGTTGACTGAAGTTATTAGGAAAGCCGTTCAAGACACTTAAATATTATTATACTTTATTTTAGAATTCCAAACAACTTATTTTATTCTGCCCAGATCTGTCGCCCCACATTATTCGGTAGGGAACACAACAGATACATTTTTTTCTTAAAGGCAACAGTACCGGATTTACCAACTATTACCCTGATTGTACATTCCCGGAAAATTTAAAAGAGCCATGTCATCAAGCAGGCTCTCTTAAAAATCAGTAATCTGTTGCTTAGACCAGCTTTAGGTTTCCTAGAACCTGTTGAATCTTTTCCTTTTCCTCCGCAGTGGCCTCAACCAGCGGCAGTCGGGGTATACCCACCTGCCAGCCGCTCATATTCAAGGCTGCCTTGATGGGGACCGGGTTGGTTGTGATAAACAAAGCTTTGAAAAGAGGTAAGAGCTTTAGATGGATTTGCTTAGCCAGAGTAGTATTGCCGGAGATAAAGGCATTGACCATTTCTTTCAAACTATTTCCCACAAGGTGGGATGCTACGCTGATAACGCCTTTGCCTCCCAGCGCCAGAACCGGTAAGGTCAGAGAATCATCCCCGCTGTAAAGAGCAAAACGGTCCGGGAGGATCCGGCGTAATTCACTGACCTGATCCATATTCCCGCTGGCCTCCTTGACGGCGACAATGTTTACAATACAGGACAGCCTGGCCATTGTTTCGGGCAGTATGTTAACGGATGTCCTGCCCGGAATGTTGTAGAGCAGGATAGGCAGTTCTGTATTTTCAGCAATTATTTTAAAATGCTGGAAAATTCCTTCCTGGGAGGGCTTATTGTAGTAAGGAGCGACCAGCATGACTCCGTCAACTCCGACTTTTTGAGCGGCCCGGGTCAACTCGATGCTTTCCGAGGTGGAATTGCTGCCCGTACCTGCAAGCACCACAGCTTTCCCGCCCACCTCCTCTACTACTACCCTGAAAAGTTCGACCTTTTCTTCCCAGGAGAGTGTCGGTGATTCTCCTGTGGTTCCGGCTACAACCAATCCGTCTGACCCGGACTCAACCAGGTAGCGGGCCAATTTCCTGGCTTCACTATAATCTACGGTCAAATCATAGTCAAAGGGTGTTACCATAGCAGTCAGAACATTTCCGAAGTCAATGTTCAAGTCATTCACCTCAGTTCAAAATTAATAATACCTGGAGCATAATACAACAAATTGCGAACAGGCCAAAATCTACAGGCAGCCGAATTGCCTGTGCAGTGCCCGGATGCTTCTTTCCATATCTTCTTTTTTAACCAGAACCCAGATGGTCGTATAAGAATCAGCAGACTGCAGGATTTGAATTCTTTCCTTTGCCAGGGCGTCCACGATTTTGGCCATAACGCCCGGTACCCCTGTCATGCCGGCCCCTACAGCCGCAACTTTGGCGCAATCCCGTAAAACCTCTGGCTTTATTTCCATGTTTTCCAGTATTTTAACGGCCTTTTCTGAATCCGTGTTCTTTACTGTAAAATAAACAACCTTCGGATGTACGTTAATAAAATCCACACTGATACCCGCCAGGGCCAGTGCTTTAAAGATCCTCCCCTGGAAATCGGGGATGTTTTCAGTTTCCCCAGTGTTTATTTTAATCCGGGTAATATCCGGAATATGGGTTATCCCGGTAATCGTACGATCCCTGGTAATGTCAATGGCTCCCTTATTAATCTCATCCTGGGAGGTGACCAGGGTGCCTGGGGCTTCGCTGAAAGTGCACTTGATTCTGAGAGGGATCCCCTTTTGCATGGCGATTTCCACAGCGCGGGGATGAATTACCTTGGCCCCTTCCCGGGCAAGCTGGCAAATCTCGTTATAGGTAACAGCTTCAAGGGGCCTTGCGTCGGCAACTATTCTTGGGTCTGCAGACATGATCCCCTCAACGTCGGTGTAAATCTCTACCCGTACAGCACCCAGGGCAACACCAAGGGCTGCGGCCGTCGTATCGCTGCCCCCTCTACCCAGGGTTGTAACCTCGCCTGCTTCAGTTACTCCCTGAAAGCCGGCTACAACAACAACTTTCCCCTCCTGGCAGTGTCTGGTAATGTGCCTCGGCTCGATCTTTAGAATCCTGGCGTTGTTATGGGTGCTGTCGGTAATTATTCCCGCCTGGGTACCTGTCAGGAAAACAGCGGGACAACCGGCTTTTTGCAGAGTTGTGGACATGATCACCCCTGAAATAATTTCTCCACAGGACATTAAAAGATCGGCTTCTCTTGGCGTTAGCTCTTTTTTATGCTCCCTGGCATATGACAGAAGTGTATCGGTGGCATAGGGATCTCCGGAGCGGCCTATGGCGGAAACAACCACTACCGGCAGAAAGCCGTTGTGTTTCGCTTCTAAGACGATGGAAGCAACTTTTCTGCGCTTTTCATCGTCGGCAAGGGATGTGCCTCCGAATTTTTGAATTAAATACTTCATGCCATAATCTCCTTTTCAATAACGGGGCACAGAAAAAGGAAAAGGGAGGCCTTTAAATAAACCTATTTTTTCATTAAACAGCCGTATTTAATCACAAGTTCAGCAATTTGGACGGTATTGGTTGCAGCCCCCTTGCGGATCTGGTCTGCGACAACCCAGATATTCAAACCGCTGGGGATGGAGTTGTCTTCCCTGATCCGGCCGATAAAAACTTCATCCCGTCCGGAAGCATACAGGGGCATCGGGTATTTCTTGAGATCCGGTTCATCGATAACGGCGATTCCAGGAAATTTTTCAAACAATTCCCTTGCTTGTTGGGCGGTTAGTTTCTTTTCCGTTTCGATGTTTATAGATTCCGAGTGGCTGCGGTAAACAGGAACACGCACAGTTGTAGCGGTTACTGCGATAGATTCATCGTGTAAAATTTTCTGTGTTTCCTTGACCATTTTCCACTCTTCTTTGGAATAGTCCAGGTCCATAAATACATCAATATGGGGAATAAGATTAAAGGCAATGGGGTAAGGGAACACTTTAGGAGCTGTTTCTTTTTGCTCCATAACTGCTTTAGTTTGCAGCTCAAGTTCTTCGATACCTTCCCGGCCTGCACCGGAAACAGCCTGATAAGTTGATACCACCACTCTTTTTATTCTTGCGGCGTCATGGATGGGTTTTAAGGCAACTACCATTTGTATGGTTGAACAGTTTGGATTGGCGATAATGCCCCTGTGCCATCTTACATCATCGGGATTAACTTCCGGCACGATCAAGGGAACGGCAGGGTCCATCCTAAAATTGCTGCTGTTATCAATGACCACTGCCCCTCGCTCCACTGCGGCAGAACTGAATTCCTTGCTGGCAGCGCCTCCGGCGAATAGTGCCAGATCCATTCCGGTGAATGAGTCCGGGGTAGTTACTTCAACTGTGAAAGGCTGTCCCCGGAAAAAAAATTTTTTTCCGGCGGAGCGTGAAGTGGCACAGAGCTTTAGTTCGCCCACCGGGAAATTACGTTCTTCCAGAATTCTTAAGATTTCCTGGCCAACCGCCCCGGATGCTCCTACAACTGCAACGTTATAATTTTTCAAAGGTACCCCTCCTAGAACAAAAATGTTTTTATGATAATTATTCAGCGTGTTCCATATTCAGGCGGGATTACACAAGGCCTGGCGACGTTAGTCTTTGATGTTGATTAAAGTTAGTCTTGAAGCACAAGTTTTATTATTTGGTTTTGGGCGCAACGAGGATAGGTTGATACTGCTTGCCTTTTAAAGCGCTTAAGATTGTTTCCGGGATCAGTTCCCACTTGGCCATTAAGGAATTCGGTTTATCAACCGGGTTATCCTGCCCGAAGGGAACCATGTAAAGATTTTTAATGTTGAGTAAAAGTCCTATGTTTTTTGCATTCATGCTGAGACCGTCATTGGTTGATATGGCCAGCACAACAGGCAGTTGATTGCGCAAATGTGCCTTTACAGAAAACAATACTGCAGTATCAGTAATCCCGTTGGCCAGTTTAGCCAAAGTATTCCCGGTGCAGGGAGCTACAACCAGCACGTCCAGCAGTTTTTGGGGACCGATGGGTTCGGTTTCCACCATGGTCGTCATAGCGTCCCTGCCGGTAATATCTTTTAATTGTTTTTTCCATTTATCGCTGGAACCGTATCTAGTATCCGTTGTATCAATGGCTTGGCTGATAATAGGAAAGATATCGGCGCCTTCATTGATGAGGTTGCGCAACTGTGGTATTACAGCCTCCAGGCAGCAATGAGACCCTGTTAAGGCAAAACCGACTCTGATTCCTTTCAAACACATAAAAAGCACCTCCGTAACCCAAAGCCATCAACTATCTACCCATTTCCTCAAGCAGAAGCCTGGAAATAACCTGTGCCAAAATCATACCGGCTGTCCTTGGTGCGACCTTGCCGGGAAGCCCCGGCGCCAAAACTGCTTTGATCCCCAAAACCTCTGCTGCCCGGAAATCTGTGCCCCCCGGCGCCGAGGCCAGGTCGATAATTACGGCTTCAGGAGATACCTTGCGCAGGATCTCTTCCGTAAGGACTAGTACCGGAACAGTGTTAAAGATAATTTCGATATCATAAAGGTATTCGTCCAGTTTATAAAAAGGAACGGGGATTAAATTCAGTTCGGTTATGCGGGCTAGATACCCGGGCCTTCTTGCAGCAACCATGGTCCGGGCGCCCATTGCGCCGAGAAGCCGGGAAAGTGTTGCGCCGGTCCGGCCAAACCCCAGAACAAGAGCTTTACATCCGTGGATTGTGACCGGCAACATTTCCATTGCCATCTGTACGGCGCCTTCTGCCGTGGGAATTGAATTGAGTATGGCAACTTCATCGAGCTTCATTGTTTCTATAAGACGCAGGTTTTTTTGGGCGGCAATTTGAGCCAGCTTCGGCTTAGCCAGTCCCACAAAGACAGGAATGTTCGGCTGAATCCTGTCCAACCATTCCATGTTAAGGTTCAGCGGCCCGGCTGCAAGGGGGCAGTAAAGACAACCGTTATCATCAATTCCCGGTACCGGTAAAATCAACGCCTGAATACCGGAGAGTTCTTCTTCTGGATTACGGATGACAGTAACGCCGGGTAAGTCTTTAACAGGCAGGCCCATAACCTTGATCAAAGCTCCCAGTGAGGACAGTTTCTCAATGACGACAAGTTCCCTTGCATCGCCTCCCAGTACGGCAATAGACATGCCCCTAAGGTCAGGACCCATGGCCATGCTACCTCCCCAAACCTTTGTCTTTCAAAACAGTATATGATTTTTTGGAAATGGAGGTGCTTATCCTATTCAGTTGTTAAGATTCAAACAGCAACTTATCTAAGCCATAGACCACCCTTTCAAGGTTCATAACCTTGCGGATACCTAAAAGGACCCCGGGCATAAAAGATTCCCGGGTTATAGAGTCGTGCCGAAGCGTAAGGGTTTGTCCCAGACCGCCGAAAATGACTTCCTGGTGGGCCACAAGACCCGGCAGCCTTACGCTGTGAATGCGAATGCCCTTTGCAAAATCACCACCGCGGGCGCCCCGGAGCTTTTCTATCTCGCCGGTGAGGCCCTGGGAAAACTGCTCTCCCCTTTGTTCGAGAACAGCCTCGGCTGTTTTTATGGCCGTACCTGAGGGAGCATCAATTTTTTGGTCATGGTGCATTTCGATGATTTCGACGTGGGGCAGGTAGCGTACCGCTTCAGCTGCAAATTTAATCATCAATAAAGCCCCAATGGCAAAGTTGGGTGCAATTAAGCCCCCCAGACCGGCATTTTCTGATTGCTCAACAATTTGATTTATTTGTTCCTGGAGCAATCCAGTGGCGCCGATCACAGGGCGCACCCCGTTGCGAAGATAAATCTGCGCGTTCTGATATACTGACTCAGGTCCGGTAAAATCCACGGCGACATCCGGGCGGAGCCGCCTCAAGACCTCTTCCAGGTCATTTTCAAGCCTGATCCCCACAGGCCCGGCTTCTATGAGCAAACCGACATCGGTACCTTCACCGTGACTGTCGACGGCGCCAACCAGTTCCATATCTTCGGCATTCCAAACTGTTTTTAGGGTTTCACGTCCCATTTTTCCATAAGCGCCGACAACAATAGTTCTGATCAAAATTACACCTCCCCGAAATATAAGACAATGAATGCATATCGGAACCCTGCAGCTTTTAAAGTTAATTTTCTTATAACAAACTAAATATGTCAATATCCCCTCGATTGTGGCATCTTTTTCGAAGGATCCCGGCGAAAGGGCCTGGCCCGGAAAAGTCAAAGGGAGTTTAGGCCGGGCTGTTCGAGGCTCCGGTAGGCGTAAACCTGGATGATATATGTAAAAGTTGATTAGCAGAACGGACTTCTTGAGGTTAATTCCCCAGAGCTTAAGAGAAGAATAAATGAATCAGCTAAATATCGACAATAGATCTTGACGGTGACAGTTTTCACCTAAAGAGCGACAGGTGTGAATTTAGATGTTGATGCCTGAATCAAACAGAGCAGGATTGCGTAAATTCACACCTGTTTAAGTTGATTTAAAGGATATACTCTCAGGGTTCCTGGATTGTATGGGCCGTTTTAGTGATTCTTTCGGGAATCACAAAGCTGGTTTTATTTTTTGCGGGAATACCGGGGAAGTCGAAATCTGCCAGAGGATATCCCGAATCACCTGTTATCAGGTAGTATTTCACATCATCCGCCGGGTAGCTAAAACTAACCTTTTTGCTCCTAAAGATTGTTTGCTGTTCTTCCACAAAGAAAACCTCCTGTTTTTAATTCTTATAAAACTGTGTCCTGCACGTTTTAGGAGTGATCATGGACATAATGTTCTCCATCCCTGCTTTAAAATGCTGACATTAACCTGACCGGGCTCAGGAAAATCCCGTCTTTCAACGACTCCGGAGAAAACAAAGGCGTCTGCGCCTTTTAATGATTCCACATAACCACTTACCACCTCGAATTCACTTTTTGCCCCCCTTAGCTGCTCGGCGGGGTTAAAGGGCTCCGTCAGAGATAATTCATTTGCGTAATCCTGGTATAAGGACCAGATTAAATTCTCAAGCTGACTACCGGGAATTTTAACTGCCAGGTTAATTTCTGCTGCCTCCCGCCTGGGAATCATATGATTGTGAGCGTAGAGCTTTTCGGTCAGGTTATCCACAATGTGTTCAATCCGGCCTTCTTTCAAGGGTTGCTGGTGCATTGCCAGAAGTCTTTTAGCCAGGGAACGGATAAGCATGTAATTCCGGTGGACATTGCCCAGGGCCAGGGGATGGATACGCTCAGCCAGCAGGGTAAAAGCTTTCACCTGCTGGTCATTGCTGCATACCCCGGCCTTTTCCCCGGCCAGGGCCAGATATGAGTAGACGTCTTCTATATTTACGGGGATCCGGGCAGAAGGATTGTTCTGGTCCTGTGGATTAAATGCATTGACCACACTGGGGTCAATGGGTCCCAGTTCACCCATCTTACCCATCACAATTTCATCGGCGCTCAGGCAGAGCAATGTCCCCGCGCTATAGCACCGAAAAGGGATTAGTACACTAAACCGGGGAGTGTATTCCCGGATCAGGTGGGCCAGGCGCCAGGGTGTGAGCACGTCTCCGCCACGGGTATACAGAAACAAGTCTATTTGCTGGCATTCGCCATACATCTCCAGATGCCTGTAAAATACCTGGGTTACATCCGGCGCTATTCTTGTACTGACGTTTTCACGGTCTCCGGTGATGTAACAGATTACTGCGGAGCCTCTCAACTCTGAAATACTTCGAATCAGCTCGATCCTTTGCTGGCGGGCCATAACGCTCCTCCGTTGTTTTTAATATTCATCCTTAGATTTAGTATGTCAATCAGAGGTTGCATTCATAACCTTTTCCTTTTTTTAAAAGCTGTACGGGTTGAATAAATCCCGGGAATAAGCCAAAAATATATCGGAAATTCCCAATAACACGCAGGAGGTTTCTTAAAATGTAAGTTTCTTCTATATAACCAGTCAGGTAGTAGCAACAAAATATCTTAAATCTTAATAAAACCAGGAAACCAAAAAAACTCCATGTTTTTACAGACAAACACGGAGGTTCTTTTGGCTGTCTATTTAGTGATCATTATTACTAAATTAATATTTTTATGAATTAAAATGTTGCTGACATCGAAAAAACTGTTCCGGTTATAATGAAAATTTTCTATAGCCGGGGCTTGTCTGGTCCAGTTCCACAATAATGACCTCCGTACCTACCTTGCGTACCGCTTCCCAGGGAATGATCAACTGCTGCCGGTCCAGCCAAAAATTTAAAATACCGCTTTTCCTGGGAACTATAATCGAACGTATTTCCCCGGTTTCAAGATCAAAAGCCAGATCGGATTCTCCTACAATGCCCAGGCGGGCACCATTATATATATTCACAATTTCTTTACCCATTAACTCCCCCAGCCTCATTGCCTTTCGCCTCCTTCCTGGTTGGCAAACAAACCATTAAAAGGGAATTATGCAAGAAAGAGAGGATTGTTTTGCTGATTAAAGCCTGCGCCAGGCATTTAACACCCTCTGCAAATAGGGCTGGACCAGAGCCGTGAAAATTGACACAGCCGCAAGGGGCTCCAGGCTGATTCCACCCAGATGAATGAGTTCCGGAAGCTGCAGTTCCAGGAATTCAGTTAGAACCACCAGAGTTAGATAGATACCGCCGGCCACGCCAATTAAATTGGTCAGTGCCTCGGAGAGGGGACTGGCTTTTCCCTCTCCGATAAAGCTCCAGTCTTTCTCTCTGTACAAGCGCTGCCGAATCCTTTCCCGAACCGAGATAATTACAAGTAATAAAACTGCTGCCCCGAAAACCAGACTGCCTGTCATCTTTCTCACTCCTTGAGAAATCTTATGATGGACAGGCAGGAAATATGATTAATAATACCTTCAAAAAAAGCATTTGTGCCGGAGAACATGAAAAAAGAAGCGGTGGCCGTAACTAATAATTTCAGCAAGCAGAACTGTTGTGCGGGGGGGGCTGGAGTTTAAATCAGCGGGTTAGAAACGCCCCGTGGAACCAAATCCCCCTTTGCCCCGGGAGGATTTTCCCAGCTCTTCCACTATTTCAAAAGAAACATGAAAAACAGGAATGAATACCAGCTGAGCAATCCTTTCTCCAGGTTTGATGATGTATTCACGTTCGCTTTGATTAACAACCGCGACAATTATTTCTCCTTTATAATCACTGTCAATCAAGCCCACGGCGTTTGCTAGAGATATGCCGTGGTTTGTAGCCAGGCCGCTCCTGGGGAAAACCAGGCCGGCCACATGCCTGTGCGGGAGCTCAATGGCGATGCCGGTGGGTATTTTTACCCGTGCACCCGGTGGTATAATTATAGGTTGTTCAAGGCAGGCAGGCAAATCAAGGCCGGCAGACCCTTCTGTAGCGTATTCTGGAAAAGTTATGCTATTACCTATTTTGTCCGAACATTTTTTAATCTGGATGACCATTGTTTTTTCCATAAAATCCTCCCAAGGAACCAAAAAGGCCCGAGTATTAACCATCACCGGGTGCCTTCAATTATTAAGCTGGTTTAATCCTGATTTTGTGGATAATCTAAAGGTTTCCCAGCACTTTGGCAAAACTTCCGTTGTCCTCCCAGGGGCCTATAGCAGCCAGGGAAAAATTTTCGGGTTTCAAAATTTCTCCGGCTAGTTCCTGGATTTCAGCAGCAGTAACTTTATTAATCCTGGCTACAATTTCTTCAGGTGGGATTACTTGACCCAGGTATAACTCTGATTTTCCCAACCTGCTCATTCTTGTGCTCACGTTTTCCAGACTGAGCAACAGGTTTCCTCTTAATTGATCTTTGGCTCTCTGCAGTTCCTCATTTTTCACACTATTCCTTTGAATATCACGAATCTGAGCGATAATTAGTTCCAGCGCCTGCTCAATATTTTGTTTGCTCAGACCGGCGTAGACACAAAAAAGCCCTGTGTCATGATAGGATGCATGATAGGAATAAACAGAGTAAACCAAACCCCGTTGTTCCCTGATTTCCTGAAAGAGCCGCGAACTGATTCCTCCACCCAGGATGGTGTTTATGAGCTGGATAGTATAAATTTTATCGTGAGCCAGTTTTAAGCCGGGCGTGCCCACACAGAGGTGAACCTGCTCGGTATCTTTATTACGGCACATAACTTTGTGGGTGGGTGAAGGTGCGGTCATCAGCCTGGGAGTATTCCCGCCCCTTTTAGTTTCGAAGATGCTGCGCAGCTTTTCCATAACATGCTCGTGACTTATGTTTCCCGCTACGGCAACAGTTATTTTACCCGGATTATAGTGGGTCCTGTAAAAATCCATAAGATCAGCCCTGGTTAACCCGGCAATAACTTCACTTGTTCCAATGATGGGCCTGCCCAGGGCATGTCCCTCCCAAATTGTTGCAGCAAACAGATCATGGACCAGTTCATCGGGAGCGTCTTCATACATTTTAATTTCCTCAATGATCACATTTCGCTCCCGATCGATATCAGTTATTTCAAATTTGGAAGCAAAGAGCATATCACTAAGAAGATCAACTGCCAGACTAAAATGCTCGTCCAGGACCCTGGCGTAGTAACAGGTGTATTCTTTGGTTGTGAACGCATTTAACTGACCACCTACGGCGTCAAGAGCTTCGGCAATATCCTTGGCTGTCCGCTGCGCCGTGCCTTTGAACATCATGTGTTCGATAAAGTGCGATACACCGCTTATTTCCGGAGGCTCGTAGCGTGAGCCGACATCTACAAAAAAGCCCACAGCGACAGAACGGACATGGGGAACAGCTTCTGTCAGGATATGTACTTCGTTTTCCAGGGTGACCTTTTGAAACATTCAGCTACCTCCTCAATATACAGTCCTCCAAAATATTCGTTAAGTACAGGATAATTCCTTTTTAGCGGGAAAAATACTTTTTATTGCTATATAATATGCTTAATCGTAATATCTGTATCTTTGCCCGTCTCCGGTGGTTGGGAAGCAAAGGTCCAGAATGCTGTCTGTAAGAAGGTTCTCAACCCGGGAAATGGATTAAACTTAATAACCTTCTCTTTTTCTTATAAGACTTGCTATAATTTCCTTTAATATGTAATACCTGAACACCCTGCCCCTTAACTATGATTACCATTATCCCTTTGCAGGCCTTGAAGAAGTGTGGCAACGCTTACCATTTCATAGCCCATATTTTTTAATTCCAGAATTATTTGTGGTAAGGCGTTAACGGTTGGAGCTGTGGGGTGCATCAGGATAATAGCCCCGTTATGTATTTTTTCGGTTACCCGGCGGGTAATAATGGCAGGGCCGGGGCGTTGCCAGTCGATGGTGTCAATGCTCCACAGGATGGTACGGTAACCAGCTTCGTTAGCCGCTCTTAAAACAGCATCCCCCCTTTCGCCATAGGGCGGGGCGAACAGCGATGGTTTAATACCAGTCAGCCTGAACAAGATATCATCTGTTTTTTTTATTTCATCTATATTAGCGGATATTGATAATTTGTCCGGGTGTGGGTGTGAGTAGCCGTGGTTGCCGATTTCATGCCCTGCTTGAGCAATTCGTCCGGTCAAAACCGGAAAATCTTCAGCCCATTGTCCTCCGATGAAGAAGGTGGCTGTAACCTCATTTGTCTTTAGAATATCGAGAATTTGAGGGATGTATTCCTCCCCCCATACTACATTGAAGGTCAGGGCTGTCTTTTTTTCCAGTTCATTGCCCTGGTATACGGGGGCCATGGCAGCTTTTACCGGTTCAGGCAGCGGCTTGTTCAAATGAAACTCCGCTGCAATTAACGCTGCCAGGATTATTACCAGGCCCAGGATCCTGCCTTTCCGGAAGGGTTGAGTGCGCAAGGACAAAGAAAAACCCCCTTTTCTGCATCCTAAGTAAAACCTATGCCGCGCCGGCCGGAATTATATTAAAAGGTTATGGGTACTGCCACATTAAATGTCTATTAAATACAAGCGGCAGATCTAAAATAAAAAGTTATTTTTAGATGGATTAACCTTAAAATACGGAACCGTCGGAGAACGGCTGCGGCCCGATAATAAGAGCAGGTTCAGGGGGTTAAGTAATATTGCCCGTTAAAAGTATTCACCAAGACTTGCCGGGTTCGGTCACAGACCGGCGGCAACTGCGGGACGAGTGTTAGTCTTTACAAAGATTTTAAGATGAGTGATCTTATTTTGTTTATTGATTTTCCAGCAGGTTCATAAGCTTTTGCCAGTCACAGTGTTTTTCTATATTTTCTACGGTAATGGCGATCCCTCTGGAATCTCCGGGTCGGATCCGTCTGGAAACCTCGGAAATTATTTCAATGGTAGTATAAGTATCACTGTGGACCAGAATCACTGGCACCCCTTTTTCCGCAGCGCAGGAAATTACCTTGACATCCGGATACAATCCCCCCGTCAAGATTAAGGCCGAGGTACTGGTTTCCAGAGCGGCCAGTGCCATATCGGCCCGGTCGCCGCCCATAATAACCGCCTTGTTGGCAGAACGGCGCATGTATTTTAAAGCGCTGTCCATGGTCATGGCGCCAACAATGACTTCCTCAACCAGGAGTTCTAGATTATCTTCGCCGGTAAGCAGTTCACCTCCCAGGGCTTCGTAATATTCCGAGACTGTCGGGGAAGCGATTTCAGAGCGTATGGGTATGATGCCGAGAGTCTCGCAGCCCCTTTGTTCCAGGAGCGGTTTGAATATGCCTTCAGTTTTGAAAAGCAGTTGTCTCGGTACGTTGTTGAATATATGACCGGCAACCTTTAAACCCTTTAATACATAATAGTTGTTTAAAAAGATAGCCTGATCAACGCACAGGTCGTTTTCCAGTTTGATGATGTTTAAGATAGAGGCGTTGAAAAGCCCGGCCAGGTTAAGCACATCCAGGCTATACGCCGCACCGGCATGGGGGAAGGCTGCGCCGTCTATGATAACCAGGTCTGCATTTTTTGATAAATCCTGGTATGCTTCTTTAATTTTCTCAACAACCGGTTCCTGGTTTTTATGTCCCGACAGATAAGAAGTTCCCACGGCAAAAGGAGCTATTTGCGGGATCTCAGCATTAATTTTCAAAACCTCACGCATTAAAAGGGCATCATTGTCCTCGCTGTTGCTAAATCTGGCCCGGTTTCCCACAGGTTTAAAATAAGTTACATTATATCCTTCCTTTTTTAATTTCAAGGCTAGCCCCAGGGCAATGGCTGTTTTGCCGCTTCCCGCTATGCCTGTAAGGTAAAGATTTTTCATGCGCTTTCACCTCACGATAGGGTAATTTTAACATCGAGAGCGGCTACCCCGCGCTCATAAGCTATTAATGGATTAATGTCTATCTCCATGATTTCCGGAAAATCAGTGGCCAGCATTGCTAAACGTTTGATAACCTTAATCACGGAATCGAGATCTGCCGGTTTTTCGCCGCGAAAGCCCTGCATAAGTGAATATGCCTTTGTTTCGGCAATCATTTCCTTGATTTCATTGTCTGTTAAACCTTCCGCCAGTCTGAAAGAAACATCTTTGATGAGGTTTACGTAAATACCTCCGAGACCGAAACCAATCATTGAGCCAAATTGTACATCCCTTGTCATGCCCACAATCAATTCCGTTCCCCTGGGTACCATTTTTTGAATTTCTATGCCGTAGGGTACAACTTTTGGTAAGTATTTGTGTACATTTTCCATGATTTCAACGTAAGCAGTTTTAACCTCAAAGGAGGAATTTAGACCAATTTTGACTCCCCCGATGTCAGTTTTGTGAAGAATTCTGGGGGAGGCAACTTTAAGAACCACCGGATAACCTGTTTCATCTGCTATAGCCGCAGCCTCTTCAGGACTCCGGGATAGTTTGATGGGCGTCTCTGGCACACCGTAAGCGGCTATGATTTCGGCAGCCTCACTTCCCAGAAGAGTCAAGCGGTTGTCTTTCTTTACATCATAAAATACAGCTTTAACCGTCTTTTGGTCAGGTTTGAAATCATCGATTAAACTTATTGAATCACGTTTTTGGAATTCGGTGTACCTTGACATACCGGCAAGGGCGCCTATGGCAGGTTCCGGCATGGCGAAAACCGGGACGCCGCTTTCGGAAAGCATTCTGGTCCCTTCTGCCAGCGCCTGCCCACCCATATAAGCGGCAATTAGAGGTTTATCCGGGTAAGTTTTGTTTAATTCAATCAATACTCGTGCTGTTTCGACAGGCTGAGTAACTGCAACCGGACATAATAACACAACTGCACTGTCAACGTTGTCATCCTTCAAAACCCTTTCCAGGGCGAATTTAAAACGTTCAGCTTTGGCATCGCCCAGTACGTCCACCGGATTATAAATACCTGCTTCAGGCGGCAGGTTTAGACGCAACTCTTCAATTGTTTCTTTGGTAAAGCGGGCCATGGACAGACCATGCGATTCGATTTTGTCGGTAGCGACAATACCCGGTCCTCCTGCATTGGTTACGATAGCTACTCTATTGCCCTTTGGAACTGATTGATTGGCAAAAAGTATAGCCAGATCGAACAGTTGCGACATGCTTTCCACCCTCAGTACACCGCACCTCTTAAAGGCGCTGTCATAAGCAATGTCGCTTCCCGCCAGGGCTCCGGTATGGGAGGAGGCCGCCTGGGCGCCGGCCTGGCTGGTGCCGGATTTTAAAATTATCACCGGCTTTTTCCGTGTTACTTCTGACAACACTTTTATGAATTCAGGGCCGTTTGACACGTCTTCCAGATAACAGAGTATAACTTTTGTATCGGGGTCCTCTGCAGCTTCAGAAATACAGTCAATTTCATTTAAGTCTGCCTTGTTTCCCATACTGAATATTTTACTGTAACCTATTCCGGCTGTTATACTCCAGTCCAAAACTGCGGCCAGCATTGCCCCGCTCTGGGAGATAAAAGCTATTTTACCCCTGGGGGGAAAACCTTTTAAAAAAGTGGCATTAACCGGTGTATGGGTATCCAAAAAACCAATGCAATTGGGACCCAGCAGGCGCATGTTATACTGCTTGCAGACGGCTAAGAAGTTTTTTTCCAATTCCATGCCTTCGCGGCCTGTTTCTTTGAAACCTGCCGTCAGGGCGACAAGGTTTTTTACTCCCTTTTGACCGCATTCCCTGGCTGCATCAATAACCCTGCCGGCAGGTATAACAAATATTGCTGTTTCTACATCTCCCGGAATTTCATTAACGGATTTATAGCAGTCCAGACCCAGAATTTCTTTTTCCCTGGGGTTTACAGGGTATATTTTACCTTTAAAACCACTGTTGATAATGTTTTGCACTAATGAATGGCCTATTTTACCAGGAGTTTTTGAAGCTCCTATAACAGCCAGGGATTTTGGCCTGGTAAAACTGTTTATGTTGTTCAATTAATTTCACCTCGTGTCGCGGTTGCAATCTTGGAAGTTAAACAAGATCTGGTTTTCTTAATTCCTCACGATATTAAGCAGTTATCTTAATTTAATAAACTATCCTCCTTGTGAAGATGTAGCCAAGAACAATTAGCGCAAAATCTTCGCCAGACTGGAATGACTGGTATAATACCGGTCCATTTCAGTACTGGCGAGGAAATTTCTCCCTTTTAGGAGATTATTAAGTTTTAAAGTTTTTAAAACCAATGGATTCCGGGTCAGGTAACTGGATAAATATCATCAGGAGTAATTATCTGTAAATAAATCAACCGGATATGCACGTTTTCACGGTGCCGGTTACAACAATCCCTTTTAATAAAACTCTTTAGGGGATATATTGATGTAACTTTTGTAAATATATAAATTTATGATGTAGCTTTTTCATTAATTGCTGCGTCAATTTCGCAACCAGCCCGTGAATAACGTATGAAACTGTAAATAATCATCAAGAACAGGAATATATAAGACACATATTCAAGATCATAGACAGCTTTTGGAATAATTGTCATTACAACAAATGAAACAAAGGCAATAGCCGTTGCAGGGGGGTCTACGTGTGTGTCTCCGTAACAATAGAATGTTCTTGCAAAAAAATCACCGGCGTAGGAGGCAAAAACTGCTGCTGCTATTCCCCACCAGATACTTCCACTACTGGCCACCACTGCATATGAGGCGCAGATGGTTATGTGATGCGTCACTGGTATCTCCGAACCAAAATACAGCATAATGAGTGATACCGCCGAAATACAGAAACCTACAAAAGCGGCGACCGGGGCGGTTTCAGGATTCTGCAGCATTAAATAAGTAAGATAGGCTGAAACGCCGCCGGCAGTAATACCAACTATAGTCTTTTCACACGAGGCAGTTAAGTAGGGCAACCATACGTTAGTACATCTCGCAGAGTACCTGCCGCCGTATTTTTTGATTTCTTCCGGTACTGTGCCGAATATTTCACTGAGGCCTGTGGTTCCAAAGGCAACTTTAGCGATGATTCCCAGGATAAATACAGTTAAGGCAACTGTATCAATTTTAATAGCAGTGGATGCAAGACCCGTATTGATTACATAACCCATCATGCCGAAAATGCCGCCAATAACCAGAACGATTGGTTTCTTCAGTCCTGTAAGTGCCCTGAGGATATCCTTTCCGGATTCAATATAACCCATTCTTCTGGCAAAGGCAGCAGCTGCTACACCGCCTGCAAAGGCAATATGGGGCCCGAAAAAGGTGCCGAAAGCAACATTACCGAGAAAATCAAAACTTGCGCCTGAAGCGGCCATTGCTATGCCTATTAATCCTGTAATACCGGTAAATACAAAAGCCCCCAGAGCACTTATCGAGGCTCCAAATGCTCCTCCACAAAAGGCAATAATTAATGCTGTTAAATCCATTAGCTTTCCTCCCCGTGGATTGGTTTAAGATACTGTTCTGCTCAGGGTATCTCTCCTTCAATTAGATTTGAATAAAATTCCAAATAAACTATGTTCTACTTTTTAATTGCCTTAACAATGGTGTTCAATTTTTCTTCATCAAGCTCAGCTTCCAGGAAATTAATCCCTGATTCTGCACTATCAGGTACATTTCTGGGTAATTTTTGCCTTGAGATAATATAGCTGCCGTTTGTTGGATTTAAAACCTGACTAGAGGATTTAGTTTCCATTACTTTATCTTTTAGCTGCTCTTCATCAGCGTTTAGCTCATAGATACAACCGATTATTAGATCGGGCCTGCAGATCCTGTCATTATCTGCTACCAAAGAAACGTCTTCCAACTTATCATCAATATAGATCAATAAATCTGGTCTTATTGTTATTGTTCCGTATTTTTCGATAAGCGACTGGATCGAATACCATTCCCGCCTGGGACTGTGGCTATTTGAATTCCACAAGGCTCTGATAAAATTGGACCTGAAAGAAACGTACTTATTGTACCTGCTGGAGTGGATTATAGCGTCGGGGACTAACAGTGACTGTCTGTGCCCCACTTCGAAGGTGAGAATTTTGGTTTTAACAGGTACTGGTAGTGATTCTTTGGCCATGACTGGATGTTTTATGACCTGCTTTGAGCCTAATTTGTTCAGAGGTACACAATATAACTGATCCGGTTCAAATTGATTCAATAAAGCTAAAGATACCCATTTTTTGTAACCTTCCCTGCACAATTGCCTGAACGATTGGTTCAAGTTTAACGATGTCTCAAGAATGAATTCTTGGCTGTCAATTTTACCGCAGAACAAGTCGAACAGGGAGTCAAATACTTCCCGTCTCAGTTGATTTAATGGTTCATGAAGAAATCTTTTGAGATCATTGGGCATAAGAACGTCTTCAAGCCCCAGGTTTTTCATGAATTCTTGTTCCGTTCTTAAGTAGCTGTTACTGAGGATAGCGGCCTGGTCTAATATTTCGGAAAACTCTTCAGTGATATAAGCGTCCCTAATTCCATCAAATAATTGATAAAATGTTGACTGTTTAGCCCTGGGTATATTTATGATCTTATCTTGGATCTCAATATCCGGGTGCTGCTCAATATATTCTTTTAGCTCTTGATATAAAACGCACCATTCTGGCTTTTTACCTTCAGTGTTTTCAGTGAAGTTCACAGGAGTCCCCATTTCATAGCACCTCTTTAATTGGATTAGAACAGCGAACAGTGCAATATTACAGCAAGGAACAGCAATTAAGTGAAGGTTAAGAATTAACCTTAAAACTAAAATGATTTAAACTGTACTACATATCCATAACCATATTAAACATATAACTTATACCAGCCGCATAAATGAAATATGCAAGTTAAAATATGTTAACCATTTGCTGCCAACTGGTCCAGTAATAACTGTAAACATTGGAATATGAGGTGAAATGAAATCTACCGAATCAATGATAATTTTCAATATAATTTTTAACACATCAATCCATTAATATATTGGCAGCATTAAAAAGTCTTAGATGAAACTAAGATGATTTTAATTGTTCAATCAAACAGGGTACAATCTCATTCAAATCAGCTTGAATTCCCAGGTCGCACATATCGAATATTGGAGCTGAGGGGTCTTTATCAATTGCTATAATATACTTTGCTTTCATAAAGCCGCATGTGTAATGAGCGGCTCCGCTGGCGCCGATGCTTATGAACAATTTTGGACTGATGGTTTTACCGCTGGAACCAATCAGGTTATCTGTTGTGATCCATTCTGCATCGCGGGCAGGTCTTGTCCCTCCCAAAGCTGCACCTAAGACTTCAGCCAGGTCCTTGATAAGTTTAAATTCTTCGTTTGTTTTAATTCCTTTTCCTCCGGAAACTACAATTGCTGCACCTTCTACCGGCATGCTGGCAGGTTCTCTTTCCACCATTTCCACAGTCTGTATTTGAAGATCTTCATCCTTTGCTTCGTAATCAACTTTGACTACGGCGCCTTGCCTGGTTTCGTCAAAATCCGGTTTTTCGGCAACTCCGGAGCTTACTGTAGCCATCCATGGTTTAATCTCATTCCAGACGATCTTTACGATCATACCCCCGCTAAAACCAGGTATAGTAGCAACAAGTTGAGGTTTATTATCAATTGTCTCTATCTGAAGATCGCTACAATGGGCGGTTAGACCGGTTTTAACCCTGGCGGCAACAGCAGGAGCAAGGTCAATACCTATATTGCTGGCGCCCATTAGCAATATATCCGGTTTATGCATGGTAATGAGTTCACTTATTATTCTGGTATAGGCGCGGCTTTGATAAAGTTTAAGTCCGGGATCTGCAACAAGATAAACGTTATCTGCTCCATAGCAAATAATTTCTTTAGCCATACCTTCGATATTGTCCCCAATAAGTACCGCTGATACCTTTCCAGCCAAATGTTTTGCTAATTCGATACCCTTTCCCAGGGTTTGAAGTGAAACATCCATCAACTTTCCGTTTCTTTGCTCAATCCAAACCCATATATTGTTATTATTACTCACTATTATCTCCTCTCTTTTTATAAAATATTGGCGTCATGTATTTTTTGTAAAACTTTATTGGCGATTTCCTGAGGTGTGCCGGTTAAGATTTCTTTTTGCCTGTCAATCTCCTGTTTAAAGGTACCTATTACGCTTGTTGGTGAACCATTGTTGCCCACGCAGCCTGGATCAACTTCCAGATCTGCTGCTCCCAGAGTCTTGAATTCCTTGTCGCTTGCATTCATTATTCCTTCAGCCGTAATGTCACGTACTTCATTGATATCTTTTACCACAGCCAACAGGGCGGGAAGTTTAACCTTAACCTTCAGATAGCCACCGTACTCAATGTTTTGTTTTGCAATCAGGGTGGATTCATCAACGTAACTTACTTCACTTACTGAAGTCACATGGGGAATGTTTAATAATTCTGCTATCTGGGGTGCCACTTGCCCTGTAGCCCCATCTTCAGTTTGATTTCCACACAGGATAATGTCGGGTTCTACCATTTTCCGCATATATTCTGCCAGGGTGTAGGCAGTTGCCAGGGTGTCAGCCCCTGCAAAGGCCCTGTCGCTTAATAAAACTGCTTCATCTGCTCCCAAAGCCAGTGCCCAGTCTAAAACTTCCCTTGCGCCGGGAGGACCCATTGTTACAACGGTTAATGTACCCGAAAACTTTTCTTTAATCCTCAAGCCCTCTTCCAGAGCGTTTTCATCAAGGGGGTTTAATATTGCCGGAACCTTATCCCTTTGAATGCTTCCTGTTTCCGGGTCCAGAGTTATCTGGGGGAAATATTCCGGATCGCTGATCTGTTTTATGCAAACAACTATTTTCAAAGCCGTAATTACTCCTTTCTGATCTTTATTTTTGGTGTTGAGCCAAAAAAATGTAAAGATACTTATAGAGCCTGGCGGACAGCTTGCCGGTCCGCCAAGCTCTACGCCTGAACACTATTTACAGGCCAGTAAGGTCTTCTTAATTAAGGACTTGGCAATCTCAATTTTATATTCATTTTTGGACAAAGGTTTTGCATCTTGCAGGGCAAGTTGCGCAGCAGTTTCCACTGTATCAAGTTCCAAGGCCTTGCCTTCAAGGTATTCTTCAGCTTTTTTAGGTACGTAGGGAGTAACAAATACTGCATTTAAGCAAATATTGGCCTTCTTAACTTTATCTCCCTCGAATTCCACCTTCGAGGCGCAGTTTACGATGGGGAAATCTATTGACTTTCTGATGGCAAATTTTTCAAATTTACTCTTTGTGCTTTCAGAGGGCCTGGGAATCTGTATTTCAATCAATATTTCGTCGCTATCCAGTATTGAAAATTTCTTTGCATCTTCAGTCTGGTAAAAATCTGCCATTTCAATTACCCTTTTTGTTGTCTTGACTTTGGCTTCCAGCGCTATCAAGGCCGGGGCAGTATCGCTGGGATGGACCGCCAAACAATCCTTGACATTGCCAAAAATTGAATGATATCTGTTTTCTCCCTCTTCAGCGAAACAGTCTTTGCCGCCTTTTCTGATACAGTTGAATCTGTTATTGGGCAGACGGTAGTACCAGCATCGCGAAAACTGACAGATATTGCCGCCAATGGTACCCATTTCCCTGATGTGGGGGGAAGCGGTGCGCCTTGCTGCTTCGGCAAGAGCGGTATAATTGCTCTTGAGCAGTTTATTATGGGCAAGATCCTCCAGCAAAGCTAAAGGGCCAATTTTTAACATGTCTTCTTCTTCTTGAACATAATCCAGGCCGGGTATCGTTTTAATATTAATAAGGGCCTCCGGACTTTCAGCAAACACATTATCTTTAAACAAACCGACGATATCTGTGCCGCCTGCTATAATATTTGCTTTACCGTCAAATTCTTTTAACAGCGATACAGCTTCATCTAACGTACAGGCATCGTAGTGTTTAAATCTCTTCACCTAAGACCACCCCGCTTTGCTTTTGCTTTACTAATTGCTTTAAGGACCTTATCCGGAGTCATCGGATGATCGTCAACCCATTCACCAATGGCATTGTAAATGGCAGCTCCAATAACACCCGGTACTACAGTGGCAATGCATTCGCCGATGCCGTTCAACCCGTATGCGCCGTAGCCCATCCCCGTTTCCACGAGGAGGTTGACTGTTGTATCAATGTCCCGCATGGTCCACACTTTGTAATCTAAAAGGTTGGCGTTCAGCCTTACACCGGTTTTCGGGTCATAAATCACTTCTTCTGCTAGAGCTCTTCCTGTTCCCATATAGTCTCCGCCATACTGCTGGCCTTCACATGTCTCCGGGCTTATGGCCTTGCCCACATCGTTTACGTTGACAATTTTTTTAACTTCAACCCCACCGGTTCCGGGATCGACTTCCACTTCGGCAAAATATGCCTGCCTGCACATACGGTGTCTTCCCTTTTCAGTTCCATACCTGCCCTGGCGGTGCCAGCTCCAGGTGAAGAGTGGCGCCCTAGTGCCGCCCTGGTTCAGGGTTGCCCGCTTGACGACCTCTGCAACCGGGACATTTTTACTGGGATCGCTCTTTAGAAAAACTATACTGTCTTTGACATCCAGATCATCCGGATAATTATTTGGGAACGCAGGGGGATATTCTATATCAATTAGTTTAATCGGAGTTGTTGCGTATTCGAGTAGTTTCTGCTTTGCTTTCCTGGCAGCGTTCCGGGTAACATAGGCATCAACAGCCAAATTGCAGGAGCCGTCCGGTGTCATCATCTGGAAGCCTACTTCCTCAAACATCCTGAAGTTGACGTCTTCAAGTTTGAGTCCCATCTCTTCTGCAACGATCTGGCAATGGGTGGTCATGGCATTCAGTCCATCGTCGGATTTTTGCGAAAGGATATCCACTGTCCCGTCGCAATGCATCAATACGCCGGCACAGGCCACACCACGGGTGTCATCCCATTCGTGGGTCCAGGTAAAGCCGATGCCGTGCAGCTTGCCGTTGGGTAGCACCTTTGTGCCCGGTTTATGCCATTTGTTATCCCAGTCTATTGCTTTCTTCCCGAGCTCAATACATTCCCTCAGGCTGTCCCTGTCGGGGAAACCATGCTCTTTCTTGAATTTGGAGAGGTACTCCATGTCTTTTCCTTCAACGCCGTCATTTTTTAAAGCGACAATTGTCGGGTCCATTCCCAGCTCAGCAGCCACATGTTCGAATACCAGACTTAAGCAAAGGGCATTGTGGTTTTGCTCGCACCTGAACCAATAAGCAGGGGCTACGTTTATTTGTGCTTCCAAGTAGTTCAACGCCAGGTTTGGTATTCTGGTATTCTCTTCAAAGTGGTCGATGCCGTATTGACCCATTTTAGCGCAGATGTTATCTATTTTTACTGCTGTGATTGTTCCGTCATTATTGAATCCTACTTTAAAGCTGGTATGGCAGTCGGCGTCCTGAGACAAGTTATAGAAAGTATCTCTCCGGTCATAGAAGGTCTTGATAGGCCTTCCCAGTCTCTTGGACAAGATCCCGCTGATCATATGGACGCCGTGGGTGTGATGCATCATGGGATTGCCGCCCCCGCCGAATTGAGAACCTTGATAGGGGACATGAAGTTTAATCTTGTTGAGGGGGAGTCCCATCTTCAGTGCAAAAAGCATTTTTCCATCATAGGCTTGTTGCTGGTGGGCCCATATTTCAACATTGTCGCCTCTCCAGAGAATTACATCACTGATGGGTTCTGCTTCAGCAACTGTATAGGGGCGCCTTCTCGCGTCAAACTTGATTACCTTGTCAGCTTCTTTGAAACCTTTCTCCACATCGCCATGCTCTATCTTTAGTTTCCTGATGATGTTATTTTTACTGTTTATTTCAGGAGCAGCCAGGGGGGCTCCGGGTTTCAGCGCATCCAGGGGATTCAGGACCAGGGGCAGCTCTTCCCACTCCACTTCGATCAGAGTCAGGGCTTCCTCAGCCAGTTCAGGGGTATCTGCGGCAACAGCTGCTCCAACGGGATGGCCCTCCCACCAGGCCACGCCGTCAAGTATGCGTCCAGCTCCCTGTTTCCACTGTTCCAGTGTTACTGCCAGTTCCTCTTTACCGTGGTAAAAAGCTTGTCCGTCCGTTGCGAGGTGACCTGCATTAAATTTGGTTTCCAGTCCGAAAAGTTCCTTACCCTGCAACTCGGGGTCATCGTACCGGAGTACAGCCCTTACACCCGGCAGTGCCTCGGCTTTTTCAGTATTAATTGATTTAATTCTTGCGTGAGCATAGGGTGACGACAGGATTCTACAATACAGCATTCCGGGAAGCTTGACGTCCCTGGTATATTCTGCTCTTCCACTGGCTTTTTCTTTACCGCACATTCGCGCGATGCCGCGTTTCCCGATTATTGAGAACTCTTCCTGGATATATCTGTCCCGTACTAATGGTTCTATTTCCATAATTCCCAATTTTTTATTCATATGATTATTATTTCCCTCCTTCCAGTTTTGTGGAAGCCTCCAAAATAGCAACAACATGAGCAGGATAAGTGCCGCACCGGCAAATATTACCTTCAAGGGCGTCTTTTATAGCTTCTTCATCAGGATTGGGGTTTCTGTCCAACAGGGCCTTCGCGGTCATAACGAAACCCGGGGTACAGTAACCGCATTGCATGGCGTGGTTATTTGCATAGGTTTCAACCAGGGGGTGTTTTTCAATATCAAGGTTTTCAACTGTTTCTATTACCTTCCCCCCGCATTCAATAGCCAGTGTCATGCAGGACAGAATCGGCCTCCCTTCCATTATTACAGTGCATGAACCGCAAGCGCCGTGGTCACACATTTCCTTTGTGCCTGTTAACCCCAGCTTATCATGAATAACCTCGCGCAAGGTCCAATGCGGTTCAACTACAATGTTATATTCTTGATTATTAATCTTCATGGAGATTTTCTTCTCTCCACCATCTTGTTGACACTTTTCTGTCATTCAAATTACTCCTTTCATTCTTAGTTATGTGTTATAAATGTGTTGTTTTTTTTGTCACCTGCCTTATAATATTGTGTTATTACCATAATCACTAGACTATTAGACTAATTTGAGTTTTCTCAGTCCCCCTTTGCTGCAGATTAGAATTGTAAAGTTTGACAAATATCAAATTACCGGCCCTGTAACGTAGATATTTATAAACTTATTGTATTTATTTAATTCCGCTTTTGTCTGTTTACCATTGCATATTTCGTTAAGGTATTGAAGAAGTTTATTGCTTTCTTCATCAAATACCGAATTTATATCCTCGATATTTTCGTTTACATCAAAACCCACATCAATAAATTCATGAAGTTTGCAAAGTGTTCTGGGGTTTGCTGTTACTTTTATTACAGGGCAGATAGGATAACCTTGCGGTGCGCCTCTGCCGGTTGTAAATATAATTACTTGAGCTCCTGCAGCGGCCAAACCTGTTAGTAACTCCGGTTCTCTTCCAGGGCTGTCGACTACAGTCAGTTTTCCCCCTCTCACCTGTTCACCGTATTCAATAAAGTCGTCTATAATCTTGGAACCTGATTTTATAACGGCACCCAAGCTCTTTTCTTCAATGGTGGTAAGTCCTCCCTTGATGTTTCCAGGGGTTGGCTGACCCTCACGCATATCTTCACCGATACTTTTTGCCCTCTTTTCGATATTTGTGATTGCACCAAGGACTTTGTTTTTAATTTCAGGATTGATGATTCTGTTAACGATATGGTTTTCAGCACCGATCATTTCAGTAACTTCGCCAAATACAACCCTTCCGCCGCTTTCAATTATTTTATCTACTGTTAAACCTACTATTGGATTAGTAAGTAGACCTGAAAGAGTGTCCGAAGAGCCGCATTTTATGCCAACTACCAGGTTTGATATGTCAGCGGGTTCTTTGTGCTGCTTATTTAATTCTTCAGCCAGTAAATTAGCTAGTTCGACGCCTTTGTTTACAGCATTTGTAATGCCGCCTATATCTTGAATAACAAGTTTTTCAACAGGCCTTCCGGAATTCTTGATCCTCTTCTCCAGCTCTTTTAAATTTACGCCTTCACATCCAAGACTCACCAGGAGCACTGCTCCAACGTTGGGATTTATTCCAAGCCCCGCTAAAGTCGAAGTCACCCTCTTTAAATCTACAGGCATTTGACAGCAGCCCTGTGGATGTAAAATGGGTACAGAGTCGGGAACTTTTTGTGAAATGGCTTCAGCTATTTCATTAGCGCAAATTACCGTAGACATAATTACAAGATAATTTCTGACCCCAACAGCTCCGTTTTTTCGATGGTATCCATAAAAATTCATGTCCATCCTCCTGCTAAAACAACTGTAGCGTTTGATATTGATGCAAAGAAATTGTTGACAGCTTTTTTCCGGGGATTGTAGTCGTATTTAAGAATTTAAAAAATTTGCTGGTTTAAGCAATAATACAATACTGTACTGTAAAAGAACTGGAGTAAGATCAGGGATTATTGGTCTCCTCTACCTCTCAAGCTTTCAACGTTATGCACATGGACATAGTCTCCGGCATCAATAAATGTAGTACTTACACCTATTACCTCACCGTATTTAATGATCGGTTCGTTTTCAGATACTTTGGAAAGTGCAAACTTGTGTCCGAAAGGTATATCGGATTTGACCACTACACCCTGCTTGGATTTAAAGCCAATAACAACGGGCCTGGAACCCTCGCTGATATCACATAGTGCTGTTGCGACATTGTCTTTCTCGTTCATTACAATTGCCTTGCTCAATTCATCACCTCCCCCGGTAGCCAAGCGCTGGACAATTCTCAAAAAGAAATCTTTGTTTTAAAGATAAGAGCATTATTTATGCCAGAATAAAAAAACCAGTATTATTGGGCGTTCATACGATAATGCCGGCAATGATATTATCATTGTGAGACAGCATGGACGGTTTTATAGTAAAAAATAAGTATCATAATGAGAAATAATATCTCGCTATGATACTTATTGATGATACTTATTGCATTTGCTGTCGCTTATAGCCCTAAGGACAACAAAAAAATTTTTTTATTAAACTGTTTAGAGATGGTGTTTGTTAAAGTATTTACTTTAAGTTGTATTTTTTTAATTTTCTGTACAGGGTTGCTCTGCTGATGCCGAGGACTTCTTCGATCTTCCTTTTTCCCTTTTCTGTTAGACCATAAGTTCCGATACAGGCTCTTAAGGCGTTATACTCATAGTTTTTAATGCTGTCAACTTGATATAGGTTCGAAGTAATAATATTGCTGTCTTCAGTTATATATGCCGGCAAATCTTCGGGGGTAATATAAGTATTGTTGGAAATTGAAACCGAGTATTCAATGGCGTTTTTAAGTTCCCTTACGTTGCCCGGCCATGAGTATTTGACCAGGAGTTCGCAGGCCTCCGGAGTCAATTCTATTATTCTCCCCCCCTTATTTATGAAAAGCCCCTTAATAAAATAATTAGCCAGGGGAATTATATCCTCTTTCCTTTCGCGAAGTGGAGGTATATGAATTTTAATTACGTTAAGCCTGTAGAACAAGTCTTGTCTAAACAGGCCCTGTTTAACCATTTCCTCTAAATTTTTATTGGTGGCAGCAATAATTCTTACATCAATATCAATTTGTTTATTGGATCCAACGGCTATTATCTTTTTGGTTTCTAATACCCTGAGAAGTTTTGACTGCATTGAAATGGGCATTTCTTCTATTTCGTCCAGGAATAAAGTGCCCCTGTTAGCTGCTTGAAATTTTCCGATTTTGCCGCCCTTTTTCGCCCCGGTAAAGGCGCCGTCAGCGTATCCGAAAAATTCACTTTCCCATAGAGTTTCTGGTACTGCGGCGCAATTAACTGTAATCAATTCACCTTCTGGTCGATCGCTTTCGTAGTGTATTCCATCAGCAAATACTTCTTTACCAGTTCCGCTTTCTCCCTCTAAAAGAACTGTGGAATTTGAACATGATACTTTCTTGGCAATGTCAACGGCTTTTCTTATGCTAGCGCTATTAAATATAAGCTTGTCAAAATAACTAACCTTATTTGAATTCAGTTGCTCAACAAAAACTATTTTTAATTCGTTTGCTTTGTCTATAGTCCGGGGATACATGCTGAAATTTCTGGTTTTGCCTAAAATTTCAGTGCTTATCATTAATTTTTTGTCGCCTGTTTTTTGCCTGCCGAGCTCCAAAATGTTTTGAATTTCATCACTGCAGGAATGATTTAATCCTAATAACTCTTTAAATTTATTATTGGCATACAATATGGCATCTTGTTTAGTAATCATTACATTACTATCCATAAGATTTATAAGACTTTGAATAGATTTTTTAGCGCATTCCAGTGCGTCCTGGTTATTTGCTGTTAAACTCTCCTTTTCAATTTGTTTTTTGAAAAAGTTTACCAGACGTATGTATAAAGTGGTGTTATTTAATAATTCTTTCTTGTCATGGTCTTTTGTAGCAGTTAATAATATTGCTGTTATGCCGTATCTTTTAATATTAAATGGCATGGCAAGATGAACAAGTCCTGAACAGTTTTGCAAGTATTCGCACCGGTTGCATATTTTGTCTTCCCGGGGTTTTACCAGTAGGTACTTGTCCCTGTTCTGAATTAACCTGCTATATAGTGAATTGTTTCCAGCCCTTTCGTTGATCAGACTGGAATACCTGCCCGTACCTGTTACGCGGATTAAATCTGAATTGGCGACGCATACGTCCATTTCTGTTATCGATGACAATTCAATTATCTTTTGAGAAAAATATGTTAAATTATTCTGCATCATTCCGGCACCTCTCGGCGTTATTCTCGGAGACAAATATTGTCCCGGCAGGGATGAGGTTTAAATTTTGACTTATCAAGCAGATAATCATAAGTTTCTATAGGGTAGAATCACTATGATTATATTGGGTATCATTATGAGAATATAATTCTACGTTAACAGGTAAAAACCCTTTAAATTTTGCTAGGTCTTTTTATGCTGTTATTGACCCGGGGACACATTACCGGGCAATTAAAAAAACCCTGCAGGGCAGGATTTTTTATATATGGAATATGGTGCAATGGGAACCTGTAAACAAGGTGGAACTCTTTATTCACCAATTTTTCTAAAATAATAGTCTTCAATGGCGCTTCTCAAAGCCTTTACCCCTAGAATAGAGCAATGTTTCTTATTTTCAGGCAAACCGTCCAGCGCTTCGACAATATCATTTTCAGTTATTCTCATAGCTTCATCAATGGTTTTTCCCTTGACCAGCTCCGTTAAAATACTGCTTGTTGCTATGGCAGCTGAACACCCGAAAATAAGAAAACTTACCCTTTCAATAACACCGTTAATAATTTTGACATATATTGTCAAGGAATCACCGCAAGCCGGATCGCCGAATACGCCCACCCCGTCTGCATCTTTCATTCTGCCAATATTTCTGGGATTCTTGAAATGATCAATTACTTTATCACTATATGACTGCATTTAAAAGCACTCCCTTATGGTAAATAAGCTGTAATTTATACTACCAATCCATTTGTTAAGATGCCCATAAAAGAATGATAGCGATTTATTTCAGATTTTGTCATTCTACCATTGACCACATTAATTATTTCGTTGTAGATTAAATTGCTGGATTGAGTCAAGTCGTATAAACCTTCTGTTACATACGAAATATTCAAATCAATGCAATCTTCTAATCTGTATGCAGTTTTTTCGTTGGATGTAATTTTTAGGACGGGCACAAAGGGAAAACCATGCGGATCACCGATACCCGTAGTTAACAAAATCAACTGGCAACCGGCAGCAGCCAGTGCCGTCAAGGCTTCAGGTTCTCTCCCGGGAAAATCGATAAGGTTCAACCCTTTCTCTGTTATGCGTTCACCATAACGATATACTTTCTTTATTTTCTGGTTGCCGCATTTGGAGATAAATCCAAGAGCCCTTTCTTCGATTGTTGTGAGGCCAATATCATGATTAAGCAGAGCTTTTTGGTCTTTATTATAATTACTGTCATTTTTATTAATTCTGTCTTTGGTTCGAATTATAAGATTTCGAATATCTTCACATACTTCTTCAGTTTCCCCTCTCTTTGAAATTAAATTCTCCGCATAGATAAACTCAGATACTTCTCCGAAAACTGTTGTGCCGCCTCTTTCAATAATCCTATCAGAAACTATCCCGATGGAAGGATTTGAAATAAGACCAGAAGTTGAATCAGATGCACCGCATTTTAAGCCTATCATTAAATCGGCAATCGAGGCTTCCACACGTTTTATTCTAGAAGCTTCACTAATCATTTTCTGCCCGATAAATACACCCTGGGATACGCTTAAGGTCAACCCACCTTCAGCCCAGATGCTGATGAGAGCAACTGGTTTACCCGATTGCTTGGCAAGGTAAACGATATTATCGACATCAATATTCTCACAGCCCAGGCTAACAAAAATCACACCGAATAAATTAGGGTTATAGGCCAGCGATACCAGAGTTCTGGAGACAATTTTCAAATCTTCATTTAATTGACAACACCCTTGATTATGGGTAAAAGCGACAGCACCGTTCAAATTGCCGGCTATCCTCAGAGCAAGTTCATTGGCGCATACTGAACAGGAGATTACTCCTAAATAATTTCGTATTCCTATAGAATTGTCCGGCCTCCTGAATCCTAAAAAGCTCATCTAACTTCCCCCAGCGGTTTACTAAAATATTTGTAGTTATCCAATCATGACTTTTAAGTATCCAGTTTACTTATCAATTAGCATTTATTGCCGGAAACTCCCGCTCCTTAAACTAGCTACATTATGCACATGGACATATTCTCCGGCTTCGATAAATGAAGTGCTTACACCTATTACTTCGCCATATTTAATGATGTGTGTATTTTCCGGCAGTTTGCACAATGCAAATTTGTGCCCAAAAGGTATATTAGATCTAACTACAATGCCTTGTTTAGATTTAAATCCGATAATAACAGGCCTGGATCCTTCGCTTAGTTCGCATAATGCAGTTGCTACATTATCTTTTTCATTCATAACTATTGCTTTGACCAAAGTATCACCTTCTTGAAAAATATTAATAAAAATTCAAAAAATAATCTATCTTATAATGCAATTCATTGTTTATCCATTTTATATTTAAATAATTATATATTCTAGACAAAAAGGGACAATTATTAAAATAAGTTTTATATTTATCAATTGATTAGATATAGATATATGGTATTATTGGAAAAGATATGTTATTAAGTCATAGTCTAACATTTACTTTTACTGGTAAAACATTAAGGAAACTGTGGATCATTAGTAGTGTATCACTTCCCCCGAATAATTAAAATAGGCATTTAAATCCGTATGCCGGAGAGGGCAAATAAAAAACCTCTACTACGAGGTTTTTTGTGTGTTGTTTCTTGAACATGGTGGGAAAACAGAAATACTTTTTGTTTTTGTGCTTAATGATTTGAATTTCTGCGCCTGTGCGGCCTTCCAGGCCTGTCCTCTTTATGGGTTGCGCCCCCCGGAGGAGGGGGTGAAGCTTCCTTCTTGGAGAGCTTTAAACGGCCTTGATTATCATAACCAATTACTTTCACCAGGATCGTATCTCCTTCTTTAACCACATCTTCAACTTTATTGACTCTGTGGTGGGCTAACTGGGATATGTGGACAAGCCCTTCCTTTCCGGACAGTCCCATTACACCGGGGATGATTTCCACAAAACAACCAAATTCAGTTATTTTTACAACCTTGCCGTTGTACAGTTCGCCGGCCTGGACTTCCTTGGTGAGGATTTCGATGATTTCCAGGGCTCTTTTCCCCTTTTCCTGGTCCACCGCTGCGATAAAGACCCTGCCGTCATCCTCGATGTCGATGTCTGCACCTGTTTCCTCGACGATTTTTTTGATAATCTTACCGCCGGGCCCGATGACATCCCTGATCTTATCCGGGTCAATGGTTGTGTGAATAATTCTGGGCGCGTGGGGGGATAACTCAGGCCTGGGTGCGGGAATAACATCCAGCATTTTTTTCATGATCTGCATGCGGCCTTCATGGGCCTGGGTCAAAGCCTGATCAAACACTTCCGGACCAATGCCCGGAATTTTTACATCCATTTGCAGAGCGGTAATCCCTTTCATTGTGCCGGCCACTTTGAAGTCCATATCTCCCAGGTGGTCTTCATAACCCTGGATATCTGTGAGGACCTTGTAGTGCTCTTCCTCTTTAATCAGTCCCATCGCTACACCGGCCACCGGCGCACTGATGGGAACACCGGCGTCCATCAAGGCCAGGCAACTGCCGCAAACGCTCCCCATTGATGTTGAGCCGTTGGATTCCAGGGCTTCGGATACGATTCTGATGGTGTAAGGGAAGGCTTCTTCACCGGGAATAACCGCTGATAAGGCCCGCTCTGCAAGGGCCCCGTGGCCGATCTCCCTGCGTCCGGGAGAGCGCATGGGCCTTGTCTCGCCGACGCTGAAAGGAGGAAAGTTATAATGGTGCATGAATCTCTTGGATTCTTCTACGCCCAGGCCGTCCAGGATCTGTTCTTCCGATATGGTGCCCAGGGTTACTGCTGAGAGTATTTGCGTCTGGCCCCGGGTAAACAGACCGCTACCGTGAGGACGGGGCAGTACTCCCACTTCTACTGTGATGGGCCGGACCTCATTCAAGGAGCGGCCGTCGATGCGCAGGCCTTCTTGTACAATCATCTGTCGTACAAGATTCTTTTCGATGGCGTTTAACTGTTTTCTGATAGCGCTCTCTTCCTCCGGATACTGTTCCAGGAACTGCTCAACAATCTCGTCTTTGAGACTGTCCAGATAGGTATCCCTGTCATGTTTGGAAAGTCGCTCATGGGTGCAGCGTCGCAGTGCCGCATCTATTTTCTCTGTGGCGGTGGCTGTTATGGCTTCAAGCATGGCCGGTTCAGGAAGAGGTATCTCGAAAAGCATTTTCTCCTTGGCCAAACCCATTTGAAGGGCTTCTTCCCGGTATTCTTCGATAAACTCCACAATTTCCTTAACCACAACATGGCCGAAGGCAATAGCTTCAAGCATAACCTGCTCCGGCACCTCTTTAGCGCCCGCCTCAACCATCATAACGGCGTCTTTGGTCCCCGCAACCACAAGGTGCAGGTCGCTTTGTTCCGTTTGGGACAAGTTGGGATTAATTACAAACTGCCCGTCAACCCGGCCGACAATAACACCGCCGATGGGATACTGAAGCGGTATTTCCGAAATATGCAGCGCTGCGGATGCGCCGACCATAGCGGCAATTTCCGGGGCGTGGTCCTGGTCTACCGACATGACCGTGGCGATAACCTGAACTTCATTGCGGATTTCTTTTGGGAATAATGGTCTGATTGGCCTGTCGATGAGCCTTCCGGATAATATGGCCTTCTCGCTGGGGCGGGCTTCCCTTTTGATAAATCCCCCGGGAATTTTACCAACAGCATAAAACCTTTCTTCGTAATCCACAGTCAAAGGAAAAAAGTCTATACCCGCCCTGATATTACTGGCCATAGTTGCGGTCACCAAAACGGCGGTATCCCCGTACCGGACGAAAACCGCTCCACCGGCTTGTTTTGCGAGCCGTCCACTTTCAAGAATCATGGGTCGGCCGCCAACAATTATTTCCTTTTTTATTAAGGGAGAAGCAGACATTTAAGGGTTATACCTCCTACGTAGAAAAAAAATCCATAAATATAATTAATTCTACATTTTAATATTATATCCTTCTGCTATTCTAAAAAATACACACATCCCCCGGACATGACAAGAAGCGGGTCATACCCGCTTCTTCGTAAAGCTATTTGCGCAAGCCAAGCTTTTCAATTAAAGCACGGTATCTGTCAAAGTGGCGGTCTCTCAAATAATTGAGCATAGACCTGCGCTGACCAACCATTTTTAATAATCCCCGGCGGGAATGATGATCGCCCTTATGAAGCTTCAGGTGTGCTGTTAGGGTGTTGATTCTTTCCGTCAAAATTGCCACTTGAACTTCCGGGGAACCCGTATCGTTTTCGTGAAGCTTGTATTTTGTTATGACGTTAAGTTTTTGTTCCGTGGTTAGAGCCATGGTGCTCACCTCCTTTTCTAAGCATAAGCGCTGTAAGCCAAGTTAACCGCCGGAGAACGTATTCCCTAGCTTACAGTTTATTCAACAATTTATTTACCGATGATAGTTATAACCAGGCGACCGCCCGGAATATCCTTGGAAACAATATCAAAAACCCGGCCGGATTTCGCCAGGAACCCTCTAAAACGGGTGGCAGTGGGGATGCGTCCGGGAATCCCGCTGGCTGCATTGATTATATCTGAAATCAAGATTTTATCCTGTCTCATGTCCCGTAAACGCTTGCGAGCATGCTCAGTGATAATTACCCTCATGCCGATTAACTCCTAGTGGGCATGGGTCGCGCAGACCCGTTCGTCTTCCTCCTGGGCTAAAAAAGCATATAGGGCATCCTGAAAGGCAGTCAACCTGAAGTTTTCCACATTCGACTGGAAATAGATATTTTCTAATTCTGTTTTCAAGGTTTGGAATTCTTCGCTCAAGCAGATCAGTGCGATGTGATTGAGCCATTTTTTAATTTCATCTTCATTGGAGTCGAACTTGGGAACACCCACGGTTGAACATCTCCTTTCAAAGATTTAAGGACAACTGAGAAACATCTGAGAAATTAATTCTTTTGTAGAACATACCATAAATAGCCTCAGATAAAACCTTGATCTAAAAATCGTTTTTATTGATATTTAACTTGTTCATTGTAGCATAATCTGGAGCATGTGTAAACGCTGCCTACTCAAAATTATATTGGGGTCCTTTTCGTTTTATTCTTTTATTTTCGACCAGGTTACCCTTGCTTCCAGGATATCCCTTTCAATCTGTTTAATCAGTTCCGATGGAGTTTGAAATCTTCTTTCTTCCCTTATTTTATGGATAAAGCTAACTTTTACAGATTCCCCATAGAGATTCTGACAAAAATCTAAAATGTGTACCTCAATATTTCTTTTCTTCACTTGAAATGTCGGTTTTACACCAATGTTTGCCAAACCGAGATAGGATTCCCCGTGAATCTGTGCTTTGGCCAGATATACACCGTTAGCAGGGACTAATACTGAATCATTAATATCTATATTGGCTGTCGGAAATCCCAGGAGGCTGCTGCCCCGTTGATCACCTGTTACGACGAGTCCTTCCACAAATGGATAATATCCCAGGAATTTGGCGGCCTCCGCCACTTCCCCTTTTAATAAGAGACTCCTGATCAGAGTGCTGCTTACAATTTTTCCATCAACCATGATGGGTGGAATGACTTTGACCTGGTAACCGTATGTTTTAGAGAGGCTTTGCAGCAATTCCGGTGTTCCCCGGCCGCGGTAACCGAATGTATAGTTATAACCCACTACAACGACGCTGGCTCCCAGTCCCCCGTGAAGAACGTTTCGGATAAAATCTGTCGGGGACATGCCGGCAAATGCCAGATCGAAGGGCACCATCAGGAGCAGGTCGATGCCCAGGCCGGCCATAAGCTTTTGCTTCGACTCTTGTGACAACAGAAGGGGGGGACT
The DNA here is from genome assembly GCA_002305915.1 of Pelotomaculum sp. UBA1371. Lineage (GTDB taxonomy): Bacteria > Bacillota > Desulfotomaculia > Desulfotomaculales > Pelotomaculaceae > DTU098. Next base: position 128,025 of record DBRJ01000004.1, on the reverse strand, counting down.
GTTGTCCGGATTCAACACAGTAAGGGGGTGTGGATGGAAAGTAAATATTGATGTTGTCCCTCTTAGTTGATCCGCCATAGTGACCACTTCGGAAATCAGCTTTTGGTGCCCTAGATGCAGTCCGTCGAAATTTCCCAGGCCAACCACAAGGTTTTTGTGTTTATCTTTGAGGTTGTGCCAGTGCTGATAAAGGTACATTAAACAGTCCTCCTACTTACCTTACAATACGCAAAGTGGTTTAAATAAGAATTTTACCGGGTTTTCTGGATCCATCCGTGTTTCAGCTACTGCCAGGAGACCCTCTGGTCCCATGAGCCGGACTATAGCTCCTTCCTCAAGGTCTGGGGGAAGTTTTTCGACCCCCGGCAGGTATAGTTTGGAACCGGCTTTAACAGATTTGATCGCCCCGTTTTTTACAGTTACGGCTGAAAGGACTGCCAGCGCCTCTTCATTTTTGACTATGAAACTTTCTATGGTTCCTGCCGAAACCGCGGTTGGTATTTCTTCTAATGTAAGGGAATCTTCAATTCTGAAGCAACCTGCACGGGTTCGCACCAGGAAAGACATGTGGGCGCCACAGCCAAGGTGCTGGCCCAGGTCGGCACAAAGAGTCCGGATATAGGTGCCTTTGGAGCAGGTAATATGAAGAAGGGCTTTGGGGCGCGGGCAACCCCATCCTGTACCCCAGATATATTCTAATGAATGCACCCTTACATTCCGGGCGGGGCGTTCTACGACCTGCCCGGAACGGGCTAGTTCATATAATTTCCGGCCCTGCCATTTCAAGGCTGAGGTCATTGGCGGAACCTGGCTGACAACTCCTGTAAAAAACTTTAGGGCAGTCCGGACATCAGTTTCGGTGATCTGACGGGCATCTCCGGCGGCGACTTTTGTTCCGAAGGAATCTCCTGTGGAGGTTGTTAAGCCAAAAGTAATTTCCGCGCGATACTCTTTATCGTCATTATGTAAAAACCTGCTCAGACGTGTGGATGACCCCAGGCAAACTACCAGAACACCCGCTGCGCCGGGGTCCAGAGTACCTGTGTGTCCTGCTTTTTTGATTCCAAGAACTCTGCGGATATAATCTATAACATCGTGGGAGGTCATCCCGGGGGGTTTTAAGACGTTTAAAACCCCATTCAATGGTTGCTACCCCCGGCGGCCAATGTAGCTGCGGTTATTATTTGCTCCTGGATAATTTTGAGGTCGCCCTGCAGAACACAACCTGCAGCCCGCGTATGTCCGCCGCCGCCAAAGGGGGCGGCCAGTTTGTTTACATCCACAGAATTCTTGGAACGAAAACTTATTTTGTATAGATCTTTCGAAATCTCATGAAAAAGCAGTCCAACCTCAACGCCTTTTATTGATCTAGCATAATTTACCAGACCTTCCGTATGTTCATCAAGAGCTCCTGCTTTGTGCAGGATTTCCCGGGTTATAGTCATCCAGCAGACCTTGCCGCAGGTGCTTGCCGTCAAGGTGTCAAGTGCTGCGCCCAATATTTTCAAGGCAGCCACAGGTTTTTCCTCGTAAAGATGAATATTGATATCTGTGGCTGGAACACCCATTTCAAGGAGTAATGCTACCCGGCGGTGGGTACCGGGTGTTGTATTCTCATATCGAAATGAACCTGTATCCGTGATAATGGCTGTATAAAGGTTTACTGCAGCTTCAATTGTTATTTGAACCTTCATCACGTCCAGGAGATCAAGGATGATCTCCCCCACTGCTGCCGCTTTAGGATCTGTGTACTGATAATCCCCAAAAGGCTGGGAACCTTCATGGTGATCAATATTTATCAGTACTAAATCTTTGTTAAGGAATTCCTGGTATCCTTGACCCAGTCTTTCCGGGATAGAGCAATCCAGAACGATGAAGGTATCGTATTCATATTCGGGTGGTTCACCAACAATAAAACGATCCAGGCCTGGCAAAAAATGATATATTTCAGGGATGGGGTCGGGTCCGCCCATGATGACCTTTTTACCAAGCCTTTCCAGTGTCAGCCCCAGGGCAAGCACCGACCCCAAACAGTCGCCATCCGGCATGACATGACCACATAATAGAACCCGGTTTGACCTCTTAATGGCTTCACCAATTTCCACCAGTTTATTCATTGCCGCTGTCATCCTTACCCCTGACTTTTTCCATAAGTGCTATTAATCTTGCGCCGCGTTCGATTGACTCATCCAATTTAAAGGTAATTTCAGGCGTATGGCGCAGACGGATTCTCTTGCCCAGTTCACTGCGGATATAGCCCTGTGCGTTTTGAAGCGCCTCAATTGTTGCCTTTTGTTCGGCAGGACTGCCATAAACACTGGCAAAGATTACTGCATAGCGTAAGTCCTTGGAGACCTCCACAGAAGTTATGGATACAAAACCAATTCTGGGGTCTTTTAATTCCCCTCTCAAAAGGTCCGAAACCTCTTTTTTAATGGCTTCTGCCAACCGTTCAGGACGGAAGGACATTACCAAACACCACCTTTTAGGGTTCGATGAGCCGGGACAATGCTCAGGATAACTCACGTTTTACGGCTTCAGTGGTGAATACCTCAATCACGTCACCTTCTTGAATTTCGTTGTATCTTTCCAGCGCCAGGCCGCATTCATATCCCTGAACAACTTCCTTGACATCATCTTTAAAACGTTTAAGGGAATCCAGTTTGCCCTCATGGATGACTATACCGTCTCGCACCACACGGACTCCGGCGTCTCTCTCAATCTTTCCTTCCACAACGTAGCAACCGGCAATGGTTCCAATCTTGGAAGCCTTGAAAATTTTGCGTATTTCAGCCCGGCCCAGGGTAACCTCACGGTATTCAGGATCTAAAAGGCCGCTCATGGCTGCCTTGACGTCTTCAATTGCATCGTAAATGACCCGGTAGAGGCGGACGTCCACTTTTTCAATTTCGGCGGCTTTTCTGGCGTTTACATCTGGCCGTACGTTGAAGCCGATAATAATAGCATTGGAGGCCGAGGCCAGCATGATATCGGTTTCTGTGATAGCGCCTACACCACCGTGAATAATGTTGACTTTAACCTCTCCTGTATTTAATCTTTCCAGAGCCTGGCTCAAAGCTTCAACAGAACCCTGTACATCTGCCTTAACAATAATCCCCAGCTCTTTGATCTGTCCCTCTTTAATGTGCTTGAATAAGTCTTCCAGGGATACCCGGGCGTTTGTCTTCAGCTCATCTTCGCGTTTTTTGGTTTGTCTCCGGGCGGCAATATGCCGGGCAAGTTTTTCATCTTCCACGACGATAAAAATATCTCCTGCCTGTGGAACTTCTGAAAAACCGAGCACTTCCACAGGGGTTGAAGGTCCTGCTTTTTTTATGCGCTGCCCTTTGTCGTCCATCATAGCCCGGACCCTTCCGAACGACGGTCCGGCCATAATCATATCACCAATATTAAGTGTGCCTTTCTGTACCAGGACTGAGGCGACAGGGCCGCGACCTTTATCCAGTTCCGCCTCGATCACCGTACCTCTGGCCGGGCGGTTCGGATTTGCCTTGAATTCGCTAACTTCAGCCACAAGCAGGATCATTTCCAGAAGCTCTTTCAGACCTTCTCTTTTTAAAGCGGAAACATTGGCACAGATGGTTTCTCCACCCCACTCCTCGGGAACAAGGGAGTGTTCAGTAAGTTCCTGTTTGACCCTCTCAGGGTTTGCACCGGGTTTATCAATTTTATTAATTGCTACGATTATGGGAACATTTGCTTCCTTGGCGTGGTTGATGGCTTCCACCGTTTGGGGCATAACCCCGTCGTCAGCTGCTACTACCAGAATAGCAATGTCAGTAACCTGAGCGCCCCTGGCGCGCATGGCTGTAAATGCTTCGTGACCAGGTGTATCCACAAAGGTGATTTTTTTGCCGGAGTGCTCTACCTGGTAGGCGCCGATATGCTGAGTTATCCCTCCCGCCTCGGTTGCGATAACATTTGTTTCCCGGATAGCATCCAGCAGGGATGTTTTACCGTGGTCCACGTGACCCATAACAGTAACAACACAGGGCCTGGGCTGAAGCAGCGCGGGGTCTTCCTCCGGCTCCTGCATCAGCATTGCCTCAATGTCCACCGGCAGCTTGATTACAACCTCGTAGCCGAATTCGCCTGCCAGAATGGTGGCGGTGTCACTATCGATTTCCTGGTTGATCGTGGCCAGCACGCCTAACTGCATCAGTTTTTTGATGAGTTCCGCCGGACTTTTATGCATCTTTAAAGCCATTTCCTGGACAGTTATAGATTCACCAAGGATAATGGGCTTTTTCTCGACCGGTTGAGCCGGTTTTTGAATCTCCTGTGACCTGCCGGCTCCCTTTTTACGTCCATGGGCTGATCTCGGCCGTAATCTTCCCTCGGCATGTTCAGCTATGGCGCTGCGCTTTTCACTGCGGCCCTTTGGAGCCGGTCTCTGGGCTCCGGACTTCTGTGTTTTTGGGGCACCGGTTTTGATTTTTTCACCTGGGCGGACCTTGTCGTCAAGATGCTGGACAGGTTTTTTTAAAGCAGCCTGATCAGGACGCAGTCTTGTCTGACCAGGGGCAGGTGAAGCCTGTCGTTCGAAGGGCCTGACTTTATCTCCGCCAGCAGTTCTCGAGGCCTGTTCACCCGCTCTGGAAGGCCTTGCGGGAGTCTCTGAGATACCATCCCTTGCAACGGCGCCTGGTTTTGAGGGTCCTCCACGTTGCTGTTCCTGAGGCCTCGGGCCCGTACCCCTGTCCTGACGTGGATAGTGCTGGGAAGCGCCCGGGGCGGGTGGTTTTGCCGGCCTGCTCTGGGATCTGCCCTGCGGCGCCCGCTCCTGACGAGGCCGTCCCGCTTCCGGTTTTCCCTGGGGCTGGCGGTCCTGAGCGACTTTTTCCTTTAGAGGCGATTCGTTTAGAGATTCCTGCCGTGCCTTGGGCAGGCGTTCATTCTGGGACCGTTCAGATTTTACACGTTCATTTGTACTATCAGGTGTTTTGGATTTTGCTTTTTGTTCAGTCCGGGATTGACCCCAGGTCCTGGCAGGTCGTTCAGATTGTCTGGATTTTTCTTGGAAACGCCTGTCCGGAGGTCTTGCAGGTACCCGGTCGACCAAACCGGGCCCCTTGTAGTAGTCAGCCCTGGCTCCATGGGATTCTCTTTTGGTTCCGGACTGTGCAGCCCTGCCCTTTTCACTTTTTTTGGTTTCTCCAGGGGCAGTTTCCTTTGTCCCGGGAGCAGTACTTCCATGTTCAGTGTCTTTGCCCGGCATAGCTGATTGTTTTTGCTCGGCAGCCGGCTGAGGTTTATCGGAAATCGATTTCTCACCTGCCGGAGCGCTTTTTTTATGGAGCTGCACCAGTTTTTTTACTTCACTGTCCTCCAGCGTACTCATGTGAGATTTTACGTTAATGCCCATTTGCTTCAAATTTTTGATAATCTCTCTGCTTTCTATGTTAAGTTCTTTAGCAAGTTCATGTACGCGTTTTTTTACCATATAAACACCTCCAAGATTATGTCCTTGTTCGGTCGGCCTCTCCCCTTTCCATTTTTTTTAAAATACCGCAGACCATTTTTTCATCTGTGAAAGCCACCGCCGAACGGGGTGATTTTCCAATTAGTCTGCCAAGTTCTTCTTTCGATCCGTAAGTTACAGCGGGTATATTTTTAGATGCGGCAAGCCCTGTTAATTCCATTTGTGTGCGTTTAGCGGCGTCAAGCGCGATGAGCAGAAGCTTTACTTTGCCCCTGTTGATTGCGCTCTTAACTGCGATATCCCCGGATATTAGTTTGCCTGCCCGCTGTCCCAGACCGAGCATCTTATCTATGGTCAATTTTGCCCCAGCCTCTGTTTTAATGTGTCCATTATTTCCTGGGTGATCGCACGCTGCAACGCTTTCTCCAGGCGTTTTCCTTTTAGCGCCTTATTCAGACAATCCGGATCAGGACAGATGTAGGCGCCGCGCCCGGAACGCTTGCCGGTAGAGTCGATTTCGATGGTTTCATCCGGTGTCCGGACTACACGGATTAAAAGCTTCTTTGGTTTCATTTGCTGGCATCCGACGCACATGCGCTGGGGTATCTTTTTTATTTTTGGCATCGGACTACCTCCTATTCATACTCATCCTCAAAAATTTCACTATATTCATCAGGATACATTTCAAGCATCTGTGATTCGCTCTTGATATCTATCTTCCACCCCGTCAATTTTGCGGCTAGGCGCGCATTTTGCCCCTCCTTGCCAATAGCCAGGGAAAGCTGGTAATCAGGCACAATCACTCTGGCAACCTTTTCTTCTTCCCATATTTCCACTGCCACAACTTTGGCCGGACTCAAAGAACTGGCTACAAATTTGGAGGGATCAGGGTTCCACTTAATAATATCGATTTTCTCTCCATTTAGTTCATTGACAATATTTTGGACTCTCATACCCTTTGGTCCCACACAGGCCCCCACAGGGTCCACGTTTTCATCTTTGGAATAGACAGCGATTTTTGAGCGGGCACCCGCTTCCCGGGCTGTTCCCTTTAATTCTACAATACCTTCATGAAGCTCGGGCACTTCCAGTTCGAACAGGCGTTTCAAGAGACCCGGGTGTGTGCGCGATACCAGTATTTGCGGACCTTTTGTCGTCTTTCTTACTTCAATTATATAGGTCTTTAACCTGCTCCCCTGCCGGTATTCTTCACCGGGCATCTGTTCCGAGGGAGACAAGATCGCTTCGGTTTTGCCCAATTCAATATAAACGTTTTTTTGTTCTATTCGCTGAATAACTCCCGTTACAATGTCTCCTTCGCGGTTTGCAAATTCTTCAAAAATAATGTTTCTCTCTGCTTCCCGAATTCGCTGAACAACCACCTGTTTTGCTGTTTGGGCGGCAATCCTGCCGAAATTCCTGGGGGTCACTTCGCTTTCGACAATATCCCCCTGGCTATAATTGGGATTTATTTTTTGAGCTTCTTCTACAGTAATCTCCTGGCGGGGGTCCTCAACATGTTCACTGACAGTCAACTGGGTGAAAACCTTAAAGTCCCCGGTATCACGGTCGATATGGACCCGGGCGTTTTGGAGTGATCCGAAGTTGCGTTTATATGCGGAAAGCAAGGCCGCCTCAATAGCCTCCAGCAGTACATTTACCGAAATGCCCTTTTCCTTTTCCAGGTCCCTGAGGGCCTCCAAAAATTCGGTATTCATCATTCTTCCTCCCTGAACAATTAGAATTACACTAAAATTCTACATCCAGTTGCGCCAAGGCAACCTGTGCCATGGGAATAAGCAACTGCCCGGATTCATCCGTATCTAAAACTACACTGTCAGCCTGAACGCCCTCCAGACGGCCTGAAAACTCCTTTTTACCGTTAATGGGCTGATAGGTTTTAATGATTGCCTTCCGTCCTTTATAACGGTTAAAATCGGCCGGCTTTTTTAAAGGTCTGTCAATACCCGGCGATGATACTTCAAGAGAGTAGGCTTGGGGTATCGGGTCCTTTTCATCCAACAGTTTATCTATTTTTAAAGAAATAAACCGGCAGTCCTCAATTCCGACCCCACCGGGCTTATCGATAAAAATCCGGAGGTACCAGTGACCGCCTTCCTTTACGTAATCCACATCAACAAGCTCAAGGCCGGCTTCCTGAACAACCGGCAGGGCAATTTCTTCGACTATTTCAGTAATTTTTTTCTTGGACATTAAAGGTACCCCCGTTTAGAAATCTTATAACATTAGCTTTACTTGAAAAAGACATTTGTATCCATGATAAGACGAAAGAGTGGGCATTACCCACTCCTTGGAATCGAAAAAAATTCCCTAGCTGCAAACCAGAACCAGTATACCACAGAAGAATATTGTTGACAAGGGCCTTTTAAGGCAAATGAACAGGTTAAGGTGGCCCCGTCTGGTGGTTATCAAGTATCTGGAAAATGATCAAGGGGGAAAAGTTTACTATAGCGTTAACCTTTAATTATTGTATATCTTTTTGTTCCGGGTTTATTCTTTTGGAAAGCCTTCCCTGTATAAACCCGGTCTGATATTCTCTTTTGAAAAATGACGGGAATGATTTATTTGCCAGGTAAGTTATTTACCATAAATTTGAGAGCGTTGCTAGCAGCTCCAGGTTTGCCCAAATGTAAGGCTTTTTTAGCCATCCCTGCCATTTGTTCCGGCTTAAGCAGGCAGGTCCGGATCAGTCCGGCCAGGTTTTTTTCTTTTACTCTGTAGCCAGCTCCCAGGTTTGTTAAAAATTCAGTATTCCTTTCTTCATGCCCCGGCAAGGGATCCAATATAAAAATAGGCAGGCCTGCGGCTAAAGCTTCGGCACAGGTAAGCCCCCCTGCTTTACCGACCATGAGATCGGAAGCCTGCATGAGCTCATGGATATTATCGACAAAGCCCAAAACTTTTATTTCACAGGAAAGTCCGGGAGCAAGCCGGCTCAATTTTTCAAACAAGGTTTTATTCTTTCCTGTAACAACGATGAGTTGGCAGCTGTTGCCCAGCTGGCCCAGGGTCTGGACTGCCGCCAGCAGGGGGCCCATGCCAAGGCCGCCGCCCATAATCATTATTGTCGCTAGCCCTGATTGAAGACCCAGGCGTTGCCTTAAAGTATTTTTCTCAAGATTCTCTTCAAAGGCAGGGTCAATTGGAATTCCAGTGGAAAGTACTTGTCCTTTCCCGAGCCCTATTTTCTCACATTGTTCCATCAAATGTTCCGAACCGACGATGTAAAAGTCTACTTCAGGAAAGACCCAGAAAGAATGGATCGTAAAATCTGTAATAGCTGCGTAGAGCGCTCCCTGAAAGACCCCTCTTTTTTTCATCCCCGCTGCAATTCCAAGGGGGAAAGGGTGGGTACAGACAATTATTTGCGGGCTGAAAATTTCAATATACTCACCGAGTTTTGGTACTGTGAGCGCGTTTATAAACCTGTTAAAACCCAGTTTGCTATAGCTGGAAAGGGTATTTCCATGCTCGGACCGGCGGTAAAGATAACCGTAAAATGAAGGGGCCATCTTTAATATTAGTATATAGGTACCGAACATGGCTTTATCCAGAAAGGGATTAGTATAGCGGAAGGTATCCAGAATAACAACTTCTGCTTCGGGGTAAAGGATTTTAGCCGCTTTTTTCAGCGCTTCTGCAGAGCGCATGTGCCCGGTACCCACCGATACGGACAAAATCAGGACTTTGTTGAGATTGCCTATAAGTAAACCGTTCCTTTCTCATTCCGGAGAATACCGGTTCTATAGATGAAAGCCTTTCGTCAAGCTTGAAGCACCAGAGGGGTAACTATGTGGGCAGCGCCAGTAACCCGATCCGGCATTGTCTTCACGCCGGCCGGATCGGTGAGGCCCAATCTTTAATATTCGGTTATGCTGCGAACTCGTTGCAGGAGGTGTTTAAGAAGCAAATCCCCGTGTCAGTGGCCGGGTACCGTGCTAGATTAAGGCAAGCAGTTCCCTGACCCTTTTTTCCAGGTCGTTAAAAGCTGTAACTGTAACTTCCCCTGTCTTGCGGACACGCACTTCAACCTTCTTCTCAGCGGCGGTTCTGGAGCCCACGGTGAGACGCAGGGGATAGCCGATGAGGTCGGCGTCTTTAAACTTTACGCCGGCCCGCTCCGGACGGTCGTCCAGGAGTACGTCGAATCCGGCAGCGGAAAGGCTGTCGTAGATTTCCCCGGCCAGGTTAACCTGGGCTTCATCCTTGGTGCTCACCGGAATTATGACTGCGTCAAAGGGTGCGATGGCCGCCGGCCAGATGATCCCGTCATTGTCGTGGTTCTGCTCAATAGCCGCCGCCATGGTGCGGGTCACTCCGATACCGTAGCAGCCCATGATTATGGGCTGACTCCGGCCATTTTCATCCAGATAGTTGGCGCCCAGTACTTTGCTGTATTTATCTCCCAGTTTAAAGATCTGTCCCACTTCAATTCCCTTCGCTTCCAGCAGGGGGGAACCACAGCGCGGACAGGGTTCTCCGGCCTGGACCATCCGGATATCACTCACGGTCTGAACATGGTAGTCCCGTTGCATATTGACATTTAATAAATGAGAGTCGTTCTTGTTTGCGCCGGTTACAGCGTTTGCAATCAGGACAACTTCCGGGTCGGCTACAATTTTACAGTTTTTTAAGCCCACCGGCCCGGCGAAGCCAACAGGTGCGCCGGTAACCCGCAGAACCGTATTCGCCCCGGCCAGTTCCAGCCGGAGGCAGCCCAGGGTATTTAGTAACTTAATTTCGTTAATCTCGCGGTCTCCTCTGACCAGGGCAGCCACAACTTCTTTTTCGGTTTCATAAAGTAAGGTTTTGATTATTTTTTGCGGCGGTATTCCCAAAAACCTTGTTACTTCCTCTACTGTACGGCAGCCGGGGGTTTCCTTTTCAATAATTGGCTTCAAGTCTTCTTTTTCCCCGGGTTCCCGCACGGCTTGAGCGGCCTTTTCGACGTTAGAGGCATAGTCGCATTTTGTGTCCCGGCAATAGAGCACGGAAGCTTCGCCTGAGTCCGCCAGCACCATGAATTCATGAGTGTCGCTGCCCCCAATGGCACCCGAATCAGCTTCCACCGGGCGGAAAATGAGGCCGCAGCGCTGGAAAATCCGGTTATATGCTTCATGCATCTTCATATAACTGACGTGCAGGCCCTCTTCGTCCCGGTCAAAAGAATAAAGGTCTTTCATGATAAATTCCCTGCCGCGCATCAAACCGAAGCGAGGCCGCCGTTCATCCCGGTATTTGTTTTGAATCTGGTAGAGCATCAGGGGAAGTTGTTTGTAGGAATTCACCTCTCCCCTGACCAGGCTTGTTACTATTTCTTCGTGGGTGGGCCCCAGGGCAAAACTACGCTCGTGCCTGTCTTTCAAGCGAAAAAGTTCCGGTCCGTAGACATCCCAGCGGCCTGATTCCTGCCATAGTTCGGCTGGTTGAATAATGGGCATCAGGATCTCCTGTCCTCCCTGACGGTCCATTTCTTCCCGGATAATCTGTTTGATTTTCTTTAATACGCGCTGGGCAAGGGGCAGGTGAGTATATACGCCTGCTGCCGTTCGCCTGATAAAACCGGCCCTCAGTAAAAGCTGGTGACTGACCACTTCTGCTTCCGCAGGCATTTCTCGCAAAGTTGGCGCAAAGAATTCGGTTGCACGCATGAAAACCCCTCCGGTATAGATTAGATATAATGTCTATCTGAATATCCCTAAATCGTCTCGATTTCCTTCATCAGCTCGTCCACCAGTTCAGCCTCGGGTACCTTTCTGATTACTACCCCTTTACGAAAAATAAGCCCCTCCCCGCTTCCGCCGGCTATACCCACGTCGGCTTCCCTGGCCTCCCCGGGGCCGTTGACCACACAGCCCATAACGGCAACCCTGATGTTTTTTTTAAGGTTCTTCAACCTTTCTTCAACTTCTTCGGCAAGTTTGATCAGATCTATTTGAGTGCGGCCGCAGGTGGGACAGGAGATCAGTTCCACTCCTCTCTGGCGCAGGGCAAGGGACTTTAATATTTCATAGGCCACTCTGACTTCATAAACCGGGTGACCGGTAAGGGAAACCCGGATTGTATCACCGATTCCTTCATTTAAGAGGATTCCAATGCCCAAGGCTGATTTGACCGTGCCTGAACTTAAGGTTCCAGCTTCAGTTACACCGACATGGAAAGGGTAATTCACTTTTTCCGCCAAGAGACGGTAGGCGGCGAGCATTAAAGGAACACTGGATGCTTTCAGGGAAATTTTGATATCTCTAAAAGAGAGTTCCTCAAAGAGCTTAATCTGATCCAGGGCGCTTTCAACCATGGCCTCGGGGGTAACCCCGTTGTATTTTTCCAGAAGCCTCTTTTCCAGGGACCCTGCATTTACTCCAATCCTGATGGGAACATTTCGCTCCTTTGCAGCAGCCACTACTTCAGCCACCCGGTTCCGCCCGCCAATATTACCGGGGTTGATCCGGAGACCGCTTACGCCGGCCTTGATGGATTCCAGCGCGAGGCGGTGATCGAAGTGAATATCAGCTATGACGGGTATTTCAAGAGCCTTGATGATTTGCGGCAGCGCTGCGGCGGCTTGCTGGTCCGGTACGGCCACACGAATAATTTCACAGCCTTCCGCCACCAGCTCTTCAATTTGCTTCAGGGTGGCCCGGACATCTCTGGTATCGGTATTGGTCATGGACTGGACACTCACCGGAGCTCCTCCGCCCACCTGTACCTTGCCAAGGAAAACAGGCCGGGTTATTCTTCTCTTAATGTAAACCACCTGCTTGTCTTGATTAACGGGTTGCTATTTTTTACTAAGAAATTGTACAGCAAGAAATTATAACCGGGAAGGGTCCTCAGCGCTGTGAAGGTATTCTCTCGGACAAGAAAACCTGCAGAATGTCATTGTAAGTAATAACCACGATCAGCAGCAGCAGCAGGCCGAAACCAATCAGGTGAATAAAGTTTTCTTTGACAGGGTCCACCGGCCGCCCCCTCACCTTTTCCCAGAACAGAAAAAGAATCCGGCTGCCGTCCAGGGCGGGGATCGGGAAGAGATTAAACAGCCCCAGGTTAATACTCAGGAAGGCGGAAAGCTGCAGCAGGAAGAAGAACCCCACTTGTGCGGCCTTGCCTATTTCGCTGACCACGCGTACCGGTCCCCCCACGTCAGCGGGGGTTTGTCCTAAAATCATTTTTGCGACAAAGTCAAGAATCATCCAGGTAATCCTTGCCGTATAATCCGCACCTAAAGCCAGCGCCTGAAAAAGATTTCCTTTACTCAAACCCTGTTCAGGATAGATGCCGAGCTTCCCAGTGTTATTCTCGTCCCTGGCGGTGAACACCCGGAAGCTCTTCTCGACCCCGTCCCTGAGCACGGTAACTTCGATTTCTTGCTCCGGTTTCTGGCTGATTGTTCCAGACAGTTCCTCCCAGCTGTCAACGGGCTGGCCGTCGACTGCCAGGATTCTGTCACCTGCCATGATTCCTGACTTTGCTGCGGGAAAATCCGGTATGACTTCGCTGATCACGGTGGTAGCCACCGGGATTCCCTGAAAAATAAAAATGGTGGAAAAAAGCAGGACAGCAAGCAAAAAGTTCATTAAAGGTCCCGCAAAAATTACCGCTATGCGCTGCCCGACGGTTTTACTGTTAAACCCGCGTCCGTCATCTTCTTCGTCTTTTTCGTTGGGGTCCATGCCCGCCATGCGGACAAAGCCGCCTAAAGGGAGGATGCGTAAGTTATAGCTCGTATCACCTTTGGGAAGGGTAAGAAGTTTTGGTCCGAAACCCAGACTAAATTCGTGAACCTTGATTCCCACGAACTTTGCCACCGCAAAGTGGCCCAGTTCATGGAAAAAAATCAAAATCCCGAATACGAAAATAGAAGCTACAAACGTCAACATCCAATCCACCTCAAATAGAGTTCATAAATTAAACACCTGATTGCAAGGCTATTTCCCGGGCCCAGCGGTCTGCATCCATAATTTCAGCAAGCCCGGGATTATTAATTATCTTATGCTGCTCCATAACACCGCCCACTAAAACCGGAATGCCCGTGAAGGATATTTTACCCCTGAGGAACAATTCAACAGCCACTTCATTGGCGGCATTGAGCACGGCGGGCATTGTACCGCCGGCTTTTCCCGCTTCGTAGGCAAGGCCTAGGGCCGGGAATTTTACAAGATCCGGTTCTTCAAATGTTAGCCCCTTCAGATCTGCCCACTTCAGCCTGGGTACAGGCCCGGACAGGCGGTTGGGATAAGTAAGGGCATACTGGATGGGCAGGCGCATATCGGGTACTCCCATCTGGGCAATTACTGAGCCGTCCCGGAACTCAACAGCTGAGTGAATAATGCTCTGGGGGTGAACAATAACTTCAATATGGGAATAGTTTACCCCAAACAGCCATTTTGCTTCAATCACTTCCAGTCCTTTATTCATTAAAGTTGCTGAATCAATGGTTATTTTGCTTCCCATAACCCAGTTGGGGTGGTGCAGGGCCATATCAACAGTCACCGATTCAAGCTGTTCCTTTGTCAACTGGCGGAAAGGCCCGCCGGAAGCGGTGAGAATAATTTTCTCAATCAGGTCCGGTTTGCGGCCGTTCAGGCACTGCCAGACGGCAGAATGTTCACTGTCCACCGGCAGGATTAATATATTTTTTTGCCTGGCCAGGCTCATCACCAGTTGTCCTGCGGCAACCAGGGTCTCTTTGTTGGCCAGGGCCACATCCTTGCCGGCGTTAATAGCCGCCAGGGTCGGGTAAATTCCTGCTGCGCCGGTGATTGCCACAACGACAAGATCGGCTTCAGGTAGTCCGGCGAGATCTTCCATGCCTTTCCGCCCCCAGGCCAGGTCGGGGCATTGGGAAGGGTCCAGGCTGTCTTTCAGCTCAAGCAATTCCCGTTCTTCTGCCAGTGCTGCAGCAGACGGTCTGAATTCTTTGAGCTGTTCCGCTAAAAGACGCCAATTTCTCCCGGCGCCAAGGCCCAACAGCTTAAATCTCTCCGGATAACACCGAATGATTTCGAGTGTCTGCCGGCCGATAGAACCGGTGGAACCAAGAACGACAATCTTTTTCATTTAGATTACTCCAATTTGTGCATATGCAAATTTGTCTTGCGTGAACGAAGCGGATAATTCCGGCAGTTGCCGGAAGGAAACAGAAAGCAGCTTGTACATTAATAGTATTTCATATTTAAAAAAATGTTTGGTTTTGAAATTAGCCTATGGCTTGTTTTTAGGCCCCAGACCCAGAACGCCTGTTTTAATAACAGCCTGCAGGGCGATTAACAGGATCGGACCCATCAACAAGCCCACCAAACCCATGGTTCTCAATCCCGCGTACATGGCGATCAGAGTAGCCAGAGGGTGCAGGCCGAGATTTACAGAAACAATTTTTGTTTCTGAAAACTGCCTTACAGTCAGCACCAGTCCATACAATACCATGAGTTTAATCCCCATCCCCGTTGCCCCGGTGGCAAAGGACCAGATCAGCCAGGGGATGTAAATGGTGGCAGGACCCAGTACCGGAATTATATCAAAGAAGCCGATTAAGAGACCCATAGTCAGGGAATAATTGGCTCCAATCAGTAGCAAACCCAGAACACTCAGGACCGTTGTAATCGAGACCAGGATTGCCTGTGCCTTCAGATAGCCGGTGAAGGCAGCGGTTATTTCCCGTATAACGGTCACGGTTTTCTCGCCCCAGGGGGCGGGAATGGTTTTAAGCAGCAACTCGGAAATCAGATGACGGTCGCGGGCTACAAAATAGGTGGCCAGAATGCTGACAACAATAATTGTCAGGGTACCCGGGACCAGGGACAAAAAGCGAATAATCGAGTCGGTCAAACTGCTGATCAAGCCCTGCAGGTTAGTGGTGAGGGTGGTAATGTTTTGTTCCAGGGACGAAACAACCCCCGGGGGAAGCGTTATGTAAAAGGCCGTCAATCTTTCTATTAAATCACCGTAAAGGAGCCTTAACTCCGCAGCAGCGGAAGGAAGTGTCAAAGAGAGATGGAGCAACTCCGTTACTAGTTTCAGTATAATGATTGAAAACATAATAGCAATACTCCCGAAAACAAGAAACATGGATGCCATCGTGGCCATACCACGGTTAAACCTTGCTCTATTCTGCAATATTTCGATGACCGGTTCCATAATTATGCTGACTATAAGAGCAATGACAAACGGGAGCAGGATGGGTAAGATATATTTAACAGTTGCCAGGATTATTACTATTGCTGCTATTATATAAATCATGATCAGGATAGGTTTGGGCAACGGGGCTGTCACCTCAGCTTATTATGAATAATACAACAAAATAATAGACAAGGGGTGCTGTAAACAGGGCGCTGTCGATGCGGTCCAGAATTCCGCCGTGGCCGGGGATCAGCCTGCTGGAGTCCTTGATCCCGGCTTCTCTCTTAAAAGCTGATTCGAGCAGGTCACCCACTTCTGCCGCTATTCCAACCATTAGTCCCAGTAAAAGCATCTTTGGCATGGATAAAAAAGGATAAATATAAGAAGAAAACAAATAGCTGACCAGAACACTTCCCAGCAACCCTCCCAGAGCTCCTTCCAGCGTCTTCTTGGGGCTCAGTACTGGAGCCAGCCTTCTCTTGCCGAAGCTTTTGCCCACAAAGTAAGCTGAAGTATCACAGGCCCAGGTTCCAGCGAGCATAAAAATAAGCCAAATCCATCCGTCTGGCAGCATTCTCAGGAGATATACATAACTCAGTAATCCCACGTAAAGCGTGCCCATCAGGGTCCCGGCTCCATCCAGCAGCGAATAACGGGGGTAAAAGGTGACCGTGGCGATCAGATGCAGAAATAAAATGATTGTTATGGTCGGACCGGGATATCCGTTACTATAAAGATATGCGCCGCCAATGAGGATTAAGCCACCCGCAGAGGCTAGCCAGAATAACGGCTTTAATCCCAACTTGGTCAGTAATTCCGTTATTTCCTTGATGCCCAGGATGATTAACAGGCTGATCAGAAGCAACAGGGGAATACCCCCGTACCAAACTGCCAGAATGATCAGCGGGATTCCAACCAGGGCACTTAAGACTCTTTGCCCGAGCACATTTTCACCGACCTGTCAGGTTGTTAGTCCCTTTGTTCAGCCCTCCGAAACGGCGTTCACGCTGCTGATAATCAACCAGTGCCTGCAAGATGTGAATACGTCGAAAGTCGGGCCACATCACGGAAGAAAACCAGAACTCCGTATAAGCCAGCTGCCAGAGCAAAAAATTGCTGATGCGCAAGTCACCGGAGGGGCGAATCAAGAGATCAGGATCCGGTTGACCGGCTGTATAAAGATGATCCGAGATAACTTTTTCGCCAATTTGTTCGATACTGAGTCTGTCATTAGCAATTTTGGCAGCAATTGCCCGGACGGCATCTACAATTTCGTTCCGTCCACCGTAGTTTAAGGCAAGGTTCATGGTCAGGCCTTTATTCTCCCTGGTGCGTTGCACAGCCATGTCGATGGCCTTCCTTGCAGAAGCCGGCAGTTCTGCAAGCCTGCCGATAGGATGCACCCGGACACCGTTTTGACATAGTTCGTCTATTTCCTTATAGAAGTACTCAACTAGCAGATCCATTAATATGTTGATTTCTTCCTGGGGCCTTTTCCAGTTTTCTGTGGAAAAGGCGTATAATGTTAGAAAACCGATGCCCAGATCGGAACAGAGCCGCACAATATCTCTTAAGGATTCTACTCCTGCCCTGTGTCCAAAGGAACGGGTCAAGCCCCGGCGCAGGGCCCAGCGTCCATTACCGTCCATGATAATAGCTATGTGGCCGGGCAGTTTATTTTTATCAATTTTCTTGATAAGTTTGTTAACTTCGGCCTCAGCGCAACCTTCGGTGTCTTTTCGGCGCCAGAAGCGGACTATTTGGTTAAACATGAAAAAATTTTGCCTCCTCTGGAATCACCCTTGAGACATACCTATGTAATGACCCCCTCAGATGTGAGGGGGTCCACCCGTTACTCTTCGACAATGGCTCCGGTGGGGCAAACGTCAGCGCAAGCACCACAACTCTCACATTTATCCGGATCGATCTTATAAATATCACCTTCGCTAATTGCTCCAACAGGACAGGCATCCAGGCAGGAACCACAGGCAAGGCATTCCTCTGTAATTTTGTATGCCACTTTATCCACCTCCTTTCGTTTTTCTTCGAAGGCCACAGTGATCACCCCTTTATTTTTAGAGACCCTATGAAAGCGTATAACCCTCGGTTTCCCTACCGGTTGTACCTTATAAGGCCGGGTGAACATGATTTCTATTTCATAGCCGGAGGTTTTGCATAGCTCAAGCGCCTTGCTTAATTCAAAGCCGGTAATGTCCGGTACCACGTCCATCTATACCTGCATAATCTCCTGTTCCTTATTGGCTAAAAGGTTGTCAATATCTTTGATCATCCGGTCCGTCATTTTCTGAACATCTTCCTGTTTGCGCTTCAACTCATCTTCAGAAATATTGCCCTCTTTTTGCTGGGATTTCAGTTGATCGTTTGTGTCACGACGGATATTCCGTATGGCCACGCGGCCCTCTTCCGCTTTCTTTTTGATGACTTTCATCAGCTCAACCCGCCTTTCCCGGGTTAGTTGCGGAACTGCCAGGCGGATAACGACGCCGTCACTGGCAGGGTTAATACCCAGATCAGACTTTAAGATAGCCTTCTCGATTTCGGGCAGGGCGGTTTTGTCCCAGGGCTGGATAACCAGTAGTCTGGCCTCGGGAACGGAAATATTTGCAAGTTGATTGACAGGTGTCGGAGTCCCGTAGTAATTGACCATTATTTTATCCAGGAGGGCCGGAGTAGCTCGTCCTGCACGCATTGAGGCGAACTCCTTCTTAACCACTTCAACAGTTTTTTTCATATTACCTTCGGCTTCTTTAAGGATTTCCGTGGTTGTCATTTAACTCACCTCCGATATATGTCCCAATTTTTTCGCCAAACACAGCTCTCATAATATTACCAGCCTGGTTTAAATCAAAAACAATTACGGGAATATTATTATCCATACACAAAGAAGCTGCAGTAGCATCCATAACACCAAGACCCTTGTTCAACATATCAATGTACGATAGTTGCTTGAACATTTTAGCATTGGGATTTTTAAGCGGGTCGCTGTCATAGACACCGTCTACCCGCTTGGCCATTAAAATAACCTGAGCTTCAATTTCAGCTGCCCTCAGGGCGGCGGTTGTGTCTGTGGAGAAATATGGATTTCCCGTGCCGGCGGCAAAAATGACTACCCTGCCTTTTTCCATATGTCTTATGGCCCGCCGCCTGATATAAGGTTCAGCCACTTCTTTCATTTCAATTGCTGTCTGGGTCCGGGTATCAACACCATGTTTTTGAAGCGCGTCTTGAAGTGCCAGGGAGTTCATTACAGTTGCCAGCATTCCCATGTAGTCAGCTGTTGCCCGGTCCATTCCCTTGGCGCTTCCGGCGACACCCCGCCAGATATTACCTCCACCAACTACGACGGATATCTGCACCCTATGTTCTACCACTTCTTTGATCTGCCTGGCTATTGTGTTTACCACATCGGGATCGATTCCATAACCAAGGGAACCGGCCAGAGCTTCGCCACTCAACTTCAGAACAATTCGCCAGTATTTTGGTGCAACCATAAAGACAGGAAACCTCCAGTCTTCCCAGAGTTATTCTACAGTTTAACTTAAAAATCCTTTTATTTAATTCTATTTGCAAACATTTCGTGTTGCCTCTTCCACCTCGGCAGCGATGTCGGACTTTTTCTTCTCTAACCCCTCACCAAGCTCAAAACGGGCAAACCGTCTGACGCTGATATTCTCACCAATCTTGGCAATTTTCTCAGTCAGGAGCTGTTGCACAGTTTGATCCGGGTTCTTTATAAAAGGCTGTTCTAAAAGGCATACTTCCTTATAATACTTGTCAATCCTTCCTTCAACCATTTTGTCGACGATCTTTTGCGGTTTACCTTCGTTGAGAGCCTGAGCCCGCAAAATTGCCTTTTCTTTTTCAAGCGTCTCGGATGAAACTTCTTCCCGCCTGATATATTCCGGTTTTGAAGCAGCGATTTGCATAGCGATATCACGAACTAGAGTTTTAAATTCATCCGTTTTAGCCACAAAGTCGGTTTCGCAATTCACTTCCACCAGAACCCCAATTTTGCCGGCGCCGTGTATGTAAGCTTCCACGAGTCCTTCCGCGGCTATTCTGCCGGCTTTTTTAGCTGCTGCAGCCAGGCCTTTCTCTCTAAGGTAGTCAGCTGCTTTTTCCAGATCGCCGCCAGTTTCTGCAAGCGCTCTCTTGCAATCCATCATTCCTGCTCCGGTACGCTCCCGGAGTTCCTTGACCAGACTGGCTGGTACAGACATATTGGATTTGCCTCCTTTGTATTTACATCATTTTCCTTTAAAATAGTATATCCAGGATTTTAAAGGGTCAATCAAAATGTCATAACTAAAGGCAGTAAAAAAGGCAGGGGTTACCTTGCCAAAAGACTCACCCCCACCTGTCTTCTCAATTATTCTGCAAGCTGTTCTCCCTGCCGGCCTTCAAGAACAGCTTCCGCCATCTTGCCGGTCAAAAGGCGGACCGCCCTGATGGCGTCATCATTACCGGGGATGACGTAGTCTACTTCGTCCGGATCGCAGTTGGTATCTACAATTGCAACAATGGGAATGCCCAGTTTACGTGCTTCAGCTACGGCAATCCGTTCTTTCCGCGGATCGATTACAAACAAGGCTCCCGGTAGACGCCGCATCTCCTTGATACCGCCCAGGAATTTTTGCAATTTATCCCTTTCGTGCATTAATTCGGCAACTTCTTTTTTGGGCAAAACTTCAAGGGTGCCGTTTGCCTCCATTTTTTCCAGTTCATGCAGACGGTCGATCCGGCGTCTAATGGTTTGGAAATTGGTGAGCATACCGCCCAGCCAGCGCTGGTTTACATAAAACATACTACAACGTTCAGCTTCTTCCCGAACGGCTTCCTGAGCCTGCTTCTTTGTACCGACGAAGAGAATTGTATCTCCATCACTGGAAAGCTGTTTAACAAAATTGTAAGCTTCCTCAACCTTTTTAACTGTTTTTTGCAGATCTATAATATAGATGCCATTGCGGTCAGTAAAGATGTAAGGTGCCATTTTGGGATTCCAGCGGCGGGTTTGGTGGCCGAAGTGAACACCAGCTTCTAATAGTTGCTTCATGGAAATGACAGCCAAGTAATTACACCTCCTCCCCCATGGTTTTGGTCCTCCGCTGCCTTCATTTTCTGCAAGACCCGGAAGGGAACCGTTGCAAGAATCCAGCAGCGTGTGTAATTCACACCATTTTGTATTTTAACACAGTTACAGCCCCGGCGCAAGGCGGGGCTGTAAAATTGATTTCCAGGTTCTTTAAAAACAATAACCCTAATGCTGCTTAATCCTTTCCAGTTCCTCAAGCAACCGGTCATTTAAAACGCGGATGTAAGTCCCTTTCATACCCAGGGATTTTGACTCGATCACGCCGGCGCTTTCAAACTTTCTCAGGGCATTTACAATTACCGAGCGGGTAATTCCGACACGATCAGCGATTTTACTGGCTACCAGAAGACCCTCTTCACCTTCCAGTTGCTCAAAGATGTGCTGTACTGCATCCATCTCTGAATAGGAAAGGGTACCCAGGGCAATTTGAACAGCAGCCCTCTTCCTGGCTTCCTCCTCCATCTTTTCAGTCCTTGCCCGCAGGATCTCCATGCCCACAACAGTAGCTCCGTATTCGCCCAGCACCAGATCCTCATCGGTGAAAAAATTGTCAAACTTGGCCAGGACCAGCGTACCCAGACGCGTTCCCCCGCCGATTATCGGTACCGTTGTTGTTATTTTATTGTTAAAAGGGCACCTCTGCTTGTTTTCAAAAACGCACAAATTCTTTGTTTGACAGAAATTAGCATAAGTTTCATTGATTTTCAACAGGCTTTCATTATAGTCCTCAGGGAAACCACCCTGGCCTTCAACAATGTCTTTCATAATATCACAGGTCCAGCCTTTGAGATAGGTGTAACCGAAAACTCTTCCCTTGCGATCGAGAATATATATGCTCGCTCCGATGTTTTCGCTCAGAACTTCGGCTACTTCATTAAAATCGACGTTATGACCTGCTGATTTTTGAAGCAACTTGTTGATGGCCCTTGTTTTTTCCAGTAATGCTCTCATTTTAAACCCTTCCCTCTAGTCTACAGTATATAGCGACTCAAATCTTCATATTTCACCAAATGACCCAATTTTTCTACAATAATCTCCTCACTGATATCAATCACCTGGCCTGCCAACTCCGGGGCTTCAAAAGAGATATCCTCCAGCAACTTTTCCAGAATTGTGTGCAGTCGCCGGGCGCCGATATTCTCTTTTTGTTCATTAACAGTATAAGCGATTTTTGCAATTTCCACAAGTGAATTTTGTGAAAATTTAACTGTAACGCCTTCTGTGGCAAGTAATTCGGTGTATTGCTTGATTAAGGCGTTTCTTGGTTCTGTCAATATTTGTTGAAAATCCTCACGTGTCAGGCTTTCAAGTTCGACACGGATCGGGAAACGGCCCTGGAGTTCGGGGATCAGGTCAGAGGGTTTTGATATGTGGAAAGCTCCTGCCGCGATAAAAAGGATATGGTCGGTTTTAACCGGACCATATTTTGTAACCACAGTGGAACCTTCTACAATAGGCAGAATATCGCGCTGTACCCCTCCTCTGGATACATCCGGTCCCTGTCCTTCTTTGCCCGCAATTTTATCAATTTCATCCAGAAAAATGATACCTTCTTCTTCTGCCCTCTTGATCGCCATGGAAATAACCTCGTCCATGTCAATCAACTTCTGAGCTTCCTGCTGAGCAAGAATAATGCGGGCTTCTTTAACTGTGACCCTGCGGCTGCGTTTTTTCTTGGGAATTAAACCACCTAGCATATCCTGAAGGTTAATTCCCATCTCTTCCATGCCGGACCCGGTGAATACTTCAAGCATCGGGGGTTTATTATCTTCCACTTCTATTTCCAGGGTTTCATTTTCCAGTTCTCCCCTGGCCAGTTTTTCCCTTAAAATTTCCCTCTCAAATTCTACCCGCCTGGTCCGCTGTTCCTGTGCGGCATCGTGGGGTTCAGAGGTTTTTGTTGTTCCGAAAAGCATTTCCAAAGGATTGCGGGGTTGTTTTTCCTGCAACGGATAAGGCGCCAGAAGTTCAACAATTTTCTCATCAGCAATGATTTTTGCCTTGTCTTCAACTGTTGCCAGCTTTTCCTGCTTAACCATCCGGATGGACGTTTCAACCAGGTCACGAACCATTCCCTCAACGTCCCTGCCCACATAACCCACTTCAGTGAACTTCGTAGCTTCAACCTTGACAAAGGGCGCTTTAACGAGCCTGGCCAGGCGGCGGGCAATTTCAGTTTTACCCACTCCCGTAGGTCCGATCATCAGAATATTTTTCGGTATTACCTCGTCCTTAAAATCTTCCGGAAGCTTCCTGCGGCGATAGCGGTTGCGCAGGGCTACGGCAACTGCCTTTTTGGCGTTTTTCTGCCCCACGATATATTTATCGAGTTCTTCAACAATACGGCGTGGTGTCAGATGTTCCATGCTAAGACCCCCATGATTTTCGGTATTTATCCGGCATTATCTTATAAAATCTAAAAGTAAAGGCTTCTTGCTGAAGATGTGCGCCTGGCGCCTTATGGTCTCAGGATAATTGACTTAAAGCTCTTCAACGATGATCTGATTGTTTGTATAGATGCAAATCTCCGATGCAATTGTCAGGGCTTCTTGAACAATATCCTTTGCCTCCATGGAGGTGTGCTTGATCAAAGCCCGGGCCGCTGCCAGGGCAAAAGGCCCGCCGGAGCCGATAGCGCTAACACCGTCATCAGGCTCAATGACCTCGCCTGATCCGGAGATAATATAAAAATTTTCACTGGAGGCCACAATCATGAGGGCTTCAAGCCGTCGGAGAATTTTGTCGGTACGCCACTCCTTGGCCAGTTCAACGGCCGCCCTCTGCAGGTTACCGTGGTATTCTTCCAGTTTACCCTCGAATTTCTCAAAGAGTGTAAAGGCATCTGCTACGGACCCGGCAAAACCGGCAACAATTTTATTTTTATAAAGACGCCTGATTTTTTTGGCGCTCTTTTTAATTATAGTGTTTTGGGCGAAGGTGACCTGTCCGTCCCCGGCAACTGCGACTTTCCCGTTTCTTTTCACGGCAACGATGGTAGTGGCGTGAAACATGTTAATCCCCCTTCCAGATGAATAGAAAATTATAAAATCACAACTATTTATTCCTTAGCACGCGGGTGGGATTTTATGTAGACCTGTTTCAGACGCTCACTGGTTACATGAGTATACAATTGCGTGCTGGTAAGCCTTGTATGACCTAAAAGTTCCTGCACCAGGCGAAGGTCGGCGCCGGCGTTGAGAAGGTGAGTGGCAAATGAATGACGCAGGGTATGGGGGCTGATGTTTTTCTCCAGGCTAATTTTTTCCACGTATTTATTAATTATTTTGCGGACGCCCCGGCTGGAAAGCCGGTTTCCCCACCGGTTCAAGAATACGGCGCTGTTTAGTTTAACCGGCAGGGGTATTGTTGGCGATTCTCCGGTTTGCGGCGCCTGCTGGCCTTTATTTATGCTCCGGTTGGCCAAAAGCCCGGGCCGTGCCTCCCGGAGGTATTTGCTCAAGGCTTCAACGGCTTTGGAGCCCAGGGGTACCATCCTTTCTTTGGACCTTTTGCCTGTGATTCTTACGTAGCCTGCTGCCAGATCTAGATTTCCGGTATCCAGGGACACCAACTCACTTATCCTCAGTCCTCCGGCATAAAGTGTCTCCAAAAGGGCTCTGTCACGCAGGCCAAGGGGCTGGCTTAAGTCCGGCGACTCGACCAGGGCCTGGGCTTCGTTCTCAAAGAGAAACTGAGGCAGTTTCCTGCCCAGCTTGGGGCTTGCCACCCTTTTCAGCGGGTTGTCCCCGATAATCCCTTCCCGTTGAAGATAGCGGTAGAGGGAGCGCCAGGCCGCCAGGTGCCTGGCTATGGTAGTCCGGGCCAGCCCCTGTTCATTTAAAAAAGCCAGGTAGTGGCGAAAGACCCGGTGGTCGATTTCAGACGGAAGAACAGCATGGTCTTCTTTGTGTAAAAATGCCGCAAAAAAATCCAGCCCCCTGAAAAAATCCTTCTGATAGCTTTCAATGGTTTTGGGGGAGGCGTTTTTTTCTACTTTAAGATAAATTAAATAATTATCAATATGCGTATACATGCTTCCTCAAAAACAAGCAGTTTATTTTTCTATCAGGTTGAGTCTTGCGCTCAGCTTAAAGGACTCAATTGCTTCCAGGGCATTTTTTGCAATTCTTTTGTGATCTTCTTTCTTATCCTTGACTTTGTCATCCCGGGCCGGGAAAAGACCGAAATTCACGTTCATGGGTTGGAAATGTGCAGGATCTGCGGATGTTAGATAATGGGCCAGGGAGCCATGGGCCGTGTTTCCGGGGAATATCAGCAGTTCTTTTCCAGCCAGTAGACGGGCGGCGTTGATTCCTGCCATCAGGCCGGATGCCGCCGATTCCACATAACCCTCCACACCGGTTATCTGGCCGGCAAAAAACAGCCCTTGCTTTTTTTTGGTCTCAAAAGTCGGATTCAGTAAGACCGGTGAGTTGATGTAGGTGTTTCTGTGCATAACACCCAGCCTGACGAATTCGGCCTTTTCCAAACCCGGGATTAGACGAAAAACACGGGTTTGCTCGCTCCATTTAAGGCTTGTTTGAAACCCCACTAGATTATACAGGGTACCGGCGGCGTTTTCCTGCCTCAGCTGCACCACCGCATAAGGGCGCCTGCCTGTCCGGGGATCCGTCAGACCTACAGGTTTTAAAGGACCGAAAAGCAGTGTCTTTTCCCCTCGTCCAGCCAGGACCTCAACGGGCATGCAACCCTCGAAATGCCGTACTTTGTCAAACTCTTTCCTTGGCGCTTGTTCCGCCTTGCAAAGAGCTTCCCGGAAAATTTCATACTGGGATTTGTCCATGGGGCAGTTCAAATAGGCGGCTTCTCCCTTGCCGTAACGCGAAGAGCGAAAAACTTTATCCATGTTAATGGATTCACTGGTAACAACCGGCGCCACAGCGTCGTAAAAATAAAGATAGTTCTCACCGGTAAAGGAACGGATATTATCAGCCAGTTCAGCAGAGGTCAGGGGACCGGTGGCAATGATTACCGCCTCGCCCTCCGGAATTCCGGTTACTTCCTCGCGGTATATTTCAATCCGGTTATGCCGGCTTAACTTTTCCGTTACACAGGCGGCAAAAAGTTCCCTATCCACAGCCAGTGCTCCACCGGCTGGGACCCTGGTTTTATCCGCACAGGTCATAATCAGGGAACCAAGCAGCCTCATTTCTTCCTTTAATATGCCAACTGCATTTTCAAGGGCAGCGGCGCGAAATGAATTGCTGCAGACCAGTTCGGCAAATTCTCCGGTATTGTGGGCGGGTGTTTGTTTTTTCGGTCTCATTTCGTAGAGTTTTACCCTGGCTCCGTTGTTCGCCGCCTGCCAGGCTGCTTCAGCTCCAGCCAGTCCGGCCCCGACCACAATAACATATTTTTTTGAGGAGCCTGGAACAGGATTTGATGGTAGATACATTTTGAACTTAATCACCCGTACCTGTAATAAAACAATTCCTAGTGGATTGTAAGGGTATTCTCTTTGTTGGTTTTTTCAGGCGCCGCAGCTTCGCTGTCCGGCTTGTTTGAACCAAACTTGTAGCTGCAGTCAGAATTGACACATTTTAGTACAAGAGTATTGCCGGCGCCTTTTTTTTCCACCATCAAGTCGCCGCACTGAGGACACCTGGTTTTAGACGGTTGATCCCAGGTTACAAAATCACACTGGGGATAGCGGCTACAACCGTAAAACTTTCTGCCCTTCTTGCTGCGTCGAATGACAATTTCCCCCTCGCAGCGCGGGCACGGGACGCCGATGGGCTCTAAAAGGGGCTTTGTGTAGCGGCATTCCGGAAAACCCGGACAGGCTAAAAACTTGCCGAAGCGGCCCATTTTAATAACCATGTTTCGGCCGCACTGTTCACAGACCTCTTCGGTGACTTCATCAGCTACTTGGACCAACCCGATTTCATCTTCTGCTTTTTCCAGGGTATTCTTAAAGGGGTCATAAAAACTGTCCAGAACTTTAACCCAGTCCAAATCACCTTCTGCGATACTGTCCAGCTTTTTTTCCATTCCTGCAGTGAAGGTGACATCAATAATATCCTTGAAGTGTTTCTTTAGCAAGTCCACCACTATTACACCCAGTTCGGTAGGGTAAAGCTGCTTGTTTTCCCTGACGATGTAGCCCCTCTTAATGATTGTTTCAACAATGGGCGCATAAGTGCTCGGCCTCCCAATACCTTTTTCTTCCAGGGTTTTTACCAGTGTGGCGTCCGTATAACGGGGGGGAGGCTGGGTAAAATGTTGTTTTTCAGTAAGGGACCTGGCCTCTACCACTTCACCCTCTTTAATCTCCGGTAGAAGCTTATCCTCGTCCTTCATTCCGTCGTCCCGGCCCTCGATATAAACTTTCGTATAGCCCGGGAATTTCAGGATGGATCCGGCGGCGCGGAACAGGTAATCGCCCGCAGATATATTGATGCTGGTGGTGTCGAAAACGGCCGGACTCATCTGACTGGCTAAAAATCTTGACCAGATTAATTTATAGAGCTTATATTGTTCATTTGTCAAGTATTGTTTAATCTGGTCAGGTTCCCTGCTGACAGATGTTGGGCGGATAGCTTCGTGGGCGTCCTGGACCTTGCCCTTTGCAGAAGCTCTCGCGCTATCCTTCCCGACGAAGGGAACTCCGAAACGCTCTTTAATATATTCCCTGGCCTCATCCCTGGCGGTTTCCGAAACCCGGACGGAGTCCGTGCGAATGTAGGTTAAAAGACCGGAGGAACCTTCTTTGCCAAGCTCCAGACCTTCATACAGCTGCTGGGCCACGATCATGGTTTTGCGCGCGGTAAAATTAAGCTTACGGTAGGCTTCCTGCTGCAGCGTACTGGTCGTGAAGGGGGCGGAAGGCCTGCGGCTTTTTTCCTTGCGGGTAACCTTTGTTACGGTATAATGCAGCCCTTTTAGGTTTTCCAGTACCTCCCTCATTTGATCCTTAGTTTTTATGGCAATTTTCTTGCCTTTATACTTGTGAAGCTTTCCTTCAAAGGGGGGGTACCCTGTTTTAACAAAACTCCCCGTGAGTGTCCAGTACTCCTCCTGCACAAAGTTCTGGATTTCCTCTTCCCGGTCAGCGATCAGGCGAACTGCGACGGACTGCACCCTGCCTGCACTCAGGCCTTTCTTAACCTTGCGCCAGAGCAGCGGGCTCAAGTTGTAACCAACCAGGCGGTCAAGGATGCGTCTGGCCTGTTGGGCATTGACCCTGTTGTTGTCAATGGGTCTGGGGTGCTTAACTGCGTTTTGAATGGCCTGCTTTGTGATTTCGTTAAATTCAATGCGACACGGCCTGTCATCGCAAATATCCAGGAGTTTTTGCAGGTGCCAGGCTATAGCTTCCCCTTCCCGGTCCGGGTCTGAGGCTATCAGCACCTTGTCGCTTTTTTTTACCGCATTTCTCAAGTCCTTAATAGTGTCACCTTTACCCCTGATGGTTATATATTTGGGGTTAAATCCGTTTTTTACATCTACTCCAAACTGACTCTTGGGCAGATCCCGCACATGTCCCATGGAGGCTTTTACAAAATATTTTTTCCCCAGAAACTTGCTGATTGTTTTAGCTTTGGCCGGTGACTCTACAATAACTAACGTCTTAGACAATACCGTCCACCTCGTTTAGATTGCCTGACTTTTTTATGGTCTATATTGTACATTATTTTTATAATCTATCCTATAATCAGTTTCTTTAGAACACGTTGCGCCCGGCACGGGTATAAAACTTGCCCGGCAGCTGTCTTGTCAGCCCCTTAATTTCCAGGTACATCAAAGCAGCCATAACCCTTTGTGGTGTAAAACCGGACTTGCTGATCAATTCATCCAGGGAAACCGGGTCAAGTGATAATAGACTGTAAAGCGCTTGTTCTTCGCTGCTCATCTTCATTTTTCCTTCCTGGCCGGCTTCCGGAACGGGAAAAAGCTTTTCCAGGCCCATTTCATCCAGGATATCACTTGCCCCTTCCACAAGCCTGGCCCCCTGTTTAATCAGGCGGTGTGGTCCCCTGCTGAGGGGGTTTGCGACATTGCCGGGAACGGCCATGACATCTCGGCCCTGCTCCAGGGCAAAATCTGCGGTAATCAGGGCGCCGCTTTTTTCGGAGGCTTCAACAACAACAGTCCCCCTGGTCAAGCCGCTGATAATCCGGTTGCGGACCGGGAAATGCCAGGCTTCCGGCGGTGAGGCCGGCGGGAATTCACTGATAACCGCACCCCTTTCCACAATTTGTTCCATAAGTTTGGCGTTTTCCCTCGGGTAAACCACATCAAGTCCGCACCCCAGGACCGCCAGGGTCCGGCCGTTGCCTGCCAGGGCGCCCCTGTGTGCCTGGGTATCAATCCCTCTGGCCAGGCCGCTGACAATGGTTATACCCACGGCGGCAAGATCTGTAGCCAGCTTCTCGGCAACCGCCAGTCCGTATGGTGAGGGCCGCCGGGAACCCACAATGGCGATGGAAAGTGAATCCGCCATCTTAATTTGACCACGGAGGAAAACCACCGGGGGAGGATCGTAAATCTGGAGAAGGTTTTCAGGATAATAAGGGTCAGTGTGACAGGCAAATGTAATGCCCCGGGAGTTCAGCCTTGCAGCCTCGCCGGCCGGGTCAATCCGGTCCCTGCGCCGTGCCAGAACCCCGGCTCCTTCAGCACCTAATCCGGGAGCGCCGGCAAGCTCTTTGCTCCCGGCCTCCCAGGCAGCCCGGGGCGAGCCGAAATGCTTCACCAGCGACCACAACCTGTTGCCGGCTCCCGGCATTAGCAATTGCCATCCCAACCAGTATATTCTATCTTCCAAGGAAGATGCCCCCTCGCTTATCTTAATCCCCATTTTCGGGGTTAAGGTGACATCTTCCTCCCATCTGCCAAAAATTTCTTAAGGGTAAGCTCAAAAACTACTTTCACCAATTGTTAAATAAAGCTCCCGGGGAAAGGAAAACCACAGCGCCGCCAGGATTAAGCTACCACCAGGCTGTAGACAACCCCCTGGATTCCTTGATTCTTTTTAAACGTGGAATTTCCTGTCGAGGGGAATAAGACAGCCTGGAATTATTTCTCTTATATGGCAGATTTGCTGCACCCGGTAGGGTATCGAGGGGGTAAAAGCATTTGAACTGCTGCCGCTTGCGGATAGCTAACGTGCTACATCCAGCAGGGCATCAAGGGGTTGCTTCAATGAAAGCAGATTTTGGTAGAGATCCCCGGTTTCTTTGAGCCGGTTAAAAATATTGTGGATTGAAAAGGCACCGGGGACAATTTTCAAGGATTCGACTTCCCTCCAGGTCAGCGGGGTTGACACAGGGGCGCCTGGTAATGGCCGCAGGCTGTACTGAAAGGCCATGGTTTTGCCGCGGCCGTTTTGTAAATAATCCAGGTAGACTTTCCCTTTCCTTTTGCTCACCTTTCGTTCTACGCTGGTCTGTTCCGGATTAATTTTAACGATCAGTTCTGCTATATATTGCATGGCCCTGGTAACACTTGGATAGGCATAGCCGGGTTTTATGGGCACAAAAATATGAAGGCCGGTAGCCCCGGATGTCTTGGGGTATGATTTTAAGTTGAACTGGGCCAGGGCCTCTTTAACCAGCAGGGCAGTTTTTAAAACATCAATAAAGGAAACCCCTTCCGCCGGGTCAAGGTCCATGACAGCCAGGTCCGGACATTCCACATTTTCAATCCTGGAAAGCCAGGGATGCATCTCGATGCAGCCCTGGTTGGCCAGCCAGATCAGGGTTTGGACATCGTTACAAATAATGTAGTTGACAACCTTTTCGGAGTGTTCTATGGGGTATCTTTTAATCCAGGATGGAGCGTAATCAGGACACTCCTTCTGGTAGAACTGTCCGCCTGCAAGTCCATTCGGGTACCTTTTCATTACTAACGGGCGGTTGTAGAGATGCGGCAGGAGATAGGGGGCAATTTCCCAGTAGTATTTGACAAGATGGGCCTTGGTCAATCCTTCGGGCCAGAGCAGTTTATCCAGGTTGGTGAGCTTAACCTCGTGGCCGTTAACGGAGACAAGGGAATCCTTCAAGGTGAACACCTCATTTGCAGGTATTTGCAGCACGATTGCTGAACTAAGGAACGGCCGGGCATTCTTCCGGTGTTTTGTCCCAGCGGATGCCCCTGTAAACGGGATGCCGGAGGTACCCCTCCCGGGTGGTGGTCAGATAGTCAATGGAGCAGACTAAAAGGGGACGAACCCAATGGGTGCGTTTCTTTTCCGGCAGGGGGATTTCTAATGTCGCAACGGGCGTTTCGATCTTACGCAGACCCTCTAAGAGGGCGGCGGCCTCAGTTGTACTGAAACCCGTGCCTACTTTACCCTGGTAGATCAGTTTTCCCTTCCGGTACCCTCCTAAAACAAGAGAGCCAAGACTTCTCCCGGAGGCGCCGGTCTGGTAACCGCAGATGACCAGTTCAGCCTCCAGGGTGTGCCTGAATTTTTGCCAGTAAATAGAGCGCCGGCCCGGAAGGTAAACGCTGTCGAGTTTTTTGGCGACAACTCCTTCCAGTCCCCGGGATACGCAGGCATCGTAGAAACTGCGGCCGTTCTGCAGGATAAAATCCGGAACAATAATTTCAGCCCCGGGGTTGACCATTTCTGCCAGGAGCGTTTTACGTTCCCTGAGGGGGTGTTCCATGACGTTTTTTCCATCGGCATATAAAACATCAAAGGCTACGTAAACAGCCGGGCTTTCTACAGAGACCCGGCTGATTCTCTGGGGATTATTTAATCTGCCCCGGGCTTGGAGCCGGGCAAAGGAGGGTTTTCCTTTTTCAAAGACCACAATTTCGCCGTCCAAAATAGCCGGTTTCCTTGCTACCTTTTGGTGTAGACGGCCCAGTTCCGGAAACTTTCCGGTCAGGTCAAGCAAGTTGCGGGACCTTAAGGCTGTGTTCCCGTCAAGATAAAGGAGACCCCGGTAGCCGTCCCATTTTATTTCAAAGAGATGCAGGTCGCTGTCGAAGGGAAGAGAGTTAACGGCCAGCATCGGGCGAATTAGGGGTAAAGGCTCCTGTCCCAATTTTATTGGCCTCCGTTATGATGTTTTGCGCCGCCCGGCTCTCTTTACTGCAGGGGTTTCAGTTTTTGATCCCGCCGGCCTGCCCCGTTCCTCCCGGGCCAGATCAATGCTGGCTTTCAGGGCTTCCATCAGGTCAACAACTTTTCCCGCTTCTGGTTTGGCCGGAGCAGCTGTTTCTTCCCCGGCTATCTTTGCCTGGATTATTTCCATCAGACCCTGCCTATAGGTATCGCTATACTTTTCAGGTTGGAAATTCGACGAGAGACTGTTGATTAGATTGACGGCCATCTTTAACTCGTTCTCCTGCAGGTTGACGTTGTAATTCAGTTCCGGCAGGACATTTGCCTGCCTTATCTCGTCGGGGAAATGCATTGTGCTTAAGACAAGTGTATTTCCGCTTGCCCTGATGGCCGCCAGGGCTTCGCGGCTGCGGATGATAACCCTGGCCACGGCTACCTTGCCTGTCTCAGACATAGCCTGTTTTAACAATTCATAGACTCTGGCGCCCCCGTCCCCGGGGGCGAGGTAATAAGCCTTTTCGTAATAAACTGGATCAATTTCGGTCAGATCCACAAAATCCAGGATTTCTATATTCTTGCCTCCAGCAGTTGCCGGTTTCCCGAAGTCTTCCTCCTTCAAGACTATATATTTACCCTTTTCATATTCATAACCCCGGACAATTTCGTCCATAGGAACCTCTGTCTCGCAATAAGGACAGAAGCGCCTGTACTGTACCGGTGTTTTGCATTTTTCATGCAAATAATTAAAGCGGATGTCCTTTTTTTCAGTGGCTGCGTATAATTTCACAGGTACAAAGACCAGGCCGAAGCTGACTGCACCTTTCCATAAAGGCCTCATGCTCATTCCTCCCTCATCTTTTTTATTATCCCCGCGGCTGAAAAGCTGATTCAACTATGTAGGCTTGTTCCAGCAGGTAAATTCACCTGGGGGAAGCTGCCGGTTTATAATCGAAAACAAAACAGGCTGCCACCTGCGGCCCGGGCAGGCCGGCAACGGAGTTTAAATAAATAACCCGGGTATATTAAGACCCGGGTTTTGCTGGACCATATTGAGGGTAAGAATTTTAAGACAGCGCCTTTTATTTCCTTTGCGCCAGCCTGCCGAGGCTCTGTCAGGGCGCTGGGGGCGCAGCGCTTGGCGGGGTTTGGGTTGAAACATGAACACTTGTACCCGGCGGGTAGTCTTCCCTTTTGAGCATCGACTGAATCTGGGTGAGAAGCTGCGGCGCCAGATCAATAATACGGTCCGCCAGCGCGTTTCCATCCACCGGCAGCATTCTTACCTGCCCGTTACCAACTACCAAAAACCCGATGGGTTTTACTGATACCCCGCCCCCGCTGCCGCCGCCGAAAGCGGGCATTTGTCCCTCCGTCTGGCCTTCTTTGCCTTCCCCGGGTACCTCAAATTCACCCCCCCCGGCAGCAAAGCCGCAGGCAACACGGGAGACAGGGATAATTACGGTCCCGTCCGGAGTTTCCACCGGATCTCCTACTACCGTATTCACATCGACCATTTCTTTAATACTTTCCATAGCAGTTTTCATTAAACCTTCAATGGGATGTTCGGGCATTTATGTCACTCCTTCACCCTGTCCGTTTAATCTTAATTTATCCTGAGAAATATTTAAATATACGAACAAACTGGTTTTAACCCCGGCAGTTCCTGCAACCTTCGAAAAGCTTTCAAGTGGAGCCGGCTGTTGTTCAATTCCGGATTCTTAAAACAATTGCTTTTAACCCGGTACAAAACAGGTAACCTAGCCGGAACTCGAGAATACAGTCAATGCTGACATTAAAACAAGCCCTTTCAAAAGACGGTCTGATTGTCAGTCGCGGTTGTTCTCCGCCGGGTGCAAGTAAGGCATAGAAATAAGACAGTAAAGAACCCTTTATTCCCCACAGGACCCCTGTCAAAACCCCTGTCTGAGCCGGTTCACCGGTACCTATCTCGGTATGCCAATCCAGGCGGCGCAGGGAGGTTCTCCCGAGAAGGTAGTACAGGGCCGGCTTGTAACGTCTATAAAGGCCAATCTGTTTAATTAATACTGCCATCATCCGGCCTGGACCGGGAAGACGGATTTTCTTTTTTTCTTCAATAACCGGCCGGCCATCCTTTCCTTCAAGTTGGGCCCTGATCTTAAAGGCAGGCCTTAACACGCGCCGGATCAGGCGTCCGGCTCCAGGTGCTTTTGTTCTTAAGCCCGGCTTTTTTATTTTGATGAATGGTATTTCGAATCTGTATACAAGCAGGCCACCCCAGAGGAACAATTCCACAGCAAACTCGTCATCCCGGCCCTTCCTGCGGTAACGCAGCCGCAGCCCTATTCGGGACAGGGAAAGTATAAGCAAAAACACTGTAAGAAGAACAATCACCAGGTACAGCCTGCTCACCTAACCCCTCCTCTGCATTATTTTTCCACTGTTCAACTATCCTATACCATCCAGGCTCCTTTTCCAGATGACGTTGCTAAAATGGACTAAAACCTTTTTATATAAAAAGTAATCTGGCGTCCTACCCGCAAGTATTGGGGTGGTAGGTCTGGTTGATACTTTTTTTAATTAACACAAGGCCGTCCAAATAAATTATAATTTCCTAATAGACAGGAGATTGCAGGAATCTCCCTTTAAACCAAGAAAACTATTTATTGTCATTAATGGGCTTTAGCTTAATAATTCTACAGAGTTCAGGGGTGAAAGCATGGAGCTAACATGGATAGATGCGGATGGAAAAATAATTGTCAGCTTATTTGAACGAATTGACGGTAATACTTCTCCATCTTTGGAAAAAGCTTTGAGTGAGCTGCTTAATCAGGGATATACTTCTATCGTTCTTGATTTCCTGAAGACGTCCTATGTCAGCAGCGCCGGTTTGCGGGTCTTACTGGGGACGGCCAAGAAGCTGCCTAAAGGTAAAAAGCTGGAGCTTATTAACCTTAACAGTAATGTTTATAAGGTGTTCAAACTTACTGGATTAACCACTATTTTTGATATCCTGCCTTATTCTGGTTAGCTTAAGGAGAAAGTTATGCTGGAAAATAAAGAATGGCAAAATATCCCAGGAGCTTTGCAGGCGGATATTTTTCCGGTGCTTCGCAAGCCCGATGTTATTTGTTCCGCCTATATCATCAGAACCCCGCAAAAGATAGTGATTATAGACCCCGGTTCACTCCCGGAACAAATGGCGTTGTTGAAAGAGGCTTTAAGGGAGGATTTAAATCAGCAGATTAGACCCATTTATATTTTTTTTACGCACTGCCATATTGACCATTGCTACCAGGCCTTGATCGTCAACGAGCTGTCTAAAGTTGCCCGGGTATTTCTGGCAGCTCAGGAAAACGGTGCTTCAGCTCTCCGGAACAGGGATTCGCGGCGGACTACAGCCGCTTTTCACCGCAAAGAGTTGCCCGTCACAGAGATAGATATTGAACTCCTGTCCAATGAGGATAAACTTCACTGCGGAGAAAAGGAACTGATTCTCGCCGGTGGGAACCGTTTACGTATCTTGACTGATTTGTATCCCCTCAAAGAAGGCAGGGTGTTCCCCCGTCAGAAGATCTCTATCAGTGAAAAAGACGTGATGGAGATTTTTCATACACCGTGCCGACAGCATTTGCTTTATGATCGGGGATGTTCTTTTCCTCGGTGACCTGACCTTTGCCGGAAACAGCGGCATCGCCGGCCTATCCGGCTGGAATCAAAAGGACCTGGTTAATACTCTGGAAGGCCTGATCGATTTAATTAATGAGCGCCGGATCGGGCTAATCTGTCCCGGCCACGGCTGGCTTATTCCGGGAGATAAAGCTGTTGCAATTCTGCAAAAACAGCTTCGTATAGTCGGTAACCTGACCAATATCCGGGAATGGGATCTGGCGGCGTTCCGGGAGGTTTCCCAGTACGCCCTTGAAATGCTAGCTGATGTCAATGATATGGTCGCAATAATAGCAGGCCGCCTGTATTACCTGGCTTATTATCTGGAGGAACTGGGCGAGCCCGCAGAGGCCCGGAAATACCGGGAGTTTATTAGTCTGGAGGCCATTGAAGAGCTGCTGGACGAGTACGACAACTGTGCCAGTGCTCTGCAAAGGGGTGAAATATATGACAATATCATGGTGCTGAGAACAACCCGGTTGCTGGAGAAGATACAGGCACTTTTGAATGAGGGAAAACTGGAATTGATTATGGACAAGTATTTCATGAGGAGGGCAAACCGCCTTTTCTCAGACTTTTTTATCGTATCCAGTGGAAGGCCCCTTGATATAACCCTGACCAACGGCAACATTAATGAATTGCTGGGAGATCTCCTGGCCGAAGTTAAAAGGAAACAGTATAATGAAGATTATATTCTTGAGGTTCTCGATGATGATGAGCTCTATCTGGAAGCACTGGCCACACGGATTGCCTTTCAGCCAGTCCTGCAGGAAGTAAAATGGAGCTTCAGCCCGGGAGATGTGGTGCCGGTAAGGCTGAATCCCGAAAGGTTTGCAGAGGCTTATACCGGATTGCTGGAGGATATCGCCACTCTTGACGTGCCTGATTTAAGGATTGCCACTGCCCTTCAGGAGCAGGGGGTCGTGGTCCGGACCGACAGCATTAACGGCATCCCCGCAGGAGTATTCAACGAAAAAAGATTCGACGCCCACCGGCGTAGAATTGAATTGGCGGGGGGACAGCTTCAAAAAGTAACCGGCGGTGGAAAGGTCTGCTTTGAAATTACCTTTTCTGCAGCTGCCCGGTAACACCAAATCAAGGGATAGACTTACCATGCTGCTGAAGCGGCAACAGGAGAAGGTTGAGAAATTCAATATCCATGGTAATATTAGGCAATGCTTAATATTAATTCTATTGAATTAGATTAACAAATAAAAAACCGCCGGTATTAACCGGGCGGCTATTTATTTTAGATTCCAAAAGGCAAACAGTTTTAAGAACGGCAGCATTGTCCGTTTATTTGACGAATACTTTTTGTCTGGTCGCCTGAGGGGGCTTAAAAATTCCAGTAATCCAGTCCCACGTTGTGACGGGCCCGCTCCAGATAGACAGAGGCGGCTTCCCTGGCTTTGCGGGCTCCCTTTCGCATCGTTTCTAAAATATACTGCTTGTCCTGTGCCAGCCGCTTCCTCTCTTTTCTGTAGGGCTCGAAATATTCCCAGATTAAGCTGAACAGTT
Source organism: Pelotomaculum sp. UBA1371 (assembly GCA_002305915.1). GTDB lineage: Bacteria > Bacillota > Desulfotomaculia > Desulfotomaculales > Pelotomaculaceae > DTU098. Next base: position 91,122 of record DBRJ01000004.1, on the reverse strand, counting down.
CCTTTTTGACAACTCCGTATTTCAGGCCCGGGGCAAGGAACCGCTCCTGCAAGGCTATTTTTTCCCCGGGGTCCAGGAAGAGTGAGTAAAGGTTGAAAAGGACATTTCCTTCCAGGGGCTTGGGCTCATCCACCGGGGTTGAATCAGTAACAATGCGCATCACCTTTTCCCGCAGGGTTTTTTCATCGGCAAAGATTTCAATGGCGTTGCCGTAGGATTTAGACATCTTTTGTCCGTCAATGCCCGGTACCACGGCAGAATCTTCCTCAATATCCGCCTCCGGGATGATGAAGGTTTCGCCGTAGGTGTGATTGAAGCGTATGGCAATATCCCGGGTGATTTCCAGGTGCTGCTTCTGGTCCTTGCCTACAGGCACCTTTTCTCCGCCGTAAAGCAGGATATCAGCAGCCATCAGCACGGGATAGGAAAACAGGCCGTTGCTGGCGGGAATTCCCTTGGCAGTTTTATCTTTGTAGGAGTGGCTTCGTTCAAGGAGACCTACTCCCGTTACGTTGGAGAGCAGCCAGGTCAGTTCCGCTACTTCCGGAACATCTGATTGGATCCAGAACACCGACTTGTCCGGGTCCAGCCCCAGGGCCAGGAAATCACAGGCCGCTTCATAGGTCTGCCGGCGCAGGGATTCGGCATCGAAGACCGTTGTAAGGGCATGGTAATTGACCAGAAAGCAGAATAGCTCGTTGTTTTCCTGGTAATCGATCATTCTTTTCATCATTCCGAAGTAATTACCCAGGTGTAAAGAGCCGGAAGTTTGAATCCCAGAAAGAATACGCAATCCCGATATCCTCCTTTATAACACGTATCTGTCAAAAGTAATATTGTTGATTGAGAAAAGTATTGAGTTTTTAGTTGTTCTAATATCCGGCCAGGGCGAAGAAAAAATTGGCAATGGGTGAAACGACAAACCGAAAAAGCACCTGAATTGCCCCTGTGAAGATCAGGATAATTAATATTATAAAACCGTAAGCCTCCAAATGATACAGCCACTTTTGCTCTCCGGGAAGGATTCCTGCCAGAATTTTTGAGCCGTCCAGGGGAGGTATGGGAAGCAGGTTGAATACAGCCAGAACCACATTGATCAGGATCATGTAATACATAATCTGGACAAAGTAAGGCAGTCCCAGGTTCCCGAAGGCGCCTAAAAGCAAAGAGGAGAGAAAGGCCAGAAGCAGGTTGGTGGCCGGCCCCGCCAGGGATATCAGGAGCATGCCCTGACGGGCGTCTCCTTTCAAATTATACGGGTTTACGGGAACCGGTTTGGCCCAGCCGAAACCGGCCAGGAATAAAAGTAAAAATCCAATGGGATCCACATGGGCCAGGGGGTTGATGGTCAACCGCCCATGGTACCGGGCGGTGTGGTCTCCAAGCCGGTCGGCAACCCAGCCGTGAGCGTACTCATGGAAGGTGAGTCCGAGAATAATAGCCGGCAGCATCAGAGCCATGCTGTGCAAACTGGGTAAATTAAACACTCTTTATCGCTCCTTCGTACCCCGAAAGGTACTCTTTTACATAACTCAGTTCTTCTTGCCGGGTCCGGACCAGTCCGTCCAGGCGGGCCTGCCATAAGGCCTCCATGGCTGCCTTAAAAGATGGACCTGGTTTAAATCCCAGGGAGAGGAGGTCTTTGCCGGTGATGGCAGGCCTGTCGTAGTAAACGGCGCTTAATACCCTGCGGAAGCGTGACCTTGAAGCATAGTCCGGCAGATAGGTCAGAAGCAGGGGATAGGCCTCCCGGGGAAGGCCTGCCACCTGTTTGACCAGTTCACTCATTGTCCCGCCGTTCCCCTTACCCAGAGCATCAACTGCTTTTCGCCAGCCGGCAAGGGTTTTGAGGACCTTATCCCTCTGCCGGTTGGCAAGGTTGTAGTGGCGGCAGAGGGTATCCGCCTGCTCCTGCTCCGTTAAGTGCAGCAGGGCAATTAAATATGACATCCAGGACTCTCCCTGCCCTACCGGATTCCAGGCGCGCAGTACGTTGATGGACAGGGGCAGCTCATCTAAAACCGGTTCCACCGGGATACAATCAACTGTCGGGAACAGGAATTCAAAGATCCCCAGTTCCCGGAGACGGGACAGGGCCAGGCCCGGACGCTGCTCCTGCAGGATATGCTTCAATTCTTCCCAGATGCGTTCCCGGGAAACCTTGGCCAGCATTTTGCTGCGTACGGCCTCCCTGGCCAGCTTCAGGGTCTGGGGTTCCAGGTTCATGTAGTAGCGTTTTTCGAACCTGATCCCCCTTAACAGCCGGGTGGGGTCCTCGATGAAACTAAGGTTGTGCAGGACCCGGATTAAGCCCCGCTCGAGATCCTCCCTGCCCCCGAAGAAGTCCACGATCTCGCCGAAATCGCTCTCGTTTAAGGATACAGCCATGGCATTGATGGTGAAATCTCTTCTGTAAAGGTCCTGATGCAGGGAGGACGTTTCAATCTGAGGCATGGCTGCGGGATACTGATAAAATTCCACCCGGGCCGTAGCCACGTCAACCTGCTGTCCTCCCGGAAATAAAACAGTTGCCGTATGGAATTTGGGGTGGATCCTGACCCGGCTGTCATAATACTGACCCAGGGCACGGGCAACTTCAATACCGTCTCCTTCCACAACAAGGTCGATGTCCAGACATTCCATACCTAAGAGGAGGTCGCGTACCACACCGCCGGCGGCATAAATTTTAAATCCCAGCTTGTTGGCGATAATCCCCGCCCGCTCCATAATCCCGGAATATTCCTCCGGCAGTCCCCGGTAAATCAGTTCCTTGATGTTTTTATAGCGGATCTCGTGGTTGCAAACGCTGTATACTTTTTGGTGCCTGTTTTCTACTTCGCCGTGGAGTGTCCGCAACACGTCCGTACGTGAGACAATGCCCACGAGCTTTCCCTCTTTCAGGACCGGAAGACGCCCGATGTCGTGCCGGATCATCAGTTCCCGGACCCCTGAGACAGGTACATCGGGGCTTACCGAGACCAGGCGGCTGGTCATAAAACCCTTTACCGGGGCATGCCCCAGGCCGTGTTGAAGGGCTTTTTCCACGTCGCGGCGGGATATGACCCCCACTACCTGCTCTCCTTTCAGCACCGGCAGTCCGGAGTGTCCGTAGCGCAGCATAATCCGCCCGGCTTCTTCAATCACCGTTGTTGGTGTGATGGTTTTAACCGGGCTGGACATAATTGCCGAGGCTGTGGCCGGGGGTTTTACCCTGGCCCGGATAATTTCCAACAAACGATCTGTTACATTTACTATTTTGGCTTTGCGAACGATTGCCGATGCAGCCGAGGGGTGTCCCCCACCGCCCAACTCCTCCAGAATGTCTTTAACACTGACCTCGGGTACACTGCTCCGGGCCACAACATAAACACTTTCTTCCATTTCGACAACTGTAAACACCGCGTCCAGGTGGGCAAAATCAACGAGTTTGTGGGTTAATAAATCCAGCCCCGCCACGAATTCGTCCACTTTTCCCTGCGCGAGCAGAAATCTGATACCATTGACATCGTGGTACTCGGCTGATACCAGCAGCGTTTTAAGCAGTAACCTCTGTTTCTCTGTAAGGGGGCGGTCCAGGAAATTATTCACAACAGCCAGGTTTGCCCCCCTGGCGAGCACGAAGGAGACAGCCTCAGCATCCCTGGCAGTTGTGTTGGAAAAAGTAAGGCAGCCGGTATCTTCGTAGATTCCCAGGGCAAAAACTGTGGCTTCCAGCGGGGTGACGGGCAGGCGTAATTGCCTGATTTTCTCAATCAGGAGGGTGGTGGTTGCTCCTACCATCCCGATGACTTCCAGAGTTCCCCTGGCGTCGCCTTCACAAGGGGGGTGGTGGTCGTAGATATGTACCTCAACGCCTGGTTTCTGCAGCAGTCCGGCTAATTTATCCAGTCTTCCCGGTGTTTTCGTATCCACCAGGATTACCTTTTTTACAAGTTCCGGCTTGATCTCCTTAACTGATTTTACATTTAGAGTGTCTTTATGCAGGGCCATGAATTCTTCCACATTGCGCAAAAGTGTGCCGGGGAAAACCATGACGGCGCCCGGGTAGAGCTTTTGTGCCGCCACCATCGAAGCCAGGGCGTCCAGGTCGGCATTGGTATGGGTAGTGATAATTTCCATGGTTCGCTCCCTTGAGAAAGTTTAACCAAAATACGGATTATATTATATCATACCAACATGTTGTAAAAAAAGCGCCCCTTCGGGCGCTAAAAGCTAGTTTCAGGAATCATTGGCTCCTATTGGTTGAAATTTATAATTTTGGCAGCTGCTCCAATGACTTCTTCAGGCTTTCCTCATGCAGGGGCTGATCCTTCAGATTGCCCTCCAGATAGGTGTCGTAGGAAGGCAGATCCAGCAGGCCGTGACCGCTCAGGTTGAACAGGATGGTTCTGGATTCACCGGCCTCCCGGGCGTCCAGGGCTTCTTTCACTGCCGCATGAATGGCGTGGGAAGACTCGGGGGCGGGTACGATTCCCTCGCACCTGGCAAAAAGGACGCCTGATTCGAACACTGCGGTTTGTTCGTAGGCCACCGCCTCCGCAAAGCCATCGTGGACCAACCGGCTCACCAGGGGTGATTCACCATGGTAGCGCAGGCCGCCGGCATGAATGCCCGGGGGCATGAATTCACTGCCCAGGGTAAACATGTGGAGCAGAGGGGTTAAGCCGGCCACATCCCCGTAATCGTAGCCGAAATGGCCCCGAGTCAAAGTGGGGCAGGCTGTGGGTTCAACGGCCAGCAGTCTAACTTTGGTTCCCTGAACAATTTTGTCGTGGGCAAAGGGAAAGGCTATTCCCCCGAAGTTGCTGCCGCCGCCGCAACAGGCGATGACCACGTCGGGGTAGGTGTCAATCTTAGCAAATTGTTTCTTGGCCTCCAGGCCGATGATGGTTTGATGCAGGAGAACATGGTTTAAAACACTGCCCAGGGAGTAATTCGTATCGTCGCGGCCGGCTGCGTCCTCCACGGCTTCACTGATGGCAACTCCCAGGCTTCCCGGGGACTCGGGGTTATCTTTCAAAATCTTCCGCCCTGAACTGGTCAGGGTACTGGGGCTGGCGATAACCTCGGAGCCGTAGACCTGCATCAGGGAGCGGCGGTAGGGCTTCTGTTGATAGCTGACCTTCACCATATAGACCGTGCACTCCATACCGAAAAAGTTGCAGGCCTGGGAGAGGGCTACACCCCATTGGCCGGCCCCGGTCTCAGTGGCGATACGCTTAATCCCTTCCTTTTTATTATAGTATGCCTGGGGTACGGCGGTGTTCAGCTTGTGGCTCCCTGCCGGGCTGACCCCCTCATACTTGTAGTAGATTTTGGCCGGTGTATCCAGGGCTTTCTCCAGACGATGCGCCCTGCAAAGCGGGGAGGGTCTCCAGAGCCGGTAGATTTTCAGCACTTCCTCGGGAATCTCCACCCAACGCTCAAGGCTTACCTCCTGTTCAATCAAACTCAGGGGAAAAATCGGCGCCAGATCTTCGGGGCTGATAGGTTTCCTGGTGGCGGGATTCAACGGGGGACTGGGCAGGTTGGGCAGGTCAGCCTGGATATTGTACCAGGCTCTGGGCATTTCCTTTTCAGTAAGAATAATCTTGGTCTCGCTCATCTCTTCTTTGGTCTCCTCTCTTCTCATTAATTAATTGTAAACAATTAAAGACATTTTAACTTAAAAAGCCTTCTTTAGGCAAGCTCTCAACGGGCAAAATGAGTTTAATCCGGGTAAAACTTTCTCAGCTTATTTTTGCTCCGACAGCGTTGCTCCACTTGCTGCAACGGTCACCCCAGCGGGCTATAACCCGGTCATTTTCAGAGACTTCCACGACCTCGCACAAATTGGGACAACCGGAACACTCGAAGCTGCCGGTTTGATAATCCATGTCTGCCACCTCAAAGCCTTTAAAGCTGCTGGCGCCCTTTCTGGCCACAGCTTCCCGGGCCAGCAGGGCTGCTCCCACCGCCCCCATAACGTCAAAATAGGAAGGCACCTGAACCTTTAAATCCAGCGCTTTTTCAAAGGCCCTGACCATACCGGCGTTGGCGGCAACACCGCCCTGGAAAACTACCGGAGCGAGGATTTCTTTGCCTTTGCCGACGTTATTCAAGTAATTTCTGACCAGGGCGTCGCAAAGGCCGGCCAGGATGTCCGGAAGGCTGCAGCCCATTTGTTGCTTGTGGATCATGTCGGATTCCGCAAATACAGCACATCTTCCGGCAATGCGCACCGGGGACCTGGCTTGCAGGGCCAGTTCACCAAACTTTTCTATGGGAATGCCCAGCCTTCCGGCCTGCTGGTCCAAAAAAGAACCGGTTCCGGCGGCACAGACGGTGTTCATGGCAAAGTCCGAGACAACACCGTTGCGCAGGATAATAATTTTGGAGTCCTGACCGCCGATTTCCAGAATGGATTGTACTCCGGGTACAAGCAGGGAGGAGGCCACAGCATGGGCGGTAATTTCATTTTTTACAGCATCGGCGCCCACGATAACGCCGGTAAGATGCCTGCCGCTCCCGGTGGTGCCGACTCCCCTCACTTTTGTGCCTGAAGGCAGGTTAGCGCCAAGCTCCTTCAAGCCCTTTTGGACGGTATCGATGGGTTTGCCCCGAGTCCTCAAATAAATAGACTTGCGAATAACTCCACAGTCATCAAAAAAAACCAGGTTGGTACTGACTGAACCCACGTCAATTCCTAAATAGCCAATCACGGTCAAAGGGCCTCCTTTGTTTCCTTTTTACGCGCCAGTAAGTCTGTAAAAGCTTCCAGGCGGGTAACCATGCCTGCTTCACCGGTGTTCTCGTCCATAATCAAGGTCAGGGAATGTGTACCATAGTCTTTACTTATATCCGGCAGAATGCTTTCAGCTACAATCTCAGGCATGCAGGTAAAGGGAAAGACCTGGATGATGCCGTCATACCCGCGCCGGGCATACAGAACCGCTTCTCCGATGGTTTCCTGGCCGTGCCCGCCGACGAAGTGCCGCAGGTAGGGAGATGATGCCTCACGGGCTTTTTTGCCTGATCCTATGCCCCTGGCCAGTCCGTAAAATAGATGTTCATTGACCCAGCCGCTCAAATAGATGGAACGGTCAACCTCGACGCCCAGTTTTCCCAGGTGTCTTTCCAGGTATAGATTGGCGAAGGGTTCCAGCAGGGTATAAATCTCTCCTACAACTCCAACCTTCAAGACCGGCCGGTTTATGTCCACAGCTACTTCATCCATAAGCGCCAGGGCATATTCCCGGGCAGCAGGAAGTTCCCCGGGGGTTGCGGCATTGCGGATCATTTCCAGGGCTCTGCGTAAGGCATCATCTGTGGAGCCGGGTACTTTTTCCCGGGGCCGGGAAAACAAGGCCGACCTTTCGATTTCATCCACCGCCAGCGCTTTCCGGTAGCCGAAGCGGATGGCCTGAACAATCTGCCACCAGGAACTCCGCCCGGCAATATGCCTGATTTTTGTAAGCAATTCGGAGATATGGCGTTCCGGGGGTTCGAGGACAATGAACTGCAGCTCGTAGCCCAGATCTTTTAAGATGGCCTGTTCAATCTGGGCATAATAGCCAAAGCGGCAGGGGCCGCAGCCTCCGGCCATGACAACGGTATCAGCTCCCAGTTCAGAAGCTTCGATAAAATTACCGAGGTTAAGCTTTAAGGGCAGGCAGGCAAACTCAGGACCGTATTTTGACCCCAGGGTCAGGGTTCTTTTGCTGGAGGGAGGTGGTACCACCACCTCCACACCAAGGGTTTGCAACAGAGCTGTCAAGGGAATATACAGGCTGCCCATATGGGGAAAGGTTACGCGCATGAAAAGCCCCCCTAGCGGAGAATTAGATGACCTCAACAGTCCCCGCCGTTTTCCAGCGGACCATATCTAAAAAAGCCTCCAGCCTGGTAATAATTCCAGCCTCTCCTGTATGTTCATCCAGGGTCAGGTTGAGAAACGGCATACCTGCGGCGCGCGCCCTGCGCTCAATAAGTTCTCCGGTCATGGAGTCGGGACCGCAGCCGAAAGCAGCTACATGGATCATCCCGTTTACATCGGAACGTTCCAGGTAATGCAGAGCTGCCCCGATCATGCGCTGGCCCAGGGTCCAGAAGAGTTTTTTCGGCAGCCTGGCGGCATAGCTTACCACTGTTTGTTCCTGCAGGTTTTCGGCGGTTATTACATTTGCGCCCATGGCTCTGAGCCGTCCGATTATGTTCATGTTGATGAAGGGATCGTAGATGTTATAGGGGTGTCCCAGCAGGGCCACGGTGATTTTTCCAGGGGCGGCCAAGGGCTCGTTTTTTACCCTGTTTTCCAGGACGGCCAGGGCCTCTGCGGGCATCAGACCGAGTTGCAGCAGTCTGAAATAATGCTTTTGCACTTTCAGCGAGCGGCGGCAGGTCAGCCAAATTTTAAAGTTATTACGGGTAAATAGCCGCCCCACTTCTTTAATTACCTGGCAAAGCTCATTATCACCCCTGTACCTGTTAACGTTGACGTCAATTAATGGAGGGATTCCCGCCAGCCGGCGAACCATGTCGGGAAGTCCCAGAAATTTAGGGCAAATATATTCATTCCTTCTGATGCTGATCAGCCTGGGCAAAAAAATGTAATCAACCTTTCCAATCAAATCCAGAACATGACCGAAGGCCAGCTTGACCGGCAGGCAAATTTCGTCCACTGCAAATCTTAATCCATCTGTTAAAATCCCTTTTGTTGAGGGAGATGAAAGGATAACTTGAGCCCCTAGCCCTTCAAAAAATGTTTTCCATAAGGGATAATAATAGTAATAAAGCAAGGCCCTAGGGATCCCGACTTTTACGGGCATTGGCATCGCTCCTCGCAGACAGCTACTTTTTATTATGGGCAAAAACCGGATTTTCTAGCCGGTCTGTTCTGCAAAAAAGTCCGGCATTCACTTCCCCGGTTTTTTCCCGGGCTTGCGGGCCGGGGCTGCAACGATCTGACGGGTTGCATCCAGGGGTTTCAATATGCTGGGCCGCGTATTCCGGACAGGTACAGGAGTCCGGACGATGATTCCTGCCAGGGCCTTCAAGTTAAGGGGGATCAGCGGCCACAGGTAGGGAACACCGAAGGATCTCATAAAAGCAAGGGCAACAAAGGTGAAAGTCGTACCGGCCACAAAACCCGGCAGGCGGAACAGCGCAGTCAAGGCCAGAAGTCCGATTCTTACCAGACGGTTGGCGTTGGACAGTTCGATACTGGGGGTCAAGAAAGTCCCGATGGCCACTACAGCAACATAAAGGACCACCTCCTGGGCGAAAAGACCGACAGTGGTAGCCAGTTCACCAATAAGCAGGGCTGCAATAATGCCCGTGGCTGTGGCCAGGGCCGCAGGCGTATGGATGGTGGCCAGGCGGATCATATCCACGGCAATCTCCGCCAGGAAAAACTGGATGATCAGGGGCACCTCACCGGGTTCCTTGGGTCCGATGAAGGCCAGCCAGGGCGGCAGCAGTTCAGGGTTTTCGGCAAAGAGAAACCACAGCGGCAGCAGGAAGATGGAAGCAGCCACACCGATATAACGAACCCAGCGCAGGTAGGCGCCTATGGTGGGGTTTTGCCTGTATTCCTCCGCGTGCTGAAGGTGGTGGAAATAAGTTGCAGGAGCGATGATTACGCTGGGTGAAGTATCCACCAGCACCAGCACATGTCCTTCCAGGAGGTGCATGGCGGCTACATCCGGGCGTTCCGTGTAGCGGACCCTGGGAAAGGGGTTCCAGAATGAACCCGGTGTAATCAGTTCTTCTACGGACTTTTCCGCCATGGGAATCCCGTCAATTTTGATGTATTCAATCTTTCCCTTGATGTTCTTAACCAGATCGGGGTTGGCGATATCTTCGATATAACAGACAACCACATCGGACTTGGAACGGGTGCCCACCTGGAGATACTCCATTCTCAGCTTGGGATCCCTGATCCGCCTTCGGATCAGAGCCGTGTTAAAAACAAGTGTTTCCACAAATCCGTCCCTGGATCCCCGCACCACCCTTTCCAGATCCGGCTCTTCGGGATTGCGGACGGGGTAGGTTCTGGCATCCAGAATCAACGCCTGATCCGAACCGTCCACCAGGATGGCCATTGGTCCGGCCAGAATCTTGTCGACGATGTCCTCCAGGTACTGGACTTCTTCCAGTTCAGTATAACCCAGGTGGGTGTTAAAAAGTTTTTTCAGGGCGTCAGGCAGAATTTCAGCCCTTTCCAGGCGCGTCAGGTTCTGGAGGACCAGGGTGACAACCTGGTCGTTGGTCAGCCCGTCTATAAATAAAAGCGTGACTTTTGTTCCGCCAATTGATAGTTCCCTGGTCAGGAGGTCGAAACTTTTTTTGATGCCCATTTCTGCATCCAGTTCTTTGATGTTTTCCTCCAGATTGGTCTTAATCTTAGTTTTATCCGGAGCTTCACCGGGAGTTTTCTTGTTTTTTTTGCCCCACCACATTGAAACCGCTCCTTTCCAGAATGGTTTGAAAAGCTTTCGTCGTCAGCGGCGCCCCCCTATCAGCAGCGTCTGCCCGGTCCATTTTGCCGATATCGCCGATGCCGATAACAAAGGGGATCTTCAGACTGTCAATAACCTCCGTTGTATCACCTTTGAGCAAGTCCTGTTCAGGCAGACCCCACTTGTTAACGGGACCCCCGATCACCTCGCCGGTTTTGGTAACCGATGCATTCACCCTGCAGCCACAGGCCGTTTCGGTATTGGATGCTACTGCCAGGACGCCGAGGACCTGGATATCGGGGTGGCCGGCTATGTAAGCCAGAGCCGACTCGCCCCTTCCGGGACCGTTAAAGCCCCTGTCATCCAGCATTACAACTACCGGGTCCAGGGGCGCTTCCTTAATCAGTTTAACCAGTTCCCGGCCGGATTGCCTGGTGGGGTTGCCCGCCGAGCGGGAGATACAGCGGGCCCCCACATTGCGGGCGGCGATTTCTACCGCCCTTTGAGCAATCCGGTCTCCATCGGTGACGAGGATCACCCTGCGCTTATGATCCAGCCCGTCTCCCATATTTTAACCCCCTTGAAAAGACCGGTTGCGCCGAAGGCGCCTGTTTATCTGTGAACACAGCCGCTATCAGTCAGCCTCGAATTTTATCCTTTCCCTGCCCCCGGGACATTATGCAAATGAGGTGTTTTGGTTTTATAGCAATGCAAAAAGGACACCTAAAAGGTGTCCCTTCAGCATTACTATTATTCTGTATGGGCGATTTTTACGTTGGCTTTATACTCCACCAGCCGCCCGTTTTCCACATTGGCAGTGAAATTTACAATCTCAACGGCAACAATGTTTTTCATTGAGCGTGACGCCTCGGATATGGCCGACTGTACAGCGCCCTTCCAGCTATCTGGAGATTCCCCTACAAGTTCGGATACTTTTACGTGCACCCCACATACCTCCTTTGGTGTTCAAGTGTCTTTATTATGCATCTGAATCGGTTTTTTATACCAATTTCGGTCTTGCAAAAATAAAAGCCCTGCTCCGGGCTTTAATGCTTAACCGTTTTCCATTAATGACTTGATTTTAATCAGGGCCTGTCTCTCCAGCCGGGATACCTGAACCTGGGACAGCCCCAGTCTGGCCGCGATAACCGATTGAGTTTTATCCTCAAAGAAACGCCAGATAATTATTAACCGGTCCCTCTCCGGGAGCTTTTGCAGGATCTCATTAATCGAGATGCTTTCCAGCCACGGAAGATCTCCTTCTTCTTCACCTTTAAGCTGGTCCAGGAGATAAATGGGATCTCCATCGTCCTGATGAAGAGTTTCATAGATAGAAGTGGGCGCCTGGGCCGCTTCCAGAGCATTCACCACTTCCTCCCGGTTCAGGGAGAGTTCTGCAGCTATCTCCCCCACGGATGGTTCCCTGCCCAGCCGCGCCGTCAGGATTTCCCGGACCTGCTGAATTTTATAAGCAAGTTCCTTAACCGAGCGGCTGACCTTCACCGGGTTATCATCCCTTAGAAATCTCCGGATCTCGCCCACTATCATCGGCACGGCGTAAGTTGAAAACTTTACGTCATAATTAAGGTCAAATTTATCAATGGCCTTCATCAAACCAATACAGCCTATCTGGAAAAGATCTTCCAGCTCATAACCGCGGTTTTGAAACCGTTTAACAAGATTGAACACCAGTTTTAAGTTGCAGTTAACCAGCTTATCCCTGGCCAAACCATCTCCCGCCTTGGCTTTTTTCAGCAGTTCTTTAATTTCGGGGTCTTTCAACAGCGGAAAGCGGGGCAGGTTCATATCAACCAACCTGCTGCTCATTTTTTTCATCTCCCTAACTACTGCTCCGGATTAAAGGGGGCCGTTCCGGAGCCGGCCCGCTTGCTCATGATGACTTTTGTCCCGTGTCCAGGGGTAGAGTCCACCTGAAAGCTGTCCATAAAAGACTGCATAAACACAAAGCCCAGGCCGAGACGTTCGGAATCTGTGGAAAATGCCGGTTCAAGGGCTTTTTTAATATCTTTAATGCCCCTGCCGTCGTCTTCTATTCTTAATTCCAGGCTGTCAGTGGTTAAAGCGGCCTGGATCCTGATTAACCGGTCTGGAAGATTCCTGTAACCGTGAATGATGGAATTGCCCACCGCTTCGGAAACGGCTACTTTGATTTCCTCCAGGTCGGAAAGGGTAAAGTCAAGCTGGGAGGCAAATGCCGCCACCGTCACCCTGGCGAAAGCTACGTTGGCCGGAATGCTTAAAAATTCCAGTTTCATCTGGTTAATATATTTCACTTAAAGCCCCTCCCTAACCGGTTTCACCAATGCTTCGGACTCGCTTGACAATTCATCCATAATCCTGAAGAGTCCGGATAATTCCAAAATTCTGCGTACCTGGGGTTGTGGAGAAACAAGCATAACTTTACCGCCGTTTTTTGACACCCGTTTGTAGCGGCCCAGCAGGACTCCCAGACCTGAACTGTCGATAAAACTCACCCCGGCCAGGTTAAAAACCAGGTTTATGATCGGTTCCCGGTCCAGGGCCTGCTCAAGGGCGTTGCGAAGATGGTCGGCAGCGCCAAGATCCAGTTCCCCCCTTAGCCTGATGAAGAGTGTTTCCTGCTTTATTTCAAGATCTAAGAGCACAGGCGTCATCCTTTCCCTCTAGTTAATTGTTCATCCATCCTGCTAAATCTTACCAAATATATGGAAAAAAGGCAAGCTTGCAGGAATTAATCCTTTACAACAGCCGCAAAAAAAAACAACAGGTACAGCGGTCCTTGACCTGAACAACACTTAAAGAGGCTGTTGTCCCGGTCCCGCAGTTGAGCCTGTTTATATTAATCGCAGTTCCTTTCATGCAGGAAAGCCTTGCTGCGGCCTTTTTCCCGCAAAACGGTTTTTTTATATTTCAGTACTTGATGGCTAATAGACGCTGTCGATTACTCTTTTCATTTGATGAAGAATATTTGACTTTGGTACATCCTGTCCGGCTACCAGTTTAACTCTGAGTACTTCCTGCCCTTCCTTTGTTACAATGTAAGATCCGATTTCCTGCCCTTTTACCACCGGTGCGTTAATAAAATCCGGCACTTCAATTCTGGGTTCGAATCCTTTTTCTGCACCCCTGGGAACTATAATGCTGACCTTGTCTATGGTCAGGGCATCAACGGTTTCTGCCAAACCCTTGCCCACCTTGACGGTACTTACTTTTGCTCCCCGGTCGGCAATATTCACAGCCCTGAAGCGGGCAAAGCCAAAATCATAGAGTTTCGTGGACTCCCGGAAATGACTTTGGGGTTCCTCGGTCCCAAGAACCACGCAAATTAATCTCAAGCCATCCCTTTCAGCTGAAGAAGCAAGGCAGTATTTCGCGGCTTCTGTCCACCCGGTTTTGCCGGCATCTGCGCCGTTGTACCACCAGAGCAGTTTGTTGGTATTCCAGAGTTTAAAGGCGCCACCACGCAGGTCGTATTCCTTCATGGCGGTAATCTTCCGGAAGAGCTGGTTATTAAGCCCCTCCCTCAAGATCATGGCCAGATCATAAGCGCTGGTATAATGATTTTCTGCAGTGAGCCCGTGACAATTTACGAAATTAGTGTCCGTCAGGCCAAGTTCCTTTGCTCTATCATTCATGTCCTGAACAAAGGCTTCTTCACTCCCGGCAATGTGCTCGGCTACAGCTACACTGGCGTCATTGGCCGACTGCAGGCCGATGGCCAGCAGTAATTCCCACAGACTCATTTCTTCACCCGGTTCCAGATAAATCTGCGAGCCGCCCATTTCCCAGGCATTTTCACTGGTGATAACGCTGTCGGACAGTTTAAAACTTCCTTCTTCAACTGCTTCCGTAGCAAGCAGGAGGGTCATAAGTTTTGTAACGCTGGCCATGGGCAGCCGCTTATGCGCTTCTTTTTCATAAATAATTCTGCCGGTGACCGGCTCCATAACCACAGCTGCTTCAGCTGTGGTCTCCGGTGCACCGGGAGCTTTAATTGTGCTTTCTTCCTTTGCCTTTTCCGGCTCCGGAGCCGCCCAGGCCCCATGTCCCGGCGCAAAACCAAGGAAAAAAACAAACAGGAAGAAAAAGAGCCAGCTTTTTCTCCAAGACATAAGAATACCTCCGTTCATCTTCAAAATATAAAAATAACAGTTGTTTTGTATTATGTTTCCTTGCTTTAAAGTTATGCATGACTAATTTTAGAACCAAAAAGCGCCTGATCAAAGATCAGGCGTTAAAAGATTTAGAATTGCTGGACGGCAGCCTGGTCCGGGGCGGCCCGGCTGCCGTTTTTTCCTTATTGAATTACTTCATGCACGTAAGTAAGCGGGGCCGGCTCCAGGTCACTGAAACTATAGGCATTTTGTAAAATAAATCCGGCTTCCTGATGTTCAGCAAGGTTTGTGTGCAAGATGCAGATTGTCTCCCCCTTTTGGACCCTGTCGCCAATTTTTTTAACTAAGGTTACGCCGGCAGAGTAATCGACGGGGTCATCCTTTTTCTTTCTTCCCGCGCCGAGGAGCATTGACGCCATTCCCACGGCTTCAGCATTAATGGCCGTTACATAGCCTCCGGCAGGAGCTTTTACCGCCACATGATATTTTGCCCGGGGAAGCCTGCCGGGGTTTACCAGCACATCCGGGTCCCCACCTTGAATTCTGATCAGCTTCTTAAAGTTTTGGAAGGCTGAACCGGAATCAATCAACCTGGCAAGTTCCCGGGAAGCAGCGGACAGGTCGTTATAGGCCCCGCCCAGGACAGCCATATGTGACGCCAGGGTGAGGGCCACAGCGGTTAAGTCCCGGGCCCCCCTGCCCTGCAGGAACTCTGCTGCTTCCCTTACCTCACCGGCATTGCCCACCTCATGGCCCAAAGGCTGATTCATATCCGTAATAACGGCAATGGTTTTTTTGTTCAGAGCTCTGCCGATCCGGACCATTACCCGGGCCAGTTCCCTGGCTTTGTCCAGAGACTTCATGAACGCTCCTGAACCGACCTTGACGTCCAGAACGATAGCGTCAGCTCCGGAGGCAATTTTCTTGCTCATTATCGATGCAGCTATCAGGGGTATGCTGTCTACAGTAGCTGTGACATCCCTCAAAGCATAGATCATTTTATCTGCAGGAGTTAAATCTGCGCTCTGTCCTGCTACAGCCATCTTATAAGTGTTGACATTATGAATAAACTCGGCCCTGGAAAGGTTTGTTTTGAATCCTTCGATGGCTTCCAGTTTGTCGATGGTACCTCCTGTATGGCCCAATCCCTTTCCGGACATTTTTGCCACCGGTATACCGGCGGAGGCAACCAGGGGAATAATAATCAAACTAACCTTATCTCCCACGCCGCCAGTGGAATGCTTATCCACCTTGATGCCTTCAATCCCGGATAAATCAATACATTCACCCGAATTTACAAGGGCAAGGGTCAGGGCGGCTGTTTCTTCCTGGTTCATGCCCTGAAAGTAAATGGCCATTAACAGGGCCGACATCTGATAATCGGGTATTCTGCCGCAAGTATATCCTTTGACGATAAAATCAATTTCAGCACGGCTCAAGGCCAGGCCCAGCTTTTTCTTTTGGATCAGGTCAACCATTCTCATCTAAAAGTCACCTCTTAAAGACCCGGGGCAATTCTGGTAAACCTGACGCCAGAAACTATTTCCCGTTGGGAACCGGAGGCCGAAGATCTCAGCAATTGTAGCGGCCACATCAGTAAAGGAGCCTCTTGTGCCCAGATTAAATCCGCCCCGTACGGTATTCCCGTATACCAGCAGAGGCACATATTCCCTGGAGTGGTCCGTTGAGGGGGTCGTCGGGTCACAGCCGTGATCTGCAGTGATCATTACAACATCGTTTTTCTGCAAGGCATCGTTCAGAAGGGGCAGCATCCCGTCAAACTCCTCCAGAGCTTTTGCGTAGCCCGGGGGATTATTGCGGTGACCGTAGAGCATGTCGAAATCAATGAGATTTACAAAGACCAGGCCCCAGGTTCCGGAGCGTATTTGTTTTAAGGTTTGTTCCATTGTGTCTCGGTTTCCTTTGGTGGGAAAAGACGCTGTGATCCCTTCCCCGGCAAAAATGTCGCTGATTTTGCCTATTGCTGTAACTGGAATCCGGTTTTCCTGGAGCAGGCTCAGCACCGTTTGACCGGGAGGCTTTAGAGAAAAATCATGACGGTTGCCGGTTCTGTAAAAAGAACCGGGCTCTCCATCGAAAGGCCTGGCAATAACCCTCCCTACGGCATGCTCACCTGCCAGCATTTTCCTGGCAATCCGGCATATTTTATACAATTCTTTTAAAGGGATTACCTTTTCGTGGGCGGCTACCTGGAACACGCTGTCAGCGGAAGTATAAACAATGGGGTACCCTGTCTCCATGTGCCTTTCGCCAAGCTCGTCGATAATGACCGTGCCCGAGGCAGTCCTGTTGCCCAGAACCCTGCGCCCGATTGCTTCCTCAAAGGGTCCGATAATTTCCGGGGGAAAGCCGTGGGGATAGACCGGAAAGGGACGCTCCAGGATCAGTCCCGCCAGCTCCCAGTGGCCTGTTGTGGTGTCCTTGCCGGCTGACCTCTGGCACATTTTCCCGTAGGAAGCCTTTGGATTTTGAGCCGGAGGTACCCCTTCCAAGGGCAGAATATTTCCCAGACCAAGGCTTTCCAGGTTGGGTATGTTTAGTCCCCCCACGGCCCGTGCTGTATTGCCCAGGGTGTTGCTCCCGCTATCTCCGTATTTGGCGGCATCGGGTAGTTCTCCTGCGCCGACGCTGTCCAGTACTAATAGAATAATCCTTTTGGCCTCCAGCAAAAGCACCTCCTTACCGCAGATGTAAAAAAGTTTCTAAGGTGAGAAAACAGGCTTTCAAATAAAGAACAGATTTAGGCAGCCCTAAACTTAATTAGGCCCGGGGGTGGGTGCGGTCGTAAACCTCCCTGAGCTTTTTCCGGGTTAAGTGAGTATAAATCTGTGTTGTGCTGATATCGGCATGTCCCAGCAATTCTTGTACAGAGCGGATGTCTGCTCCATTTTCCAGCAGGTGGGTAGCGAAGGAATGCCTCAAGGTATGCGGTGTAATCCTGGCTTCGATTTTTGCTTTAGCAGCATATTTTTTGATAATTTTCCAAAAACCCTGCCGTGTCAACCTGCCTCCGTGCTGGTTGACGAATAGCGCCGGTGTTTTACCGGGCTTAACTAGTTTACACCTTCCCCGTTCCAGGTATTCGGTGAGATAACGGGCGGCCACGTCACCAAGGGGCACTATTCTCTCTTTGGCGCCCTTGCCGGAACATAGAATGCATCTGTTTGGCAGACTGAGCTGCTCCAGGTTTAAGGAGACAAGTTCCGAGACCCTGATTCCCGTAGCATAGAGCAGTTCCAGCATTGCTTTATCGCGGAGGCCGGCCGGCTCCCCCGGGCGGGGCTGGTTCAGTAAGAGATCGACTTCCTTAACCGACAGTACTCTGGGCAGCTTCTGGGGCAGTTTTGGTGTTTCCAGATCAGAAGAGGGATCTTTGGGAAGGTTTCCTTCAGCTACGGCATAGCGGTAAAAGGACTTGACGGCTGCAAGGTGGCGCGCTATGGTTGCGGGTGATTTGCCGCTGACCTGGAGCTGAAAAAGGTAGGACATAATAACATCCCTGTTCGTCCTTTTTATGTGCTGCAGATTATATTTATGGCAGAAGGCAATATAACCGGTCAGGTCCGTCCGGTAGGAGATAATTGTATTATTGGCAAGCCCCCGCTCTACCGCAAGATAATCCAGAAAATCACTCAAAATTTTTTTCATTTCAGTCCACCTCCCGCTATAACAAAAAAAGAGCCTGGTTAAAGGACTCTATTTCCACACTTTGTTAATGTAATCCTTTTTTGGACCGGTGGGGTCTAAAACAAAAAACTGGCGGCCAACTTGACCAGAAAAGGTGTCAGGTATACTTCCACCAGACCGGCCAAAAGGGCCATGAGAGTTAAAAAGGCCATGAATCCGCTATAAATGAGAAAACTGGGCCAGATTACAACCCTGGAGTTGAAAAAACGTCTGCCCAGGAGCAAGGCAAAAGACAGGGAGGCCACGCCTCCCAGCAGCAGTGCCGGCAGAAAAATAATATTTTGAGGCAGGATTGCCGCACAGGAAAGGATTACTCCCTGGATGTTTTTTTGCCACCCCAAAAAAACGATGGAAAAACCGAGCACAAAACCCCGGGTAAAAATCAAGATCAGGATAACCGGGATGCCAATGATGGTAAGACCAAGAAAATATATTGCAGCAATTAGAATAAGGTCGTTGTACAGCACAGATTTGACGGCTGCAGCCGGTTCTGTTTCTATGAGCGCCGCCTGATCCATGAAGCGATCCAGATAGATGCTGAGTTCCTGGAGTTCACCGGCCTGCAGCTTATATACTTCCAGCGAGCCTGTGGTGAGTCCCAGGGCAAAAACAAACAGGATGATCACATAAGCAGGCCAGTTATATTTTAGGGAATTAGCCCAAAAACCTTTAAACCTATGAGACAACTCCACCCCCCCCACATCTTCCCCCTCTAATTCTTATGGATTGTCCCCGCCTTTTATGACTTCCGGTATGATTTGTCCAGGCTGAACATATTTTAAATGGAGAGTAAAAAAAGGATAAGTTTTAAGGAGTTGGAATTGAGGATGGTCAGAGTATACACCCAGGCGGACGGTGTTTTTATCTGCGGGAAAATAAGAGAAGTCCGGCGGCTGCTGCAGTTGTATGCCTGCAGGTACCGGACTGTACAGGAACTCATTGTAAATCAGGTTCATTAAAAGGCCTGACCCTGGGCCACACGCAGGATCTCGAACAGGTAGCGGGCGTTGTCAACAAGGTCGGCGGTGGTGATGTATTCCTCGCAGGTATGCGCCTTTTTCATGCCGATTCCCAGAACGGCCGTGGGAATGCCCCTGTGGTTGAAAATGTTGGCGTCACTGCCCCCGCCCGTCTTTTCCAATTTGGGTTGGAGACCAAGCCTCCGGGCTGCTTCCAGGGCAACTTTAACCGGCGGCGATTCCTGGTCTAAATGAAAGCCACTGTAAAGCAATTCTGTTGTAATCTCGACCTGGGCGCCGTAATTTTCGGCAGCTTTATAAACGGCACGGCAGATCCGGGCTGTTTGGGCCTCACGTTTGGAAGCGCATAAGCTTCTGGATTCACCCTTGATGGTAACACTGTCCGGTACAATATTGGTGGCCTTGCCCCCTGAAATAATGCCGATATTGCATGTTGTCTCGTGGTCAATCCGGCCCAGGTCCATTTGAGCGATGGCTTCGGAGGCTACCTTGATGGCGTTAATCCCGTCTTCCGGATTCAGGCCAGCGTGGGCTGCCCTGCCCCGGATGGTGATCCCGATTTCATCGTGGGAAGGCGCCCTGGTGATGATGGTGCCGGGGACTCCGTCGCTGTCCAGGACAAAACCGTAACGTGCTTTCAGTTGGTTGTATTGAAGATTTTTAGCGCCGAACATGCCGCCTTCTTCCCAGATGGTGAAAACCACTTCCAGACCGCCGTGCTCGAAGGAATGCTCACGCACAATCCTCAGAACCTCCAGGATTGTTGCGATGCCTGCTTTATCATCGGCCCCCAGCACCGTGTCGCCTGCGGAACGGATCACCCCGTCTGCCAGCACAGGCTTGACACCCAGACCCGGCTCCACGGTGTCCATATGAGCGCAGAGCATTATGACCGGTCCCCGGCCGCTTCCGGGCAGCCTCCCGATTATATTGCCGGTGTTGGAGTCAACTGCGCTGCCGGCCTCGTCCTCCCTTACCTCCAGCCCCAGATCTGTCAGTTTCCGGATCAGCAGGTCGGCCAGCTGGCGCTCTTTACCGGAAATGCTGTCTACCTGAACCAGCTCCAGAAATTCCTCAATGAGGCGATCCGGGTGGACCTCACTTTGCTTCACTGACCCTCCAACTCCTTTAACATGAATTATTCTTAGCTGAGTTTTTATCCGCAGTTGCCAGTTCAAATCCCCTTTGTAGCGCCTTTACATTTACCGGGATCATCTTGTGATGACGCCTGGGCAGGACTTCCTGCAGGGATTTTTCCACGGCTTCCATGGATACCACTCCGGTTAAAGCCAGCAGGGCGCCCAGGATGATGTTGTTGGCGACCTTGCCGTCACCGAGGGCTTCAGCCTCTTCATTGGCCTTAATGAGGACAACCCGCACATCTTTTCTCTGCACCGGTGAATCTACCAGTGAGCTGTTGATCAGGATCAGGCCGCCCGGTACCACCGCCTGTTCAAATCTCAGCAGGGATAGATTGTTCATCACAACCAGTACCGTTGGTTCCGTGACAATGGGCGAACTGACCTGCCGGTCTGATATGGTCACGCCGCAGTTGGCCACACCGCCCCTTTTTTCTACACCGTAGACGGGCACATAGGAAACATGCTTTCCTTCCAGGAGGCCGGCCTGGGCCAGGAGTTGGCCTGTTGAGAGGGCGCCCTGTCCGCCGAAACCTGCAATATAAATTTCCTCAAGCATTTATAACACCCCCTGCGGGTGATTTGTATTCACCAAGCGGGTAATAGGGAACCATCTTCTCCTCCAGCCATTTTACCGCTTCCAGTGGTGAAAGTCCCCAGTTGGTCGGGCAGGTGGAAAGCACCTCCACCAGGGAGAACCCCAGTCCTTCAAGCTGGACTTCGAAGGCCCTCTTGATGAACTTTTTGGCCTGGATAATCGCCTTTGGGGTGTGGACTGCAACCCGGGCCAGATAGGCGGTTCCCTCAAGGGGCGCCAGCATTTCGCAGACCCGGATGGGAAAGCCGTTAATCTCCCTGTCCCGGCCGAAGGGGGTCGTTTTAGTGACCTGGCCCATGATCGTGGTGGGAGCCATCTGGCCGCCGGTCATGCCGTAAATGGCATTATTGATAAAGACAGCAGTAATTCTTTCGCCCCTGGTAGCCGCATGAACAAATTCCCCGGTACCGATGGCAGCCAGGTCCCCGTCCCCCTGGTAGGTAAATACCACCCTGTCCGGCAGAACCCTTTTAATCCCCGTAGCCACAGCCGGGGCCCTACCGTGGGAAGCTTGAAACATGTCGATCTCAAAATAATCCATGGCGAAAACGGAGCACCCCACCGGCGCGACACCGATAGCGGTATCCCGGATGCCCAGTTCTTCAATAACTTCTGCTACCAGGCGGTGGGCGACTCCGTGGGTACAGCCGGGGCAGTAATGAAAGGGCACATCCTTCAGTATTCCGGGCCTTTTAAAGACCTTTTTCATTTAACAACACCCCCGCTGTACAGTTTTTGAACCTCCTGGAGAACATCCCTGGCAACCGGGACCATTCCGCCCAGGCGACCGTAATGGTAAACCGGGGCTTTTCCGCTTATGGCCAGCTGGATGTCCTCCACCATTTGACCCATGTTCATCTCCACGGATAAAAAGCATTTTGCCTTTCCGGTGGTTCTTTTCAGTTCCTCCGCGGGGAAAGGCCACAGGGTGACAGGTCTGAACAGACCTGCAGGAATTCCCAGCTGCCGGGCCTTTTCTACAACCGCCCGGCAAATTCGGGAAACCGTTCCAAAGGCAACCAGGACAATCTCGGCGTCCTCCAGCAGATAACCCTCGCTGTCCTGCTCATTGAACAAGATTTGGGTGTATTTCTCCTTGAGCCTAATGTTAACGGCTTCCATTTCCTCCGGGATAACAAAGCAAGAATTAATAATCCGTTTACTGCCCGGATGATCAATCATCCCGCTGGCTGCCCAGGGTTTAGCCTGAATTTCCGCCTGAGCTTCATTCTTCAGTTCCACCGGCTCCATCATTTGGGCCATGATTCCGTCCGCCATGACCATGACCGGGTTGCGGTAATAATCAGCCAGCTCAAAGGCTTTTCCCGTCAAGTCCAGAATTTCCTGGACCGAATTGGGAGCCAGCACAATTAAACGGTAATCGCCATGGCCGCCGCCTTTGGTAGCCTGAAAGTAGTCGGCCTGGGAAGGAGCGATATTGCCCAGCCCGGGACCGCCCCGCATCATATTTACAACCACGCAGGGCAGCTCGGCTCCGGCCAGGAAGGATAGTCCCTCCTGCATCAGGCTGATGCCGGGCCCCGAGGAGGAGGTCATAACCCTTGCGCCCGCCCCGGAAGCGCCGTAAACCATATTGATGGAAGCTACTTCGCTCTCGGCCTGCAGGTACAGGCCCCCCACTTCCGGCAATCTTCTAGCCAGATAATGAGTTAGTTCACTTTGTGGTGTGATCGGGTAACCAAAGAAATAACGGCAGCCGGCCCGGACCGCGCCTTCACCGATAGCTTCGTTTCCTTTCATTAAGATCCTGCTCAAACCGCTTTCTCCTCCCTCTCCACTTCAATCACCATGTCGGGACAAACAAGGGCGCATAAGGTGCAGCCCGTACAATTTTCCGGTTCTTCCAAAGCTGCCGGGTGGTAGCCCATCTCATTAATGCGTCCCGACATTTTTATAATTCCCCTGGGACAAACAGCGGTGCACAGGCGGCAGCCTTTACAGCGTTCTTCCCGGAAGATGACCCTGGCCAAGAACAATCCCTCCTTCGATTAAATATGCAAAAATTAGATCCTATGAACGCACGGGCAAGACCGGCTTTAATTTGGCCGGTGGCGGCCGGCAGCAAATCAAAGCCTGCTCAACCGTCTTGCCAGGGCAGCTTCAACATCAGATCCAGCGGAAATACCGGCACTTCCTGGTTTTCTAACCTGTTCGCCAGGTTTCTGCGGACACCCAGGAAGGCAACAGGTAGTTTCAATTGGTGGGCTGCTTCCAAAACAAGGCGGTGACCCTCCAGAATTGTCTCGGGAACAGTTTCAGGACCCAGATTGGGATTGCTGATCAGGGCGTTGATCTGCAAGCGGGATGCTTTCTCAACCCTGTTCATGACTGAAAGAATACCTGGTACGTCCCTGGTATGCAGCCGGCAAGTGTTGACCACGAAATAAAGGTTAAAGGAACCTTCTACGAGGTTGTTTCTAAAACGGCCCAAAGCGGCGGCTCCAATATCATCACCGCCTACATCCAGGACACCGTAAGTACTGCTGTCCTCTAAAACGCCCAGAATAGCGGGGGGCAAAGCCGGAACATCAGCTCCGGCCAACTTTCCCCGGGGACTGACAACATTGATTCCCCTGGTCTCAAGAGCTTCCCTGACCGACCTGATTCTAAAATAAGGATTAATAAGATCAAGGTCGACAGCTGTCACTTTTTTGCCTGTTTCTAGAAGCTTAACAGCATAATTCAGCGCCAGTTCAGTTTTTCCGCTGCCAAAGGCGCCGGTAAAAATGTTTATACGCCTGGGTTTCTGCAACAATACCACTCACTTTAACAACTAAGATGTTTTCGACAAGATTATTTTAAATTCCTTTTAATTTTTTTAAACATCATGGTTTCTGATGAGAACAAGAAAATTGACAGCTGATTTTTACAGACGTTCTAAACTTGCCTTGTAAATTTACAAATTCAATGTCATTATTTCATATATACTAATATATCACTTGAAAAACAATGTGTAAAACTGAATAGGGGGGAGTTGAATTTTGTGGAGCTATGCCACCGGCTTAGTAACGCAAAAAAAAAACAAAGCATAATTACTGTCTAATCCTTAAGCGACAGTATTATACTTTAATGGTACTCAAAAATTTTGTTCATATAACGTAACGTATTATTCCATAATTGATAAACTTATGACTAATAAGACTAACTCACTTTTGCTTCGATTCTCAGCTTGTCCGCAACCATAGCTATAAACTCCGAATTGGTTGGTTTACCCCGTTCCAGGTTAATGGTGTAGCCGAAGAATTTTGTCATCATTTCTACATTTCCTCGATCCCAGGCAAGCTCAATAGCATGTCTGATGGCCCGTTCAACCCGGCTTGGTGTCGTTTGAAATTTTTGAGCTATCATAGGATATAATTCCTTGGTTACGGCCCCCAATAAATTAACCTCGCTGATAACCATTAAAATAGCGTCCCTTAAATAATGATATCCTTTGATATGTGCCGGAACACCCATTTCATGAATGATGTTTGTCACGGCTACATCAAGGTTCTTGGGTTTTACCGGGGAAATGTACTGGGATACATTGACTCCTTCAGCAAGTTGCCGGATCCGGGTGGCGAGCACATTAAAGTCAAAGGGTTTTAAAATGTAATAATCGGCGCCCAGTTCAACAGCTCTTTGGGTTACACTTTCCTGACCAAAAGCAGTTAACATAATAATCTTGGGCTTGTTTCCGGGGTTGCCCGATACATATTTCTCCAGGACTCCGATTCCATCCAGGTGTGGCATGATGATATCAAGTACCACTACATCGGGATTGTTTTCCTGAATCATTTGAAGGGCTTCCAGGCCGTTATAAGCGATGCCAATCAGGTTTAAGTCTTCCTGTTCATTAATGAACTCCTTGAGCAATTCGCAGAAATCTCTATTGTCATCTGCGATTAAGATCCTGATCGATTTTTTAGCCATATAAAACTCCCGCCTCCTATAAGTTTCTATAATTTGTAAAATTATATCTACCAAAAGATTCGACGGCTGTGAGAAAAGTCCTTCAAACTTTACGGGAAATTTTAAGAAATGTTATAAAAAGGAAAATATCCAAAAATTTGCTTATTTTTTTATGCTATTCTCAGAAGGTCTTCTGTGACTTCTTTCTTTGCCGGGAATAAATCTCCTTCTCGCAACATCCATTCTACGGGAACGCCGTAACCTTTGGTCGGGTCATTTACAAAAACATGAGTAACTGCACCCACAAGCCTGCCGTCCTGAATAATCGGACTGCCGCTCATACCCTGGATGATGCCCCCGGTTTCTTGCAGAAGCCCGGGATCGGAGACCTGGATAACCAGTCCTTTGCCGTCCTCTTTGGCCCTGGGATTGATCCTGACTATTTCCAGGTTGAATTTTTCAATTTTATCTCCTTTTAACACGGTCAGCATTTCAGCTGGCCCCTCATGAATCTGGTCAAATGCTGCCACGGGGATAGGTTCCTGAAAAGAGATGTTCTCAAGAGGTTTTTGAAGGCGGCCGAAAATCCCCAATTTAGTATTTTGGGCGACAGTTCCACATAAAAGTTCATCTTTTTGGAAAGTGCCGATTTTTTCACCGGGTTGGCCGCGTTTACCCTTGATTATGCCCTGTACGGTGGCGCCCACAATCTTTCCGTCACCCAGGTCCACCGGGCGGTTTGTTCCAGTGTCGTTAACGATATGTCCCAGGGCGCCATAGGACATGGTCATAGGGTCATAAAAAGTGAGGGTTCCGACTCCGGCTGCGCTGTCCCTGATCATCAGACCTATTTTGTAGCGCCGTGTTTCCTTGCAAAAAACTGGTTTAAGCCGGACCAGAAAGACTTTATCGCCGCGCTTTACTTCCATTATTAATGGTTGTCCCGCAGCTCCGGCTTTGGCGGCAAGATCCCTGACCTGGCTGTCGCTTATTACGTTTTCACCGCCTATTCTCAGGATGTGGTCGTTTTTCATTATACCTGCTTCTGCAGCCGGGTTGATCTTACGTCCGGTCTCATCCTGGATCTCATAGCTGTCTACTACAACAATTCCCTGGGAGTGCAGCAAAACCCCGATAGATTGACCGCCGGGAATCACTCTCACTTCCGGTACGATGCTGACAATCATGTCCCTGACTGGCAGCACGCCGAAAAGAGTAAGCCTTACGATCTGTTGCCCAAACTGAGAAGATAAAGGGATTGTTCCGGACTTGAGTTCCTCTGGATTTATACTTTTTGATAAAGACTCATATTCATTTCCTATAATTCTTGCTTCAAGATTATTTTCAACAAAAGCGGGGAGTTTTAATCTAAGCGGTTCACCAGCAGTAACAGAATATCTTTCCGGTGGTAAAATGGTACCCTTTAACTGGCATGTTAATATACCTGTTATAAATATCAAGATACCAAGAAATAAACCGCATGTTTTCCCCTTCAAGCATCACCCCTCCAATTTTATTGCAATCCACCTCCAAAATAATAGAATAAACTATAATGACCAGAACAATTTTTGTAATATATTTTTATTTTTTCGTACAAACTTAAGTTAACCTCAATATATCTCAAATATTCAGCCTAATTATGTATTAAGCTACCATAACAGCATTATAATTAGCTTTATAAGTTTTTTGTAAGTTCTTGCTCGATTTCCTGCTGGACATACTAAATACGAAAACAATTAACCAGTACTGATTAAAACCGGTTTATTTATAATATATTTAATGTTTTTCAGCTGCACGAAGCATTTGACCGGCATGCTGCCGGGTAATCTCGGTAATATCCTTGCCTCCGAGCATTCTAGCTAATTCTTCCAATCTTTCCGCGGAGTCAAGTAATTCTACCCGTGTGATTGTTCGTTCTCCTTCAAACTCCTTGATGATCCGGTGATGGGTCCGGGCATGGGAGGCAACCTGGGCAGAGTGAGTTACGCAGATAACCTGGCGGTGTTCTCCCAGCCGGGACAGTTTTTTTGCAACCGCATGCAGTGCCCTGCCGCCGATGCCGGTATCTACTTCGTCAAAAACCAGGACGGGTATTTCGTCGGCTTTTGCCAATAATACTTTCAGTGCCAGCATAATTCTTGAGAGTTCGCCCCCCGAGGCAATTTTAGCCAGTGGTTTGAGGGGTTCCCCGGGGTTTGGGGAAATTAAGAAATCAATCCGTTCCATACCGGACTCTGACGGATTAGTCAGTTCAAAAAAACCCAGTCTGAACACAGTCCGGCCAAGTTCGAGGGAGCTCAATTCCCGGATCGCTGCCTCTTCCAGTTGTTTTGCTGCCTTTCGCCTGGCAGCGCTTAGTTTTGCCGCAGCCTGGTTGTAGGCAGCTTCCAAATCAGCCAGATGCTTTTCGGCATCTTCCAGCTTTTCTTCCAGGTTTTCCAGGTAATGCATTTCCTTGCTGGCAGAATCCAGGTAATCCAGCACATCAGATATACTGTTTCCATACTTTTTCTTCAGCCTTTTAATTCTATCCAGGCGTTCTTCCACTGGTTCCAGTCTGCCGGGATTGTATTCCGCCCTGTCCCGGTAGGAAGAGAGTTCCCGGGCTGCGTCCTCAACCTGATAAAGTGCGTTTTCCAAAGCAACCTGAATGCTTCCGGCGCGCTCGTCCAGTGATATCAGATTCTTGACTACGGCAGCTGCCCTGGCCAGCAGGTCCGTGGCAGCGGCCTGGCTGCCTCCGCTGTCATA
The DNA here is from genome assembly GCA_002305915.1 of Pelotomaculum sp. UBA1371. Lineage (GTDB taxonomy): Bacteria > Bacillota > Desulfotomaculia > Desulfotomaculales > Pelotomaculaceae > DTU098. The sequence goes on along the minus strand of DBRJ01000004.1, from coordinate 63,480 downwards.
TAGCAGGGCGTAAGCCTCCGTGGCCCACTGGCAGATCTTTTCTGCGTTGGCCAGAATTCTTTTTTCTGCAAACAGCTCCTCTTCTTCCCCGGGTTTGAGGTTCGCAGAGCTGATTTCTTCAATTTCGTAGCGTAAGGTTTCCAGCCGTCTGGCTCTTTCCTCCGCTGTCTTAGAAATTTTTTCAAAATGAAGGCGTGCAGACTTCCATTGATTAAAAACTGACTGGACTTCTTTCAGGTGTTTCAGAACTTCTTTTCCACCAAATCTGTCCAGGAGTTTCCGCTGCCGCTCCTGGTCCAATAGGGAGTTTTGTTCATGCTGCACATGGAGGTCTGCCAGGTATCTGCCGACGTTTTTATAAAACCCCAGGGAGACGACCTGGCCGTTAATCCTGCAAATATTCTTTCCGGAACGGGCGATTTCCCTGGAAAGAAAGAGAATACCGTCCCCGGAGGCTTCAATACCCTGTTTTTCCAACAGCGGGTTCAGGGAAGGCAGGCTGTTAACATTAAAAGTGGCCTGCACCATGGCTTTTTCTGTTCCGGTACGAACCTGTTCAGAGGAAGCGCGTCCCCCCAGGGCCAACTGCAGGGCCTCAATAATGATCGATTTACCTGCGCCGGTTTCCCCGGTGAGGACGTTAAGGCCCTTATGAAGGTCCATATTCAACAGCTCAATAATCCCGAAATTTCTGATAAAAAGACTCAAGAGCATTTTCTTACCCCCTGTTCAGGCTTAAGTCCTCGAATCTTTTCAACACTACGCCTGTTTCCCGCTTAGGTTTAACAATGACAAGAATGGTATCGTCCCCGCCTACTGTGCCGATTATTTCTTTCCAGCCAACCTGATCTACGGCCGAGGCAACAGCCTGTGCCCCACCGGGGTGGGTCTTGATCACAATCAGGTTCTCGCTGGAGTCCAGCCCTACCACTGAGTCCCGGAAAAGGCGCTTTAAATGTTCTCCACTCCGGTAGCTGCATTTTTCACCAGCCAGGGTATAACGGGAAAGGTTGCCGTCAAGGGACACCTTACTCAGACCAAGTTCTTTGATGTCCCTGGATACCGTTGCCTGGGTAACAGTAAAGCCGTTTTGCCTTAATGCTTCTGCGAGATCTTTCTGGGTTGCGATAATTTCATTCTTGATTAACTCTAATATTTTATGCTGCCGTATGTTTTTCAAGGGGTAAAACCTGCCTTCTCAATCACGATCACTGACGGCGCCCGCTGGGACCGGTTTAAAAAGTCGATCTTGAGAACATGAAAGTGTCTTCCATCAAGAGCGGAGGTCATCTCCTCCAGCCTTAGATACTCGTCTTTACCGCCGGGATGTCCGGTATAAACGACTATACTCACCCGGCCGCCGGGTCTTAACAGGTTCAGGGCGGTCCGGACGGCTTTGACGGTGGTGCCGGCGCTGCTGGTCACCCCGTGGTCGCCGCCCGGCAGATAGCCAAGATTGAAAATAACCGCATCAACCGGGCTGGAAACGAACTTCTCCATCTCCTCATGGCCGGCCTGAAGCAGTTGAACCCGTTCCGCATAACCGTGCTGCTCCAGGAGCAGCCGGGTATTCTGCAGAGCAATGGGCTGAATATCAAAGGCATAGACTTTGCCCCGGGGACCCACCAGGCTTGCCAGAAAAAGTGTGTCATAGCCGTTTCCGGCGGTGGCGTCAATTCCTGTTCCCCCGCTTCCGAGCACCTGGGAAAGAAACATTTGAGCCAGATAAACCGCGCTGCCCAGCCCTTTAGGCGCCATTTCGCTCTCCTTCTTCCGTCAGTTTCTTTCTCAAGAGCTCAAAGAAGTTCCTACCCTCCAGCCTTATAAACTTTGCCTTGTGTGAGGCGCGGTTAACTACAACCTGGTCGTTTTTGCTCAAACTGAAACCGTGCTGACCATCCATAGTCAGCATCACTTCTCCTTGACTGGACAGGATGACGACTTTAATTATACTGTCCGGTGCAAAAATCATGGGCCTGGACCAGAGATTATGAGAGCAGATGGGCGTAAGAAGCAGTAAATCAAGTTCGGGCGTTACAAGCGGGCCGCCCGCAGAGAGGGAGTAGGCAGTTGAGCCCGTGGGGCTGGCCACTATCAGACCGTCCGAGGGGTAAGTATTGGCATAATCATCGTTTACGTATGTTTCCAGTAAGATCAACCTGGCAAAAGCTCCCTTGGCGATAACGGCATCGTTTAAGCCCACTAAGTGCTCCACCATTTTGCCTTCCCTGTAAACCCTGGCCTCGAGCATCATCCGTTCTTCTATATAATACTCGTCGTGCAAAAGCTTTTCCAGGGCGGGTAAAGCCTCCGGAACATCTATTTCGGTAAGGAAACCCAGGTGGCCGAGATTAACCCCAATAATGGGGGTTCCTGCCCGGGCGACTTTGCGGGCCGTTCTCAAAAGGGTTCCATCCCCGCCAAAGACGATCATGCATTGAGCCCTTTCCACCAGGTGATTCTGGGAAACCCCAAGTCTTGCCAGACCAAGGGCTCTGGCAGTATTTTCATTGATTAAAACCGAACGGCCTTTGCTTTCCAGCCATTGAACGATTTGCTCAACCAGCTCGCGAACTCCCTTTTTGTTTAGATTAACCACCAGCCCGAAGGTGTCCAAGGCGTAAGCCATCCCCTTTGCTTATATAGCGAATGCAGTACTACTATAATTTACCTTTCAATTCTGCGTGTGCCCGTTGAACCACGGGTAAAGGGCAGACACAGGCTTTTGGGCAGTCATCTCTTTGAAAATAGAGCAAATACTCTATATTGCCTTCCGGGCCTGTTATGGGGGAAAAATCAAGGCCTTTCACGGACCAGCCCTGTTTCAAAAAGAGTCTTACCAGTTTTTCGATGACCTCCACGTGAACCTGCGGGTCGCGAACCACACCTTTTTTCCCGACTTTTTCGCGTCCGGCCTCAAATTGAGGTTTGATTAAGGCCACCCCTGCCGCCTCTTCGGCCATCAGACCGCCCAGCACCGGCAGAACTTTGTCAAGGGAAATAAAAGAAACGTCAATAGTGACGAATTCGGGTATTTCCCTGAAAACATCACGGGTGAGATAACGAATATTGGTACGTTCCAGGACCACCACCCGGTGATCCTTTCGCAGCTCCCAGGCAAGTTGACCGTATCCCACGTCAACTGCATAGACCAGCCTGGCTCCTTGTTTTAAAGCACAATCGGTGAACCCCCCCGTGGAGGCGCCGATATCCAGGACAATACGACCCTTTAAGTCGATGCCGAAAACCTTTAGAGCCTTTTCCAGTTTTAAGCCGCCCCGGCTGACGTAAGGGACAGGGTTTCCCCTGACCTCCAGCGTGAGATCGGCGTCAACCAGCAAGCCTGGTTTTTCCGCCCTTTGGCTGCCAGCAAAAACAAGCCCGGCCATAATTGCCGCCCGGGCTCTTTCCCTGCTGGGGAAAAAGCCCTCTTCAACCAGCCTTATGTCCAAACGTTCTTTCCGTCGGGCCAAGTGAATGAACCTTTCCTTTCATTTTCCTTAACTGGGGGCAAGCCTGAGCTTTCTGGGATAGGTTTTGCGGACAAAACCCTCAGAAATAGACCTGGCCACCTGTTCCACGGTAAGCCCGTATCTGGCCATCAGCAGGGCCGGACTGCCGTGTTCCACAAAGTTGTCCGGAAATCCGAAAGATTGAACCGTCACTCCATTGAGACCTCTGGAAAGGATCAGTTCCATCACGGCGCTGCCAAAGCCGCATTGCAAAACATGTTCTTCCAGGGTGTATAGTTTTCCGGTCTGCAGGGCATGGTCCAGGATACACTTTTCATCCAGCGGTTTGACAAATCTGGCGTTAATTACGGCAGCGTCAATGCCGGAAGAAGCTAAAACTGCTGCAACTTCCTCCGCCAGATGAACCATGCTTCCCACTGCCAGAAGTGTGACGTCCTTACCTTTCCGGAGAACCCGGGCCTGTCCCACCGGCAGTGTTTTGAGTTCTTCGTCCAGCTTGCAGCCCGTAGCCGTTCCTCTGGGATAGCGGACCGCAGTCGGCCCCGGGTGCTGGACCGCTGTAGCCAGCATGTGCTGCAATTCATTCTCATCCCTGGGCGCCATGATCACCATATTGGGAATATGCCTTAAATAGGCGTAATCGAACAGTCCATGGTGGGTTGCTCCGTCCTCCCCCACCAGGCCTGCACGGTCGATGGCAAAGGTTACAGGCAGTTTTTGCAGGCATACATCGTGCAGAATTTGATCGTAAGCCCGTTGTAAAAAGGTTGAATAAATTGTGACTACAGGGTGGTAGCCTTCTTTGGCCAGGCCTGCCGCCAGGGTCACTGCATGCTGCTCGGCGATGCCGACGTCAAAAAAACGCTCCGGGTAATGCCGGGAAAAACTGTTCAAACCGGTACTGCTGGTCATTGCCGCTGTAATGGCCAGGATGTTTTGATCCCTTTGGGCAAGTCTGGTCAGGGTGCGACCAAAGACTTCCGAATAGGAAGGCGCCGTGCTGCTCTTGAATACTTCTCCCGTAGCCGGATTAAATGCTCCCACACCGTGAAAGCGGTCGGGATTCCTTTCGGCAGGGCGGTAACCCTTACCTTTTTTGGTAAGTACGTGGACCAGGACGGGACCCTTTTGAATCCTGGCCTGGTTCAGGATGGTGGTCACCATCTTGAGATCATGTCCATCAACCGGACCCAGATAAGTAAACCCCAGCTCCTCAAAGAGCATACCCGGGACAACCAGATGCTTTAAACTGTCCTTGATCCTCTCGCCAAATCTCAAAAGAGTAGAACCGATGGGAATCCTGCGCAAGAGTTGTTCAAGCTCTTCCTTGCCTTTGGAGTACATGGGGTCGGTTCTGAGGCGGGTCAAATATCCGGACATTGCTCCGACATTTTGCGCGATTGACATTTCATTATCATTTAATACGACGATGAGGTTTTTTTTCAGGTGTCCGGCATGGTTCAAGGCTTCAAAAGCCATCCCGCCGGTCATGGCCCCGTCACCGATGACTGCTATGACGGAATAATTCTCACCTTTCAAATCCCGGGCGATGGCCATACCAAGGGCCGCCGATATAGATGTGCTGCTGTGGCCGGTGCCGAAGGCGTCGTGAATGCTTTCAGACGGCCGGGGGAAACCGCTGATACCTCCGAATTGGCGGAGAGTGCTGAATTCATCTTTTCTACCCGTCAGTAACTTATGAATATAGCTTTGATGTCCAACATCCCAAATGATTTTATCTATGGGTGAGTTAAAGACCCGGTGCAGAGCCAGGGTCAATTCTACAACTCCTAAATTGGGCGCCAGGTGCCCGCCGTTTTTGGACACTGTTTTAATCAGCTCAACGCGAATTTCTCCGGCCAATTCCTCAAGACCGGTTAAACTCATAGAGCGGATATCCCGCAGGTTATGTATTTGTTTTAATAGGTTTTTCACGGCTAATCACCCTTCTTGCTTTTGCTCCGGCGTTTTTTAAAGGGGCTGTAGCCGGTATAGGTTTCCAATTTGGCAAGTAATTTACCAACCATAAAAATAACCTCTTCAGGATGACTTAAGGCGATCTTTTTTCCCGCAGCTTTGCCTGTAACAATAAACACAGAAATAAGGGCGGTAATCAGCACGTTTAACCAAAACTGGTCAAACTGCAGTCCCGCCCGCAATACTTGGATCACAATTGAGATTCCAAGCGCGCCGCTAACGGTTGTCGTGATATCGCCAATGACATCATTGGCGATATTGGCCACTTTATCCGCATTGCGGACTAATTGTAGACCGTGCGAGGCCCCTTCAACCCGTTTGGCAGCCTTTGCGTTAAAAGGTACGTGTGAGGCGGCTGTTACGGCGGTTCCCACAATATCCGCCAGAATATTGAAGGTTATGATAAAGAATAAAAAAAATAAAGATAAAAAAATGTTGTTTAATTTAGAAGAAAAGGTTTCCGAAAGAAGTGTAAAGATTATCGCCAGAAAAAAGGAGCCAAAACCTACAAGAAGTAGATATCTACTGGTTACAGTAGATTTATTATTACCCAAAAAAAGTCACCTCATGCAGCTATGCTTAGCGCATCTAAGAACAGGGTATAATACAGTTATGTAGATAGGTGATAAGTGACAGCGGGCCGGATAAATATTGTGGCTTAGGTCCAGCAGGTTTTCCCAAACAGCTGCCGGCTGTCGCCAAACCGGCGGTTTCCCTTTAAAGCTGTTTCCGGTCGTTTCCGATCCCGGGGCAGGATTACCACTTAGTCCACACTTTAATCTCCGGCCCGCCCTGGAAATCCGGACAGCCTAGGAGTTTTCCCCGACAGAATATACCTTTTCTAGCCTCTTTTGCAGTAGGGGTTTCAATTAACAGCCGGCCGTTCACGGGCCCATGCCCGGCCGGCTGAAAAAAACTAATATCCACCGCTACCACTCAAGGCAGGCTACACTGCATGCAGCGCTAACCACATGCAGGTTTAATCCCAAGCCATAGTTGACCATTGACGATAAAGACGCAATGGCAATACCACGCACTTGGGTCTCCACGGGGGCGGGGTCAACGCCCACATGCCGTTGCGGGTCGCCCCACCCCCTTAACTCCCAGTACCAACCCCCGACTGGGCGTCGGCAGCCAGCACCAGGAACTTCATCGATGTGCCCTTGACGGATTTTTAGGCCCGCCTTCAAAAAGGTTCATCTGACTAGGATACTGTGTCACTTATCATATAAAACTTTTACCAGGGAGTAATTATAACATATACCCGGGTTCTTTTTCAAATCGCGTAAGTTCTTGAAAGAGCTGCTTTATAATCATATGGGTGTATTTAAGAAAATAGAATGGATCCTGTTCCTCCTGGCTGAACCGCAACTCAATAATCCCTGTTTATCACAAAATTAACCAGAGATCTTAAAAAATCAGCTTCTTTTCCAAAACCACTGATGGCGGAAAGCGCCCTGGCACATTCCCGGCTAGCCTTTTCCCGGGAGTTTTCCAGGCCGAAAAGGGCCGGGTAAGTGGCCTTTTTATTCTTTAAATCGCTGCCCACCGGTTTTCCAATTATTTTTTCCTCGCCTACAAGGTCCAGGATATCATCTTTAATTTGAAAAGCCAGTCCCAGGTGTTCTGCATACCGGCTGAGCGCCTCCAGTTGATCTTGCCGTGCTCCGGCCAGAATTGCCCCTGTTCTGACAGAAATCCGGTAAAGGGCGCCGGTTTTGTTGCGGTGGATATACTCCAGGGTAACCTCGTCAACCTCTTCCCCAGTTGAAAATATGTCCACCACCTGACCACCGATCAAACCCTTTGTTCCGGCTCCCAGGGCGGCTTCACGAATGACCTTTAAGGTATCCTCGGGGCGGCCGGCCTTATTTTCAGCCAGTAATTGAAAGGCCAGGGTCAGCAGGGCGTCTCCTGCTAATACGGCTATCGCTTCCCCGTAGACCTTGTGACTTGTTAATTTGCCCCGGCGATAGTCATCGTTATCCATTGCGGGCAGGTCGTCATGAATTAGAGAGTAGACATGGATTAACTCCACGGCGCAGGCTGCGGGCAAAACGCTGGCGGCGGACCCCCCCACAGCCTCCGCCCCCGCCATAACCAGCGACGGTCTTATTCTCTTGCCACCACCCATGACGCTGTAGCGCATGGCCTGATGAATTAGAGGAGGAAAAACAGTAGAAGGGGGTAGGAAACGTTCGAGGGCTTCTTCTACAATCTTTGCCCTTTTTTTTAACTCTTCCTTAAAATTCAACGCTTTTTCCTCCCCCGGGGGATGGTAGTGAATTTACTTCTTTTAAAGTCACCCCGCCTTTTTCATCTTCCAGGAGAATGGATATTCTTTGCTCGGCCGCTTCCAGGTACCCTTCACAGATCCGGGAAAGCTTAACACCCTCTTCGAATAAGACAAGTGCGCTTTCCAGCGGCAGACGGCCGTCTTCCAGTTCCTTCACAATCTCTTCCAAGCGGGCTATGGCTTTCTCGAAACTCGTCTCTTTCATTTTATCGGCCATCTTTGCCCTCCATCCGGTTTGCCCATATTATATATGGAAAAAAGTGAAGTAAGAAACAAAAATATCGATAATATTATCAATATTTTTTATTAATTCTTCATTCTTTCCCTCACCACGTTCATAATTTTTTCCTTGATTTGCCCGGCTTCGTCTGTTAAAGAGGCAATTTCTGCGGCAACACGTTCTGCATAACCGTTATCTTTAATTAAAGGTACATTGCTGGAGGCGGTTAGAAGAACGCTGTTCAGGGCAGCTTCTGTAACAGTTGCTGCTACCCCCGCGTCACTGATGGCCATTTTGTTACCGATGCCGGCGAGTTGTTGGGTAAGCTGCAGGATCATCAGACAAGTCCGGGCAATTTCCAGCGGTATTTCTGTGGAACCCCGCAAAGCCCTTTGCAGGGCCTCTTCCCGGACAGCTTTTTGTTCTTCCGTCTCCCTGGGTAAACGGTAGGCTGTCATAAAATGCTGGAATTCGGCCATGTCTTCTTCCACCAGGTTCTCCAGCTTCGTCAGCAGGGAGCTCAGCGAATTATTGATCTCCCGGACAAGGGATTCGACATCCCGGTACTTTTCCTTGCCGGCAGTCAGGTTGCAGACCATTGCGGTCATGGTTGCCCCTAAACAGGCGACGATGGCTGATATACTACCGCCGCCGGGAACGGGTGCACTGGAGGCAGACAACTCTATTATTTCACGCAGGCTTTTGTTGAAAAAATCACCCAATGCAGCCGGGGCCTCCTTGTCTTCCAGAATATTTTCTTTGCATTCTAATAGCCTTGAGCAAATTTTTCTGAATCAACATCGTAGTCAGACTACCCACTCCGCCGGGTACGGGTGAAATAGCTCCGGCAACTTCCCGGACGCGTTCAAAGTCCACGTCCCCGCAAATGCCTCCACCCTCGGCTTCATTGATCCCGGCATCTACAACAACGGCGCCCGGCTTGACCATACCGGCGGTAATCATGCGGGCCCTGCCCACGGCGGCAATGAGTATGTCAGCCTGTCGGGTGTGCCGGGCCAGGTCGCGGGTCCTGGTATGGCAGACTGTAACCGTAGCGTTCTGATTCAGCATCATGTAAACCAGGGGCTTCCCCACAGATTCTCCCCGGCCCACCAGGACGGCGTGTTTCCCGGTTATTTCAATTCCGTTGCGCAGGAGAATTTCAATACAGCTCTGTGGTGTTGTGGGAAACAGTCCCTCGCTGTTGCTGAGAATATAGCCCCTGTTAATGGGATGAACTCCGTCCACATCCTTCAGCGGGGAAACAGCTTCCAGCACCTTTTGTTTATTGATGCCCTGGGGGAGGGGCAGCATTATCATAATTCCGTGGATTAAGCTGTCGTTATTCAATTTTTGAATTACATTAATAACTTTCTCTTCGGAGGGAGTTTCCGGCAGATGGAAAAGCTCAAAAGCAACCCCGACACTCAGGCAGGCTTTTTCCATGGACCGGGAGTAGAGAACCGAAGCCGGATCCTCACCTGCCAGAATAACAGCCAGTTTTGGAGCAAGGCCCTCTTTCCTGAGCCTGGAAATTTCCAACTCCACTTCTTCACGAAGGGAAGCGGCAACTTTTTTTCCATCAATAAGAAGTGACATTCTAGCCAACACCCACTTTAACTCAAGTTGTTTTACCCTCAACAAGGCACTGCAGTTTTCCCCTCAGCAGCAGGACCGACAGCCGATCTCCCTTCTCTACCGATTCAGTATCCCGGATAATCTGCCGGCCGTCGGACGTGGTGCAGATAGAGTAACCTCTGGCCAGGGTGGCCAGGGGACTTAAGGCTTGAAGTTGTCCGGCCAGTATTGCCAGGGAACCGCCCTTGCGTTCGATAACACCCCGGACATCCTGGGTCAGCCGCCGGTGGAGCTGATCGAGGGACTGCTGCCGGGAGCCGCACAGGGTATCCCGGGGGTGGGTAAAAATCCGGTGGGCAAGGCAGGTATCGAGGCGGCGGCGGCTTCTTACAGCACTTTCCCTTAAAGCCTGGACCAGCCTGGATTTCAGTGTCACAAGCCGGCGTTCCATTTCCCGCTTATCGGGAACAGCGAGCTCGGCGGCGGCCGACGGTGTTGAAGCCCGGACATCTGCCACTAAATCGGAGATGGTAAGATCCGTTTCGTGGCCCACTGCTGAGATGACCGGTACGGTTGACCGAAAAATACTCCTGGCCACTATTTCGGTGTTGAAGGCCCAGATTTCTTCCAGGGAACCTCCGCCCCGGCCGACAATGATCAGTTCAATACCGCCCACCCTGTTTAGCAGTTCAATACCCCGGGCCACGGCAGGAGGAGCTGTGGCCCCCTGAACCGGCACGGACACAAGGACGATCTGGAGCCCGGGCCAGCGGCGCCTGATGATTTCCAGAAGATCCCTCACAGCCGCCCCGGTTGGCGAGGTTACCAGTCCGATCCGGCGCGGCAGGAGAGGAAGCTCTTTTTTGTATTTGCGGTCAAACAGCCCTTCTTTTTGCAGCCTTGCTTTAAGCTGTTCAAAGGCAAGGTAGAGCGCTCCGGTTCCATCGGGCTCAATTTCTTGAGCATAGAGCTGGTAGTTGCCGTCCCGCTCATATAAAGAGATGTAACCGCGGATCGTGACGGCCATACCGTTTTCAGGACGAAAAGGAACCAGCCGGCTTCTGGAGCGGAACATAACTACCTTTAGACTGCTGCAGTCGTCTTTCAAGGTAAAATAGAAGTGTCCGGAAGAAGCAGGTTTGAAATTGGAGATCTCTCCCCTGACCCATACATTTGCCAGAAGATAGTCTTTTTCCAGCAGCATTTTTATATGCCTGGTCAGTTCCTGGACAGTTAAAACGCGCAATGTGACAACTCCCGGTTATTATGGTTAAGGTCTTATTAAACCAATTGCCGGTGATCTTTGCCGGTCTTGTTGGAAGAAAATAGATTTACCTTTTCACCTTCAAACTACCTGTTTACTTTCCGGTCAAGTAGTTATGAATGGAATTTGCTGCCGTCCGGCCGGCCCCCATGGCCAGGATCACCGTGGCTGCGCCGGTAACAACGTCCCCGCCGGCAAAGACCCCGGGCTTGGAAGTGGCGCCTGTTTCCGTTTCGGCAACTATATTACCCCTTTTTGTGCATGCCAGTCCTTTGGTGGTCCTTGGGACCAGGGGGTTCGGGCCCTGTCCTATGGCCACCACCACAGTGTCCACATCCAGGATAAACTCGGAACCCTTAATGGGAACCGGCCTGCGGCGCCCGGATTCATCGGGTTCGCCCAGTTCGTATTGCAGGCACTCCATGGCCGTAACCCAGTAATCATCATTGTAAAGAATCCGGGTGGGGCTGGTTAGGAATTTAAAACGCACACCCTCTTCTTCCGCATGGCTTACTTCCTCCTGCCGGGCCGGCATTTCGACTTTGGAGCGCCGGTAAACAATCCAGGACTCCTCCGCTCCCAGACGCAGCGCGGTGCGGGCTGCGTCCATGGCCACATTGCCGCCTCCCAGCACGGCTACTTTCCGTCCTACCCGGATCGGGGTGTCGAAATCGGGGAAAAGGTAAGCCTTCATCAAGTTGGTGCGGGTCAGGAATTCATTGGCCGAGTATACTCCGCAGGCGTTTTCCCCTGGTATTCTCATAAAATGGGGAAGTCCTGCGCCGGTTCCGATAAAAACTGCGTCAAAACCTTCTTCTTGCATCAGTTCATCAATGGTTGCAAATCGACCCACTACTGAGTTGACCTGAATTTCTACACCCAACTTTTTAAGGTTATCTATTTCCGCCTGAACAATGGCCTTGGGCAGGCGAAACTCGGGAATCCCGTACATCAATACGCCGCCCGGTATATGCAGGGCCTCGAAAATAGTAACCCGGTGCCCCAGTTTGGCCAGGTCGGCGGCGCAGGTCAGACCCGCAGGGCCGGAACCAACCACAGCTACCTTTTTACCGGTGGGGGGTGCGACTTCCTGGGATCCCGTGCCGTTGGCCATTTCCCAGTCGGCACAGAAACGCTCGATCCGGCCAATGGCGACGGGCTCGTGTTTTTTGCCCAGGGTACAGTATTTCTCACACTGGTTTTCCTGGGGACAGACCCGGCCGCAAACACCTGGCAGGGCGTTTTTCTCCTTAATCTTTTTGGCAGCTCCGGCAAAATCACCTTCTCCGGCCAGTTTGATGAAGGCTGAAATGTCGATATCAACCGGACAGCCCTGTCTGCAGGGCATATTTTTACACTGCAGGCAACGGCCGGCCTCGGCGATAACAGCTGCCTCATTGTAGCCCAGGGCAACTTCATTGAAATTTTTCACACGCAAAGCCGGGTCCTGTACGGACATAGGATTTTTTTGTGGATTAATCGCCTTTTTCTTTTCAGTCATTATTTACAGCTCCCTCCCTTACAGGTGCACCGGCAGGCGTTGTTTTGTTGATATTTCTCCCGGGCCAGCAATTCCTGGGGTTTGTAGATTACAGAGCGGCGGGACATCTCGGCAAAGTCCACCTGGTGTCCGTCAAATTCCGGCCCGTCTACACAGGCAAAACGTGTTTCCCCGCCCACTGTAACACGGCAGCAACCGCACATGCCGGTTCCGTCAACCATCAGGGTATTTAAACTGACAATGGTTTTTATGCCGTATTCCCGGGTCAGTTCGCACACGGCCCGCATCATGGGCAGGGGACCGATGGCCAGGCAGAGATCGATCTTGCCGTCTTCAAGGATAGCTTCCTTTAATAAATCCGTGACAAAGCCCTTTCTCATATAGGAGCCGTCGTCGGTTGTCAGGCGTAATTCAGTGCAGGCAGCCCTCAACTTGTCCTCCCAGAAGAGCAAATCCTTATTCCTGGCTCCGATGATCCCGAGGACCTCGTTACCTGCTTCTTTCAAGGCCCGGGCAATGGGGTGGACCGGCGCTACACCCACGCCGCCCCCGACACATACAACCCGGCCGAACAATTCAATGTGGGAAGGCGTCCCCAGGGGCCCGACAAAATCCAGGATATAATCACCCTCGTTAAGTGTCCCCAATTCCATTGTTGTCTTTCCTACTTCTTGAAATACACAGGTGATTGTTCCTCTGGCACGGTCAAAATCTGCAATGGTTAAAGGAATTCTTTCTCCCTTCTCCTGAACGCGAAGAATAACAAACTGTCCGGGTTCTGCTTTCCCGGCCACTTTGGGCGCCTCGATTTCAAAGAGGTTAATTGACGGAACTAAGACATCTTTTTTAAGAATCCTGTACATATAAGTAGTATTCCTTTCTATTAGGATTGCATCTTTATTTGATATTCGAGATGATCTGCTTAATTCCTACGTATTTCGTCTGTTAAAATTTAAGAGCACACCGAAAGGAGTTGGCCTGCTCAAAATTTGTGTAATCTGAATCAACAGCACGAAAAACTCAATTTAAAGGTGAAGTTCTGTACTCTTCGGGTTTTTCCAGTACCTTGCCCAGGATGCCGTTAATAAAACGGCCTGAATCTTCCCCACCGAAAACCTTGCCCAGTTCCACCGCCTCGTTTACAGAAACATTCCCGGGAATATCCCTGCAGTATAAGATTTCGTACAGGGCCAGGCGCATAATATTTCTGTCCACCGAGGCCATCCTCTTCAGGTCCCATTCTTTGCTGATACTTGCTATGATCTGATCAATTAATTCCAGATTGTCCAGTGTTCCAAATACAATTTTTTCGGCAAAGTCTGCGTTTTTCGGTAAAACCCCGAAGTTTTCATCCATGTCCTGCATGGCCTTACGGGGGTCCACGCCGCCCAGGTCAACTTGAAACAGAACCTGGAGAGCCCTTTCCCTGGCCTGTCTTCTACTCACCCGTGTCCTCCTTGCGCTGCCAGGACAACGCCTGAAAGCAGGTCGTTTGTCTAAGATTCAACATGAAGTATACTGTACCTGCAGCTACTATATTGTTATAACTTTTTTTAACCTCAGTGAAAAACCATTGTTAGCGTTCCCCAAAGAGCCTTGAAAATATTTCCCGGAAATCAACTCTTTCATCCAGGCGTTTACCGATATAATACCCGGCTAGAGCGCACAGCGCCACGAAAATAGCCCTTAGCAGACCGTATTTTATAGCCAGTAAACCGAAGAGGATACCTATTAGTATACCCACTGCCTTACCTAGATGTTTTTCCAGGATCTCCTGGATAATTCCCATCAGAACACCCCTTTTCGGGTTTTTCAAAACGATCCGTCCTGCCTGAAACCAGAACCAGCAAAAGGACGCGATGTTTTTTACTCCGCTCTAAACCGGAAAGTACTTTCTTATTCAACCCTGGGCTTGTTGAGCGAGATGTTTTCAACGGAAATTTTAACAGTATTGACGGTAATCCCTGTAACTTCCAGAATACGTTCCTTAATCCGGTTTTGGATTTCCCTGGACACCTCCGGTACATTCACGTCAGGGGTAACAGAAGCCCTGACCTGAATACCCACACCCTGGGGGACGGCTATGATCCGTGGTTTTACATCCCGGATGCCGTTAAACTGTGACACAACCTTTTCCACCAAACTTTCAATAGCCTGGAAGGATACCTTTACCTGTCCCAGCGAAGTTTCTGCAAGCACCACATGTTTGCCTCTTGGCCTGGAGAGGCTGATCCAGAATAATCGGAGGCCCGTCAGGATCACGATGGCTATAAATGGCCAGAAAAGTTCCGGCCGGACGGGAGCAAAGAGATCCCTGAAAAAATACAAGGGTGCCGTCCATCCCAGCATTACCGCGGAAAACAGTGCAATCAGCACAGTAAACAAAAATGAATAAACAGCCAGCAAAGCCCTGTCCAAAGGACTCATTATAGGTTACCCCCTTCAAAAGCCAACCCCCTGGCAAGGGGGTTGACGGCTGTTATCTGACCCTGTGTTCTTCTTCCCTGGCCTCAGCTCCAAAGGCTACTCCCTGAACATTGACGTTGACCTCAACAACCACAAGACCGGTCATCCGCTCTATGGCGTTTTTGATGCTTTCCTGGATTTGAGCAGCCACATCGGGGATGCGGATGCCGTATTCCATAATAACGAAGGCATCTACTGCAGCTTCCTTTTCGCCAACCTCAACCTTGATCCCCTTGGAAAGGTTCTTTCTGCCCAGCATCTCTGCTATGCCGCCGGCAATGCCGCCGCTCATACCGGCTACCCCATTAATATCTATGGCAGCCAACCCGGCAATGACTTTCACTACCTCATCAGAAATCCTGATTGAACCAAGACCGGTTTGTTCTTCACGGACAATTTCCTTAGATTCCAAATTATCACCTCCGCCTGGAAAGTTTACAGGTTTTAATGGTTTCCTTTCAGGTAAAACAGTCTTTATATACTTACATAGAAGTGAAAATTTAGTAAAATAGCAAGCACATCTAAAAAGTAGGTAAAAGAGCTGGAAAAAATATATAATTTATTATAACAAAATTGTTAATTCGACGCAAATATCAATCTATTGAGAAAATATTAATCACTATCACAGAAAATGCGCCGCTGTATAAAATTTGTATAGATTTCGCCCCGCCTGAAGAACGCGTTGTTTAAGATTTTCTGGTGGAAGGGAATAGTCGTGTTGATTCCTTTGATCACAAACTCCTGAAGCGCCCGCTGCATCCGGGCTATGGCTTCGTCCCTGTCCCTGCCCCAGGCTATTAGTTTTCCAATCAGAGAATCATAAAAAGGAGGGATCACATAACCACTGTAGATGGCACTGTCAACGCGGATACCCGGCCCCCCCGGAGGCAAATAAGTTGTTATTTTTCCGGCACTGGGTTGAAATTTTCTATCAGGATCCTCTGCATTGATCCTGCATTCAATGGCATGGCCATGAAGGTTTATTTGCTCCTGGTTCAATTCCAGCTTTTCCCCCGCAGCCAGTCTGATCTGCTCCTTGATCAGGTCAAACCCGCTTACAGACTCTGTAACAGGGTGTTCTACCTGAATCCTTGTATTCATTTCCATGAAATAAAAATTCATATTTTTATCCAGTAGGAATTCTACAGTGCCAGCATTGGTGTAACCTGCAGCCTTTGCCGCCCTTACTGCAATTTCACCCATTTTTTTACGCATTTCCCAGTTGAGTGCCAGAGAAGGCGCTTCTTCAAGGATTTTCTGGTTGCGCCGCTGAATGGAACAGTCCCTTTCTCCAAGGTGAATCAAGTTGCCATGGTTGTCGCCTAAAACCTGAAATTCAATATGCCTTGGTTCCTCCATATATTTTTCCAGGTAGACATCATCATTGCCGAAAGCAGCTCTGGCCTCCGCCTTTGCTGTATTGACGGCGTCTTCCAGTTCATTGCCGCCCTGAACGATTCTCATGCCGCGCCCGCCGCCCCCGGCGCTGGCCTTAATGATTATTGGATAGCCTATTTCCCGGGCCAGCTCCCGGGCCTGCCCCATATCCTTGAGCATGCCTTCCGAGCCCGGTACAACCGGCACTCCCGCCTTAAGCATGGTTTCTCTGGCTGTGGCTTTTGCTCCCATTTGTTTAATTGCTTTGGCCGTCGGGCCGATAAAGGTAATTCCGCAGGTTGAGCAAGCATCTGCAAAGCCTGCGTTCTCCGCAAGAAAACCGTAACCGGGGTGAATGGCGTCCGCCCCGGAAATAAGAGCTGCGCTGATGATGTTGGTATAATTTAAATAGCTTTTAGCGGAAGGCGCCGGCCCGATACAATAAGCTTCGTCTGCCCACAGTACATGAAGACTTTCCTGATCTGCCCGGGAATAAACCGCTACCGTAGCAATATTCATTTCACGGCAGGCTCTGATAATCCGGAGGGCTATTTCCCCCCGGTTGGCGATGAGTATCTTCTTGAACATTTTTATTTAAGATCCTTTCCCAAAGTTAAAACAACAATAAGGTCTCCTATTTCTATAAAACGTTATTGTTTGATCAAAAAGATGGTTTGGCCGTATTCTACAGGTGAGCCGTTTTCAACTGTTATTTCAACGATTTCTCCTTCGACTTCAGAATCAATTTTGTTCATCAGTTTCATCGCTTCAATAATACAAAGGGTCTGACCCTTCTTTATATATTCCCCAACACTGACGTAAGGGGGAGCCTCCGGTGACGGGGAACGGTAGAATGTACCGACCATGGGAGATATCACCGGGATTAGCGCGGCCTGGTCTTTAGTCTCAGTTTGTTCCGGCATGCTGGAGCCGGTTTCTTTTTGACCGGAAGGTATAGCCAAAGCTTGCTCTGCAGGTACGGAGGAGCCTGGTCCTGCTTTCAGGTCAAGCCCTTTTTTAATGGCGAGCTTGATCCCGTCGCTTTCCAGTTTAACTTCGGTTATCCCGGTTTCATTGACAAGCATTATTAATTCCCTGACATCGTCAAGGTTCATTTTTCTTTCCTCCTTCGAAGCCCCTTTGCCGCCTGGCTCCTGTCCTGCCGGTCCCCGGGCCGGGACAGGCCCGCTGCTTTTCTCCTCAACCCGGGCAGCGGCCATTTTCTGCAGTTGATTTAGGGGGACTTTTTCAGCCCTGTCAGAAACAGGCCCAGGTTCTTTCCGGCCGCCCCTGTTTCTCTCTTCCAGAAACCGCTTACCCACCTGGGGAAACAGAGCGTAAGAAATAACATCCTCTTCACAGGTTGCCAGGTCTTTCATTTCCTTCCTTATTCTTTCCAATCTGGGTTCCAATAAGTCAGCAGGTCTGCAGGTGATCGGTTCACGGTCACCCAGCACTTTGCGGGCAATCTCCTGGTTGACCGGAGCCGGAGGCCTGCCGTAGCACCCCTGAAAGAATTCCCGGACCTCCCCGGGCACCAGCTTATATCTTTCTCCTGTAAGTACATTCAAGACAGCCTGGGTTCCCACAATCTGACTGTTGGGAGTCACCAGGGGCGGATAGCCGAGGTCTTCACGCACTCTGGGTATTTCCGAGAGTACCTCGCCAATCCGGTAAAGAGCCTTTTGTTCCTCCAGTTGGGTCACGAGGTTGGAGATCATTCCGCCGGGAACCTGGTGGTCAAAAACGCGCATATCGTTAATCCGGGTTACGCCGCGCTCAAAACCGTTATTCTTTCTCATTTCCTCGAAAAATTCAGCAACTTCAAAAAGATCATGGATGTTCAGTGCCGTGTCGAAGGTAGTGCCCTGCAGGGCGCGAACCACGGTTTCAACCGGTGGCAGGGAGGCGCCGAAAGCCAGGGGTACTGTGGCGGTATCGATGACGTCCACTCCTGCTTCAACTGCCTTCAGGTATGTTCCCACGGCCAGTCCTCCAATATAGTGGCAGTGCAGCTGGACAGGCAACCCCAGATTATCCTTGAGGAGTTTAACCAGATCATAGGCCCGGTAGGGAGCCAGCAATCCGGCCATATCTTTGATACACAGGGATTCGGCTCCCATTTCTGCAAGCTGCCGTCCCATGGCCAGGTAGTGCTCGTTGGTATGGACAGGGCTAACAGTGTAAACCATCGCCGCCTGGGCATGCGCCCCCGCTTTTTTTGAAGCGCGGATGGCGGTTTCCAGGTTTCTGACATCGTTCAGCGCGTCAAAGACCCTGATGATGTTAATGCCCTTTTCCACTGACCTGGCAATGAAGGATTCCACCACATCATCGGGGTAGTGCTTGTAGCCGACGAGGGATTGACCTCTCAAAAGCATCTGCAGAGGGGTTTTTTTAATATGCTTCCTCAGCAGGCGGAGCCTTTCCCAGGGATCCTCATTTAAATAGCGCATGCAGACATCAAAGGTTACCCCTCCCCAAACTTCAAGGGAATGGTACCCCACTTGATCGAGTTTCTCGGCGATAGGCAGCATGTCTGCCGTGCGCATTCTGGTTGCCCAGAGGCTCTGGTGGGCGTCCCTCAGTGAGGTATCGGTTATTTGGACCCTGCGTACCATTACTGTTCACTCCCCAATACTAACCACATTAAAAAAACAGGTTGCCACATAACCTGATAACAACCTGATTAAATCCAGGCAATGATCATTAAAGAACATTACCATCATTATAATAAAAAATATAACCCATGGAAACCCATTTAAGACAAGTATACAAAATCCGCAGCAGATTCTAAATGAGATTGAAGTTAAGGCTCGCTATTGAAGAAGGAAAACAGCGCAGGCCTGTCCGGATCAGGTTCTCTCAGGGAATGAGCCTGCATTCAATAGGGAGTCAGTGAATTTTTCACTCAAGGTGAACTTATTCGATACCCCTGGGAATTACCACAATGTTTTGAGCATCCACGCCGGTACCCCTGGAAACCAACCCGGTAATAGATGATAATTCTTCTGTGGTCAGGCTTTCTCTTGCTGATTCAACGATCACGGTGACGGAGCGTTCGTCGACGAAGACAGCCGCTTCCTTGAACCCTTTAGCCCGGATCAAATTCTCCAGTTCATTTTCTTTTTCCATGCTGCGGCTGATTACCATCAGGTGTTCCTGGGCCTTTTGTCTGGTATCAGCGGTTGAATTGGCGTTATTAATCACTTCTCTGAGCCACTCCACCCTCTGACCACGGATCCGCTCACGCTCCAGGCGGTAGTCCACAAAAAAATCCTGCTCTTCAAAAGTTGCTCCAGCAACGGCCATTATACCTGATTGTTCCGCCACGCTCAGTGGTTGGGCGGTGCTGACGGGTACTGTCTCATTGACGGCCGGGCTGGTTACCGGAGTTCCGGGAATCAATTTTTTTTCCAGAAGATTGCCGCGCCAGCCCAGGAATAACAGGGCTGCTCCGATCAGAGCAAAGGCAATCAGGCTCAGGGTCCGCTTTCGAATAATTATGGGAATCATTATTCTCTCCTTTCCATTTTCAGGACGAGAATTCTCTGGGGATCAATACCAAGGGCTACCCGTGTTGCCTCGAAAAGCCTGGCCTTGATCCGGGAGTCTCCTGCCCCTTGGGCCACAACCAGGACACCGGCCACCTGAGGTGCAACTTCCCGTTCCACAACAGGCCGCTCCTCACCGGTTTCGCTGCGGTTCATTACCAGTTGACCGCTGTTGGTATCTTCGGTGGTCAGGCGGGTTCCGCCTGTCTGGTCCCGCTCCTGGGTCGTCTTTTTTCCTGTGGTGGTGTTCACGGCGTATTCCTCCCGGGTAGAGCCGGAGAGCCGCACAGATACTTCAACCTTCCCGGCTCCATCCACCTGCCTGAGCATTTCCCGGAGCTTGCCGGCGATTTGTTCCTCCTCAAAGGACATGCTGCTTTCAGCCTTTTCCTCCGGGGCCGGGCCGGGCAAAACTTGTTCCGGTTGTACGCCGGCGGGCTTGCTTCCACCTGTATTGGCTATAACCAGCAGGACGATCCCCAGGACGCCCAGGGTTGCCAGCCAGAGGTTCCGCCTGCCTTGTTCCTTGGGAGGCGCTCCGTTATTACCTCCACCCTTGAAGAAGTTCAAGATTCTGTGCAATTTGTCACCCCCTTTTAGTTGTAGATAATTTTAACCTGTTCCGGTTTTATGTTGTAAAAGTTTGTCAGTACGCCAACTATCCCGGCCACAGCCTTTGGGTTTACCGCCCCCGGCTTGTCCGGCGTCCCGGGACTACCAACCTGGACTGTGACCGGAGTGACATTATCCACCAGTTTTTCTCCTTCCGGCTCCGGGCCGGCTTGTTCAGGGTTTTCACCGACAGTCAAAATAATTTCTTTGATCTGCCCGAAGCCCGGTTTGCCGGATTCGGACTCTACGTTCACTTCCACGTCGAGCACGGGTAATTCCTGATTTAAATTGACCAGGGCCGTAACCTGCCGGGCCAGCCCCTGCCGGTACTGTTCAATTCCCAGTTCCTGCTGCCTGGCTGAAATCTTTCGGCCTGTCTCCAGAATTTCCGGCAGTTGACCACGTCCATCTCCGGCGCCGGTCACAACGGCCGGCATTTCTTCAAAACTCCAGCGGGCTATGCTGCCAACCGCCTGGACAACTGCTATAATGACCAGCAGGCCCATGATCATTTTGACGTACGTTCTCATTTCCCCGGCAGGCAGCAGCATTTCCAAAAACATGGCCAGGATAATGATGATAACCAGGCTTTGTACCAGATTGCGGATTATTTCCATCAGACCCCCCCTTTAGCTGAGTGAATGCCGCCCGGAGCTTGAAAAAGCAAGGGCTTTCTGCAGTCACCTCAGCATCACAGAAATATTTCCCACTCCGACAACTATGGTAATGGTGAAAAAGAACAGGAGACCCACCGTAGCCACCGTGGCAAAGATTAAGAGCAGGTTGTTGCCCAGGCTGTTCAAGCAGTCCACCATCTGCCCGCTGCCAATGGGTTGAATCAGTGCTCCGGCCAGTTTGTAGATAAAGGCCAGGGTAATGATTTTTAAGAGGGGTATGACCATAACTGTCCCGATAACGGCTACTCCGGCGATTCCCACGGCGTTTTTCAGGAGCAGGGAAGAACTGATTACAGCCTCCAGAGCATCGGAGAGCATGCCGCCGACGACAGGTACAAAGGCATCCACACTGAACTTGGCCGTTCTGAAAGTAACGGAGTCACCAACTGCTCCTGCCACTCCTTGAATTGCCAGTACGCCCAGGAATATGGTTGAAAACACTCCCATCAGTCCCATGGCTACTGTTTTTAATAAATCAGCCAGATTAGAAACCTTGAACCGCTCGGAAAGATTGCCGACAATGCCCAGGATCGCCACGAAAAAAAGCAGGGGAAGGACGACGTCCTTGATTAAGGTGCCGAAGATGCTCAGGGTTGCCAGAATCACAGGGCTGAATATGGCTGCCGAGGCCAGACCGCCCACCGCCACCAGGAGCGTCAGCAAAACCGGCGTGAGAGCCTGCATGAAAGTAACCATGGTATCCACCACCTCCCTGCCCGCATTGACTGCGATGGAAAAGGAGCCGATGGCAAGGGTGATTAAGACAAGGTAGGTTACGGAATAAGTAAGCTGTCCGGCACTGCTCTTTTCGAAAGAGGTCATTAAATTTTGCAGAACGGCGCAAATAACTGCCAGAACAACCAGTTTTCCCAGCAAATCAAAGTTCGCCACAACTTCTTTAAAAAGTTGTCTTGCCAACTGGTTAAAAATTTGGGCAGGCTTCCAGTCCAGTTCCCCCTGGACCAGTTTGTTCACCATTTCTCTAAAATGAACCTGAGGAACGGAGCTCTTGATTTCTGTGTCCAGCCGGTCAATGTATTCCTGAATTTCAAATAAATTCTGAGTGGTGGAAGGCTCCCCGGAGCCGGCTGCTGCAGCTTGCTTTAACGGGACAAGGAGCGGCGCGGTGAGCAGCGCCGCCAGCAGAACAGTAAGATAAAACCTGAGCACAGTGTTCACCCCGCCTCACCCAACAATTTTAAGAGGGACTGGAGTACGGCTACCACAATGGGAACCGCCAGGACCATAATCAGAATTTTAGCGGCAAATTCTATTTTTGTAGCCACCGCGCCTTCTCCCGCATCCCGGCAGATTTGGGCGCCGAACTCGGCAATGTAAGCAATTCCGATGATTTTCATAATTGTGCCCAGGTAGACCATACTGATCCCCGCCCGGGCAGACAGATCCGTGATTATACCCACAATCGAACCTATTTTGCCCAGCACCAGCAGGAACAGGATCACCCCGGCAGCGACGCTCAAAAGCACCGCCAGTTCCGGCCGCTGGCTTCTTAAGACACCAATCAGCACAGTAGCCATGAGGCCGATGGCAACAATCTGCAGTACATCCATGGTGGTAAACCTCGTTTATCAAGAGTCTAGTAAAGCCTGAACACGGATTTAACCTGTTCAAACAGAGTGGCAAGCAGCTGAATTACCCACATAAAGACAATGGCCAGGCCTGCCAGGGTTACGATATGTCCCTGTTCTTCTTTGCCGGCGTGTTTTAAGATGGCGTTTAGCACCGCTACCAGGATCCCGACGCCAGCTATTTTAAAAATCAAGTCAATACTGCTTCCCATCTTTTACCTCTCCTTTTACTAATAAATCACCAGAACCGTAATCAGCCCGCCCAGAAACCCAAGGTAACTCCAGAGTTTTACATTCCGGGCAGCTTCTTCTTCAGCTCCGGCCATTGCTGATTTAATTTGCTCCATAGCCAGGTGCAGGTGTTTCACCTGGTCCTCCCGGTCGGATCTGCCCAGGGAAGAACCAAGACTGCGCAGGATCGAAAGGTCCTGGGGCTTTAATGCTGTTCCCGGATAATAGTGAATCAACGCATTTTCCCAGGCATTTGCGGCTGTTATCCCGGTTGATGCGGCAAATTCAGCGGCTGCCCGGCTGAAAAGGGGCTCCACCAGCCGGTCGCAGTTGCCTGCCACCCGGGCGAGGGCTTCCGGCAAGTGGGTGGCGCTGTAGACGACCTCCGTTTCCAGCATTTGCAGCGCAGAGCGCAGGGTTCTAAGCTCCCTGGGCCTGCGGGAATAATTACCGGCTACAGCCAGCCCGCCCAGGCCGCTCGCTGCAACGACCATGGCTGCTCCAATGAGTTTCAGCATTATTTCACCCCCAGAGACCTCATGCTTCTCCCGTCTATGATTTCTTCCACTGTTCCCACCCCCCGGGAGCGCCCCAGGATCACGATCCGTTCGATCCATTTAGACCGGATCAATTGACCCAGGGCGGGCCTGCAGGCCAGTTCGGCGAGTGAAGAACCGTGGGCGGTAACAAGGACCTTCACGCCGGCGTTCAGCATTTCCTCGATAGCTTCGACGTCTTCCCTTCGCCCGATTTCATCCGCCGAGACTACCCCGGGTCCCATGGAGCGCACCAGCATCATCATCCCCTGGGCTTTGGGACATCCATCCAGGACATCGGTCCTGATGCCCACATCCCGCTGGGGTATCCCCTTGTAGCAGCCCGCAATTTCCGAGCGCTCGTCCACTAAACCCACGTTGACCCCGGGAAAACCAAGTTCTTCAATGCCGTTACTGATCTGCCTGATCAGATCCCGGAGCATGGTTGTTTTGCCGCAGCGCGGGGGAGAAATCAGGATAGTATGGTAGATTCCCCGGCGGCCGTCAAGCAAGTAAGGCAGAATGGGCGCGGCCGCACCTTTGATTTCACGGGATACCCTGATGTTGCAGCCGGAAAGGTACTTTAATGTCCTGACTCTGCCGTTGTCCAGAACAGCCTTTCCGGTGATTCCTGCCCGGTGGCCGCCGGGCAGGGTAATAAAGCCGTTTCTCAATTCTTCTTCCAGGGCATAAAGGGAGGACCCGCTGATTAACTGGATAAGCTGCTCCATATCGTTCTGTGTGACCTGGTAAGCCTCCTGGCGCAGGCCTGTCAGTTGTCCTTTGACGCTTAAAAAATGGTCGCCGGAGGACAGGCCCAGAATCAGGGGTCTTTCCTGCCGGATCCGGAACTCCTCAACCTTCTCCTGGACAAATGGGGGCAAGGCCGAAACAAGGCGGCGGATGCTGCCCGGCAGGACCGGCAGGATTTCCTGGATTACCCTGTCCCCGCACCTTAACCGGGCCGGTGTCTCATTCACAATTGCGCTCAAGTTTGTCCCTCCCTTCTCTTAATAAATATGACCGGGCCGGTAAAATATACCAGAGAATCGCAGTTCCAGTAAAATGGAGTGCTTCCGGCGTCAATCTCTTTTTTCCACTGTCACAAAAGGGGCCCTCCCTGTATATTTTGTTAATGGGCAGTTAATAATTTTAGACTGGGATGTGAGCGGCCTGTGTCGGAAAAAAACACTGAGCCCGGGGTATTTGTTTTCCCGCTGCCGGCGGAATTAGAAAAATGTTATTTTGAATGGGCCAGTTCCTTCCGGTTCAATGAGAAGGCCCTGGTTGAAATGCAGGAAAAGGGTTACACCCCGCTCTTTATCCCTGTTTTTCCCGGCGGCACGGCTTATTCTCCGGATTGCCCGGCGGGTTCCGGGGGAAACCCCTGTGGTGGGAGTGCCCAAAGACAGTCCCCTGTGAACCCTTACCTTTTATTTTTAATTTTAATTTTGCTTCTGCTCAGCTTTAAAAAGGACCAGATCCTGGCGGCAGTTCGCAGGTTTCTCTTGAAATCCGCAAAGAAAGACCCGGCAGAAGACCGGTCCCCAAATATTAAACAGAAATAAGAAGTTTAAAAACAAAAGACAAAAAAAGAAAGCGGCCAGGAAGCTGCCGCTCTCTTTTTAAATATTTAATCTTTTAAATATCCTCTTCCGTGGACTCCTGCCTGGTATTATCTTCTTTTCCCGCAAGCATTTCCGGCCTATTCGCCGACTGGTAGCTATTGTCATCATTCACAAAAACGACTTCATCACAATTGGGGCAGGTCACTTCCACAATGTCGTCGTCTTGCAGAATGTCTGATTCAAAGCACACAGTTTCCCCGCATTTCGGGCAGTCCACCTCGAGATAATCCGCTCCGCAGATACAGTGTTCCGCATCGTTTTCAAAGACCTCGTCTTCAAGTTGATACAGGTCTTCGTCAATACTCTCAAGATAATCTTCCAACTGTTCCTGTCCCTCGGCGAGATCGCCTACAGAGTCCGCAAATTCATCCAGAACTTCGATAATGCCCCGGAGTAGCTTTCCTTCTTTGCTCTCACCCAACTCAAGTCCTGTGGATAGTCCTTGAAGATAGGCCACTCTGGTCTTCAGATCGTTCATCTGGAAGCACCCCCTGTTAAAGTAGTCGCGTGGCTAAATTTGGCTGTCTTAGTATGTCTCTGTGCAGGGGGTTTTAAACATGATTTTTTATTTTTGTATTCTTAAGCCCTTTTAATATAATTACCGGTTCTGGTGTCAATCTGGAGCCGGTCTCCTACATTGATGAAAAAAGGCACCTGTACCACTGCGCCGGTTTCCATAACAGCAGGCTTGGAGCCGCCGGAAGCAGTATCGCCTTTGATTCCCGGAGCCGTTTCCACAACTTCCAGCTCGACGAAATTGGGCAACTCCACTCCGATTGACTTGCCCTGGAAAGTTAGAATATGGATATTCATGTTTTCCTTCAAGTATTTCACAGTGTCTCCCAGCTGTTCAGCGGTCATGGCCAACTGGTCGTAGGTCTCCATATCCATAAAGTTGTAGTCCTTGCCATCGTTGTAAAGGTACTGTACCTCGCGCCTTTCAACTCTCGCCTTGGGTATTTTTTCTCCGGCGTTAAAGGTTTTTTCAATCATACCCCCGGTCCGTACGTTTTTAAGTTTGGATCTGACAAAGGCCGAACCTTTGCCGGGTTTCACATGTTGAAATTCGATAACCTGGTAGACATCTCCCTCCAGCTCAATCGTAAGGCCAGTTTTAAATTCATTTGTAGAAATCAAAGCCAAACCCCTCCATTAAGAATTTATGATAATGACAATAAATTTTCCTTGGGAGTGCGGGTCAGAACCCTGCAGCCACCGTTCAGCACAAGCACCGTATCCTCAATGCGTACTCCGCCCCAGCCGGGCAGATAGATTCCGGGTTCGATTGTAACGACCATCCCCTCCTCCAGAAGGGACTGGTCTTTGGCAGACAGCCGGGGTTTCTCGTGGATGCTGAGACCCACTCCGTGACCTGTGCCGTGGCCGAACTGTTTTCCATACCCCGCCTGTTCAATAATTCTCCTGGCAGCGCCGTCGACATCCGAGGCCTTGATCCCGGCCCGCAGGGATTCTATGGCACTCATCTGGGCTTCGAGGACAAGCTGATAGATTTCCTCCTGCTTTTTTTCGGGCCTGCCCAGGACCACTGTCCGGGTGATATCAGAGTGGTATCCGTTGTAGACCGCCCCGAAGTCCAGTGTGACAAAGTCACCCGGGGCCATAATCCTGGAGGAGGCAACTCCGTGGGGCAGGGCGGAACGGTATCCCGAGGCGACAATTGTTTTAAAGGCGGCGCCCTCCGCGCCCAGCCGCCGCATGAAATATTCCAGCTGCAGGGCCACTTCCCTCTCGGGCACACCGGGCCGGATGAGCGGAAGAACCTCCTTGAAAGCCTCATCAGCAAGGCGCACTGCCTCCTCAATAAAGGCTGTCTCGTCTTTGTCCTTGCGCGCCCGGAGTTCTTCCACCAGCCCGTCAACTGTTTTTAATTCCACCCCGCCGAGTTTCTCCTTCAATGTCTGAAACTGGTTGTAGGTCAGGTAATCCCCTTCCAGGCCCAGCAGGCTAATTCCTTCGCCCGTTAAATATTCCCGCAAAACCTCTGAACTCTCGCCGGAAGTCTCTATGACTTGATAATCGGGGCATTCCCGGGCTGCCTGTCCGGTATAACGAAAATCTGTAAATAAATAGCTGTTGTTCAGGCCCAGCAGGAGGCTGCCGGCCGTACCGGTGAAACCGCTCAGGTAAAAACGGTTTTCCGGGTTCGTGATATATAACGCTTCCACTCCTGCTCCAGCAAAACGTTCACGCAGCTTTTCGATCCTTTCTTTCAATTCCCCTGCTCCTTCCCGGCGCCTGCCAGCGTAACCGCAGCACGCAAAGCCAGTAGGTAGCCGGTAAGACCAAGTCCGCTGATTTGCCCGGCAGCTGCCGGGGCGATAACCGAGTACCTGCGAAAAGCTTCCCGCGCGTAGATGTTGGTAAGGTGAACTTCAATAACCGGAATGTCCAGGGCAGCTACAGCGTCACGCAGGGCGTAACTGTAATGGGTGTAAGCCCCGGGGTTGAAAACAACGGCGTTCATTTCCCGCGCGGCGTCCTGCAGGTGATCAATTAACTGTCCCTCGCAATTTGACTGGCGGCACTCGACAGCAGCACCAAGTTCCGCTGCCAGATCCGCCAAACTCCGGTTGATCTGTTCAAGGGTCAAATCTCCATAAAGGGAAGGCTCCCGGCTGCCCAGAAAATTCAGATTGGGGCCGTGCAGTACCAGTATTTTCAATTAATAGCACCTCTTAAAACGCACCCCGCCCGCGCTGGTGACATTTTACCATAATTTGCTCACAGTCGCCAGAAAGAACAAAGAGCATTAAACTTTATTTTAGACAATCAAAGTTTTCACTGTCTCCATATATTACCAGGGTGGACAATAAGCAATAAACTTTATTGCTTATTGTCCACTAAGCGTCATTTCAGATATCCTCAAGGTGGGTGACCCCCTGCTCCCGAAAAACTTCAGATCGTTTCCCACAGCATTCACCCCCGCCAATAGATCCATAATATTTCCGCCCAGGGCCATTCCCCGTACAGGCCTGGTCAACTGGCCCTTTTCAATTAACAGGCCGGACACGCCCACTGAAAAATCCCCGGAAATGGGGTTTGCCGTGTGCATCCCCATAACTTCAGTGATGTAGATGCCCTTTTCCAGTTCCGAGAACAGCTGTTCCGCCGGAACTGAGCCGGGTTTAATAAAAATATTTGTAACGCCCACTTCAGGTGTTCCCTTAAATGAATTGCGGACGCCGTTACCTGTGGAACAAACGCCGTCTTTAGCCGCCGTGTAGGTATTGTACAGATACCCTTTAAGCACTCCATCTTCAATGAGGACGGTACGGGAGGTGGCCACACCCTCACCGTCAAAGGGGGCTGAGGCGATCCCCCCGGGCAGGGTTCCGTCGTCAATAACCGTTATTTTACCGGAGGCAACCTCTGTATCTTTTTTTCCTGCAAAAAGGGAGCGGCCTTTTTGAACTGCTTCTGAAGTAAGGGCCGTGCTGATCAGGTCGAGAAACCCTGCCGCCACGTAAGGATCCAGCACAACCGGAGTTTTGCGTGTCGTCACCGGCCTGGCCCCGAGCATCCGGACAGCCTGCCCGGCAGCTTTACGGCCCACTTCTTCCGGTTTTAAGGAATGGTATTTCAAATTGAAATCAAGGTCAAATCCGGTCTGACTGTCGTCTCCTTCGCCCGCAGTCAGGGCCAGGTAAATTCCGCAGTAGGCCCCTTTATAAGAGAGTTTCAAGCCCAGGTTATTGGCAATAATGACTTCCTCTTCCCCGTCCAGGTAAGTAGAGCTTTCGATTATTTTTACCCTGGGGTCGAAGGACCTGGCTGCTTCTTCCATGGATTTGGCCAGGTCAATTTTTTCTTCGACTGTGGTTTCCCTGATCGCCGGGTCGTAAATATCCAACTCCGGGTAAAAAACACCTGGTGAGGGAAGCTGCAAAAACGGGTCTTCGGCAGTTAACCCGCAATTTGCAATAGCCTGTGCTGCGGCTTCCTTAACTCCGGCAGGGCTCAAATCCGTGCTGAAGGAAAAACCGGTACGGCTGTCACGCACTACCCGCAGGCCCATGCCGCGGTTCCCGGCAAGCTTCATGGTCTCAACGCGGCCTTCCCTTACTTCGATCTTAAGTTCTTTGGAATTGCAGATATAAGCTTCGGCTAAATGGGCGCCCATCCTGATTGCGCTGGTAATGGCCGCTTCAGCAGTGCCCAAAAATGCTTCATTTTCCACAGATTCAGCTCCCTTCCCTGTTCCCGTCAGGCCAAAAAAGTGCCGTTAAGCTGGTTATGTTTATTATTCATTTTTTTAGCTTTTACTATAAGCTGCATAAGTATAATTCAATATCAGTCAAAATATTCCTTTATATTTGAAATAGTTTTGCCGGCTTAACTATGATTTTGTAAAAAAAAACTGCCCCATTGGCAGTTTAGTGAACAAACACTGGCGTGGTCAGGGCAAAAAGGTGTCTTGCCGAAATGGGGGCAAGATCCTGTACCGCTGCTTCCACTATGAGGCTGGGGTCCAGGAGGGCCAGGATGGCCACCCTTTCACCTGTAGCCTGGTTTGTATAAAAACCAATAATGCAAAACTGCATGTCCTCTCCGTAAATCTTCCTGGTAACGATATCCCCGATTTTCATCTCCGTACCCCCTGTGAAACCGGTGCGAATCACAATAAATCTCAGCTCTTTTAATATACTTTATACATATGCCTTTAGAATTGGAGTTGTGTATGAAAACCAACGGTTATAAAACCACAATATACCACCATCTAAGGGTACTAACTGACTTACCGGTTACCATGTTTAATGTAAAAATAAAAGAAGCGCCGCAGGGCAGCTTCCTTTAATGAACGTCCCGGTCAACCAATCTGGCGATCATCTTAGCCAGGACCCGCTTCTCGTCTTCCGAGCCAACTTCCCATAATTCTTTCAATAATCGCTGCTCTCTGTTGCCCGGCTCAAAGTTGCCCGCCAAAAACTCACCAACCTGGTAGGCCATCTTGTTGATCAATTCATCCGGCATGCCTATAAATTCGGCTGTATTAACAGCCCTGCCGAGGGTTTTCTTCCAATCATGCCAGCCCGTGTCAATTTCCATTCCCATGGCTGCACCTCCCGGCTCTATTATACCCTCTCGCAGCCGGATAATTCGTAAAACCAAATGGTCTAGATGCGCCTGATCTGTCCCTCAGGCCTGCCCCGGGTGGTACCGCCGACAATGATTTCCTTGATGGCCAGAGTCGGCTGGGCGTCGCTTACAGGAACACCCTGACCGTCTTTACCGCAGGTGCCGATGGTGTAACCCAGGTCGCTTCCTACCATTTCCACTATCCGCAAAACCTCGGGCCCATTTCCCGTCAGGGTTGCGCCCCTCACCATGGGACCGATTTGGCCGTCCTTGATCAGGTAGCCCTCCGCCACGTCAAAAACAAAATCCCCGGTGGTTGTGTTGACCTGGCCTCCACCCATTTTTTTTACCAGAAGCCCGTTTTTAGTCTCCCGGATGATTTGCTCCGGATTGGTTTTGCCCGGCGCTATATATGTGTTTCCCATTCTTGGAATAGGCTTGTGCTGGTAAGACTCCCTTCGCCCGTGGCCGTTGGAGGGTTTGCCTTCCCTGGAGGCGGACAGGCGGTCATATAAAAAGTCATTCAGCACACCTTTGTCAATCAGTTTAACCTTCCGGGAGGGTACCCCTTCGTCGTCATAGCGATAGGAGCCGTAACGTTGTTCAATGGTTGCATCGTCGACAACACTGACTTCTTTCGCTGCTACAACCTGGTCCCTTTTTCCGGCGTAAACCGAAGTACCCTTCTGGACCAGATCGGCTTCCAGACCGTGGCCGCAGGCCTCGTGAACCATGGTTCCACCGGCTTCCCCGGCCATAACCACAGGCATTTTCCCTGCCGGAGCCGGTTGCGCCTCCAGCATCTGCACAGCACGCCTGGCTGCTGCCGCAGCCACCTGTTCGGGGGGGCAGCCGGCAAAAAGCTCAAAACCACAGAGCCCGCCCACTGCCTCATTGCCGGTCTGAATAACGGATCCCGAAGCCGCTACCGCCTGAACCACAAGCCGGGTGCGGATGCGCTCGTCTTCCACGTAATCCCCGGCGCTGTTGGCGATAACAACCTTTTGCACCACGTCGCCGTACCCCACGATAACCTGTTTAATCAGGTCTCCGCCCTCCGTTCTGGCCGCGCGATCGGAGGCTTCTACCAGCGCGACCTTTCGTTCGGTAGGTACGTCCTCCGGGCGTTCCTTAAAAACAAAGTCAACCAGGGGCTTCACCCTGGTAAAATCCAGATTGATGCCTTTTTTTCCGCAAGCTGCGGCATGGCTGACAATTTTAGCCGCCCCGGTGAGGCCCTCCCGGGAAAGATCGTTCGTATAGGCGTAGGCTGTGGAATCTCCGCAGATGACCCGCAGACCTGCTCCCATCTCCACGCCGGTTTGTATTTTTTCAACTTTTCCCGCTTCACAGCGAATACCGGTGGTCTGTCTGTTTTCAATAAAAATATCCGAAAAATCACAGCCGTTGGCCGCTGCTGTGTCCAGCACTTCTTTTAACAATTGTTTATCCACCAAAACCCCACACCTCAAAGTTATTATTTGCATCCGGCTATTTTTGATACCGGCTTGATAATTTGATTTTGTTATCTTTTAACGTAATTTATTTTTTAAGGATATATTCCGGCTCAGGTTGAACCGGCCTGGTTTGACCCTGATTGCCGGATTCCGGTGTGCCGTTATTTTCCTGTGGTGAGTTACTATTGTTACCTGCTCCGGGTAGCTGGCTGCCGTTTCCCGCTGTAACTTCGTCTGTATTACCCTGGGTGTCACTGTTTCCCGGTGAAACGTGAAGATGTTTTTCCAATTCCTGGACAGGTGCAAATGGACCTGCCTCCCGGAAGATGTTATACCGGCCTGTAAGCCACCTGTTGATGGAATCCAGTTGCAGGCGGGCCTGGGGTTCCTTCGAGGAATAGATCACGAATTCCACACTTGCCTTGACCATTCCGGAAGCGACAGCCTGGTTCTCCGGGTTTATTTTCTCAATTCTCATGCTCCGGATCTCAGCCAGGTTCAAATCGCTGATCCCTTTTAATATTTTTTCCAGCTCATTACAAAAGGCCAGGATGTTGAGGTAATCACCTTCTGCAACGAGATTAAGGGGGAGTTCCAGGGAATAGGCATTCTCCTTGACTGCGGCCGGTACAATTTCAATAATGACAACTTTGTCGGAGAGTGATTTTAAACCCAAAAGGATGATGTCGGAGCCGTCTCTCATCTCGGTTGCAAACAACTTGCCCTTTTCTGCATACTCGGCTTTTACTTTTTCCAGTTGAGCTGTTTCTGTGGTGAGGGAGGCTGCCGTGTTCTGGGCCCGGAACAGTTTGGTCCGCTGTTCGTCCAGTTCCGTTTTTACCTGATTGTAAGCCTTGAGCTGGGGATTGAAGATGTAATAATAAAAACAAAAGAAAACGGCTGTTCCCAGAAGCCCGAATAGGAGAAATTTTTCTCTTTTGCTCAGCCGGTTCCACATTTAGACCTCATCCTTCAGGATAGTAGTGATCTCAAAACGATACCCCTGTTCATCGAGGCTGATCCTGTTCAGTTTTACTTCCTCAAAATAGGGAAGATAGTTTAAATTCATTACGAACACGCCAACAGAGGAGACCGTCAGGGAATAGCCCTTTAAAGTAATGGTATTGGGATGGGGCAG
Source organism: Pelotomaculum sp. UBA1371 (assembly GCA_002305915.1). Lineage (GTDB taxonomy): Bacteria > Bacillota > Desulfotomaculia > Desulfotomaculales > Pelotomaculaceae > DTU098. Next base: position 30,809 of record DBRJ01000004.1, on the reverse strand, counting down.
GCCGGCAGTCTTTGTTTCATCCTGTCCCGCCGGACTTCCGGTACTGTTTTGGGAATCGGCCGGCGGCGNNCTCAACCGGCCTGCGCAGAATAGCCAGTTCTACCAGCCATGCATCAATGGGTATAATGCTGCTCAGGTCATCAAGGAGGACGGACCAGGTCTTCTGGTTTTGTAGAATCTCTGCGTATTCCTCCAGGGCCGCCTCCAGACCAATTCTTTCCTGCCGCATCTGTTCAACCCGCGACACCAGCGGAGCCAGGGCCTCCAGCTGGGCTGTGGTATCTTTAAGGTCGTTTTTCATGAAAGTATAATTGATTAAAAAAGCTCCGTAGCCGCCCAGCGTAAGGGCCAGGAAAAGCGTTGCGGCGCTGATTAGAACCAGGCGTTTAACATCAATGAGCCCTTCCCGCTGAAGTTTGGCGGGCAGCATATTGACCTTATACAACATTATGAGCAGGCCTCCCTTAATGCCAGTCCGATGGCAACGGCATAGGCCGGATCATATGTTAAAGGTTCGGAAAACTCCACAGAGGGAATTCCTATTACCACAGGCAGATCAAAAGCATCCTCCAGGTAACCGGTCAGGCCTGTAAGCTTGCTGGTACCTCCGCTGAGCACCAGTTTTTTGGCCGCAATGTTTTCCTGCACACAGTAATCCAGTGATCTTTCCAGTTCCCGGGTGATCTCCGGCAGCACCTCCTGTAAAACTCTGCTGATCCGGGAGGCGCTAAAATCACCCTGGTCATCCAGGGTTACGGCAGCTTCTTCCTTCATTTGCCTGGCTTCCTGCGGGCCCACTCCCAGGTTTTCCGAAATATACCCGGTTAAAATCTCCCCGCCCGCCGGTAGAAGGCGGTTGAATTTAATCAACCCGTCTTTGACCAGGACAAGGTGCGAAGTTTTCGAACCGATGTCCAGGATAGCCGTGCATTCCTCCTCTGTTCTGCCGAATAACCGCCAGAGGGCAAAGGCCTTCAGATCGACGGCCGTAACCACCATCCCGGCCCGGGAAAAAATACTGTGGTACTGGTAAATGGTTGCCGCAGGCGCAGCCAGAAGCAGGATATTCTGGCCTTCCTCCGGACTGCCGCTGATTTCTCTTGTTTCACCTGTGCGGGGGATAAATATTTTTATTTTAGGGGTAGGCCTTTCTTTTTCCTCTTCAGGATCCAGGCGGACATAACGGATGATCAACTGATCCACCGGAGTGGGTACAAACTTTTCAATCTCGAACCTGGCCGCCGTCTCCAGTTCCCTGTCGGACATCCGGGGCAGGCGGGTCAGCCTGCTGACCAGTTTTTCACCGCCGATACAGGTAATTACTTCTTTTAAGTCAGGGCTGGCTATTTCCTCAAGCGCCAGAACCAGGCTCTCCTCGTCAAGCTCGTCGGTCCACACCCCCGGGGAAGCTGGACAGCGGCGCAAAGCAACCACTTCCGGGACGCCGTCAATGATTTTTACTTCGGCCGCCTTGATCTCGTAGGCGCCGATATCAACACCCATAAAATGGTTTTTCTTTGGCAGGAGCTTCTGAAACAGTTTCTTCATGTGCGCGCCGTCCTTATTTTGACGATCTTAAATTATACAGTAAATACGACAAAAAGGTCTATTTTTCCTCCCAGGAAAGAATCTGGAGAGAAGTTGTAACCCAGTCGGGCTGGTTGTTTTCCATTTTGGGTTCAAAATAAAATTCTGCTTTATTGTTCTGGATCAAGGTGCGCGCAATGACGCTTCCCCGCAAAACTGCGTTGTTATCAATAGTGACGATGGCCGGCGAATAGACCAGGGCCCTGACTTGAGCCCCATTAATCAGGGTTACATTCCCGGCGCAGAGGATACAAAGGTCGTCCTGCTCAATGTCCGTGCAGCCGAGGTTGCCCTCGAATGTTACCGTTCCGCTGACCACAACCGTGCCGACGCCGCTATAAGTTCCCTGGATTTTGAGATTGCCGTCGATATAGAAGAGCCCGTTCAGGTTCAGGTCGCCGCTCCAGGTCTGGGAGCCGGAATAATAATAGTCGGCGTTTTTATGGTACCAGTCCAGGTCAATTTCCGGAAAAGGATGGACTGTAAACCGCAGGTCCATGGATTGATTGGGGTAGATTCCTTCTTTTTTGGAAGAACTGTTATTGACTACACCGTTGGCCCAGACGTCACCTCCGACAACCGCATTCTGTTCCAAGGTAATATTACCCATGGATCTAATATCCCCGGTCACTACAGCATTATTTTTCACAATGACATCGCCCACGGCCTGGATGTTGCCTTCAACTCTTCCATTATTAGAAACAGTGACCCGGCCTCCGCTCTTAAGGTTCCTGGCGTTCATATTATTTTCAATAACGACATTTCCACCCACAGTGACATCCTTATCCAAGATTGTGCAATTTTGTTTAAAAATAATGTCCCCGTTGATGAGCATATTTGAGCCAATCACAGAGTTGTTTTCAAAGGCAGAAGGGGCGCCGGGCGGTGACTCGGTCCAGAGGCCGCGGTAAAAGGGCATGGGCTTGCCCAGGTCCACTTTAACTCTAATCTCGCGGTAGACGTCCCGGTACTGTCCTTTGCTTTCGATACACAGGGTAGTCTTACTATCATTATAGAATTCTTTCCGTACTTTAACGTGGACAAGATTGCCGTCGGCGTAGCCGGCAGGAATCACGTCAGGCACCAGGTTGTATTCCGAATTGAGGACGAGGCTTTCCACCCAGGCGCTCTCCCGCTTGGCTTTGTCAACGGCCTTTTCAATTCCTGCTTCAGCAATATAGTGGGCCTTTTTCTGTTCCGTTTCCAGTACGGCTGTTTTTCTGACGGAACCGCCCATGGTCAGGGCTGCCGAGCCGATGAAAAAGAGAACGATGGTCATCATCAGGACAATAATCAGGGCATACCCTTTTTGATTGTAGAGCATGATCTCACATCCCCGCTTAGTAAGCTCTGGCCTGAACCTTTGTGCTCATTTCACAGGCAACAGGTGGATTGGAATTTTGCTTTATTCCTTTAATGTAAATCGTAACTAACTTTGTATCACTGTTGAACTGGAATTCCAGACCTTCAATATTACTGACAACCGGCTGGAAGTTGCCGGCTGCGTATCTTTTTACCTCCACCTCCTTGTCCGCCGGGTCGTAACCATACATAATGTTTTCACCGGAGGCGGTTAAGAAGGATATTTTTGTCCCGGTTCCATCGTTTGCCGGACTACCATCCTGCTTGTAAATTATTAGCCCGGATTTGGCCTGTCTAAGGTCCCGGCTAATCCTGTTCAAGGCAATCCGCAAATTTTCCTGAACCTCGATTTTTTGATTGTTTGCATGATAACTGGCGTATCCCTGCACATAAACGGTTAAAACAGCCGTGACCACGATTGCAAAAATCGTTAAGGCAACCATGGTTTCCATAAGGGT